>CANOMQ010000099.1 GCA_947567595.1 uncultured Lachnospiraceae bacterium | reverse complement strand
ACAAACAAGCCCGCGCGGAACAAATGGGTTCCGCTTACGAGCGCACGGCAAACTCATCCAATATAAACTGTACAGGGGTTTTCAGCTTTCCACCCATTTCCTTGTCTGCCTTGTAGCAAAGCACATTAAACATCTGCGTGAATATCATAGCAGGAAGGAAATTATAAGTGGTATCCGTATCCGAGATGATGATATACAGAATGCTTTTCTGATCCGGATCGCCGAACGTGTCAAACTCAAGCTCATCATACTGTACAAGCTCATTTACCTCCGGAATATCAAACGGCGCAAGGTATGCTCCCAGCGTAATTAAGATCGATTTTGCCGTTTTGCCAGCAGCTTTTTTGTATTTTTTTCTTTGCTTTACCGCAAAATGCTTTTTATTCTTCTGTTCGAGTTCCTCAAACAGCATGTCTACAGCATTTTTATAATTTTCATCATCCTCCTTCACCTCATCCGCTTCAAGGATTTCCAGTAGTGTTGGTATGTTCTGTTCCTCCTTTGGCGCTTCATACCATAGGTATCCAATTGCCGCCTGCAGCCATAACAGCGCAGCTTGGTCAAAAAACGGATCAGGCGGTGTTCCTGCATTCTCCGGTTTTAAGTTTGTAAACAGTACATTTGCAAGCGTTAGTATTTCTTTTGGCTGTTTGACCTCTGCATAAGTAAGTGCCGCCTCGTCCACATCCTCACAGGAACGTACAGGGGATTTGCTCGTCATAATCTGCCCGATGAATTTCTGCTTGTTTTCAATGATCTGCCAGCCATGAGTAGCTGTCAAACGTATTTTCTGTAATATACCGAAAAATCTTTACCCTGTCATTCATGTTGCCCTGCCTTAAAATGCGACCTTCCTGCTGTTCGATATCAGAAGGACGCCAAGGCACGTCAAGATGGTGCAGTGCGATAAGCCGATCCTGTACATTTGTCCCGGCTCCCATTTTTGCGGTTGAACCCAGCAAAAAACGAACCTGTCCGCTTCTTACCTTTGCAAACAGCTCCGTTTTCCTTGCTTCCGTATTGGCGTCATGGATAAACGCTATCTCCTTTTCGGGCACTCCCTTTGCCATGAGCTTATCCCTGATGTCCTCATAAACATTAAATGTACCATCTCCTTTTGGCGTTGACAAATCACAGAATATAACCTGTGCTGACCGTTGCTCCTTTGTCTGCTCCCAAATTTCAAAAGCCTTGTTTACGCAGGCGTTTGATTTGGAATTTTCATCATCGGGAAGCATATCATTGATAAGCCGCTGGTCTAACGCAAGTTTTCTTCCATCATTGGTTATCTTTAGCATGTTGTCCTGATAAGGCTCCACAAGCCTGTTGCGCACCGCTTCCGCACGTTCTGCCAATGCTTTGACCATGTCCTGCTGATATGTGCTCGGTTTTAGCACGATGTTTTCATACTCTGCCTCCGGCACCGGAAGCTTTAACATATCCTGTGTCTGAATGTCTGCACTCTCTTTAAAAAGCGCAATCAGCTCCGGCAGGTTGAAAAATTTTGCAAACCTTGTTTTTGCCCTGTATCCCGTACCTTCCGGGGCAAGCTCCACGCTGGTCTGCGCCTCGCCAAACGATGACGCCCAACTGTCAAACTGCCCAAGTCCCAGCCTTTGGAGCGTCCCGTACTGGAGATAGCGCATGTTGGTGTAAAGCTCCGTCATGCTGTTGCTGATGGGCGTTCCTGTCGCAAATGTTACGCCCTTCCCTCCGGTCAGCTCAGAGACAGATTGTCAAGTGTGTTTGTAAACTTTTAAAGAAAAAAGATGCAGCGCATTGAAGTTTTATTCTCAAATGCGCCACATCATGATTCTCATAATACTCTGCCAAAGATTGTTATTTGAATTGTATTTAATACTTTCAATCTTAATTTTACCGTGTATTCTACTGTAACCAACTCCTATATATAATTTAAAGCACAAATCAACATATTTTCTTCATAATCCCTGCATCAATTCCGTACACTTCGTCACAAAGAATATCTATATCATCCCGAACATGACTTGCAATAATAATCAGTTTACCCTGTTCTTTCATCTTCAGCAAAATTGTTCTCATTTCTTCCACGCCGTTATTATCAAGTGCGTTCATTGGCTCGTCCAGTATAAGAATGTCCGGGTTTTCCATTAATGCCTGTGCAATTCCAAGTCGCTGTCTCATGCCAAGCGAATAATTCCCAACGTGTTTTTTATCATCAGGATTTAATCCCACGAGTTCCATGTATTTTCGTATTTCATCTTTTTTAACCTTTCCCCTGACAGCCGCTAAATATTTCAGATTTTTTAACCCTGAATATCTTGGCAAAAAACCCGGTGTCTCAATGATAAATCCTACATTTTCCGGATAATCCACATCTTTTCCGACAACCCTGCCGCCAACTGTCACTGTTCCTGCCTGGGGATACAATAAACCGCAGATACATTTGAGAAGAACCGTTTTACCGGAACCATTTCTTCCTACAATTCCATAGATTTTCCCCATTTCAAATTTTGCACATACGGTTTTTAAAACTTCTTGACCGCCAAACGTTTTCGTCACATTCTCTATAAGAATTTCACATTTATCTTCCATGAATACGCCTCCTGCTGATTCTGTTAATTGCTTTCTCCTTATAATTTGCAGCCACACATAATACACTGAGACTTACGATTGCAATCATGAAAAATTTCTCCGCGTATGCCAGATTGATTCCCCATTTTGGTGCAAAACCATTAAACAATTCCAGCTGCGTCAGGCTTACCGGCGAAAACCCATATGCCCAGTCCAGCCAGTCATTTGAAACACATATATCCAAAACAGC
>CANOMQ010000098.1 GCA_947567595.1 uncultured Lachnospiraceae bacterium | reverse complement strand
CTCAACCTTCTTTCTTGGAATTCCCTATACTTGAATTATACAGGAAGCTCCTTTAGTGTGCATTGAAGATGCTTGCGGAAATATTTCCTGCTTTACCTAAAAGTAAAATCATCGCTATCCCGCATCCAAGCAGCTTCATCATCACATCCAAAAAACTGCTGCTTGTATTTACGGACGTGATGATTACACCATATAGCAGAAAAATAAGCATCATGATGAATCCTTCAAATGACAGTGCCATCATTTTTCTTGCGTAATTCATTCCGATTTGTGACCATTCCTTATTTCCAAGTGTCGAAAATGGAATAGGCGCAAGTGAGGAATAAATCAGCAGCTCCAAGAACCATAACATCACACGTATATAGATTACCAGTCCGATTATGTACACAATGATAAGTGAAACAACTATAATTAGCAGCGAGCCAATCAACTGTAATATTAGAAAGAAAGAATATTCATCCGGTTCTGGGGGGAGAATGTCACTAAGCTTTAATTCCGCATCCAAATTTTCTTCCGTTATTTTAGACATTTTCTTTGCTGCCCATATCCCTAAATCCAGAAATTCCATTACTATCTCAAATGACTTGCTGCATAAAAGTAAACAGACAACCAATTTTCCAATCATCATCAGCCATTTGTCAGATTTCATTGCAACCATATGGTTATTTTCTCTTGTGTACTGGATTAACTCCAACGTAAATATAAAAACCATAATAATACCGGCAATGGGGATACAGATATTTTTTGCCACATCCTGTATAAAGATAAAAGCACTCTGATCCCATTGTTCAGGATGTTTTGTTAACTCAGCCGTGGCATTCTCAATTTGTATCGTTAAACCATTATTTAATAAACAAGAGAAGGAACCGAAAATATATTCACAGTATTTATATAACCCCTGATAAATCGCCCCAAAAATGGATTGCATCAGATTATCAATAAATTCAGGCATGGTTCTGCCCCCTCTTATGATAATAATGCCGGAATAATTGTAACCAGTCCCGCGCCTACTGCTGCTATAATTGCACCGCCTACTATTTTTTCCATGCCGTCCTGACGCTTTGCAGCATTATTCTGCGATTTGCCTTCCCCCATTTCTGTCACTCCGGTCAGTGCGACTACACCTCCCCATGCAATGACTGCAATAGATGCATATTCAATAATTTCCGTAAATGATGCAGGCAGCGCTATTGCCATGATTCCTGCAAATGAATTTAAAAGCATAATATAGATTCCTCCTGAAAATAAAAATACCTCTCTGGCATATCAGAAAGGCTTACAACAGTTCCATATTCAATTTTCTATTTCATTAGCCCATAAGGCATCACCCCTTTTGCATGATTTATATTCTTATGCGACGTCGCATAAGAATTGCACAATTTATGCTCATTAAAAACAAAAAGAGCATATAGTTTTTAGTTTCTACATGCTCTTTCTTATGCGGCATCGCAATAATAATTATTTTTGAAGCTCCTCCATGTTTTTAACAGGAGTCTTGGGCTGCTGCTCATTTTTCCCTGTTTCCTGTTTAAAAGCATCAAGCTTTTCCAGAACGCTGCCTTCTTTAATCTGAACCGCAGTACTGTTATCTTTAAAAGAAAGAATTTCTTTTTCGCTGACATGCAGGCGTCCGGCAGCTTCCTTCAGGGTTATAATGCCGTCATTAACCAAATCAACATAAGCCTTAATCATTCCTTGTGTAATTCCTTCGTTTTTAATGGTTTTTGCTTCATATTCAAGTATTTTTCCACCCATAACAGATTTCACTCCTTCCTTCACATTTTCATACTTTGCAGCTATGTGCTCTATTACCTTATCAGACATATCAACAATTGTACACTTCGTATATTCATCAATATGCTTATCCCTGCACAGTTCCTCAAGCTTTTCCCTTATGTGAACATATTCCTGTTTCAGCTCCTCAAGCTTCACCTTGTTACCATCATATTCCGGCAGCTTACTCTCATGTGTAAAAATATTAAACGGTATTAAAAACAGCAAATCTTTTTGAAATATTTTATCTATTTCATAATTATTCTGCTTCATAACAGGTATGTTGTATCTCACATCTCCTCCGGGTGTCTTCAGGCACAGTTTCAATTGATTCGGAGTTTTTGCATCACAACGCAGAAACAGCACCGCGGAATTCGGAAATTCTACCGTAAGCGTATCTCCCTGTATCCTTCCGTTATCCAGCGCGATTTGTGCGTCATATTCAAAAATGCGGACCAGCATGCTGTTATCCGGTGTGCTCTGACACTCCATATGATAGTTTTTGGGCTCCGGTGACTGAATTACAAAAGCAGAATCTGTAATTCGCTCGTCTTCCTTTCCGCCCTGTCTGTTAAGAAAATGTTCATTTGGTAAAAACCGGATTTCTTCATTGCCTGTATAGTGTTCCTGAAAAATCTCATTTATAACCGGAATAATTAATTTAGGACAGTCATTTAACAGCGTCCGGAACACGTCATCATATGGTGTATTTATCATATTCATCCCTCTTTCAATAACCTAACGAGAGATTTCCATGAACCTCTTCGCCTTAATTTTAACATTTTGTGCTGCAAAAAACAATAAATTTATGCGACGTCGCATAAGATTTAAACAATAACCTTGTAAGTATCCAAATTATGGAATTTGATATTTGACACATTCTCTTTCTCGGCAAGCTTCCTGCGATACTTTTGGAAATCAAACGTATTACGGTCATCTGCGTCCGTGGTGTATTTATAATTTGGGTGCATTTCCGGTCTGTATTTGTCACTGAAAAATGGAGGAAGTCCTGATATTTGCACGATACATTTATCCCTGTCCATCGTTTTCAGTTCAAATATGTTTTTCAATTTTCGCCCGACCTTATTATAATTAATGCCGTTGCTTTCCTGATTGCTGTAGGTTTTCGATTCATTGAATAGATCAATTGTTTCATCGCCAAGCGACTCCTCGATGTCCTTTACAGTGCTTTTTTCCTTACCGCCGAGAAAAATTTCGGTATCACAATTGCCTGTTATCGTTTCCGCTGCAT
>CANOMQ010000097.1 GCA_947567595.1 uncultured Lachnospiraceae bacterium | reverse complement strand
ACGGATTGTGCTTTTGATGGAACAATACAAAGACCGTATTTTTGATTTTATCGGGCAGGTTTCTGCCATAACACAGGCATTCCGGTGCCGCGAAAACCTGTTTCATCAGGAGGAGGAAACGCTCATCGAAGCATTCTGCGAGGACTTACACTGCTCTAAGGCGATGAAAGACTCCGTGAAACAGTATATCCGTTACCTGAAGCTGGCAAAAATGGATTATATCCGCATGATACGGGATTTGTATGAAAAAAAACAGATCCCATGCAAGGATAAGAGAGAAGGAAAACAACGTTTTGAAGCATTTAAAAGAAACCTATTTTAACCTGTTTTTTTCGCATATCTATGTGGAAAAAGCAATCCGGGAACACCCGCGCACGCAGAAAATTTTGGAAAAATTTCCGTCCGCAGTAGTCATTGAAATTGACCATTATAAAGACGTGTTCTGCCGGAGCAGACAAGATGTCCGCCTCCAGCACCATGCGCAGAAGCTTATTCTTGCCGCAAAACAGGGAACGCTGCTCTATGAGGGGGCGCCGGTGTGTCAGAATTTTGGCAACCAGTATTTTTATTATACCTCCTGCGCGATGAACTGTATCTATGACTGCGCATATTGTTATTTAAAAGGAATGTACCCCTCTGCCAACATTGTGGTATTTGTCAATTTGGAGGATATTTTTGCCAAGGTGGAGCAGGTGTTGGACAGCCACCCACTGTATTTGTGCGTTTCATATGACACAGATTTGCTTGCAATGGAGCAGATTATCGGTTATGTGCAGGAGTGGTGTGATTTTGCGGCAGGGCATGAACGTTTGACAATTGAAATCCGGACAAAATGCGCAAGCCAATCATTTGTTCGAACTATTATGCCATTGTCCACAGTAATTTATGCGTTTACAGTATCACCGCAGGCGGTAATTGACGCTTTTGAACAGTATACACCGTCCTTAATGGAACGGCTTTCCTGCGCGGCAGCACTGGTACAGGCAGGCTGTCCTGTACGGCTTTGCTTTGATCCGATGATTTACGTGCCTGACTGGGAGCGGCATTATGAAGTCATGCTAGAGCAGGTATTCTGTACTGTTCCGATTGAAAAGATTGTGGACGTCAGTGTCGGAACGTTTCGGATTTAGCAGGATTATTTAAAAAATATGAGAAAACAGGATACAGAATCAGCGACGATTTGGTTTCCATTTCAAAAGGAAGGCAGTTATTGTCATTATCCTGACGCATTGATGGAACGAATGGAGTGCTTTCTGACAGAGCGGTTAGCGCAAAAAATTTCCGGGGAGAGGATTTTTCAATGGAACATGTAAAAAAGAAAACGGCAATCATAACAGGGGCGTCCTCCGGTATAGGGTATGCTGTCAGCAAAAGGCTGTGTGCGCTTGGTTATGAGGTGTTTGGGTTCGGAAGGGATTTTGGAAAGACGGAATGGAAAGAAGAGGAGGGCTTTCATTCTGTTACGTGTGATGTGCTGGACACGGACAGGCTCTGTGACTGTGTCAGGCAGATTGCGGCGCAAAATCAGGTTCGGATATTGATAAACAATGCGGGTGTTGGATATTACGGACTGCATGAGGAGCTCAATTCTGATAAAATCAGTCGCATGGTACGGACAAATTTGGAGGTTCCGATGATTCTGACGCAGCAGCTTTTGCGTCATTTGAAAAAAAATGCGGGCTATGTGATTAACATTTCCTCCGTGACGGCAGGACAGTCCAATCCGCACGGCTGCGCCTACGGCGCCACCAAAGCAGGTCTTGCCAGCTTTTCGCACAGCCTGTTTGATGAAGCTAGGAAATATGGCGTCAAGGTTGCAACGATTTTTCCCGACATGACACAGACAAACCTGTATCGCAATGCGGATTTCAGGGAAGGGGACGAGCCTCAATCGTACCTTCTGCCTAAAGATGTGGCTGAAGCGGTGGAGTGGATTTTAGGGCAGCGGGAGGGGGTGCTTATTACGGATATTGCACTCAAGCCGCAGATTCATCGGATTAAAAGGAAGACGATTAAATGATTAATTTATGAATAAAGGTTATCAAATTTAATAGATGAAAGGTGTAAGAATGGAGAACATATGGACTCAAATTAATGATGATGTACCTTTTTACATGGAGCATATTCGCAAAAAATAGAACTTATTTTGTACTAAAATTTTACAATTAGAAACGGTGTTAGTAGAGAAAAATTTTGCCTTAGTTATTGGAATAGAAAGATTTTACATTAAATTTTACCCATTTTGGTTGATTACCTTCTCAGCTTGTTAGGATAGGGTATCAAATACTTTTATTCGCAAAAGCATCATTTTCGCGAAAGCGCGCGGCAGTTCCGTCAGGAACTGTTCGCGTAAAATCTGATTTTGCGAAAGAGTTGCCGTTAACGTGCTGCGTAGATTATGAATGCGTTTTCGAAGATGTCCCCGCGCAGGACGTGCATTTCCCCAAAGCGTCTTTTTATGTCCGGGACAAGACCGCCCCCGGCGTAATCGTTATTGGAATAACGTACGCACACGTGGCGGTAATCCGGAAAATCGAGAAGCTCCAACAGCTCTGTTACCGTCATACGCCTGACCTCCTTGACTTGATAAACTCCTTTATGACATACGTACCGGAGTCACACAGTATCCTGAACCAGTCAAAATGTTCCTGACGTGCATACAGCAGTAAATCATAGTAAGACATTTCTATGTTTGCATCAAGAAAGTCAAGCATTTCCCCGATTGCTTTGTACTTATCAATTGCAAGCCCTATAACATCAGTATAATCCGCACCGCCGAAACAGCGCACGCCATCAACGGAATACTGCGCCTTGTCCGGATTGTCCAAATGGCACAGATACCTTGCATATCCCCTTACGGACTGTACAACCTCCACACCAACGCCACCGATAAGCCCGAAGATTTCGGCAGCCTGTTCCTTTGTCTTAACCCCTTCAAACATAATCATCACATGATAATGCGGTTTCTTGGGTTCACCCGTCGGATTAAGGTCTTTGTCATGGAGCGGGGAGATAAAGCACGGTATTTTCAATTCACCCGCAACGGAAAGCCAGTCGGGAGGCGCGCTCTCCGGATATACCACGGTTGCATAGTTTCTTGTACGTCCCGTTCCACGGGATTTTATTTCATTGGAAGCCACATATTTACCCCTTTCATAGAAAATTTATGCCTTTGTGCATAATGACAAACGTCCCATTGTGATCCGCACCGTGTTTTTAATAAAAATTGTCCATATTTAACAAAAAAGTGGTGCGTGAACAATGAACACCCATGGGCACAGTCGTA
The DNA here is from genome assembly GCA_947567595.1 of uncultured Lachnospiraceae bacterium. Classification (GTDB taxonomy): domain Bacteria; phylum Bacillota; class Clostridia; order Lachnospirales; family Lachnospiraceae; genus COE1. Next base: position 40 of record CANOMQ010000097.1, on the reverse strand, counting down.
GTGCGTGCCCATTGGGTACCCCCAACAAGCGCAAACACAC
>CANOMQ010000096.1 GCA_947567595.1 uncultured Lachnospiraceae bacterium | reverse complement strand
AAACAGCTGCTTTGGCATCAATGTAGCGGTTGGCATAAGTTGTAAAGTGGTGTATTACCAATAAACAAGTCAGATTTCCAAATACCTCTTATAGACAAAGGCAAATTATTTCGTGTATTATGACACCAAAAAGATTTTTGCATTTCTTCTAAATACTTTTTGATTTTGATTCTTTCACCATAGGGTTTAATTAGTAGTATTGAATTTTCTGTTAATGTATTTAGTAATTCATTATTTATTTGTAATATTTTTGATTTTTCAAACCCTAAAAGTATAGATGTAGTATTTTTCCCTTCAATTCCACACATGGACAATGCACTTTGAATTCGTTCAATTACTAAAGGATTATTATTTCGTATAGCAGAATGAACTGCATATTCAAAACATATACCACAATCACCATCGCCTTCTCTATAGTTTCTTGCTAATTCTCGAAGTAATATTTTATCTATGCCATGACAAGATTCAATTACTTCGTTTTTTAATCCAACGAGAAGTCCAAAAAGAATAGGTGCAACCATTGCATAAAGAATTTTCTCTTTTTGTTTGTGACTATTTTCATAATTTGGAAAAAGGTTATCTTGTTGAATAACATTCACTATACGCATTTTTCTCTACCTCAACTTTTACAAATCTCTTTTGAAAATCCATATCTTCAAATTCATTATCTCACTACTAACCATAAATATTTTATCACAGAACCAATTGACTGTCATTCCCCTATCAGAAAATTTTGCTGCTATTTGAAAAAAACAGGACATTCCCATATCCGAAAATGCCCCGTTTTTCGTTTGGTTAAATTACTATGTACAATCCTCCTCAATAAGAAATTTATCCCGTTCCTCCATCACTTCCGTAGCCATCAGTACGCCCAAACTGTATCCCCTGATAAACCTGTTCTGTGCGTCGCAGTTATGTTCATTTTCCACCGCATCTAACAGCTTCTGCAAAAGTCCTGCCTGTTCCTCATTGAGCGTTTCCTCCAGTTCTTTGTGGAACGCGCATACCTGTTCACAATATTTCTGATGCGCTGGTGAGCGTTTCTCTGTCACTGCATTTACAAGGAGCTGCTCGTCGGAGAATGCATCTAAAATCTTTCCCACTCTGTTATCCTGTCCTTTCCTGCCCCTGCATATCGCAGCTAACCTTCTACGTTGCCCAGCACAAGACCGTCACGCCCTGCAAAGACTTCCATAATCACCAATGCACCCAAACGAAAACCATTAATAAAGCTCTGTTGGGAATCGCTTTGGGTTGCTTCTGCATAGGAATCTTCCAGTTTTTCAAGCAGCTCTTTTTCCGAATCATTGAGTGTATTAGAAAGTTCTTCTCCCAGTCTGCACACCCGATTCATTGCATTTTTCAGTTCCGAATTGTGTTCCATTGTTTCCGTACCCATGCGGAGATTGCCTTCTGCTATGGCTGTCAAAATCATCTGCATCATTGTTTCTCTCTCCTTTTCTGATTTCTTGCAAGATTAGACCGCATAGTGTATACTATTTATGCGGTCTGTCGTCAGGCAGGCTCACTCTGAAACGGCGTTCATACTTCGCGGTTAGGCGCCGTTTCTATCTTACCTTTTCAGGCTTTCATGCACCATGTCGATACCTTTTCGTACAACGTCCGAACGGGAAAGTTCCAACTCCTGCGTACACTCATTGAGCTTGTCCAGTGTTTCCTTATTTACCCGTACAAACAGCCTGTCCGTCATGGTTTCGTCAGAGGGTGGTCGTCCTGCCTTCTTTGGCGCCATTGTTTCACCTCTCTTTCTTGTGCGCACATTAATTATATTCCTGTACGCACAAAAAGTCAATGCATTTTACGTCGAAACACAATCCATTTTCCCATATATATGCCAGTCCGCAATCAGTCGTGCATCTGCTTTTTGGCGTTACGCATCTTTATGAGGTTCTCCCTCTGTGCAGAGGACAGCTCCCTCGGCTTTCCGATGCGCACCAATCTCTTGGGCATTTCATATGTCCTGCTGATTTCAGTCTGTCTTATAAGGCGGAATGTATCGGGAAACTCCTTTGCAAGCGCTTCCATTTTTCTAAGCCATGTCGGATTGGCAGTATACACCGTCGCGGTGTCCTCCTCCGCATTGAAATTTATCACAACTTCCTGTTCATACCTTGTAAGGTTCATAAAATCCTCCTTGTTTTTCTCCTCTGTTTAGAGAAGTATCCTGTTTTCTTTTTTTGCTTTGATATTCTGTCCGTTTTATAACAGCTTTTCTTTTTCCCTCTATAATCGCCGCTCTCCCCTTATCTGTTCCTGACAGCCTGCCGTTCGTGACAGTTGCCGTTGTCATGCAGCTTGGCAGGCTCTTTTTTATATCCACATTTATTTCCGGTGGAATTGTCATCGCCTACTTTTCCGCTTGCAGTATCCTTTCGGACGGTCATGTAATTGTCAATGTTCCTCTGCATGAAACCATTATTACACATAAAATCTCTTACTCCCGTATTTCCCGAATTATGGATATTAGGCTTAAAAATCTTAATTTTCCACAATAATGGAATTTTGCACTGGAATATGATAAGATTTGTCATATAATTTCTAACGGAGTGATGATTAATGAAATATAAACTGACCATACAGGAAAAACTAAAGGATTTGCGCGTGGAAAACGGTCTTAGCCTTGAACAGCTTGCCGATGCCACTGGAATATCAAAATCCGCACTATCTTCCTACGAAGTTGAGGAAAACAGGGAGATAAGCAGCTATAATCTGCGGATACTGGCAAAATTTTATAACGTGACCACTGACTATCTTTTGGGACTGTCCGAAACAAGACAGCCTTCCCCATTGACCACCGACAGCCTGCGTATCAGTGATGATGCGGTTAAAATATTACAGGACGGAAAGTATAATCCAATGCTTTTGAGCGAGATACTGACAAGTGATAATTTCCTGCGGTTTATGGTTGATGCGGAAATCTATGTTGACGGAAATGTAACGACACAGTTCCACACCCTGAATAAAATGGTTGATGCGCAGCGCATGATATTTATCAAAAAGCTCTGTCCCGATGATTACAACCTGCAGGTGGAAACACTGAAAAGAATATCCATTGAAGAAGATGCCTTTTTCGAGCATACGCTTTCAGAGGATATTGTCCGCATTATGCGTGAAATACGTGCAAGGCATCTTGGCGATGTTGAAGGTAAGGCGGACACTTCCATTGTTGACAGAATGGTTGCTGCCGTTGATGAAGTGGCAGGATTTAAAGGAACACCATTGCAAAAGTTTAAACTGATATTTCAAAAATGGTTTGGCACAAAAGATATAAAACTGTCCGATAATGCTGATGAGCAGCTTGAAACCGCACTAAA
>CANOMQ010000095.1 GCA_947567595.1 uncultured Lachnospiraceae bacterium | reverse complement strand
AATTTACTCATACGTTCGCCTTCCTCCCTTGTGCAGTCATACGCTGGCACCTCCGCGTTCCTGAAAAGTTTATAAAATTTTAATCATTTCTATAAAATTTTCAGTTTTTAAGCGCGCCTTAATATAAATTGACAAAATTAAACGAAAAACAATCGAGCTGACGCAACCTCCTAAATCCGGTTATAATAGACTTAGGGTTGTGCTTATGCTATACTGAACTTAACCTGAAACAGCGTAAAACTTATAGTTGCAAAACTACAATGACTATAGAATGCGGGGAGGTATCCGTTATGGGAATTTATTTAAATCCAGACAACGACGGATTTAGGACAGCAGTGCGTTCTAAAATTTATGTGGACAAAACAGGCTTGATAGAGCACACCAACGACTGCCTGAATACCGAACAAATGTACATCTGCGTCAGCAGACCGCGACGCTTTGGGAAGTCGATGGCGCTAAAAATGCTTGCGGCATATTATAGCTGTGGCTGTGACTCAAAAGAACTGTTTCAAAAGTTTAAAATCAGCAAAACCGAAAGCTTTTATGAGCATTTAAATCAATACGACGTAATTTTCCTGAATATGCAGCAGTTTTTAATCGAAGCAAGAGGGCAGGATGTGATTGAATACTTAGAGCAGGAGGTGCTCGACGAGCTTTTGGAAGAATATGGAGCTCATTTGAAGAAAACAAACATAGGGCTTGCTGCTGCGCTGCGGAAAATTTATGTAAAAACAAAAAAGAAATTTTTTTTCCTGATTGATGAGTGGGGCTGCGTCATGCGGGAGCGGCAGGAGTCGGAAGAGCAGCAGAAGCAGTATCTTGATTTCTTACGCAATCTTTTAAAGGATCAGCCCTATGTTGCGCTTGCTTATATGACAGGCATTCTTCCCGTAAAGAAATATGGTGTCCATTCTGCTCTGAATATGTTTTGGGAATATTCCATGACAGACCAGTTTGACTTTGAGGAGTACACAGGATTTACGGAAGCGGAAGTTAGAGAATTGTGCGCGCAGAGTGACGTGGATTTTACACAGGTCAGCGATTGGTATGATGGATACAGGCTCCGGCGGTTTCGGCATATTTATAATCCGAGATCCGTCGTGGCTGTGATGAAAAATCGCATTTTTTCAAGCTATTGGACAACTACGGAAACATATGATGCGCTGAAAACTTACATTGACATGGTTTTTGACGGACTGCGGTCGGATATCGTGCATATGCTTGGCGGGGGACGTGTCCGGGTTAATACGTTCAGTTTTCAAAACGATATGCGCAATTTTAACACAAAAGATGATGTTTTGACATTGCTCATTCATTTGGGATATCTTACGTATGATGCCGAAAAAGAAGAATCATATATTCCAAATAAGGAAATTGTCAAGGAATTTGAAAATGCCATGCGCACCGGAGGCTGGGCGGAAGTCATGCGTGTCCTAAAAGCATCCGAAAAACTTCTTGAAGACACGCTAAACGGCAACGAGCAAAGCGTTGCCGAAGCATTGGACAGAGCGCACACAGAGGTTTCCTCCATCCTCACATACAACGACGAAAACTCCCTAAGCTGTGCCATCGGGCTGGCATATTACAGTGCAAGAAAAGATTACAAGCTTATCCGAGAATTGCCCACCGGACGCGGGTTTGCAGACATCATATTCCTGCCGCTTCCGCACGCCAATAAACCTGCAATTGTAGTTGAATTGAAATATGACAAATCTGTCCAGTCAGCAATACAGCAAATCAAAGACAGGAAATACACACAGGCACTCGAAGAATATAGCGGAGAAATCTTCCTTGTCGGTATCAGCTATGACAAAGAAAAGAAGTTCCATCACTGCATTATTGAAAAGATAAATTTATAACAGCAACAGGGAGGTAACCGTTATGGGAATTTATTTAAATCCAGACAACGACGGATTTAGGACAGCAGTGCGTTCTAAAATTTATGTGGACAAAACAGGCTTGATAGAGCACACCAACGACTGCCTGAATACCGAACAAATGTACATCTGCGTCAGCAGACCGCGACGCTTTGGGAAGTCGATGGCGCTAAAAATGCTTGCGGCATATTATAGCTGTGGCTGTGACTCAAAAGAACTGTTTCAAAAGTTTAAAATCAGCAAAACCGAAAGCTTTTATGAGCATTTAAATCAATACGACGTAATTTTCCTGAATATGCAGCAGTTTTTAATCAGGGCAAGAACTCAGGAAGTAACGGAGTACTTACAGCAGGTGGTAATTGAGGAGCTTCGGGAAGTATACGGTGATTTATTCTCGGAGCGGCTAACATTTTTGTCAGAGGTGCTTGAGCGAATTTATGTAAAAACAAAAAAGAAATTTATTTTTCTGATTGACGAGTGGGATTGCGTCATGCGAGAGCGGCAGGAGTCGGAAGAGCAGCAGAAGCAGTATCTTGATTTTTTGCGTGACCTTTTGAAGGATCAACCCTATGTTGGTCTTGCGTATATGACGGGTATTCTTCCCGTAAAAAAATATGGTATACATTCTGCCCTGAATATGTTTTGGGAATATTCCATGACAGACCAGTTTGACTTCGAGGAGTACACAGGGTTTACGGAAGCGGAAGTGAGGGAGCTGTGCGCACAATTTGGCATGGACTTCACACAGGTCAGCGACTGGTACGATGGCTATAAGCTTCGGCAGTTTCAGCATATTTATAATCCGAGATCCGTTGTGGCTGTGATGAAAAACCGCATTTTTTCAAGCTATTGGACAACTACGGAAACATATGATGCACTGAAAACTTACATTGATTTGAATTTTGACGGACTGCGGTCGGATATTGTCCAAATGCTTGGAGGAGCACATGTCGTAGTAAACACGCGCAGCTTTCAAAATGACATGCGGAACTTCAATACAAAAGATGATGTGCTGACACTGTTAATCCATTTGGGCTATTTGGGTTATGACTCCGAAAAAAAAGAAGCATTTATCCCCAACAAGGAAATTATCGAGGAATATGAAAATGCGATGGGTAACGGCGGATGGGCAGAGGTTATGCGCGTCCTAAAGGCATCGGAAAAGCTTCTCGAAGATACGCTAAACAGCAATGAGCAGAACGTCTCCGAAGCATTGGACAGAGCACACACAGAGGTTTCCTCCATCCTCACATACAATGACGAAAACTCCCTAAGCTGTGCCATCGGACTGGCATATTACAGCACAAGAAAAGATTACAAGCTTATCCGGGAATTACCCACCGGACGCGGGTTTGCAGACATCATATTCCTGCCGCTCCCACACACCAATAAACCTGCAATTGTAGTTGAATCAAAATACGCCAAGCCCGTCCGGTCGGCAATACAGCAAATTAAAGACAGGCAATACACACAGGCACTCGAAGGATATAGCGGCGAAATCCTCCTTGTAGGGATAAGCTATGACAAAACCAATGCGGATAAAAAACACCACTGTATGATAGAATGTATTACAAAATAAAACAACCTAAAAGAAGTCAGATACGACTTCAAACCAAATGGAGAAGGAGCGGTTTTACCCGCTCCTCCTGTTTTTAGTATTTTAATAATTACTGTGCCGGTTTTTCTTCGGCAGGTTTTACTGCAATTGTAAATGGAACCTCTATCACACCGTTGAAACCGCCGATTCCCTTTAAGCAGACATATGCTGATGCTGCTTCTGTGGTTACATCCGTGTTGTTCACACCTGAACAGCACCCTGAAAAAGCCCGTCCATGAGGCCCTGCGCCAGAGGATCA
>CANOMQ010000094.1 GCA_947567595.1 uncultured Lachnospiraceae bacterium | reverse complement strand
CTGGCGGGCTGTTTTAATTCATGTTTCCTCCCGCTGGAGAAATTTCCTATAAGATAAAAAAGAGTGCCCAAATGAAATGACACTCCTTAAAATATAATTCCTCTGTAATTTTTTATGGTTTCGCCCTTATTCAAAAACACTGGCTTATTTCACCCACTTCGTACCAAGTAAATCACCAGCGCACAAAGTCCCCATGACACTAAACATGAAATCCGTCGCCTTTGTGATATTCATAGACCTTGCTTTAAATACCAAAACCGCCGAGCCAAATATGAACGAACGTGCGTATTCCTCAAATGACGACAATTTGCCCCTTAATACTTGAGTTAAGGCATCCATACTACAGCAATAGTCCTCTTTGTCAATCATATCGCAGGCGAATGCAACACGCAAAAACCCAATCTGTCCGCTCAAATCCCACGCAATAATGCCCGCTTCGGGCAGATATTCCAAAAACGCCTTCACAAACTCAGCCGTAGCCAAAAAGGAAAGCTTCCCGTCATCATCAAGCTTATTGACATCAAAGGCAGACTCGTCATTCAGGTACGCTTTTACTTCACGGATATAATCATTCAGATGAAGATTTGGGTGATTATGGATACACATAAGGAAGCTTTCCCGATTTGTGATTTGATACGCTTCTTCCAAATACCTTTTTGCATTTTCCCGGTTTTCTCCCGCAAGCTTTGCAAAATAATCCTCAAATCCAAGGACAAGCTTATCCTTTGGAAAGCCGAGCATAATATTGTCGGCATGCGGCATCCGAATGCTCTGATGAAATCCCAAGAGCAACTGAAATGTCTGTACATCGACTTCTGCCTTATTTTCCTCGGGAATTTCGCCATAGCGTTGTTTTATAAGATGCACGCAATCAACAACTATCCTTCTTAGCTCGGCGTATTCCTTTTCAATCAGTTTCCGGGAATATTTGCACTCCTTCTTTAAGTTCAGGGTATCCGCAGGATCTACCCTAAGCCCTTTTCGGTATTCCCCAAGAGCCAAAAGCTGGCTTACGGATGCAGAGTTTACATAACCGCGTGAATAATGAAAGCGCGCCAAATCAGCAGGCGTTTTGCAATATGGTTCGATTTTGTCAATCTCCTCCCACGCTTTCTTGTAGTCCGCTCTGTTGCAATATGTCCCGATAAGCTCAAAGCTTTTGCCAAGTTCATTTGTAAAATCCATTGTTATCCCTTTTCTGTCTAAAACAATACCCTGTCTCTTGTCTTTGTCTATCTTTGCAATCATATTACCATAGATATGATACTTTTTCAATTGTCCCCAAGCACCACAAAATCATACCTCAAACCAATCCTTTTCGCTTCTCCTTTCCTGTAATTTTCCAATTGCTCGTATCCTGTTATAAATACACCACTTTACAATTTATGCTTCCTTTGCTCCCCGTTCCACAAGATACGCAATCCAGTCCTTGCGCTTCATCACAGAGCATTTTTTTGTCATAAGCTTTCCCTTATCATTCATAAACGAAACCTTCACACCGGTCGGGATAATCGGGATAAGCCCGCCCACATTACAGGTTTTTAAACCGGATATATCACCATACGCTACCGAAAAATTGTCCAAGCCAAGACCGCCTGCAAAGATAAACTTTTCCTTTGTAAAGAAATAGTTGCCTCTCGTCTGCGACATAAATGTCCATAAATCACCCTGCGTATGCTCCTCAATCACATCGTCCTCACCCATCAGCTCAAGCTCCTTAAGCGTTTTCTCCCACTGCTCCTTTTTACTCTGCGCCAGCTTCATTGTATATCTCCTCTCTCATTTGAAATTAAGCATTTGTTGTGTTATTTACGTCATAGATTATAATTCCAATCCTTACAAATGTCAAGAAATTTCGCACCATTCATACAAAACGCCAAAGAGCTCCCTTGCGTAGTAAGTCGGCAAAAGCCACAGCGCTGTTTCGGCAGAAACCGCCCCGTAGGAAAGCCCGAGCCTGCCCGCAATCATTCCGGCACGGTACTCATGGAACTCATTTGTCACAATCGCAAGGTCCTCTGGCAAGGAATGCTCCTTGATGATCTCGTAGGAAAATGCAAGGTTTTCACGCGTGGACGTGGAGCGTTCCTCCTTGTAAATCCGATTGGGGCTGATGCCATTTGCGACAAGATAACGGTAAATGCATTCCGCCTCGGAAATATCCTCGTCCTGCCCCTGTCCGCCAGACGCAATGCAGACGGCATCGGGATTTTCATTCAGATAGGAAAGTGCCGCATCCATCCGCTCTGTGAGAATTAAGCTCGGACGCTCCCCATACACCCTGCACCCAAGCACAACTGCCGTCGCATTCTGTGCAGGCTTTCCATTCGCTGCCCTAATCATATTTACGGAAATCACAAGCACCAGTACAATTCCGACTGCAATCCCTAGTCCCATAATGCTTAAAACAATCCGTCCGACTTTATTCTGCCACCATTTTCCCAGCAGTCGATTTGCGTATGGGAAAAACAATGCATAGAGCATCATGACGGCGCAGACCGTCATGCCTGCCGCATTTCCAATATTTAAAATCCTTCGTTTAAGTACCGGCATGACAAGTGCCGTAAAACCTGCCGCACCTGACAAAAGCAGGAACAGCCGCAAAATAATTACGCTCAACCTTCGTATCCCCAATTGTCTTCTCCTCAAAAAGGCAGCAGAAAATATCTGCCGCCTTCTAAACTTTTGCTTGAATTTTATTTTAAAGCGCTGTCATTAGAAATCCATGCTGAATATTTCCGAGTCGTCTGCATTTCTGTAAACAAGCTTTAAAACCGTGTTTTCATTACCTGTCTCCGAAATAAGCTGGTCACGAATTGCCTCGAAAATTACAGAATTGCTTGTAAAATACTCGTTCATTGCCTCCTGCGCATCATCCGCAACATCAAGCGCTTCTTCCATTGTAAAAATCATGGAAATCGTGTCGCCCTCAACCTCGAATGAAATTACCATGCCTTCCAAGCCTGCATTCATCATCTCCGAAAACTGGGCACACTCATCAGACGCAATCCACTCCTCAAGTGTCATATCACCTGATGCTGCCGCAGGCTCCCCTGCATCTGCCGCATCAGCGTCCTGTGTATCCGCCTCGGTAGTCGATTCCTCCTGTACGTCATCATCCACTGCCGTAGACACCTCCGGCTCTGCGTCATCCTGTTGTGTGTCAGCAGAAGCAACCGTATCCGCGCCCGCATCCTGCACCTCATCATCCTTCGCGCCACAGGCTGTAACAGAAAACAGCATTGCTGTAATCACTGCCATTGATAATAATACATTTACAATTTTCTTTTTCATATTGTTTTCCTTTCCCCATATGTAACTATGTGTTTGGTTCGCTAACAATGTGTAAGTCTATCATCAAAGTGCATAAATGTCAATTCATTTGTTGAAGGATTAGCAAAACACAACAAAAAAAGTGTCGCAAACCATACAATCTACGACACTTTTTATAAACATATTTGTAACTGCTTCACAATTAATTCAGAACTTCCAACCGTTTCCTAAAACTTCCCTGCATCAGCCGCTTCCTGAATTGCAACCGCAACCGTAGCGCCAACCATCGGGTTGTTGCCCATGCCGAATTATAACAATTTAACAAGCTGTCCAATGTCTAATAATGTCCAACAATGTTTGATTTTACAGGGATAACACGTTTCTATTAATGACATTTTTTGATTTACCATGTTGTGCCTTATATATGTATATTTTATTCTAATGTAGACTTTTCGTAGACTTTCTTTGTGTTAAAAGTCTACATTACTTGATAAAAATAAAAACAAAGTGCAACATTTATTTTTATTAATAATGCCACACTTTGTAAATTTAGTCAATAGTTTTTAATTCAATTATATTACACCACTTTACAACTTATTAAAACAACCACAACACTGTTTAACCAGCCGTTGTA
>CANOMQ010000093.1 GCA_947567595.1 uncultured Lachnospiraceae bacterium | reverse complement strand
ACTAAAAAATCCTTGAAAAATAAGGAAAAAAGACTTGACTAAATAGGGAGGATTTACAGTATGGCAGCAGAAGTGGAAACGATGTTTTACACAAGGGAAAAGCCTTGGCACGGTTTGGGGACAAGGGTAGAGGAGGCGCCTTCGTCAAAGGAGGCGCTGGAACTGGCAGGCTCATTGCAGGAAGGGCGGAGGGTGTGGCTGCTCGCACGCCTTCCGAGGGAGTACATCATTTCAGGGGAACGGATTTCACCGTACCTTGTATTCAGCAACAGCCATGACGGCAGCGGCGCGGTCAAGGTCGCACTCACGCCTGTCAGGGTTGTCTGCAACAATACGCTCAATTTGGCGCTGGATACGGCGAAACGTTCATGGTCGATGATTCACACGGGAAATGTCAGCGACAAGATTCAGGAGGCAAAGGATACCCTTTTTATGGCAGAGGAATACATGGACAGTCTCGGGAAGGAAATTGAACGGCTCCGGAAGCAGAAGATTACCGACCAGCAGGTAAAAGAATTTATAGAGCTGCTTTTGCCAATCGAAAAGGACGCGACTGCGGGGCAGGTCAAAAACATCACAAAACTGCGCAGGGATATGCAGGGGAGATATTATGACGCGCCTGACTTAAAGGGCGTCGGGGGCAATGCATACCGTTTCATCAATGCCGTATCGGATTTTGCGACGCACGCGGAACCGCTGCGCAGGACGGCAAATTATAAGGAGAACCTGTTTGTCCGCACAATGGACGGGAACCCGATGATTGACAAGGCGTACCAGCTTGTGTGCGCGGCGTAAAAAGAGAAAACGAAAGGGGCGATTTTATGTATGAGAAAACGGCAACGGCAGGAATGGGCAACGCGGAGTGGCTCGCACTTAGAAAAACGGGGATAGGCGGTTCCGACGCAGGGACGGTGTGCGGACTGAACCCGTACAGCAGTCCCATGAAGTTGTTCTGTGACAAGACAAGTGAAGACCTACAGGAGCTTGACAATGAAGCCGTCCGTCAGGGGCACGACCTTGAGGAATATGTCGCGCGGCGGTTCACGGAGGCGACGGGATTAAAGGTGAGGCGTTCCAATTATATGTACCGGAGCGTAGAATACCCGTTCATGATAGCGGACGTTGACAGGCTGGTCATAGGGGAAGATGCGGGGCTGGAATGCAAGACAGCGAGCGCGTACAGTGCGGACAAATGGAAGGACGGCGACATCCCGCTCCATTATGTCATGCAGTGCTATCATTATATGGCGGTGACGGGGAAGCGCACATGGTATATCGCGGCGGTCATCCTCGGACAGGGGTTCGTGTACCGTAAGCTTGTATGGAATGACGAACTCATTGCGCGCCTGATTGCGGTGGAAAAGGAGTTTTGGAAGAACCATGTCGTGGCAAAGGTAATGCCCGCACCTGACGGTTCAAAAGCCCGCGATAAGGTGCTGAACGGGTATTTCGGCACGGTGAGGAAGGGCAGCGCCATAAGCCTGAACGGATTTGACGAAAAACTCAGCCGCAGGGCGGAAATCATGGAGGAAATAAACAGGCTGCAGAATGAGCAGAGCTGCATCGAGCAGGAGGTAAAACTTTACATGCAGGACAATGAATTTGCGGCAAGCGATAAGTACAGGGTGTCATGGAGCAGCGTGGAGACGACAAGACTTGACACGCAGCGGATGAAACAGGAAAAGCCCGAACTTTACAGGGATTATGCAAAAGTGTCCGTGTCACGCCGTTTTCAGGTGAAGGCGGCATAATGGAAAATACGGAAACAAAAAAGGAATGGAGGGATGCCAGTGGGAAACAATACGGGCATAATAAGGCTGCTCAAGGCGGATGAAATCGAGTGCCGCGCGGCAGCGGTCAGCGGGAAGGGCGTGAGTCTCCTGCTTTATAAGGATGCAAGGGTTGACCAAAAGATACTCGACGAAACGTTCGGGGTGTTCGGGTGGAAAAGGAGCCATCAGTGTATCGACGGGAACCTGTACTGCACGGTGGAAGTGCGCGACGCCAAGACGGGTGAATGGATTGCGAAACAGGACGTGGGGACGACGGGATACGCCGAAAAGGAGAAATCGCAGGCGTCGGACAGCTTCAAGCGCGCCTGTTTCAACTGGGGTATCGGAAGGGAGCTTTATACGGCTCCCTTTATTTGGGTGCCTGCCGAACATGCGGATATCCAAAAACGCGGCGAGCGGTATTCCTGCAATGAGAATTTCTCGGTTGCGTCAATCACATACAACAGCAGCAGGGAGATAACGGGGCTTGTTATCGTGAACGGGAAGGGGAAACGCGTGTTTGAAATGAAAGCCGAAAATACGGACGTGAAGGCAACGGAAAAGGATAGCATTTCAAAAACACAGATGGATTCTTTGAATGCGGAGCTGGAACGGACGGGCGTATCCATGAAAACGGTACAGGACAGGTATAAAATCAAAGTGCCGGAGGAAATGCCGCAGGAGCTTTATAACAAGGTAATGGCTGCTTTGTCGAAGACGAAACCGACAAATGCGGCGTAACGGATTGGAGGGAAACATATGGAACTGGACAGTTTTGCGGAACGCGTGAAAGAAGATGTAAAGGAAAAGCTCGGGGCAGGATGGCATGTCGCGGTGCAGAAAGTTGACAAGAACAACGGCGTGACTTATACGGGGCTGTGCGTCTCAAGGGACGGCGAACAGGTGTCACCGGTAGTTTACATAAATGATTATTACGATACATATAAGAACGGGAACGCGACGCCTTTGGACGCGGCGGAATATGTGGCGGATGTCTGCCGGAAGAAAAGGCATACGGTGGACGTGAGGTATTTACTGGATTATGGGAACGTCAGAAGCAAAATCGTATACAAGCTTGTCAATACGGAAAAAAACAGGGAGGCTTTGGAAGACCTCCCGCATAAGGCATTTCTTGACTTGTCCATCGTGTTCCAGTGCATGGTGGAGCATAAGGGAATCGGCAGTGCATCCGTCCTCATACACAATGCACATGCCAAGCTGTGGGGCGTGTCTGTGGAGGAGCTTTACAGGGCGGCAACGGAAAACACGCCAAGGCTGCGGGGGTATGAGCTCAAAAGCATGGAGGAAATGATACATGAAATCATGCAGAAGCAAAAGGCGGGCGGACAATTTGACGGTGACGGACTGACGGGAGGCACAGGATGCAGTTTCCCGATGTATGTGCTCAGCAACGTGCAGCGGACGGAGGGAGCGGCATGTATCCTGTATCCGAATTTCCTAAAGGATTTTGCGGAAGCGATTGGCGGGGGGTTTTATATTATCCCGTCATCAATCCATGAAGTGCTGATTTTGCCTGAGGACATTGCGGATGGTGGGAAGGAATGTGATGAAATCAGGGAAATGATTCGGGAGGTCAACGATACGCAGGTGCTGGAAGAAGAGCTTCTGTCGTATTCGCTGTATCATTATGATGCGCAGGAGGATGAGGTTAGGGTGTGTGCTTGAAAATGGATGAGGATTATCAGAAAAGGGGGATGCTGCGGATGCAGGAAATCATAAAGGCAGTAGCGGTCGGGATTTTTACAATCATAATGGCTGTGATAAATCAGTGTGATGAAAAATGACAGCAGATAAATGTTTTGGTTTATTTGGCTTGTATATTGTTTTGTTTGAGCGTTTTAGAAACAGTAAATCTAAAACGCTCAAATCCTATTAAAATGATAAGGTTTGCAGAAAATGATTTTAGGACAAGAAAAACTTACAATATAATTAAAAAATCCTTCTATTTGCATGAGATATGAGTTATAGTAATAATAGAGAAATAGAAAAAAATATTTATAAATTTTTCTATTTCTCTATTAAGATATTTTTATAAAGAAAAATTATGATAATATTGGGTAAAAATGATAAAATCCAGTAGTTCTATTATAATAACACCACTTTACAAGTTTTTTAATAAAAAAAGTATCGTACAGGACTTTCTGA
>CANOMQ010000092.1 GCA_947567595.1 uncultured Lachnospiraceae bacterium | reverse complement strand
ATGGGCACAGTCGTAGTGCGTGCCCATTGGGTACCCCCAACAAGCGCAAACACACGTTTGTTAAAAATCGACGTCCCCTAAGATTGACGCCAGTTTCTCCGACGCGGATACGTATTCCTTCGTTTTGGCAGTCTCCAGCATCTGAAGCGTATCATAGGAATTTCGCAGCTCATCGGTCTGTATGAATTTATACCGGATACAGGGCGTCTTGCGTTTCTTCAGCACGTCGGTCTCGGCTAACATCTGCTCATAGTCGTCAATGTCATACTGTTTTGTTTTGGTGACGCGTCCGAAGTAAGCCTTCCGGCATTCAACGACATGGGTGCAGAGTTCGCGGATTGTCTTGTCAACACGCCCGTAACGCTGCGCGGTTCCCACGATCTGCTTGCCGTGTCCCTTCCGGTTCTGCGTCAGCAGCTTTACAAGTTCGTAGGGAAAGTTCTTATAATCACGGCTGTTGAACTCGTTTTGTATTTCATCGTAGCCGAATATCACGGGACGGTCGTATGTCGTGAGCAAATCCTTCCACGTGTCAAGCGGGAAATCCTCATCGTTAAACCCGTAGTTTGTGGATATGTAAATCCTGTCGCCGTACTTTTTCCGCATGCGTGTCAGATACTCGGTCAGAGCCATCGTTTTCCCCTGCCCGTACAGACCGCAGTAAAGCCATATCCCGTAAAGATGGACGCTGCGCGGGTTTTTGAAAAAACGGTATATATCGACAATCCACCAGCGGGCTACACGGCACCAAAACGGAAACATCCGGACGACAACAAAAAGCCCGATGAACAGGACGGCATAGCCTAATGTTTTCAAAAAATCACCTCCAAAAAATTGACGTATATATCCCCAAAAGCGCGGGAAAGTGTACCGCAGAGCAAAAAACGTCTCCGCGCATCGGGTTCAAACTCCCAGTCCGCCGCACTAAATTCGAACGTGACTGATGTCACTTCTCATTAAGTGCTTTGGGACAGCCCGTTCGGGCATTTTTAAATATTTGTAAGAGAAAAATAAGCGGAATGGCTGCGGTTCTGTCCATCCGAACAATTCCAATAATCAAAACGCCGCACGTAAACAGCCGGAAAAAATTCCAAACGCTTTCATGCACAACCCCGTCAGTAAGGGCACTGTATGCGGACCGCTTGCGCTCCCGCATTTGGCAACAGTCAGGTAAGCGGAAGCAGACGCCATATGAAAAGCAGGAGACCGAGCGTCCCCTTCAGGACTGCCCACCCGAGCACGCAGCTACAGAATATAAGAAGCAGGTCAGCCCCCACCACATGGCTGCCGTACGAGCAGAACGCCCCGAGAGCCTGTATTGCATTAACTGGAAGCGACACAAGGTTCATGGTTTCCAGCGCCCCAACAATAAGCCCGCAGAGCAGGTTGATTGGTATTTCAAATATCATTTCCCTTCTTCCTCCTTCATTCCCCGAAGCAAACCGACGGTTTGAAACCCGAGTGTTAATTGCTGCTGTCCAATCAATCCCATGAATTGGTTATAGTTATAAATAACAAGCATAAGTGTCATAAATCCACGGATTACAGCCCTAAACTTCAGGACCGAATTCTCAACGATGTCCATGCGGACAATCACAACCTTCTGTCCAAAAATAGTACATGTAATGTCCGAAAATACGGTTTCTTTTCCCATGATGGCAGACATGTCGTAAGTAGCAACACCGAGACGGTTGAATGCCTTTTTTAAATACTCAATCTTGGAATTAATGAAATCCTCGTCCGGAATGAAGAGCTTTTTTAATCCTTCAATAACCAGCTCCGCAATCTTTCCGGGAAGCTGCACAATGGATTCGATTAGGCTGCCAAACCATTCCCCGATATTCTTAAACCATTCGGCAAGGTTTTCATCAAGGGAGTCGAACCAGTCTAAGATGTCTTTAAACCAGCCGGAAAGTTTGGCGGACAGATTAGAGAAGAGGGCGGATATTCCGTCTACAACCTTAGAAGGGACCTCCTTAACCGCGGCAACAACACGACCGAACCAGTCAGTAACGCTAGACAGCCAACCCCAACCGGAAGGATTATCTTCATCTGTTTCAGAACCTCCGCCTTCAGTGGAACCGCCGCCACTGCCAACGGAGGACGGAAAAAAACCACTTTGGTATTGTCAAAATTCTTAATGTCGTAATTAGTGTATATCGTGGAAGCCTCATCAACAGTAAATCCAAATTGCATTAAGGAATTGGGTCTTCCCCACGAAACGCCATAATTAGATGTATTAACAATAACACCGCTAACGTTGCCTTCCCAACGAATAGAGTATAAAGAATTATAGCTAAACATTAACGGCTGATCCGAAAATACTGCTTTTATAACATCTGTAGACTTATAATAAACAAAAAAATAGTAAGGATATTCCGAATCATACTTTGATGTATCAACCTGGGAATAATCAGGAAGCGAAGAAGCGCAAACGGTCAGGCAGCTTCCAAGGGCAAGCATGAATGCAAGGAGCAGCGGAAGGAGAAGCTTAAGCTTTATCTTTTTCATTAATAACTAGACCTCCAAACATAAAAAAAGCACCGCGCCGCGGACGGTGCCGCGCGCGCTTTGGTGCAGATTTTTTGGTTACAAAAACTTGTAGACGATACGCGGAATGAGCGAGACGCCTATCATCGCACCCATGATTGCAACGCCGACAGGGACAAGCACCGCAAGATTGGCGTCAAGTGTCGACGTGATCGGTGCAAGCATATCGGCGGTCACGACGGCGGAAGACGCGGCAGAAGCGGCAGCTTTCACGGGTAACGTGGAAACAAACGGCATGAGCATGGTTTTTCACCTCTTTTCTTAAAATCTTGTGAAACGTTCAAGAACGGAATAGCAGATGCAGCATATGATTAGCGTGACGCAGATACCTAAAAAAAGATCATTCTGGTTTGTGATACGGACCAAAAGGGTATTTGCTGCCTGCTGTTCTGCAAGTATCTGTTCAAAAACGTCATATTCCAAATCAGGAATGGAAGGGTATTCTTCCGTTTCCTGAATGGTGTCTTCTTCAGTATCCGTTTCTTCAGTAACGGTTTCTTCCGGAGTGTCTTCTTCAGTATCCGTTTCTTCGGTAACGGTTTCCGGAGTTTCCGCTTCAGCAACGGTTTCTTCCGGAGTATCTTCTTCAGTATCCGTTTCTACGGTAACGGTTTCCGGAGTCTCCGCTTCAGCAACGGTTTCTTCCGGAGTGACCACGGTTATTTCTTCTCGTTGCATAACGTTATACTCTCAGCCCTTCCGTAACGATTAAACATGATGTTGATTTCCGCTCCCAGCGGAAAGGAAGCACACTGGTCATACATGGGGTTCCTTGCGGAAATGAAATGTGTTTCTGTCCGCATCCCCTCAAATTTCTCGTCGTTCGTGTCACATACACAGTGCAGCTTTACACCGACAACACGTTCCGTTTCGCCTTTCGGCAGATAATCAATCTTTTGCTTACCTACAATCTTTGCACTCATTTCATTTTTCTCCTCTCTTGTCTGTAGATAAATATTAATAACAAATTCACTCGACAAAGTCATTAACGATATTCTGCACATCGGAATACGAAAGGCGCAGGTCTTTGATAAATTTGACGTTGGCAAACCAGTATTCAGCCTTGTACACCTCAACGCTGTCATGCTTTTCCTGCGTCATGCAGGTGAGCAGGTCTTTGAAGTTGCCAAAATTGCCGATGTCTGTTTCGATTATCATGTTGTTAATTCCTCCTTGTTTTGGGGCAGGGCAGTGGTGCGGAACGCTTCCGCACTTGTCCCCTTGTGAATTCCAATGAATATTAATGATGACATAAAAGCATCATCAAAAATATAATATCAGATTTGATGACATTTTGATATTAGCAAAAAATCACAAATTGTCATCAAAATTTAGGTGAAATATGATAAAATGTCATCATGGTAAAGGAGGAGATATTATGTATAGAGAAAATTTCTTCCAAAAAATAAAGGCAGCTAGAACAGATGCTGGATACACTCAAAGAGAAGTGGCAGAATTGACAGGTATATCACAATCAATAATTGCATACATCGAAACAGGAAAAAGAGAACCAAGTATAGAAAATCTTTGCAAACTAATAGATTTTTACGAAGTTAGTGCTGATTGGATACTTGGAACAGGAAAACGAATTGAAAAAGCCTAGATTTATGGTCTAGGCTTTTTTGGTATCCGCGCCGATGAGAGACTCTTTGACTAGCTTTCTTCCCACAAGACAATACCCCGTTGCTCACACAGCGATCCTAAAATATCTGACTTTTCAGACAAATACTTCTCGTATAGTCTGCGTTCTTCAATATCACGAATATCATAACCAAGTTCGTACATTTCATCTGTCTGACTGCCAAACGAATCATAAACAGAATGGTAATATTCGTTTTCAAGCTTCTCATCCGACAAACCGGCAGCCCATAAAAAAAGAGCATTCTTTTCTGATTTTTTCACAAAATAACCTCCTAAAAGAATTTAAGTAACAGATGATACCCCAAAACCATCAGAATCCAGAATACCATTAAAATGTCCGTGATTGATGCAAGGTCTTTCTTTCCCATGTCAGACCTCCCTTAAAAACCAAAAACCGGAATGTATCCTCCTGCAGACAGGCTAAGCAGGAATACAAATCCCATATAAACAAAAGTAACCACCAGAAAAAGAAAAAAATATAGTTCATCCATTGGAATACCCCTTGTGAGAGTGAAAGGCTACTTTTCGCAAAA
>CANOMQ010000091.1 GCA_947567595.1 uncultured Lachnospiraceae bacterium | reverse complement strand
AAGCAATAAATCCCAGTAAAATCAATGGGGTTGGCAATTTAACAATTATCAAAAACATATAAGATTTTAAAGGAGAAAAATTATGGGAAAGAAAACAAATTGGAAGTTACCGTTAATCATTGGCGCAGGTGTTATTGCTGTTATTATGAAGGTCATGAATCCGGACAAAGTGTTCCTGGGGATGCCTGCCTACGGGTGGAACTGGCGGATACACGACACGCCAAAGAACATGGGAGTCACCTACCGGGGGACTTCCAACACTGGCGTAATCATAGATGCCTTCCAGCCAGGAACGCGGGGACACCGGTCCCGGTGCGCTGCCCGCCCATGCCATGCCGTACGCACGTTGGGAGGACTGTATTGTAATGACTGCCTCGGGTAAACTGTCCCCAAAATAAACCCTGTTTAAAATCATATATGCGTTTTCCAAAAATTTATTATGCTCCGATAACATAAAACAACCTCCAAGCGTTTTTTATTTTTCCTTGAAGGTCATGCTTATTTCTCGGTATTTTTAATGTGCACTTTTAAAAATTCTTATCATTGCTCCATGTGATTTTTGGGAAGGTATGTTCTTATTTTTTCTTATGTCAAAACAACACATTTGCCTGTTATGAAATATCCGCCAAAACAACACTTATTTATAAAATGCAGGAAATCATCCAATGCTTATGGAATGCCTGACATTTTTTCAAACCTGTATAATCCGTTTTTTTCATAATGCAGTACCGATTTTCATATGTAATTTGTTGCGAATATTCCACAATAAAAAATTTTTATAGGTATGATAAACACCCTGACGGATATTGATTTTTACATACTGTATCGGTTTATGTATCACATATCCGTTTTTGACAGGTATGGCTTATATGCAGATATTCCTACAAAAGCCCGCTTTCCGAAAAACTGAAATACCCGTTACTGCCGATGATGATATGGTCTGCAAGCTGCACCCCCATCAGTTCACCCGACTTTTTGAGCCTGACAGTCGTTTCAATGTCGGTAAGGCTTGCCTGCACGCTTCCCGACGGGTGGTTATGGCAGATTATAATCATAACCGCGCCGACAAGCAGGGCATTCATGTAAATTTCCCTTGACGATATCATGCTTGCGCTGACTGTCCCCTTTGATATGAAAAATATCCCGATTACCCTGCACGAAATGTTTAATGCCGTCATGTAGCAGTATTCTTCCGCAAGCCTGTCCATGTATAACAGTTCATTCATCATGCGCACCGTATCTTTTGCGTTTTTTACTTTTCCCATGCTGTCGGACAGCATTCCGTAGTTTACGCTTTTTTCCTTTACCAGTATTGTCCTACCGTCCTCCGAGATCCTCGTCCCGTAAAAATTTATTCTCATAATGCCTGCCCCTTTATATTTTTTGTAAGGCTTGGGAACGGCATTTCTCCCCCTTTCTTTCCTGATGTATTTTGGATTATAAACGTATTGAATGTCGGAATGCTTTTGATAATTCCAATAAGACAATGAAAAAATCTGAAATTATCCCTGATTAATTCCGCCGCCCCAAACCGTACAACGGATTGTACCGCTTTGGAATTTTTCTGTCAGTAGTGTTTATGACGGTATCCGCCGTTTGTTTTTAGGTATTTTTATTGGGGGCATGTAAAATAAAACTGAAATTTTTGAAACGGAACACCATTGACAAAAAGTGACAAATAGCACGTATAAAGTTTCTTTTTTGATTGAGTGTCACCTGTATTTATGCTATAATTGGGTTGTATGATTGAAAAGAAAGCAGGATGCGGTTTTCTGATTGATGCCCTCTAGTCTTACGAAAGAGGGTGATGCCCATGAGCGTAATGGAAGTTTTGACATTAGTGCTTGTTATTTTTGCGGCTCTGTCTTACAAAGACAATCATAAACGAAAGAAATAAGCATCCCTGACCGTCCAAAGTTTAGGATGCTTATTTCTATAAGTCAACTTTACTGAGGGCAAATCGGAACTCGTGTCCGATAACCTTTCTAAGTAGATTATACACTAGAGTCACTTGTTTTTCAAGTGGCTCTTTTTAAATGCCAGTGTTTCCACGTTAATCTCTCTGCCACATTGAAATATCAAATTGATGCTTATTTTGTCAATGTGTTGTTAATGTGTTAATGCCCATTCAACTAATGATTCATGACTATCTATGCCTGTGAATGTTACACTTCCATCCATGATATCGTCTCCTGGGTTAACCACATAACCATCTTCATCTACAAAACCGCGTTTTTGTAATACTTTACCGTTAGGGTCTACATAGCCTTCTGCATAACCACTCGGGTCTACATATACATCAGGTGCAGGTGTTGGAGTAGGGGTTGGTGGCTGTAATGGTGGCTGAGTCTGCTCGGGTGTCGGTGTCGGTTCGGGTGCGGGTGTCTGCTCGGATGCAGGGGCTTGCGCCTGTTGTTGCTGTGGCTGTTGCTTGGGTTGTTGTTCAATTTCTTTGAGGAATGCACCGTCAATAAACGACTTAAACCCCTCATGGTCTATCTGATACCATTCTGTATCATCCACTTTTCCAATGACTGCAATCACTTCATCTTTTTTTACTCCGCTTACTTCCGTGTTGCCGTCGGGGTTTTCATATGTCATTGCATTTTGTGTTGCCTGCATTTCTTTATTTAATTCTGTGACGGTATAACTTGGGACTGTTGCACTTTCTGTTTCCTCGTCTGTTGAACTTTCCTGTATGCTTTCTGTTTCCCCATCCGTTGAACTTTCCTGTATGCTCTCTGTTTCTTCCTCCGTTGTTACTACTGAACTTTCATTTTCAAGTGTTTTTTCCTCTGCCATTGCAGCCATGACAGGTTCAACGTCCTGTTTTCCACATCCGACGGCTGACATTGAGAGGGCAGCGATAATGACCGCGCCCGTAAACAAATTTTTTCTTTTCATCTTATATCTCTCCCTATCTGGACTGTTTTTTCCCGTCTGTGCGCCCCCGTTCTGTATCTTTCCCATCAAGGCGCTTGTTTGGTGTGTCCGTGGCAAGCGTGATCTTCCGCAGGTCTTTGTCGTAATGGTACACCTGATTGGAAAGCCGCTCACTAAGGTCCACCTGATCCATGTTTACCTGCCTAGATAATTTTTATATATTTTTGCATCAGAAAAACAATCTTCACCTCCAAAACCACATGACTTTTATTCCCGCCGGAACCCTGATGCATCATGGGCGTTTGTGAGATATTTGATTGGTAAAACAGCGCTGCCTCCCATCAATACCTTGCTTCGTTGCAATTTTGAGAAAGGACTAAATCAGCTCAAACCCTTGTATTTACTGGATTTGTTCTAACTTTAGTCTTATTTTACCGTAAGCATCGCCTTCGCGCATTCCCGTCCAAAACAAGAGCTGGAACATCAGATAAGAACGGCTTCCTTTTTCAAATGTTGCTATAAATTTCTGATATTCCTCATAAGTCCAAAATTCCAACCGCTTTACATCCGAACGCCCTATCTTTTTTACCTTTTTGCATGGATTGTTCCATAAATTATATATTTTCTGTGCATGAGTGAATAATGCGGTTACTTGGTTCTGCAACATTCTCTGATAACTTTCAGAAAAGTTTTTATTCCGGATTTCATTCTGCCACGCAATAATATCTGCCGGAGTAATTTCATTCATTTTCTTCTCTCCAAGATAAGGGATTACATGGGACTGTATCATGTACCTTTTGTTCCGCTGTGAACGCTCTTTTAGCTCTCCACTCTTATCGTTAAAATAAACCTCCACAAACGAGGCAACTGACATATCCATGTCTGCATTTGCCACGCGCTTAAATTCACTCTCGTAATCTTGTGCTTCCTTTTTTGTCCTGAAACCTCTTTTATACTTTTTCTTCCGCTTCCCTGTCCAATCCTCATAATAGAATTGACAGTACCAGCTCCCACGCTCTGTGTCCTTATAAACCGGCATCTCAATATCCTCCATTCTTACTCAACCTGCGAGTTTGGGCGTAAGCACAAATCTCGCGTGTGAAAAATTTATTTTTCACACTTTCTCCCTTCATGATACTGTTTCAATTTGTGTCCCGTTGCCATAAAACTTCGTTTCCCAAAAAGCTCTTGGAACTCTGCCGGAAATCACAATAAATCCAGCCTCTTTTAACTGATTCAGTTCCTTAATAATTTTGTAGGCATATCCTTTGGAGATTCCTAATTCTTTTGAAATGTCCTCCGCATACATCATGTAATTGTTGTCTTTCACTATATTGCCTCCTTTCTTGATAGTTTCGCAAGATATAATTGTTCGCTATTTATATCTTGCTTGTAGTTTTATCATACACGTTGTCCGAAATAATGTCAAGCTATTTTATTGATATTTTTGTATCTTTATGGTAAAATATTATTTGACGTAATCAAAAAGGAGGTTTTACATGAATCTATATTCTATTAATACAATAAAGCAAGAACTTTTGTTCTCTCCTCTTGTATATCGCATTAAAAAGTCAGATTATTCAGAATCGCTTATATTAACTTATAACGACATAGACAACAATCCACATCAGGAAGCATTAGGAACAAATCGCTCCATACTTTCTAATTGGCTGGAAATCCTTGATTATGATACGGAAACGAAAGAAAATCTTGACAAAACTTTCGACCTGCTCTTATCATCTATTGGTTTGTTTGGAATAAAACCTGATATGCAAAAGGACAAGCTTATTAATAAGATAGACAACTTTATTAAAGATTTTGACGATAAAGCATTCAGTGATGTCGCAAGCTCTGTTTTGGACATTTTAAAAGAGTGCTTTGATCCGCACCCTGTACTTGCTTATCTTTATCCATACTACTATGCGTTGCTCCATTCATTGTATCTTTACGCTGAAAAATCCTGTTCGTATGAAGAAACTGTATCACAGTTTTCAGC
>CANOMQ010000090.1 GCA_947567595.1 uncultured Lachnospiraceae bacterium | reverse complement strand
TCTTTCCCGCACCCCCGTGCCCTAGCAAAACGATATTTCTGATTTTATCAGTTGAGTAAACATTCATTCCAGTTACCTCCTATTTTGGTTTTATAAGTCCCTCATTAAAATTCTACTATATTTCCCGAAACAGTTCAATCTCTTTTGTGCAATATGCACATTGTATTTTTGCATAAAATATTATGTAAATTTTCGTCATTATTACTATTGAATCTTTTAAAAAGACTTTTTCCCGATACGCAAAAGAGCAGTGATTTCTGCAACCCCCTGCTCTTTTGACTGTTTCCAAAATAATGGAAATACCGATATCCTTCTCAAAGCTTGACATCTATGGTCTTTTGCCCGGACTCAGAAGCCGCCTCGACGGATATTGCTTTCCCCTCACTGGTATACATTTTCGTGTCAGTCGGTTCCACATCAGGCGCATTCTCCTGTGTCCCTGCATTCTGTTTCAGAACGACCTTCCCTTCCTCGCTGATTTCCACCGTATCCTTCTTTTCCGTGTCAGGCGCATTCTTCTCCTGTACCTTCTCCACGAACTCCTGCGCCTCTTCCTTGCGCTCCAAAGCCTGATCCCGCTTGACCTCCTGCTCCTTACGTTCCTCTTTAAGTTCCTTCGCAAGCGCTTCCTGCGCCCTGTCACTGCACTCGTGCGCCTTCTCCTGATACTCCGTGACATACCCCATCGCGCGCTCCATGACCTCCGTATCGCCCCTGCGCTCCGCCTCCTTGTACACCCGCAGCGGCGTTCTCGTCAGTTTCATATTGACACTGGCACCAATCAGTCCCTCCATACTTCCTGCTTTCATATAAATCCTCCTTTTCCTTTCCATAAAATAATCCATAAAGCAGCCAAACATATCCTTCTAAAGAGACTTCGGCAAAAAAGAGGTACAGGCTGATAAAAATGGCATATACGGTTCATTTCCTGTCATATTCGGCATCATGGCAGCAGACAACCGGCAGCATAATGGAAACCTCAAAAACCGCCCCCGAAACGGCAATCTCCATAATCCCGTTTTCCTTTTGCACAATCCGCTCAACATTGTGAAGCCCCGTCCCCCAGTCCTTCCTGCCAAACCCTTTTTCTTCCATATCAGGGGATACCGCGTTTTTTACATTCATGATAAAATTTCGCTTCACAATTTCCGCCTGCACAAAAATATAGCGCTCCTTTGACTCCTGCGCGGCTTTGATGGCATTATCGAGGAGATTTCCCCACAGAATGCATAAATCATACTCATCTATCATCAGCGGTTTCAAGATCGTTATGGCGCATTCAAACGTAATCTGTTTTCGTCCGGCAATCTGCCGTTTTGTGTTGACAATGGAATTTACGACGCGGTTGCCCGTCTCAATCTCCGCTTCCCCAATCATTCCCGCCTTGCAAAGCCTGCGCAGATAGTCGCCCAACTTATCCCATTCTTTGTGCTCCGCAAGCGCCGACAGACTAATCAAATGATTTTTCATGTCATGTCGTACGTTTGTCTGGTTTTTATATTGCTCCAAAAGCTCCTGATAACGGCTGATTTCCATTTTGTGAAGCCTGTCCATTGTGAGATAGCCAATCAGCCTGTTCATGCCAAACACCAGCGACAGGCAGATGGTCATGCACAACGCAGATAAGACAAAAACCTCCATATGTGTTAAAATTTCGTTGTAAGTCGTATCCCAGAACGCCGCCCCGGTGCCGTCGGAAACCATCACAACCCCCTGCGTAATCCCAAAACAGCAGACGTCCATCAAAAACAGCAAAAGACACGACACGCCAAACAGCATGGTGCCGCTTCCCTCCAAAAAGTGCCCCTCTGCAAGCTTCGTCTTGCAAAACAGCAGATACACACACACCGCCGTTATCACGACGGAAAGAACCAACGTCCAATACTCGCTTCCCCTCTCATAGGGCTTCCACGGATTTTGGGAAAGGAGGATACTGCAGATTGACAAAGCCGCCCCCGTCCCGTTCCACGCAAACTCCCAAACACAGACCACGACACTCGAAAATCCCAGCTTTTTGACGCCGTCCCCGCAAAAAGCCAAATAAAAAAACACAATTAACAGCATCTGCTTCATCACGGCACCAAGCAGATAATTGCCGGACTGGCAAATCCCCAAAACCGTTAATAATCCGAAAAAGCAGATGGCACAGCCTGCGATTTTCCCCTTTTTGCGAAAAAACATGCCGCCCAGCTTCCATAAGCCCATAAGCCATAAAAGATGAATGAAAAGCCCCCATGCAAACAGCACGCCTGATTTTGTTCCCGTCATAAAATACCGCCTTTTCTTTTCATGTAAGACAAAATGACCTTCTGAAACGCCTCATACCGTCTTTTTGCCAGCAGAATGGTTTCCCCGTTTTCCAAACGTACCTGCGTTTTATCAAATGAATCCACATAATCCAAATGTACCAAATAGCATTTATGGCACCGGAAAAACGAATGCGCCGATAGCTTCTGCTCCAAAACGCCAATCTGCTCATACGTTTCCATCGTTCCCCCACTGCAATGAATTATCGCAATCCTGCCAACCGACTCAATATACAAAATGTCCTTCAGCAGTACCTTTTTTATCTCACGCCCCGCTGAAATGACAAGAAACTCCGTGTCCGTATCTGTCCCCAATTTCCTGACGGCTCTTTCCAAAACCATTTTCAGCTTTCCGTTTTGTAGCGGCTTTATCAGATACTGGAACGCCTCCACATCAAACGCCTCAAAAACATACTCCCGCGCCGATGTCATAAAAACAATCAGGCTCTCCTTCTCCTGCGCCCTCAGTTCCCTTGCCAGCTCCATACCGCTTATATCGGGCATTTTGATGTCCAAAAAAATCAAATCAAAGGTCTCCCTGTCCTGCAGCAACTTTCGCCCGCTAAAAAAAGTCT
Organism: uncultured Lachnospiraceae bacterium; assembly: GCA_947567595.1. GTDB lineage: Bacteria > Bacillota > Clostridia > Lachnospirales > Lachnospiraceae > COE1. The sequence goes on along the minus strand of CANOMQ010000090.1, from coordinate 2,162 downwards.
TTATGATACAATCCGCGCCATGCTGTCTCAGAATTGTTTCAATCCGTTTTGCAATATCAGCGCACTCTACCGCCACATCATCACATACTGCCACCGATAACATATTAAACACTCCCCCGTCAGTAAAATCCTTTTTCATCAACAGCATAACACAATTCCCAATTCCCCACAATACGCCGCAATGCAAGGATTTTGATATTTGAGTTTACATAATATCACCCGCAAATTCCCGATTGACTGTAACGCTTTCAAGTGCAATAATACTATATGGAAACCACGGTTTTCAAAAATTTGAAAAAATTCCCCAAGTTCAGGAAAGGATTTTAACACGATGAATACATTTGGATTTTTAAGCTTAGGGCTTATTGGCGGCTCCATTGCCCTTGCCATCAGACAGGTCAATCCCAACGCAAAAATCATCGCCTACGCCCGCAGGCAGGAAACGCTCGACGAGGCGCTTGCGGCAGGTGCAATCGACGAAGGGACGACCACAATCGACACGCGGTTTCACGACTGCGATTTGATTTTCCTATGCGCCCCCGTATCAGTCAACAACCGCTTTTTGGAACAGCTTGCACCTATGATTTCCGAAAAGACCATGATTACCGACGTCGGCAGCGTCAAAGGCATTATCCACGAAACAGTTGAAAAGCTTGGCTTATCGGCGCATTTCATCGGCGGACACCCGATGGCAGGAAGTGAAAAAACAGGCTTTGCAAACGCAAGCCCAATGTTACTCGAAAACGCCTACTATATCCTCACGCCAACCGACCTTGCACCAAACGAGGCGGTCGCCGAATACTACTCGCTTGTCAAAAAAATGGGCGCCATTCCGTTAATTTTAAACCATCAGGAGCACGATTACGTGACCGCCGCCGTAAGCCATGTGCCGCATTTGGTCGCCGCCGCGCTTGCCAACTTGGTACACGACCACGACTCCGAGGAATGCACCATGAAGCTGATTGCCGCCGGCGGTTTTAAGGACATCACACGCATTGCATCCTCCTCGCCTGATATGTGGGAAGCGATTTGTATGTCCAACACGGAAAACATCGCGGATTTGCTTGACGATTATATCTATTCCCTGCAAACCATCAGCAATGCAGTCCGCACAAAGCAGACGGGATTTACTTACGATTTGTTCAAGGCGTCCAAGGAATACCGCGACTCCTTTGCCGATGCGCCGAAAGGGCCTATTAAGAGAACCTATGTTTGTCACATCGACATTCCCGACGAGGCAGGCGCGATTGCGGCGATTGCAACGATTCTTGCGAAGGCGGATATTTCGATTAAGAATATCGGAATTGTACATAACCGTGAGTACGAGGAAGGCGTGCTGCGCGTCGAGTTTTATGAGGAAGCGGCGCTCGCGGAGGCAGTATCGCTGCTACAGGGACTGCATTATACGGTGTATCTGAGAAAATAAAAAAGAACCCACATAATAAACCAATCCTTGCATAAAATAGATTAAACAACTACATCATACGAGGTTTATTATGTGGGCGAAATGGAAACCATATATCCTATCTATTGCAATTGCGCTTGCTGTCGGAGGTCTTGCCGCTTTTCTGATTCGAAACAATTTCAGTCTTTATAATACGATCAACAAGCCTGCCTTTTCCCCTCCTGCCTTCCTGTTTCCTGTTGTTTGGACAATTCTGTATGTTCTTATGGGAATTAGCAGCGCCCGTATATGGCTGCAAAAAGACAATCACCCGTACGAGGTCATGGACTCGCTGCTCGCGTATGCATTACAGCTTATCCTCAACTTTTTTTGGCCGATTATCTTCTTTAACATACGCACCTTTTTGTTTGCCTTTATCTGGCTTGTCGTCCTGTGGGCTTCCATTTTAAAGATGATTTTTAAATTCAGCGTGCTTGATAAAATTGCAGCTTATCTCAATGTTCCCTATCTTTTGTGGGTGACCTTTGCCGGGTATTTGAATTTTATGATTTATCTGCTCAATTGAGTTTGTATGAATGCACAAATCAGAACACAAGGAGACCGCGGGAATCGCACACGCTTTCTTCCCTTTATTTTTGCCAATTAAAATTATACACTAACTTTATGCTGTTTTCCGCTATCTCCTTAACCCTTTTTGTTATTTGTTCCTCGGCTATCCGCTTGAATACCGTTTCCATTTTTTCAGTGCCTACATAGT
>CANOMQ010000089.1 GCA_947567595.1 uncultured Lachnospiraceae bacterium | reverse complement strand
CTGAAACAGCTGCTTTGGCATCAATGTAGCGGTTGGCATAAGTTGTAAAGTGGTGAAGAATATATAAATAATCAAAAACTAAGCGGACAAAATTGTGGTATAATGCTGATAGACATTATACACGTCCGAATGGGCATGAATGTACCACAATTGCGAAGCAGCTATGTACAAAAATGTAAGACAGAAATAAGTGGTATCTGCTATTTTGGATGATGGGTGGAGAAAATGGAGATGGATATATATGGAGCAGGGTCAGTTAGGGAAAATCGTCGTGCCGCTGCTGGAGTGGTATGATAAAAATAAACGCTGCCTTCCGTGGAGGGAGGACAGGGAGCCATATCATATATGGGTGTCGGAGATTATGCTGCAGCAGACGCGGGTGGAGGCGGTTATTCCATATTATGAGCGCTTTATGAAACGGATTCCCGCAATTTCGTCACTTGCAGACTGCGAGGACGAGGAGCTTTTTAAATTGTGGGAAGGACTGGGGTATTACTCTCGCGTGAGAAATCTTAAAAAAGCGGCACAAGCAATCTGCGTACAGTATCAAGGTGTTTTTCCAAGAAAATATGATGAAATTCTGAACCTGCCCGGAATTGGCGCATATACCGCAGGCGCAATCTCATCAATCGCGTTTGAGGAAGCAAGGGCGGCTGTTGACGGGAATGTGCTGCGCGTGATAACAAGATTAACACAGGACAGCCATGACATTACCGATACAAAATTCCGCGCTAAGATGACGCATGCATTGGAGCGCGTTTATCCGCAGACGGGGAGAGGGGATTTTACACAAAGCCTTATGGAGCTTGGCGCGGTAGTGTGCGTGCCGAATGGGAATCCAAAGTGCGGGGAATGCCCGCTTGCTGCTTTGTGTGGGGCAAACCAAAGCCATACGCAGTCGCAGTATCCAGTGAAGAAAAGGAAGGCGGCGCGCAAAATAGAGCAGAAGACGGTTCTGCTGATTAAATGTAAAAATCAAATTGCGATTAACAAGCGGGAAAGCAAGGGCGTTTTGTCGGGAATGTGGGAACTGCCCAATTTGGACGGGGAGCTGACAAAAGCGCAGGTACTTCAATGGCTGTCGGAACAACAGTTTGCAGTAACGGGTATTCAAAAATCAGAAAATGCAGGAAAACCATTTAAGCACATTTTTACACATATTGAGTGGCATATGACATGCTGGATTGTGGAGTGTGACTCAACCGAGAACTGTTGCAACAGTGATTTTACATGGGTTACGGTAGAGGAGCTAGAGCATGACATTGCACTTCCGACAGCATTTAAGAAGGTGTATGAAAAGACAAATCTATAAAAACCGCACATGCATTTTTTGACGTGCATATAGTATGTCAGAAGAGAGATGCGTTTTTGGCAAAACGTGCAGTGATGGAGGTTTTTCATGGAAATCAGTCATGGTTATGGAAGTGTCAGAGAGTGCGAGGACATCCCGTTTTCATTCCCACCGCAGCATCAGGAGGTGCAGCCGGGGCTGGAATACATCATGCAGCCGCTGCCTGTTTCACAGCGGAAGCAGTGCGGTAAAAAACTGGAGAATAAGGTCGCAATCATAACGGGCGGCGACAGTGGAATTGGCAGGGCGGTTGCCTATGATTTTGTGAAGGAAGGCGCGTCGGTTGTGATTGTGTATTATAACGAGGAGTGCGACGCGAAGGAAACGCAGGAGCAGATTCGGCAGCTTGGCGGGAACTGCCTGCTGATACAGGGGGATTTGAAGGACTGCTTTTTTGCAAAAAAATGTGTGGAGAAAACATTGGAGTGCTTTGGAAAAATTGACATACTTGTGAACAACCATGCCGTGCAGTTCATACAACACAGCATTTTGGACATTTCGCCGGAGCAGCTTTCGTTGGTGTTTCAGAATAATATTATTTCGTTCTTTTATATGATACAGGCGGCGCTTCCATATATGAAGGAGGGCGGAAGCATTATTAATACGGCATCGGTCACGGCGTTTCAAGGCAATAAGGAGCTGATTGATTACAGTGCGACGAAGGGGGCGATTGTGGCGTTGACAAGATCGTTAGCGCTGTCATTGGTAGAAAAGGGAATCCGCGTCAATGCGGTAGCGCCCGGACCGATTTGGACGCCGCTTATTCCGGCATCGTTCTCGGCGGAAGCGGTCACGACCTTTGGGCGCAAGACATCGCAGGTGCCGATGATGCGGGCAGGTCAGCCGTGCGAGGTGTCGCCGTGTTATGTATTTTTGGCGTCGGAGGACGCGTCTTATATGACAGGGCAGGTAATGCACCCGAATGGCGGGACGATTGTTGCGTAAATCAATACATAAAATAAACAGAGTGCGGGGCGGGTGACTGCTCCACATTTTCTGTAACAGTTCAGCCTCCGACTTCCTGTTTTTGATAGAAAAGGAATAGAAATTGGGAGAGAATTATGATAAAATGAAGAAAATCAAACTGGAAAGGCGGGAGTGCATTGGCTTCGACAAAAGAGTACTTGAACTATATTTTAGAACAGTTATCTGAATTGGAAGAAGTTACGTATTATGCGATGATGGGGGAGTTTATTCTTTATTATCATGGTAAAATCGTGGGTGGCATTTACAATAACCAACTGCTTGTAAAACCTGTTTCGGCTGCGAAAGCGTTTATGCCGGACGCTCCGTTTGCGCTGCCATATGAGGGCGCAAAGGAAATGCTACTGGTGGAAAGTGTGGACGACAAACAGTTCTTGGCGCAGCTTTTTGAAAAAATGTATCCGGAGCTGCCTGCGCCAAAGCCCAAAAAACCAAAAAAGAAGAAAATGCAGGCGGACTAAAATGGAATATATCAAAGCAACCCCAAAAGATATTGAACAAATATATCAAATCGTACAAACGACTGTCACGACAATTTATCCAAACTATTACCCAAAAGAAGTCGTTGATTTTTTCTGCGCCCTTCATAACAGGGAAGCGATTGCAAGGGACGTTGTAAATGGAAATGCAGGTATTTTGCTAGACAATCACCAAATTGTCGGAACGGGAAGCCATGACGGAAATCACATCACAAGGGTTTATGTGCTGCCCGAATTTCAGAAAAAAGGCTACGGAAACTTTATCATGGAGTGCTTGGAGAATGAAATGAAAAAAACATTCTCCAACGCACTACTGGACGCCTCCCTGCCCGCAGCCTGCCTTTACGAGCACAGAGGCTACCACACCAAAAAACACGAGCGATATCCCGTTCAAAATGGTGTTATTTTAGTATATGAAGAGATAGAAAAGCAGTTATCTGATTGAGAGAGTCATATAGAAATTAATGATGAACCTATATGCCTCCTTTTTCTATTGTTCAAAGTGGGAAAATCATCACATCTTAAACGCCCGCATATTCTCCTCCAGCTCCGTAGACAACACGTCCAACCTCTGCGCAAATTCCCGAAGCTGCGAAACGGTTTCAATCTGCTGTAGGGAAATCTGCATTGCCTGCTCGGAATATGTCAGGCAGGCGGTGGAGCTGTCGTTGATTTCCGTAAAGGCGGAGGTCATATTCTCCTTGGCTGCGGTAAATTGGCGCAATCCGGTGTGCAGCGACTGGTTATGCTGTGCCATGTCGCTTACGGAGTCTGCAATCTCGCCAAAGACATTGCGTACTTTTTCCATAATTTCAAAATTATTTGCGGATAAATCTGCAACGCTGCTGATGTTGTTCACTATTTCCGTAATCAGCGTCTGAATTTGCACAATGAGCTGCTCAATATTTGTGAGGAAATCTGTGCAATCATTGACACAATATCCGTAATGCTGTGCGATTTTTCCTCCAGCATCCGAATTCCTTTTTGCAGGCTGGTAGTGTTTTCGACCGTCTGTTCCGCCGATACCTCCATCTCTTTTGCAATCGCAATGCTATCCCCGATTTTGCGGTTAATATCTTCCACAATTCCGTCCATGTCCGTAAACTGTGCGCTGAACCCGTTAATCTGTTGCTGAAACTGCTGCAATTTTTCCCTGCCGTCGGAAACGCTCTGATTTTGCAGTCCCACACGGTCTGAAATATGCTCCATGCCAAAATCATACATTACTTACCGTAAGCCGAGAACGGTAAGCAACGAGCAGAGGGAACAGGCAAGGCAGAGAATGGCAAAGATAAATTCCAACGATAATTAACGTGTTAAATGCAGGCATAGTGTTTTGCAATTAACAGCAAATGCACAGCAGATATTTTTGTGGGTGTATCCCGTTGTTTGTATAGTATCGGGGGAGAATGTCATGGAGAAGGTGTTTTATCTCTAAAGTCCCCGTTTATTATCGTACAAAAAACAAAAGAAAAAGGAAAGAGGGATTATTTCCATGCTAAACAATGAAAACAAACAGTTTACGGAAAAACAGTTTGATGCGCTGTCAATCGGGGCAAAACTGCTCTACGGAATGATGATAGACCGCATGGAACTGTCACAGAAAAATGGGTGGATAGACAAAAAAGGACGGGCATACATATATTTTACTGTTGATGAGGTAAAGAACAGGTTTAGTTATCTATGTCAAAAATTTTGTAGGTACTCCACAGGCATAAGGAAAGAGGACAACAAACAGGATTTTCAAGTAAGATAGGAAGGAACGAGGGGGATTTCGCCGTAATCGGCATTGTGGGAATGTTGTATAACTGGCTGTTTATGGAGTTGTGGGTAACTCTGTTTGACAGATGAAAGGAAAGCTGCACTTTGCTTTTCCATGTGCTGTGAACAGAGTTATCCATGACTCCATAGCATGTTATGCACATTTCCATGATGCAAAGGGAAGGGTTTAGGATAGGATTGATATGATTGATTCAGTATGACTATACTCAGTATAGCTAATATCAGTATTGTTACATTCTGATTTTCGGAATTGCAGAAGTTCAAAAACTGGACTTCAAGAACTCCGATAATCGGAAATCAAGAGGTAAAGAAGATAGACTTCAAGAGTTCCGATTTTCGGAATATAGTAAAAAAATTTACCATGTTCAATAAAATATAAAGTCAAACACGTTTTTCCACACCTCTGTACTCTCTTGGCGAATAGCCCGTTTTCTCCTTAAAACATTTCCCGAAATGGCTTACTTGATGAA
>CANOMQ010000088.1 GCA_947567595.1 uncultured Lachnospiraceae bacterium | reverse complement strand
AACAAGCCCGCGCGGAACAAATGGGTTCCGCTTACGAGCGCACGGCAAACTCGTCGAGTATGAACTGTACCGGTGTTTTCAGCTTTCCGCCCATTTCCTTGTCTGCCTTATAGCAGAGTACATTAAACATCTGCGTGAATATCATAGCCGGAAGGAAATTATAAGTGGTATCCGTATCCGAGATAATGATATACAGAATGCTTTTCTGATCCGGATCTCCAAACGTATCAAACTCAAGCTCATCATACTGTACAAGCTCATTTACCTCCGGAATATCAAACGGAGCAAGGTATGCCCCAAGTGTAATTAATATCGACTTAGCCGTTTTGCCCGCCGCTTTTTTGTATTTTTTTCTTTGCTTCACCGCAAAATGTTTTTTATTTTTCTGTTCGAGTTCTTCAAACAGCATGTCTACCGCATTTTTATAATTCTCATCATCCTCCTTCACCTCATCCGCTTCAAGAATTTCCAGTAACGTCGGTATATTCTGCTCTTCTTTAGGTGCTTCATACCATAGATAGCCGATTGTCGCCTGTAGCCATAGCAGCGCAGCCTGATCAAAAAACGGGTCAGGCGGTGTTCCCGCATTCTCCGGTTTTAGGTTTGTAAACAGTACGTTTGCAAGCGTCAGTATGTCTTTGGGCTGTTTTATGTATGCAAACGGATTGTAATGCATACTGTTTGCGAGATTAACCGTGTCAAATACTTTTATCCTGTACCCTTTCTTGGCAAAAAGATTTCCTGTCTCCGGAAGTAATGTCCCTTTTGGATCGGTCAGTACATAGCTGCTGTGGAGCTGGTAAAGATTTGGCTTTACAACGCCGTATGTCTTTCCGCTTCCGGAACCGCCGTAAATTACAACGTGCTTGTTTCTGTTTAAGTTGAATTTTTTCATTCTCGGATTCATTGAGAGAAATTCTGTTTTTGACAGAATAATGTTATTAAATGGATTAGGATCTATAAATGGTTTGATGTCATCCGCAGTTCCCCATCGTGAAGCGCCGTACTCCTCCCCCATTCTTGTGTTTTTGCGTTTAAGCCTGTTTTCGAATTTTATATAACAGACAATAAAACATCCTACTGTGATACCGATAAGCAAATCGGTCAGTATAAAATGAGGAACGGATTTATACAGGTATGCTAAATTTTTGACGATCTTTACTATGTTTCCACCGCACAGCCTGTACAGTTCTGCTACTCTGCTGCATACAAAAGATGCGATAATATAAGGCAGCATTACTCTTAATTTTTGTTTTAGAGGTTTCTCACGGAAAGCCTGAAGCTTTTCTTTATATGTTTTATTTTCCATATAGGTCTCCTTCTACGGGCTGCTATCTTTGTGGCTCAGGTTGCGTGCGGTGCTTCTCTACTGCCGCGTCGTCTCTGTCCAAAGCTGCAACCCTATCGCGAAAAAATGAAAGCTTTGCCCGAAGACCTTCGGGGGCTTTTTCTTTTGCAATATCCTTTCCCTTCTGCTGCTCGGAAATATACTCTTTATACGCCTGTTCCATGACATGCAGTATCAAATCGGCAGACCTGCCTTCATAAAATACATAATACTGCGGATTTTGCTGGTCTTTTGTATCCTTCATCGCACAATATTTTACACCGTGCTGTTTACACGCTGCGTCAAAATGTCTCATTACATCACCCGTAATGGCATCGTCAATCTTTTTTACTGTTCCTGATTGTGACAGTTGTTTTATATTAATGTTGCGCCGCGAGTATTTTATATCCCCTGTTTCCTTTAATGCTTTTTCTTTTACTGCATTCATTACATTTTTTGTGGTAAATCCAACGCCTTTTCCAAGTATAAGACATATCCCTTTTATCGCTTTTCCTGTAGTCCTGATACCTGTATCCGCACCTTTGGCAAGCATCTTTGCAGTTTGCGGCGCTTTATCCAGGGTTTTGGACGCAATGTCATCTGATAAACTTGGCATATGTACAATCCCCCCTATCTTTCAGACCTGTCATCACGTTTATGTTGTTTATCTTCCAGTAATAACTGACCTCCTTGTTTATCTTCCAAGTGTGGTTCTTTGGTTTGTTCTGCTTCCTGAGCCTTCTGCTGAGCCTGTTCCTCTGTTTTACTTACCTGTTTGAATTTATCAATCTTTTTCAATACCGATTTATTTCTTAGGTAATCCCCCGCATCAAGTGCCTGCAGTTCCAACCGCTCAATTTTTACAGACATATCATGAAGCTTTGCACTGTTTTTCTGACATAACTGTAAAAATTTATTATGTGGTTCCTTTAGTAATTTAAATAATCCACTCTGCTCTTTAGGCACTGCTTTAAGCTCTTTTCCTGCCATAGCCCGACCAATGTTTGAAGCATGTGTTTTTGTTTCATTTACTTCCTTGCTTATAGTTTCTAATTTTTGTATTGACACCTTTGCCTTATCAGCTTCCTGATTAAAATACTGCTCTGCATTTTGGAACATTTCTTTTACGCCCAGTTTTTCGGAAATATTGTTTAATGCAATGACACCATGAGCCTTAAAATTCTTGATTGTTTCCGCCGCTTTTTGAGCGATCCCCTTTTTCACATCCGCAATGAATCTTCCCATCCCAGAAACGCTTTTTTCAAGCCCTACCGCAAGTTCTTTCGCAATAGAATGATTTTTTTTTGCCTGAGTGATATAATTTACAGGCAACTGAGACTGTCTTAGATTGTTTAATGCCCCCTGCATTTTTAATATCTCCTGCATTGTATTTAACTGCGCTTTTATGTCTTGAAGTTCCTGAAGCAACACCTGATGCTGCGCATCCATTGTCTTAAAGCTCTCCTGTACCATGTTTACAACCTGCACGCCTGTATTTTGTTTCAGATCTATTAAAATTTGTTTTAATTCTTCCATTTGTTCCATTGGCTTTGCTGTTGCATTTGCCATATTTTTGTCTCCTTTCATGACAGATAAAATTTTATGCGACGTCGCATAAGTTAGTTACTTCGTATTTTCTGCTCCAGTTCCTCCATGCTTGCACACTGATACATCTGATTTATCCGTTGGTTTTCCGCCCTTATGCGGTGCGCCCTGTTTGCCTCCGAAAGTCTTTGACCGGATATCATATTGTCAATGCATTTTTGGATATATGCAGTCTGGTTTGCAATATAAGGTGCCGCATGTTCCGTTATGTTTTTACAGATTTCCAAAAAAAACGGTGGCGTAATCATTTTCAAATATCTGCTGTCGTGTCTTCTAAGCTCCTCTGCCACTGCACTTATCGTCTCTGCCGCATACAAGCCTTTTGCCGCCACAAGACATTCCCGTATCATCATCTCATCATCACCGCAAGATGATGATGTATTCTCTGTAGTAATCTCTTTAGTAATCTTTGTATTACGTGTCCCGAAATTTTGTGACCCCTCTCCCTTTTTTTCGTGACCCCTCTCCCTTTTTTTCGTGACCCCTCTCACAAAATTTGGGGACAGGGTATTTTCATTTTCGTGACCCCTGTCACAAAATTTCGGGACAGGGTCATGCTTCCATAATTCAGGCTCTAAACCCGGACTTTCATCTATCGCATCTGGATATGTAAGTTCATACAATCGTTTTGGAAAAAAATCTATAAACAATACATTATTGTACTTTATTCCGGCTACATCGATTGTCCGGAACTCTCTTTTTATTACACCCAATGCCTCCAACCGTATAACAGCATCCGTAACACTGCGCTTCGATTCGCCAAACAGCTCGGCAAACTGGTCATAGCTGCGCTGCAGAATGTCTGCTTTAAATTTTTTTCGGTATCCGATAAGATTTCCAGTTCCCTCGTCTCTTATTTCTGTCGGACGGTACCAGTATACAATATCAGATAGTATGGCTATTGCAAGAAGATGTGGTTTACCGTTTTCCCTTGTGATTGTACGGTACCATATCTGCGGTATTACATTGCCTGTAAGCTGGATCCGTGCCATTGCATCAACTTTGCTGTTGCCTGTTGTGTATTCTTTCATATGCGCCTCTCCCCTAGTGCATTGTAAAGTTTATTTTACTGTTTCATGATTTTTGTGTATCGGCTCTTGTCCTGGTGTCTTCCTGTCCTGAAGCTGCTTTTGGTTTTGGTGCAAGCGGTCAAGAACCGATAATTTTTCCTTTTCCGGTACTTTTCTGTCATTCAGATATTCATTCATTGGATATGTTTTTATGCTGATATTATCATCCATGCGCAAGTCTTCCGGTATGTTATTCGTTTCATATGCCTTAATTGTCCTGTCATCCATATTAACGGTTAGTGACAGGGATACCTTGCTGCTTTGCTCTAATTGGGCGAATTCCGGCAAGGTAATCACTTCTCCCGTCAAATCAACCATCGGTCTGTCCGTATGCCGTAATTGCTCCTTTATTTCCTCCAATCCGGCATTGTCATATCGGAAATACCGATGTTCTTCGTTATGTACTACGTCAACAAGTATGACATCTTTTTGGGTCATGGTATCCGCTTCCGGTTGTTTTTCCCCATCATTTGAATCATTCCAAAGTCCGTCTAATTCTGACAAATCCATTGATTCTTCTCCTTTTTCCAAATCATCATTTTTTTCATCCATGTTTAACAGGGCATTTAATTTTGTGAGACGTTCCAGCTTCTTGGCAAGCTCTTCCTCCTGTACGAACGGTTTGGTCACTTCCTTTTTTGCGGTCTCAAGCTGGTGTCCGACATTTTCCAGTTCCACCTCTGCCGTAGCAAGCTCCTTTGTCAGGGACTCCAGTACATGGTTCATACGCGTAATGTTTCCAAGCGGATCAGAACCAATGTTAAGCTTATGGCTGAGCTGCCCCTTTAGGTTCATCTCAAATCTTTTATATAAGCTGTTAAAAGACACGAATATCCTGAACCCCGCATATTCCCCCATAAGGGAAGGCGTATCAGCAGACTTCATCTGTTTGCAAAGCTCCACAAGTACGGTTCCGGCTTCCTTTTTGTCCCTGTAAACCTTATTCCCTACTATCATGGAAAACTGTTCTGCTTGCGGATAATTCATCTGTGCCGTTTGTATATCCGCCTGTAATCCCGCAATCCGTTCCTTTAAAGCAGCTATCTGTTGCGGATAATATTTTGTGATGCTATCTTCCAAACGGTATTTCTGACTGATGTGGTTTGCCTTCATTAGCTTTAGCTTTGACACCTGAATATCAAGATCCATTTTTTCTTTAATATATGGATTACCCGTGGCAAGCGCCTTTACTTCTGCATAAGTAAGTGCCGCCTCGTCCACATCCTCACAGGAACGTACAGGGGATT
>CANOMQ010000087.1 GCA_947567595.1 uncultured Lachnospiraceae bacterium | reverse complement strand
AAAGCGGGGAAGGACGAACATGTACAAATTGAACAGATTAAGGAGCAGACATCAGGGGAGCGTTACGCTGCTTTACCGGGACAAATGCAGATGGTGGTAGATGGGACGTTTCGTGAACTGGAAGACGAATCGGAACCGAAAGAGCCCGAATCTGTTACAGATACAGAGCGATTACCTTCAACAGATAATGCTGTTGATCCGTTAGATGTACAAGAGGAACCACTTGTAATCTCGGATAATGCGGATATTCCTGCAGGTGGATATAATATATCATTGATTGATAAATTAATTTTACAATATGAAGGTTATCAAAAAGATAGCGTTAAAGAACAGAGGCTCGAAATGATTTACAAATATAATTGTTTATTGGATGCTTTGAGGTTATTAAAGCATAAGATGTTAGAGTCATAAATAGATATTATTGGATATTAATAAGCTATATTACGAGCAATCGCATAATATAGACACCCTGACACCTCCAATTTTGTCAGGGGAAGAGGCAGCTTGAAAGGGCTGCCTTTTTTGGGGGATAATTTCAGGTTGAAACACCTGGCTGAAAAGCCGCAAGAAACAGGGTTCGTCATGGGATATATCACGAAAAGCCATGATAAAGCAGGCGGTTAATAGTAAAATTAGCCGCCTTATTGGGAAAGGTGAAAATAGAAGATTGAATATATCAAAAGAAATTATAAGGAAAATGCATAGACTAGCCAAACTTACAGGTGAGACTAAAAAATTATCCAGTGAAATAGATCAATACTTTATGGAAAAGGGATTTGATATAGATGAATTACGTTGTGGTAATGGAAGAAGTCTTGAAGAGTTAGAATGTGGCAATGACATTACGGATATATTTTGTATAGATGCTAAAAATAATTTTTCTGATAAAAGTATATGGAATACACATTTTATAAAAGTACGTTAAGTAAGAATGTGGGGTGAGACCAAAATGGAGCAGAACCGAAACCTGAAGTTTGAGAAAATATCAAAACTGGCAGAAGAAACATCAGCACGTATCATACAGAACGCAAACGAATGGAAAAACTATCTTACAACAGTAGGACAGGTTTATAAATATCCATATTGTGACCAGCTTTTAATACATGCACAGCGTCCGGATGCGACAGCCTGCGCCTCCCTGCAAATATGGAATGAAAAAATGCAATGCCGGGTAAACCGGGGAGCAAAAGGGATTGCACTGATTGATACAGACAGTAAATATCCGAAACTAAAATATGTGTTCGACATATCCGATGTACATAAGGAAAAAAACATTGGACGTTATCCCTATTTGTGGGAGCTCAATGAAGAACATAAGGAGCTTATACTTGCCCAATTAGAAAAAACTTATGGAATGACAGATCCGCAGATGCCTTTTGAAAAAAGAATAATAGAAATCAGCAAAGCAGCTGTGGCAGATTACTGCAAAGACTTTATGGCAGACAGTAGTTTTTCAGAAACCATAGCGTATTTTGAAGCGGAAAGCACCCTTGCGTCCAGTATTGCCTATACTGTTTTATCACGGTGCGGTATTGAAAAGGAATTGTGGGAAAAGGAACTGGATTTCAAATATATCGGTAAATTCAATACACAAAACGATCTAGCCGTTATAGGCAACGCCAATACGGAAATCTGCAGAGCGCTGCTTATGGAGATTGGAAAGACAATCAGGGTATATGAACAGGAGACAGTAAAGGAAAAAATACCGCAAAATACGGATATAGGACTTGAAAAGGACACCAAACTGCAATATAATACTTTAAAGCGTGAAAGCGAGACGGTAAACCAAACCATTGAAACGGAGGGAATGAAGAATGGAACTGACTTACAGGCAGGAGGGGGATTATCTGATACCAAATCTGACAATCGACGAGGAGCCGGAACAGGAGATGACAAAATACGGACTAATGCGGAAAAATTTCCTGAAGGAGCACAAAAGCGGGATTTATCAGGGAATGCTGTTGTCGGGCAGGCTTACAGCACACTGCCTGGAAATGCAGGAACAGGCAGAACAGAGGATGGATACGCTGACAGCGCAGATGGCGAAAGCCGAAGGCGTGACGGAGGAGCTGAAAGCGTCCGACCAGCTACGATGGGTAGCAAAAATGAACAGTATCAGACATTCCGCGGAGGAAATCGTACTGACGGAGTTAATTTACAGTTAATAAAAGAGCCGGATAGTGATGAAAAGTCATTATCCGGTTCTTTTATGGGAAATCGTGCGGCAAACGGGAGTACAGGCTTTTCTCCAAAAGAAAAATTCAGAAGAAACATGGAGGCAATCCGTACTCTGACGGAAATTGAAAGCGAAAACCGCATTGCCACACCCGGGGAGCAGCAGATCCTGAAACAGTATGTCGGCTGGGGCGGTCTTGCTGACGCTTTTGATGAAACAAAGGAAAACTGGACAAATGAATATCAGGAATTAAAGCGTCTCTTATCACCGGAGGAATACGCATCCGCAAGGGAAAGCACTTTAAATGCGCATTATACAAGCCCTGATATTATAAAAAACATTTATGCCGCTTTGGACAGAATGGGATTTGAAAAGGGGAATATTTTGGAGCCGGCAATGGGCATTGGGAATTTTTTTGACATGCTGCCAAAGAAAATGCAGAAAAGCGGACTTTACGGAGTGGAACTGGACAGCCTTACGGGCAGAATTGCAAAGCAGCTGCATCCCGAAGCGGATATCCGGATCTGTGGGTTTGAAAAAACGGATTATCCAAACGATTTCTTTGACGTGGCGGTAGGGAATGTGCCGTTTGGTCAGTATAAGGTCGCAGACAGGCAGTATGACAGACAGAATTTTTTAATCCATGACTATTTTCTTGCAAAATCGCTGGATAAGGTACGACCGGGAGGTGTGCTTGCTTTTGTCACAAGCAAAGGTACAATGGATAAGAAAAGCCCTGAGGTCAGAAAGTACCTTGCACAGCGGGCTGAGCTGCTTGGGGCAGTCAGACTTCCAAACACGGCATTTAAGGAAAACGCAGGTACGGAGGTCACTTCCGACATTCTGTTTTTAAAGAAACGTGACCGCGTTATGGATTTGGAACCAGATTGGGTGCATCTTTCGGAAGATGGAAACGGTATTGCTATGAACAGCTATTTTGTGCAGCATCCGGAAATGATTGTTGGAAAAATGGAAATGGTATCAGGACCGTTTGGCATGGAAAGCGCCTGCAGACCGGATGCAACACGAGATTTTGCACAGCAGCTAAGGGATGCGATAGACCATATTAATGGAACGGTTGACGCGGCAGAACTGGATGGGATTACCGAGGAATTAGCGGATGCTGCGATTCCTGCAGACCCAAATGTAAAAAATTACAGTTATACATTGTCAGATGACAAGGTATATTACCGTGAAAATTCACTTATGAGACCTGTAGAATTGTCCGATTCCATGCAGGAACGTATCAAAGGCATGATTGGAATAAGAAACTGCACGCGGGAACTTATCCGTTTACAGCTTGAGGAATACCCGGATAATGCAATTGTAGAAAAACAGGCAGAATTAAACCGCTTATATGATGATTTTTCCAAACAGTATGGTCTAATCAGTTCGCAGACCAATAAAAGGGCTTTTCATCAGGATTCCAGTTACTGTCTTCTTTGCTCTTTAGAGAAAATCAATGATGAGGGCAATTTTATCGGTAAGGCGGATATGTTCAGCAGACGTACCATAAAAAAGGCAGAGGCTGTAACAAGTGTGGATACGGCAAGTGAAGCGCTGGCGGTTTCCTTATCAGAAAAGGCAAAGGTTGACCTGGACTACATGGCGGAACTTGCAGGTAAAAGTACCGACACAATAAAAGAAGAGCTTGCAGGAATTATTTTTCAAAATCCGATTACAGATGTATGGGAAACGGCGGATGCGTATTTAAGCGGAAATGTACGCAATAAGCTGGAGACTGCAAAGGTATATGCGCAGAACAATCCGGAGTTTGCCATAAACGTGCAGGCGCTTACGCAAATACAGCCAAAAGAACTGGATGCAAGCGAGATAGAGGTGCGCATCGGCGCAACATGGATTGAACCAAAATATATTGAAGAATTTATGCGTGACACCTTTAAAACGCCGCAGCATTTGCTGAATGGGAACATTATGGGCGTTCAGTTTTCTGATGTAACAGGACAATGGAACGTAAAAGGAAAAAATGCGGATTTTGGGAACTCGCTTGTGAACATGACCTATGGCACAAGCCGGAGAAATGCATATACCATTTTGGAAGATTCCCTAAATTTAAAGGACAGCAGGGTCTATGACACGGTTGTCGAAGACGGAAAAGAGAAACGGGTATTGAACAAAAAGGAAACTATGATAGTATCACAAAAGCAGGAAGCAATCCGTGAAGCATTTAAGGACTGGATTTTCCGTGATCCCGCAAGACGGCAGGACTTGGTAAAAAAATACAACAAGCTGTTTAACTCCACAAGACCACGGGAGTATGACGGATCACACCTGATTTTTCCCGGAATGACGCCGAATATTGAATTAAAACCGCACCAGAAAAATGCGGTAGCGCATGTATTGTATGGCGATAATACATTACTGGCGCATTGTGTGGGAGCCGGAAAGACCTTTGAAATGACAGCAGCGGCAATGGAAAGCAAACGACTTGGATTGTGCCAAAAAAGCTTATTTGTTGTGCCGAATCATTTGACGGAGCAGTGGGCAAGCGATTTTTTACGGCTGTATCCCGGCGCAAACATCCTTGCAGCTACCAAGAAGGATTTTGAACCTGCAAACAGAAAGAAATTCTGTTCCCGCATAGCGACAGGAGATTATGATGCGGTTATTATCGGACACAGCCAGTTCGAAAAAATCCCGTTGTCACAGGAACGGCAGGCAGCTACGATAGAACGGCAGATCAATGAAATTGAACTTGCCATTGCACAGGCGAAAGCGGATAATGGGGAACGCTACACGATTAAACAGATGGAAAAATCAAGAAAAGCCCTCAAAGCGCGTCTTGAAAAACTGAATGATGCCACAAGAAAGGATAACACGGTAACGTTTGAACAGTTAGGAGTAGACAGGTTGTTTGTAGACGAATCTCATAATTACAAAAATCTGTTTCTTTATACAAAAATGCGGAACGTGGCAGGTATTGCGCAGTCAGAAGCACAAAAATCCTCCGATATGTTTGCAAAATGCCAGTATCTTGATGATGTGATATGTTGTGAACTGTAGATGTAAACATTTCCGTAAAACGCAGTATTTTAGCGGAAATGGGCATCTGCTAAAATACAACATATGCGGCTGGCTCATTTGTGGTGAATGGAAAC
>CANOMQ010000086.1 GCA_947567595.1 uncultured Lachnospiraceae bacterium | reverse complement strand
AGAGCACGCGGCTGTTAACCGCGGGGTTGTTGGTTCGAGCCCAACTCGGGGAGTTATTTATATCATAAAATAGGAATGATATGAATAGAATGAAATATGGCGACTTAGCCAAGTGGTAAGGCGTGGGACTGCAACTCCCTGATCATCGGTTCAAATCCGTTAGTCGCCTCTTAAAAACCCGAATTTTGTTCGGGTTTTTTCGTGCTGTTATACACACGGACCTCCAAATGAAATATGTAAGCAAAGCTGACAGACGTCTGATGTGGAGAGTATGGAAGATGGAACTTCACTACTTGATTGGAATTTACAAAGGATGAGGTAATCGTATGGAGAATTTAATTTTTAGTTTGAATGCCACAATCCCTATTTTTTTAGTAATGATAGCAGGTTATGTGCTGCGGCGTATTCATATGGTAGATGATGGCTTTGTAAAGACGCTCAATTCGTTTAATTATAAAGTGACACTTCCGGTTTTACTTGTGGTT
The DNA here is from genome assembly GCA_947567595.1 of uncultured Lachnospiraceae bacterium. Taxonomy (GTDB): domain Bacteria; phylum Bacillota; class Clostridia; order Lachnospirales; family Lachnospiraceae; genus COE1. The sequence goes on along the minus strand of CANOMQ010000086.1, from coordinate 4,813 downwards.
GATATTGCGGAGGCAGATTTTTATACGGTTTGGGATACAAGGTTTGTGCTGTTTTGTTTTTTGGTGACCTTGTGTTGTATTGCAGCGATTAGTATGCTTTGCAGCTTTTTTGTAAAGGATAAATCTATTAGGGGTGAGTTTATACAGGCGTCTTACCGAGGAAGTGCGGCGGTGCTTGGTGTGGCGTTTATGCAAAATATTTATGGAACGAGTGCGATTGCACCGCTAATGATTTTAGCGACGGTTCCGCTTTACAACGTGGCAGCGGTTGTTATTTTGAGTGTGACATCGCCGGAGAGCGAGGGCTTTGATAAGGATAGTTTGAAAAAGTCTTTGAAGGGAATTGCGACCAATCCGATTATATGGGGAATTTTCATCGGATTGGTTATTTCTGTTGCGAGACTGGAGCTGCCATTTATTATCAACAAGACGCTGCATAACTTTTCGGTGCTTGCGACGCCGCTTGCGCTGATTGGATTGGGAGCGGGCTTTGAGGGGAGAAAGGCGCTTGCAAAGATTAAGCCTACACTTGTGAGTACATTGATGAAGCTGTTTGTAATGCCAGCAGTTTTTCTTCCGCTTGCGTCGATGATGGGTTTTCGGAATGAAAAGATGGTTGCGATTTTGATTATGCTTGGTGCACCGACAACGGTAAGCTGTTATATTATGTCGCGTAACATGGGGCATGAGGGTGTACTTTCATCAAGCTGCGTGGTGTCAACGACGTTTTTAAGCTCTGTGTTTATTACGTTTTGGCTGTATCTATTAAAGAATTATGGTTTGATTTAAGAAAGACGCGTAGTTGTGACGAACGAAAAATAGTCTACACTCTTCTTGCAAATTTCATATAGTTATAGTAATCTGATAACTGTTTAGGAAAATGAAACTTGAGCGATTTTTTGGAAATGGGGATTTTTATGGGAAAAACGGAATTTGAGAAAACGGCAATGCGGGTGTCGTTCGTGAGCATTGTTGTGAATGTTGTGCTGTCCTTGTTTAAGTTGATTGCGGGGATTTTGGCAAATTCGGCGGCGATGGTAAGCGACGCGGTACATTCCGCGTCTGATGTGTTTAGCACGGTGGTGGTGATTATCGGAATTAAGATTTCGAGCAAGGCTTCGGATAAAAACCATCCTTACGGGCACGAGCGCTTGGAGTGTGTGGCGGCGATTGTGCTTTCAACAATTCTTGCAGTGACAGGACTTGGGATTGGGTATACGGCGCTTCGGAAAATGATTTCGGGTGATGCGGGGGATCTTGTTGTGCCGGGAATGCTGGCGCTTGTGGCGGCGATTGTCTCGATTGCCACCAAAGAGGCGATGTACTGGTATACACGGATGAATGCGAAGCGGATTGATTCGAGTGCGCTGATGGCGGATGCATGGCACCATCGTTCGGACGCACTTTCGTCTGTGGGCGCGTTGGTCGGTATTGGGGGTGCTATGCTTGGTTTTCCGATTTTGGATACAGTGGCAAGTTTTGTAATCTGCTTTTTCATTGAGAAGGCGGCGTATGATATATTCCGCGACGCGGTGGATAAGATGGTCGATAAGGCGTGTGATGAAGAAACGGAAAATGCATTAAAAAAATGTGCGCTCTCGCAGGAGGGCGTGTTGGGGGTTGATTTGCTGCGTACACGAGTATTTGGCAACAAAATTTATGTAGACATCGAAATCAGCGCAGATGCAAATGACTCTTTCAAGGAGGCACATCGCATTGCAGAAAATGTTCACGAGTCGATTGAAAAAAATTTCACGAAGGTAAAGCATATCATGGTGCATGTCAATCCGATTGAGTAGTCAGTCGGATTGCGCCCATTTATTGACATGGGCAGCAAGGATATCAAATTTATCTTCATAAATAAGATCTAAGAGCTTGCCAAGTCTCGATAATGCCTGTATCACGGTTTCGGGATTGCACAGCTCTTTTTTCAATGCGACAGAAAGCTCTTCGATATCAAGAACCTTTACATATCCGTCGGGATAGATGACAACGTCTGCGAGCAAATCTGTGACAATTAGCGTGTTTTGCGTTTCGTCGTAATCGTATTCCACGATATCGCAGTACCAGTAAAGCAAGGAGCCGTCCTCGCGGAAAAACTTGCTGACCTTATAGCCGGAGTTCAGAAAGTAACAGGAGTAGCCGTGATGGAAATCGCGGCGGGGTTTTAGGGTTTTCCATTTCGTGATAATCCGTTCCTCGTTTGCTTCCAAGATAATGTCGTCCTTTAACAAAATACATTCGTCGGGAATAATTCGTTTGCGGTAAAGCCTTAAAGTTTCCATAAAAATCCCCCTTTTATTTTCATTCTACCTTTTTTTATAGCGGTAATCAATAGGTTTTTTCGTTTGTTATTGAATTAACATAATAGAATGAATTGAATAAATAGTACAAAATAACTGACATTTGCTGGACATCTTTGGCAATTTTTTGTATAATTATTAAAGGTATTCTAAAGATTGGATATTTTATAGGCAATACGGGCATATGGAGGCGCACAAATGGGAAGAAATAAAAAGTATAAAAGGTCAGTGTACCAATCGCTGGCGGTAATTACCCAGTTTGGCATAAATATGCTTGTTCCAATCTTTTTATGCTCATTCGCGGGGCTGTTTTTGGATCGAAAATTCGGTACCGCGTACTGGTTTGTTTTATTGTTCTTTGCCGGGGCGCTTGCAGGATTTCGGAATATCTTTATATTGGCAAAGAAGATTTACGAGGGAGACGATTCAGATGAAGACAGGCATTCTCAGACTAAAGGAAATAAATAGCGCATTGCCGGGATTACTGTTCGGGATTGTTCTATTTGGGGTGCTGTGTCAGGCGGTGGGCTTTTTTCTTGTAAACGATAGGGCAGACTTCAGTATCGGACTTTGGATTGGAGTCGGTACTGCAATATTTATGGCTTTTCACATGGCGGTTTCATTGAACGCAACGGTGGAAAGAGATGTAAAGGGGGCGCAGGCGGCAGCAACAAGACAAAATATAATCCGATATCTTGTGGTAGTGATTATATTTGGGATATTGATGGTGACAAGGATTGGAAATCCGTTGGCAGCATTTGCGGGTGTTATGGGTTTAAAAGCTTCCGCTTATTTGCAGCCAGTATTCTTGAAATGGACGCGCGGCAAAAATGACTTGCAAGAGCAGGTTTCTGACGGGCTTCTAAATGAAAAAACTGAATAGGGAAAATGAATTTTATGAAACGAGGAGGTGAGTGTATGGGAGCAGGGCTTTTGTTATCCGGCGCTGACAATATTGATTTTATGGTGCACGGCGTGTTTCAGTATGAACTGTTTGGTCAGACGCTATGGATAACAACGACGCATGTATGCCTGTTTATTGTGATGGCGATTATCATTATTTTTTGCCTGTGCGCGAACAGGGCGGTTAAACATGCAACAGAGGTTCCCGGAGCGTTCCAAAACGTCGTAGAGCTTGTGGTTGAGATGTTGGATAACATGATTAAGGGTGTTATGGGAAAGAACGCGGCGCCGTTTGCAAACTATATCGGTACGCTGTTTATCTTTATCCTGTTAAGCAATATCTCCGGTCTGTTTGGACTAAGACCGCCGACGGCAGACTATGGTGTAACATTTGCGCTTGGTATCATTACGTTTAGCTTGATTACCTTTAACAAGTTTAAGTATCAGAAGGTTAGCGGTGTAATCAAGGGATTGTGTGATCCTTGGCCGATTTGGGCGCCGATTAATCTGATTGGTGATATTGCGGTCCCCATTTCCCTGTCGCTTCGTTTGTTTGCAAACGTTCTGTCAGGAACAGTAATGATGGCATTGCTTTATGGTCTGCTTGGCTTTATCGCTACGGGCTGGCCTGCGGCACTGCATGTATATTTTGATTTGTTCTCAGGAGCAATTCAGACGTACGTATTTGCAATGTTGACGATGACATATATCAACAACGCAATTGAAGGATAACTTTGTTAAGACAAAAAAGAAAATTATTATAATCTAGGAGGAAAAAGAACTATGGAATTTAATTCAAACTTTATTTTGGGCTGCTCAGCAATCGGTGCAGGTCTTGCGGTTATCGCAGGTATCGGACCCGGTGTAGGACAGGGTATCGCGGCAGGACATGCGGCAGCGGCAGTTGGAAGGAACCCGGGCGCGAAGTCTGATGTAACTTCAACGATGTTGCTTGGACAGGCGGTTGCCGAGACAACAGGTCTTTATGGTCTGCTTGTAGCGATGCTGTTATTGTTCGTAAAACCTTTAGTACCATAAAAAAGAAAATTTACGAAGTAAATCAGAAGGGAGGTACGGAGGTATGATACTCGCTACCGAAACGGAAGGGTTAAGCCGTTTGTTTGACTTGGATTTGCAGCTCCTTGCGGACGCGGTGCTTATGATGATTGCGATGTTCGTCCTGTTTTTAGTAGCTTCGCATTTCCTGTTCAATCCTGTAAGGAAGATGCTTGCTGACAGACAGGCGAAGATTAAAGGCGAACTGGATCAGGCGGCGCAGGACCAAAAGTCCGCAGCCGAGACGCGCGCCCTTTATGAAGAGAAGTTAAATCAGGTAGGTAAAGAGGCAGAGGAAATTTTAGCTGATGCGCGTAAGCGCGGTATGGAAAATGAAGCAAAGATTGTTGCGGACGCGAAGGCGGAGGCGGCAAGAATTGTGGAAAGAGCCAAAAAGGAAGCGGAGCTTGAGAAGCAGAAGATGGCTGACGAGGTGAAGCGTGAGATGGTTGCAGTTGCTTCGATTATGGCGGCACGGATTGTACAGGCTAACATTGATACAAATGCCCAGCATGAACTCATTGATAAGACATTGAAAGAAATAGGTGATA
>CANOMQ010000085.1 GCA_947567595.1 uncultured Lachnospiraceae bacterium | reverse complement strand
GGTACATATTTCTACATACACTGTTCTTTGAATCGTCCTTATCTAAATGACATTGTGTACGTTCCTGCTTCTTTTTATCTTTTATATAAGTGCTTTTTCTTTCTCCAACATCCCCTCAAACACTTCTTCCGGTACGGGCTTGCAATAAAGATACCCTTGCGCCACATACGCCCCAATTTCCATCATAAGCTCCGTATCCTTCGTCGTTTCGACACCCTCACAAACCACCTGCGCATTCAAATCCGTTGCGAGATTGACAATATTCTTCATAATCTGCACTTGTCTGGTACGATTCTCATTATTCAGCAAAAACGAACGATCCAGTTTAATGACAGATGCTGGGATTTGTTCAAAAACGCCCAAAGACGAATACCCCGAACCAAAATCGTCAATGGAAAGGTGCACACCTTTGTCCCGCAGAACGTCTACAATCTCCTTCACCTTCTGCTGCTGCACATCTTCCACCACAAGCGTCTCTGTAATCTCCACCTCAATCAGCTCCATCGGAATTTGGTATTTGTCAATAATATTTACAAACCGCTCCGGAAACCCGTCCTCCGTAAAATGCATTCTGGAAAAATTGCAGGAAACAGGCACGACATTTTTCCCCGCGTCAATCCGTCTGCGCAGCATTTTACACACGCATTCCATCACGAAGAAATCAATCTCCTTAATCCTTCCGGTGCGCTCATAATACGGAACAAAGAACCACGGTGTACGGATTGCCCCGTCTGCCGAAGGGTCTTTAAAACGAACCAGCGCCTCTGCGCCGACAATCTGCTCGTTGCGGATGTCCACCTTTGCCTGATAATAAGCAAGAAAATCCGTGTCAATATCCGCAGATTCCAAAAGCTTTTCCCGCTCGTGCGTTTCCCGAAGCTGTGCCCGCAGTTTGGCATCATAAATCTGCACCACGTTGCAATAACTGCTCTTTAACGAGTCCACCAACTGGATACCCTCTGATAAGGCGCGCTGCAAATCGTCGTCCCCGTTTTCCAAGCAGCCGACGCCGATTGCGAGCGACATGTGCGTTTCCATGCGGTCATAAATCCGCGCGGAAATCTTGTCCGCGATGTCCATCAGGCGCGTCCGCAATTCGTCCACGTTTTCATATTTCATAAAAAGGACAAAATGACTGCTATAGCTGCGTGCGTAAAGCTCCCGCTTGTTGTCTACTTCTTCCGAGAGCGTCTTAATCACATGCTCTAGTATCCGCTGACCCGCATTCCAGCCGTACAGTGCGTTGTAGCTTTTGAACTGACCAATATCGGTATAAGCGATGGCATAATTGCTGCTCTTATCTGCTGCCAGCTTCTTTGCCGCGCGGTATCTTAAATAATTCAAATTCCAAATGTTAAATTCGGTGTCCTTGTACATCAGCTTTTGCACACGCATACTGTTTCGCAGCAGGAAGAACAGCACCAAAATCACCGCCGCCGCACAGCACGTCAAAATCAGGATAATCGCAATGCTGTGGTCGCTGATAAAGTTCGCCATGCTCATCTTGGAATAAAAATTGTCCCGCAGCATATAGTCGTTGACCATTTTGTCACTGACTGCAAGCAGCTCTTTATTTAAAATACCAAGAAGCGGTGAGTCTTCATCGTCCGCCACCATCATATAGATGTTGTGGACATCACTGAGTACGCTGTGGATTTCCATGCGGTTGAACCGAAGCTGCGAGCCGAGCAGGTATTCCGCAAGATAGCCGTCGCATATGGCGGCATCCGCCTCACCGTCCATCACTGCGTTGAGGCATTCAAGCTGCGTGGAAAAGGGCAGAAGCGTTGTATTTTCATCGGCAAAATTCTGCACGGCAACTCCGAACGCATTGCTTTCCTCCACCGCAAGGACGGAAATGGAGTCCGACTTGGCAGTCCTGTTCATAATAATGACCTGCGGTACCTGCGCATAGACCTTTGTGACGGCAAGCCCTTCGAGCAGCATACTCTGTGCCGTCTCGCCGCAGTAGCTCACCAAATCAATACTGCCGTTATGTAATGCCTTTTTTGCTGCGTCCATATTGTCGAGTTTTACATAATGAAAGAGAACACCAGTGCTAACGGAAATTTCCTCCAATACCTGTCGGGAAAGTCCCGCGTAGTCCCCGTCATTTTCGTAGGAAAACGGATAATAGCCGTCCAAGTAGCCGACGTTCAGGGTTCCTTCCTCTGCAATGTACTGCTTTTCGCTATTGGTCAGGAGGATTGTCTGATCCAGTCGATTGTCATAATATTTCACCATCAGCTCATTTTCTAAGCCCGGGCGGTTCATCTTGACATCTGCAATTCCCTGATTTAATTCCCGCAAAAGGTCATCATTGCCCTGATAGGTGATGTAATAAAACGGCATTGGCGCAAATCTGCCGATGACACGCTGCCCCTCCCGAACCTCTGTCAGGGAATGCACAAAGGCGTCGATTTCCCCCGCTTCCAGCGCTGCCTGCAACGCCGCTGTATCGACATAGGTTTTGGCTTTGGGATTGGGAACGCCGTGGTCTGCCATATATTCGAAAAATTCTTCTTTTCTGATGTAGCTGCCCACAACGCCGAACGTGGCATTTTTCATGGCGTCGAAATCCTCATAGGCAAACTTGCTGTCGCCGTTTACCGCAATGACGCCAAAGGTGTATCCGCTGGCGAGGTTGGCATAATCATACAGCTTCGCCCGCTTTGCGGAATACTGCGCGGAGCCGACTAAATCAATCTCCCGGCTTAAAAGCTTCGTCAGCGCGTCATCCCAGCTTGAGCACTCTACGTACTCGACATTCCAGTTGACATAATCACACAACGTCTCAAGGTACTCCACATCCATTCCGGTGCGGGTGCCGTCCGCCCGCGTCTCATGGTAGCCCTCCATCGGGAAAAATCCCACCCGCACCGTGCGCTTTCCGGCGCCATGCACAATGCCTGCGCTCCCCGCAAACACCAAAAATGCTACTAGAAGCAAAACGATAAGAGACCTGACCAAACTGACTTTCGAGCTTTTCCGTATCATCTTCATAAGACCGCGTCCTTTCTCGTTATTCTATCCTTAATTATAAGGGAATAGGTGCCGTAAATGCAAGTGTCTGTGAAAATTATGTATTATCTTGCTTTCTTTTGGGAATATGGTATCTCAATATTTTATGGAAATATTATTGTGCGCCATATCAGGCACAGGCGGAGTATTATGTGAATGCATAGTTACGGAATGTTGTTTTGATACCTCCCCTTTAGTATGAAATACTATAGGAAAGCAGCCCCGGTTTGATAAGAACCGGGGCTGCTTTCATCGTATCTGTTTTTTCTCTTGATTTGTAGACATTAAACTGGTTTTGCACTTTTGGCTGCAAAATAGGGTGTAAGACGTCAATAAGTTAAGGCTGTTTTTGAGAAAGATTTTTCGCTGTTATTTTATAGTTATACATCTTGATTCCGCCGTACTCTCCGCAACCTTTTATAATCACTGTCGCGGTTCCTTTCTGGATATTGTTCACATAATCGATGATCTCAAACTCATTTTTTCCCAGCTCGGTCTTTCCCGCTTTAACTGTCAGCCAGTCTTGTTCTAGTTTTATTTCTTTTCCCGTATACTCAAAGGATTTAGGCTGCGTTTTTTTCAGAGTGACGGACGTAACCAGTTGTTTCTTTGGCAGTTCCTTGTAGTCCTTGTCAACAGAATCTTTGTACAGACCATTCTTTCCAGCGGATATGGTTACCTTGCGTTTTCCTTTGTCAATCTCCATACGGTAGTCACTCTTTACAGCAAGCTTCTTTCCGTTGGTGTCATACACTGTAACTGTCGGATTTTTGCCGGCTTGTGCATCGGATACAAAAATCTTAATGTTTTCTGCGCGAAGTGACTGTTGTTTAATTTCGAACGTTTTTGTCACACTTCCGCTATAATTGCCTTTCCCTTTTATAACAATCATGGCTGTATTTCCGACTTTTGTGTTGTTTTTGTATGAAACGGTATAATCTGTATTCATTACAAGGCTGCGACCATTTACAGTAACCGTGACATTTGGTTTCGCGCCACCTTTTGCATATGCTGCAGTTTGGGGTACGCTTATGTCGTTTTCTTGGATAGGAGCTGCCTGAACTTTAAACTTCTTTTCCAGTGTACCAGTATAGTTTCCTATTCCTATAAAGGTCGCCGTTGCCGTGCCCTTTTTGCCAACATTAACAAAGTTGACAATATAGTCTGTTCCGCTAGTCAGCTTGTTATCGTTCACAGTCAGTGATACTTTTGGCTCGCCATTGCCATATGTAAAGCTGTCGATTTCGGCTTTTCCTTTATTGATTGCTGTTGCGCCGCCGCTTTCAGAAATAGAATAGCTGCATTTGAAATCACCCGCACAGCTCCCTGTTCCTTGAATCTGTATCTGGTAATTTCCCTCTGTCGTGGGTTGTTTATTTAATGGTTCGCCGCTGGAATTTTGATAAGTCAGCGTATAGTCCCTTCCTGCTTTGAGTATATTATTGCTGTCGTTTGTCACTATCGGGGTATATTTTATGTTCTTGGGGTAGTTTGCCGCAATTTTTAAATGATCTTTCGTCAGTGTAAGTTTATCAATGGTAAAAGTTTCTTTTTTGGTACCAGAATAAGTGCCTTTGCCTTTTACAATGACTGTCGGCGCCTTTTGGGCATCTGACGTGGCGGCATTTATATTGTTCTGGTACAAAAGGGTATAATCGATACCTGCCGTGAGCTTCTTACCATTGTAAAATACATTCACGGAAGGAGTAACGGCTATTCCTGTATAGGTACACACTGCAATAGGCTCGACCCAGAGTCCTTCTTCAGGATTGCCGGGATTTTGAGCGGTTGTCTGCACCTTAATGTGTGCCTGCAGGTCTTCCCGCACGCTGAACTTCTCCGTGTCCTTCGGCGTAAAGATAATCGGATAATCGTAGCTGCCTGTTTCTGTCAGTACCGTTTGTCTGCTGTCTTCCGGCCAGCTCCATGTTCCATAGTTATTGGAAGGCAGTGTTAATTCTTCCAGTTTTTGCCCTTGTTTTGCTGTCAGGCTTGGTTCTTCGACAACCAGCGTATCAAACGTCGCAGTATTTTCATTATGTATTACGGTTACAGTTGAGATTCCCTGTTTGTCTGAATGAAATCCGCTTGTCATTTCTTTGGTTAAAGGAATCGGTGTTTCCCCGGTTTCCCCATAGGTAATTTCTCCGCCGCTGACGTCAAGCTCTTCGTTAAGTTTATAGGTCGTCTTTAATGGTCTTTTTAAACGCATCCCGACCGATGGAACAGGATCAGGATCTGTTTCACTTCGCACTTGGATGTGCGCCTGCAGGTCTTCCCGCACACTGAACTTCTCTGTGTCCTTCGGCGTAAAGATAATCGGATAATCATGGCTGCCTGTTTTTGTCAGTTCCGTTTGTCTGCTGTCTTCCGGCCAGCTCCATGTTCCATAGTTATTGGAAGGCAG
>CANOMQ010000084.1 GCA_947567595.1 uncultured Lachnospiraceae bacterium | reverse complement strand
AAAGGCTGGAAAAATAATCTGCTGTTTGCGTCTCCCTCAATTCGCCGTCCAACACCCTGTGCTGCCAGTTCATCTAACAGCTTATCCTCATCATCCTTGCAATTTTGTTCCTGATCGTATTCCATTTGAGCGTATTCTTCTAAAATTTTATCTGTATCTGCCAATGCACGTTTTAATTTCTTTGCCGCATCTCCCGTCTGCGAAGAATGTGCTTCATCCACAATGACAGCAAACCTCCTGCTGCCAGACCTTACTTCTTTATAAATCACTGGAAATTTTTGTAACGTAGTAATAATGATCGGTACACCATCATTAATAGCAGTCTTTAGCTGCTGCGCATTCTTCTCAATTTTCTGCACCACGCCATCTACATGATCAAACTGATAAACTGTATTTTGCAATTGCTCATCCAACACTTTTCGGTCTGTGACAATAATAACTGACTGAAAAATCTTCTCGTCATGCATATTGTGCAGACCTGCCAAACGATGGGCTAGCCATGCGATGGAATTGGATTTTCCCGAACCAGCGCTGTGTTGTATCAAATAATTCTTACCAGAACCACTGATTTTGACATCTGCGAGCAATTTTGTTACCACATCAAGCTGATGATAACGTGGAAAAATCATTGTCTCTGATATTATTTCGCCTGTACCCTTATCCCGTTCCACTTTCAAATGAAGATATTTGTTTAGGATTTCAAGCAAACGCTCTTTACAAAGAACATTCTGCCAAAGATATGCTGTATCATATCCATTTTCGTTGATAGGATTTCCTTTCCCTCCAACTGTCCCTGCGCCGTTACTCCCTTGATTAAATGGCAAAAAATAGGTCTTTTCCCCCTCTAAACGTGTCGTCATATATACTTGTGTCAAATCGACGGCAAAATGGACAAGCACACGTTCTTTAAACGCAAAGATTGCATCCTTTCCCCTACGGTCAAATTTATATTGTTCAATAGCATTTGTTGTACTTTGTCCCGTAAACTGGCACTTTAATTCCATTGAAACAACCGGAATCCCATTGACAAATAACACAATATCAATGCTGTTTTCGCTACTTAATGAATAGTGTAACTGCCTTGTACAATGTAATATATTGGCTGCAAATTGTTCCAGTGTTGTTGTATTAATGGAAGTTTCCGGCTTCCAAAATACTGCACGGAATTTAACGCCCCGGTCTGTAAATCCCTGACGCAAAACCTGAAGCAGTCCTACCATTTTTACCTCGCGGCAAAAGCGCTCCACTACCTGTTTTTCACTGTCTGTTCCGTAGGTTTTCTCATAGCGTTCCCATTGTTTAGGCTGACTTGTTTTTAAAAATTTCAGAAAGGTTTCCGTATCCAATGCCAGTTTACGATCAAATTTACGTGGGGCTCCTTTTTCATAGCCACCCTCGGTAATAAGATATTCTTCTATATCCTGTTCAAAACGTTTTTCCTTTACGTCAAAGTCTGACATAAATCGTTCCTCCTCAATGTACCTCTTGCTCTTCAACATATTTCCTACAATGCGCATTTACTCGCTCTGCTTTTCCTTTTGCTGTAAATAAAACATGGTTTTTTGCGTTTCGATTTCTTTCCGTAGCTCTTCTTCCGTTGGTAAATACAATTTATATTTTGATGCAAACAATTGCTCATTTCCATGTAGGACGGAATACCTTGCGATATCTTCATCCGTTTCTGTACATAGTACGATACCTAATGTTGGATTATCGTCCGCACCCTTCTTTAACTCATCATACATGCGAATATACATATCCATCTGCCCTACATCCTGATGCGTAATCTTGCCCGTTTTTAAATCAATCAGAACAAAACACTTCAAAATGTAATTGTAGAATACAAGGTCTATAAAATAATCCTCTTTCTCCGTCTTGATATGCTGCTGGCGGGCTACAAAGGCATATCCTTTTCCCATTTCCATCAGAAATTTCTGAATATTGGAAATAATGCTGGTTTCCAGCTCTGTTTCCGTGAAATCCGTATTGGACGATAACCCTAGAAATTCCGCTATGACAGGATTTCTGATAAACTCTAACTTGTCATTCTGGAAATCGGAAGTCTTTTCAAGCATTTCCTGTTTCACCAGTTCTTTATGCTGCGACTGCAAGATACGGTAGTAATATTGCGTGTTGATATTGCGCTGTAATGTGCGCACACTCCATGTCTGTTCGTATGCCTCTTTCTCATACCAACTGCGTGCAGCAGAATCTGCCACCTGCAATAATGCACGATAGTGAGACCATGAAAGCCGTATATGGGATTGTCGACACGCTGTGTCGACAATCTGGGGAAATTCTTTGTAAAAGCGCAAACAATGATAAAGATTACTGCGGTCATAACCTTTTCCATACTTTGCGGTTAGCTCTTTGGATAACTTTTTTACGATATTTGCACCATATTCAGCGCGGTCTGAACCATCAATTTCTTCCTCCGCAATCCGATATCCAATCAGCCAGTTTCTTTGCGACAGGATTGTGTCTACTGCATGGTAGGCTTGCCGCCTAGAAGTCTCTATAATGTTTTGGATATCTGACAGTATGTTTTCTGATTTTTGATAGATGCTCATAATATCAGTATTTTCAGATTTTATAGGTTCATTCATAAAATTCCTCTACTCTGTTTTCCCTTCCCCTGTATGATAGTTATTCAAAAATCATACATTTGTCTCAAATATATCTATAGGACTGCGGAGCACAAGATACCCCAATGTCTTCTAATGTAAGTGGATTTTCATATATAACAATATTTTTTAAGTGATAAGCTACTGCCTTTTTCTTTCCCTTATAATATTTTCTGAAAAAAGCATATGTAATACCCGAATGTTTCTTGGTTTGCCGCCAAACATTTAATATATCATCCTCAATAATATCCGCTATTTCCGCCTCAGCTACTACTTGTTGCTGAGGTGCCGTTGCATATATAATAATTTTATCAACATCATTCCTACAGCGAAATTTTCGGTATTCATATAATTTTTTGCCTTGCAAAATACTTGCTACATATTCTGGATTAATGGATAATAACATTCGACACATTAACGTTTCCCTCCATCAGCACTTTTTTAAATTGGTTTTCTGTCAGATAAACATCCGTTGGATATTGATTATGACTTGCCCAACACCCATGCCTATCAAGCCAATCCATATTTACATTATTTCCTGCGCCAAAATAACCATAATAAAGCATTTCCACCACTGTTACATTTCTATATTCATAGTACTGCTTTTGCAACTCACTTTCCTGAAACACTGACTTATTTCCAATACGCTGTTTTAACTCATTAAAGCTCATCAAATATTGGTTATTAATTTTAGCCTGAATAACATCTGTGACTATACAGTATGAGGTAATGCAAGAACGGTATCGCTTTCCCGTACCCTGAGTATAACGACGATAAACCAAAACAGGCTCTCCTACTTTATGATTTATTTTCGGTGCTTGCCCCACATATATTTTACTAAGCCCATTACTGACACTACAACCAATTTCTGATTGTAATGATGTGGTATTAGCAAGTTCTGAATACGCAAACATTGTGTCATGATAATAGTCATCAATGATAATATATCCTGCATAATCAAAACCATCTTTTATAAATGGAAAAGCTTTATATGGATCACTGAAATCAATCCTATTACGACTCTTCACATAAACATTCTCACCGTTCAAATTTACACCACATTTTTTAAAGCCAAATCTCTCAAACTGCGAAATTAATGTAGTGTGTTTATCAAAAACTGTCACATAGACTTCCGCACACTTTAATTGTACCCATTTCCATAAAAGCAGCCCAATTGCGCCCTCTCCAATGCGTTGCCTGCGATATCTTTCAGAAATCCGAAATGTGCTAATTTTCAGTCTTTCCATTTTAGGCATAACTGCATCCTGTAATTGAATTTCCTCTTCCTCAATTTTTAATGCAACAAATGCTCCTACCCCTATTTCATCCTCAAAAACGAGTGCTGTAGCTCCAATCTCTGCTTTTTTCATAAACCACTCAATAAATCCCGTACTGTTTTCCGTACCGGGATAATCTGCTTTCAATGAATCAAAAAATTCGTCAGAAAGATTAATATCTGCAAATTTCTTTAACGAAAACTTTCCTGCCATATCAAAATCCTCCTCTTATTTTTATAAGTTCCACTATCCGTTCCAAGTCTGATACTCCATTTGATATCTCCAAAGGAATGTTAAGCTGTTTCGCAATTTCTGCCGCATATACTTTTTCCGCTTCTTGAAAGTCAGCAATCGCACATTCATCCTGTTGAATTCCATCTCTTTGAAATCTTCGTTCTGCAATTATCTTTGGATCTTCCAACAATAAAATCATTATATCAGGTTTTAAAGAAAAGTAAGTTTCCATTGGAATTTTTGTAATTGCGCCTTCCACATCCAATAAACAAAAATGACCATCTAAAATAAATTCTTCACCTGCCATACGTAATTCATTTATTACATCTAATAAAAGTATTTGGTTATCATTAATATCTGCAACATGTTTATCTGCTAAAAAATCCTTTTTTCTTCTTTCTGCAATTAATTGACTAGACGAATAATTTTTTATTCCCAACCGCTCTTTTACAATGTTACAAAAATAAGTTTTACCTACTGCATGAACTCCACTAACAAAAATCATAAAAGCGCCCTCTCCAAACATATATTCTAATGCTAGCATACCATATTTTCTTTAATATTCCAAGCCTTATTTAATATATAATTTGTTATTGTAGCAACTCTTCTTTCTTCCCCGTAACCGCTTCATAAATAAGCGATTTCTTATATGCAGTTATCTTATCAATTATTTTTTGCTTTGATTTAATTGTATTATCAATAGCGCTACACTTCTCATCAAGAAACTCCGCTATTTTCCTCTGTTCTTCCATAGGAGGAATTACTACGGGCATACTTTTTAATAAATCCTGTCCCAAACTTGCACGCGTAACAAGATTCATTTCCTTCACAAGATATGCGCGATGATGACTACTTCTAAAATAATATTTACTATATCCGGTATATAACGTGTCATCAAAAGGTCTAACACGAATAACAAAGCCCGCAAAAGTAGCATTGGGTATTGTTTCCTCACAAACACAAGAAAATCCAACCTCTTCTATTGTCTCCGATGTTCTTGTAAAGAAAATATCTCCCTTTTCAGCAAGAGTTCTTATTTCAGTGCTGTTCATTGCCAATCTTACATAAGTCTTAATCTCTTCCCTGAAAGACAACTTATCATGTTTCTGCATCTGGCATTCTGCAAAACTTTTCCGTTCCTGTGTCCGTTCCTCATTATAGAATGTATCCCTGACCGAATGTGTCAGCCCCCACTCCATGCACTGTTCCCCGAAAAACTGTGACATCTCCTTCAATTCCGGCATCCCCCTGCGGAAAGATTTACCAGTCTTTACATTACAGTTGCTCACAATAAAATGAACATGGATATGCTCCGTGTCCGTATGCACCGCCCACATTGCTTCATATCCCTTGCTCC
>CANOMQ010000083.1 GCA_947567595.1 uncultured Lachnospiraceae bacterium | reverse complement strand
GGCATATGCGCAGAAAACGAAAACCTGCCACCCGGAGGAAAATCCCGAGGGCTTTTTGGAACTGCGTAAGGCTTATCAGGCGGCGGTAAGCTATGCAGAGCGGGGAAGTGCGCCATTGCCAGTATTCGTTCGGGAACAGGACAAACCTGAAGAGACAGCCGATAAAGAAATGCATACAGCCAATGAAGGAGTGTATAACGAAGAATTACATAACGAAGAAATGCAAAGCGAAGGAATACATGACGAAGAACTGCACGATAAACAAGTATTCGAAGAGCAGGCGCCGGACGACTGGACGATTTTGGACAACTGGGACGAAACCGCCCCCAACCCTTTCCGTGACGGGGAAGCAATTCAGCAGTTCATGACTCTTTACACCGGAAAACAACGCAAAAATTCAAAGCTATGGCTGGATTATTTTACCTCCGCCCCCTTTTTGAACGCGGCATGGGACAGCCGTTTTACTGCCTTGCTGTTAGAGAAGGTCACAGAGGTGGAGCATGATTTTCCTCTGAACAAGGAATTGATGATGTGGCTGTGCATTGCCTATCAAATTTCCCCAAATTCAAAAGTAGAACAAGAGCAAATGTTTGACGGAATTGAGCCAATTCTCCGCCTTGTCGCCAAAGGGGTTGCACCGAAACGTGCCGGGGGAGATGAGCTTGCTGTTTTGGAGAGCTTCAAGGATTACCGCCACCTCGTCCGCATGGCGGACAGCGGCAGTTGGAATGAGCAGGCAATGGCGGAATTTCAGTGGATTATCGACCGTTACACTCCGGCTTATATCAAAGAACGTTGCGACGCGAACGCAACGCCGGATTATCAGCGTCATCCCGCCGGACTGCGGATATTGACGCACTTTTTCCAAAGGGAGGACTTGCCCGAGGAACTGTACCGCATTGTGTGGCAGAAATACGGCTTGAAAAATGTAACTATGGGGCGTATGAAGATTTTATATGGTTCTTTGCGGGAGCTTGTGGAACAGCGACTTTCCGGCATTGGGGAAGAGGAGGTGGAAAATTTCCTCCATTTGAATGAGGAGCGAGCCGCCTTTTTTACCCGTATTAAGGAAAATCCCGACAGGGCGGAGGACGAGACAGCCGCCTTTTTTGCCAAAAAGAATGTTCAGAACGCCTTGCGCAGCCGTCGTTTTATGGAGGAACAGCTTTTGTCGTGTTCCAACTGGTTAAACAATGTGACACCTGAAATCGTGGTCTGTTGGTTACAGACATTTTACAGCGAACATCAAGACATTCCCGGTTGGGAACGAATTGTGGAACGGGCGCAGCAGGAACTGGACTATCGGCTTGAGGCGCAGAACAGGAAAGCGGAGGCGGAGAATGCTGTCCCTGAAAAACCGGATTTATCGTTGCTGCTGACAATGCCAAACCGGGTTTACGCACAGCCTTTGACAGGAGCGGAACGTATTTTTCAAACAGACAATGGCAGCCAAAACAGCATGAATGACGAGCCGTGGGAGGACGGTTGGGCTGACGAAAATGCAGAGCCTTTGACGGAGGAATGCCTGGCAGCGCTGTTTGACGCGTTTGCAGAAGGTGCGCTTATAAGGCTTGAGCTGCAATTTGCCAAAATAACGTTAGCGCTTGTCCGTGACGGGGACAAATACGCCTGCTTTTGCTTTGAAGAGAACGATAGCACATGGTTTTCCATGCTGTCCCAGCCGGAGGTCTATCAAACTGTGGACAGCGGGGACGTGGAGTATTTTCCCTTTGGAATGGGAAAGCTTGCAAGTTACAGTATCCATGAAAGTCCCACTTCCATTATGCGGAATTTAAACTTGGCCTTTATGCAAATCGGCAGGGAGCGCATTAAGGTCCGGGTGGGGGACTGTTGGCTTTGGTCGAGCCACACCAACAGGCACAACGGTCGGTTTAAGACGCGGATAGCAATGCAGAAGCTTGCGAAAATTCCTGCCCGTTATGGCGAAACATACATTTTGGATAAGTTCGTTTTCAGCCAATATCCCGTGTGTGCAGAGCGTGTGTCGTTGTCAGGGGAGAGGGATTGCATACCGATAAAGCCGGGAAGTTCTGACTTGGCGGTTGGCGCGCTCATGCAGTTTTTCAGGAAAAAACTGGCAAGGCTGCGGCTGAGCTGGGAGCTGAAAGAACAAAATGGACAAAATGGGCAGAACGGCAAAGCATACCAGCAGCATATGATTTTGTTACAGGACAGCGGGCAGTTTATGATGGCATGGCTTCGGGACGATAACGAACAGGCAGTGTTCTACGCCTCGGACGCGCCTCGCATTTTCTTAGGGCGTGTGTATCCGGCTTGTTTGGTTCATCAAGGCTTGGGGAGAATACGCAACTGCCTTGACTGGATTTTAGACGATATGGCTTGCGCCGAGCTTGTCATCAACCGCCCCGGGGAGTTTGTTGCGGCGGATTGCCCTTATTATCAGATACGAAGTGAATTGGTGGACGAAACGTAACGGTTAAAATGCATCAGGTCATAGTTAAAGCAAGTAAAAAACAGCGGTAAATCTTTGATAGGTTTACCGCCATTTGACTTGTGCAATTTTAGTATTTTAAAATTGATAGAATGGAATTTACAGATATGCTGCTTTGCGGTTGCGGCTGTTACAATACTTACAGTAGATTTCATTTGTCATGCGTATAATATGGATAAAAATCATTAAATATTATAAAAATGGATTAAAAAGTATTAAAACGAATAAAAAAGTGTTATAATTGTTAAAAACGAATAAAGGAGAATAAAAATGGAACTTAGGGCAGAGGATGTTTTTCGTCCGGGAGCATTTCCGGAATATACTTATATTTCGCGTAAATCTGCGGTTTCAAATCTACCATATGAATTTCGGCTAAGCCAGGCAATCAAGGTATCCGGTTTTTTAACTTCCTTAGTGGGACCTTCTAAGATGGGGAAAACGATTCTTTGTGAAAAGGTAATTGGATTTGACCGGATTGTTGAGATTTCTGGTGCGGATTTTAACGGAGATATGGAATTTTGGAGACTTGTCGCAGCCAAAGCCGGATTGGCATACAAGGGACAATTTTCTACGGAACATTTGATTGCGGACACACAAGATAAATACAGCAAAAAAGAGGAATATTCTCTGACAAAGGACAAGATTATTGACTATTATAATAAAGAAAATTTAATCTTGGTGATTGATGATTTTCATTATGCACCGGGAGAAAAAAGAATGTTAGTAGCACAGCAGTTAAAAGATGCAATCCGCCGAGGGTTTAAAGCGATTGTTGTTTCCCTTCCCCATAGGTCGGACGAGGCAATCCGGCAAAATGCCGATTTGTCAGGCAGGCTTAGCCTGATTAACATAGAGGCGTGGAAGGTAGAGGACTTAAAAGAAATTGCAAAGATTGGATTTGGGAAATTGAATATTCATATTGAGGACAACGTGGCGCAAATGATAGCCGTGGAAAGCTTGTCTTCTCCGCAACTGATGCAGTATATCTGTTTGAATATCTGCACAATATTGGAAATGGATTCTTCCAATCAGGATACTGTTCGGGTTGAATTATTGGAAACGGCGTACCGTTATACAACAGCAAACTTTGAGTATGGCGATGTTGTGGCGTTGATGAAAAAAGGACCAAACACGAGGGGGAAAAATAGGAATTTATTTACCACAAAGGATGGGAATGAATATGATTTGTACGAATTGATTGTAAAGTCAATTGCGGAAAATCCGCCAATGATGAAACTGGATTTTGATACAATTCGAAAAAGGATTAATGAACTCATTGCAGATACCTGTAAAAAACCGACACAACAGGCAATAAAGGAAAGCCTTGCGAAACTTCAGGAATTGCTGAATGAGAGGGAAGATATTTTTAAAGTATTGGATTGGAAAGAAGGAATCCTATATATTTTAGATCCTTTGTTTTTATTCTATTTAAGATGGGGAGGAGGTCAGGAAGGATAATGTTTATCTCAGGTCCGGGTTCTTTACAACAATCGATGCGTCAGTTAGGTAATGCAGAAACGGAAGAAGAGTTTGAGCGTGCGGTTAGTAGTTTAAGAAGTTATTTAAAAAGTATTGATATAAATTCTGAATGTTTAATGGAAATAGAAAAAAGAGCTTATTATCTGCCGAATAGTTATTCTGAAAAAGATACAAAGGAAAAAATAGAGCAGGCAAAAAAGAGAATACAAAACTATATTAATGAAATGATGAGTGAATCTGGGAACGACAAGAGACTGCTAGGCATACTGGAAAACTTTTATCTGTTTTTGGAAGGGCTGCTTGAGCGCGAACCACATAAAAGGGCAGGCATTCAAAAAGAACAATTGGAAATTCTGAAAGTCAAAAATGAGTATGATGTACAGCACTTATTATTTGCGTATATACGTCCGCTCTATCCGCTGGCAAGGGCTGAGGTGTCAGAGGATACAGGATATAGTGCAGTGAGAGTGGATATTGCATTAGATGCCAAAAATGTGATAGAGGTTAAGTGTACTAGAAAAGGAATGGCTCAAAAGAAATTGGTAGAAGAAATAGAGGCAGATATGGTTCATTACAGTGCGGAATGTATTTATTTTTTTATTTATGACAAAGAAAAAATAATAGAAAATCCGTTGAATTTTAAGACTGCTTATGAAAAGAAGATAACAGGTAAACAAATACATATTATTATACATCAGTCGAAGATATTATAAGGTGGAAAGGTATAGACAATAAGTAAGACAACCATAGACAGTAATGGAGGAAAAAAGCAATGGACGATATTTGGAGCATTTTGGGGCTGGAGGCGACGCAGGATATTTCAGCCATTAAGCGGGCATATGCGCAGAAAACGAAAACCTGCCACCCGGAGGAAAATCTGCAGGAATTTATGGAGCTGCGCAAGGCGTATCAGGCGGCGCTTGCGTATGCGGAAAATGATACAGGGAATACAGGGAGCTTCACAAACGCAGCGGCTGAAACTTTGGTTGACATAACATCGGGAAGCGGCGACGATGATGAAGCCGAGGACAACGGCTGGACACTTTCGGGCAACCCGAAGCAGCAGATTGGTGAAAATCCATACGCAGACCATGAAGCCATTCAAAGTTTTTTGGCGCTTTACACCGGAAAACAGCGAAAGGAGCAGAAACGCTGGCTGGATTACTTCACCTCAGACGCTTTTTTGGACGCAGCATGGGACTGGCGTTTTACGGCGCTGCTTTTGGAGCACATCACCCGATTGGAAGGAGAATATCCCGTGAACCGGGAGTTTCTGATATGGTTCTGCGTTGCCTATCAGTTTACGGTCAGCCGCGCAGTATACCGCAATCCCGATGGAAGCGAGCGGACGGAGTTTGACTTCAAAATGCGCCCTGAAGCGCGTTTTGACGGTCAGGAGTCAGTTTTTGAAATTGCAACTAAAGGTCCTTCCCCGAAGCGCCCAAAGGGCAACGAGCTGGCGGTTTTTGAGAGCTTTACGGAATACCGTCAGTTGGCAGACATGGCGGAAAAAGGGATATGGAGCGAGCAGGAGATTGGAAAATGCAGTGAGATTATCGGCTGTTACGTGGCGGGGTATATCACGGACAAATGCCAGCAGCGGGGTGATGTGGACTGTGAGCGCCACCCCGCCGGACTGCGGCTGATAACCCATTTCTTCCGCCGGGACGGACTGCCCGAGGAGCTGTACCGCATTGCATGGCAGAAGCTGGATTTGGAAACGGCTGTCATGGGCAAGGCAAAGATATTATATGGCTCTTTGCGGGAACTGGTTTTGGAGCGGCTGCCGCAGATTACCGAACAGCCACGGGAGAGCTTTGCGAATCTGCGGACGGATTTCATTAATTATGCGGTCAGTACCTGTAAGCTGAACGGCGAGAATGCGCAGGCTACGGAGGCGGACATTCAAAAGACAGACGAATTTTGGGCGCGTGAGGATTTTCAGAGGGCTTTGCTGAACCGCCGTTTCGTGGAGGAGGAAATGCTCCACACTTGGGTGAATGAAGACCGCTGTGATTATTATCTGAAAAAAGTCATTCAGTTTTACAAAGAGCATGAGACTGCGCCCTGTGCGGCGAAGGTCATTGCGCGGGCAAAGGAAATGCTCAAAATGCAGAAGATTGCCGACCGTATAAAACAAGACCGTGAGGGCGGGGCAGCAGAGAATGCAACGTCGCTGAAAAGCAGCCCCTTCTTCCGCCACTGGCTGAACACCGGATTTTATCAGGC
>CANOMQ010000082.1 GCA_947567595.1 uncultured Lachnospiraceae bacterium | reverse complement strand
ATATAACTAAAAAATCCTTGAAAAATAAGGAAAAAAGACTTGACTAAATAGGGAGTCATATTATGAAAGAAAAAATAATGAATGTAATGAAAAAAACGGACAGGCTTTATCTCTTATCCTTTTTTGTGCCGGCACTGATTTTGCTTGTCATCTTCATCAAGCGTGAAATTTTTCCGTTCGGAGACCGCTCGTTCCTTCATATTGATATGTACCACCAGTATTTTCCGTTTTTGGTGGAGTTCTATCACAAGCTTAAGGACGGTGAGAGCCTGTTTTATTCGTGGAATACCGGAATCGGTTCGAACTTCATCGCCCTGTATGCGTATTATCTTGCAAGCCCGTTTAACTGGCTTTGTGTGCTCATACCGGAGCATTATCTGATGGAGTTTCTCTCCTATATGGTCATCTTGCGAACCGGGCTATGCGGGCTGAGCTTTACTTATTATATCAGGAAGCACTTCCACACCGACTCGTGGGCGGTACTCTTTTTTGCCTTGTTTTATGCGCTTTCCGGCTTCTTGGCGGCATACAACTGGGACGTGATGTGGCTTGACGTGATTGTCCTTGCGCCGATTGTAATCCTTGGCTTGGAGAAGCTGATTTATGAGGGAAGCTGCAAGCTATACTGTATCACGCTTGCACTGTCCATTCTCTCAAACTACTATCTGTCCATTATGCTCTGCATTTTCTTGGTGCTCTATTTTGTCGTTCTTTTGGTTGCGAAAAATCCAAAAGACGAGCAAAATTCTGCCGCGCTCTCCTTCTCGTGGCTTTGCAAGCTCAAAAGCTTTTACTGGAGGGCGATTGTCCGGTTCGGGCTGTATTCGCTGCTTGCGGGCGCAATGGCTGCCATCTTGTTGATGCCGGAGCTTGCAGCGTTAAAGTTCACGGAGTTTAGCGACATTAGCTTCCCGAAAAAGGCGGACATTTATTTCCCTGTGGTTGATATGGCGGCGCGTCACTTTTTTAACGTGACCGTGGAAACCGGGCTTGACCACTGGCCAAACATTTACTGCGGTGTCGCGGTCTTACTTCTGATGCCGCTCTATGTCCTTGACAAAAAAATCCCGCTGCGGGAAAAGGCACCGAAGCTTGCGCTGCTTGGGTTTATGCTGATTAGCTTTTCGACCAATATTTTAAACTTTATATGGCATGGCTTGAACTACCCGGACTCGCTTCCTGCAAGGCAGTCCTTCTTATATATTTTCCTGATGCTTGTGCTGTGTTTTCAGGCGTTTCTCCATATCCGGGAGCACTCCGCGCGGGAAATCATGGCTGTGTTTGCAGGCGCGCTTGCGTTCTTGTTCTTCTGTGAGAAGGTTGTGACGGACGATTCCTTTACGGAGCTTTGTTTTCTTGTGACGGGTATTTTCCTGATTCTTTATGCGGTCATTCTCTACTGTTACAGGACGAATGAGAAGCTACCCATTGTGTTTGTCATTGTCGGTCTTATGGTGACTGGCACGGAGTCGGGCGTCAACACATACCTGACCAGTGTGCCGACGGTCTCAAGGGATACGTATCTGTCCAATTATGACTCTTACCAAATCCTTACCACGCGGACGGTTCAGAATGAGGAGAACGACTTTTTCCGGTTTGACAAGTTTGCGCGGCGAACGCAGAATGACGCCATGCTGATTGGATTTCAGGGTTCGTCCTACTTTTCGTCAACGCTCAACTCCCTTGTGTCTGACTTCTATGAAACGTATGGCATGAAGGGCAGCCGCGTCAATTACTGCTTTGATGGGGCGACTCCCGTGACAGCGGCGCTGCTTGCAAACCGCTATATGCTCTATACGCTTGACCGAGGGTATGACAACATTTTTGAGCTTGCGGACACGGAGGGCGAGCTTTATCTGTACAAAAACAACTACGCACTCCCGTTTGGTTATATGATTACCGAGACGCCTGACACGGAGCTTGACACACTGTTTGTCAACGCGGAGTATATGCGGGAAAATATCCATGAGGACGAGGACGACGACGAGGAGAAGGAGCTCAATCCCATCGAACGCCAAAACCGTCTTGTCCACAAGCTTGGAATTTCGCAAAATGTGTTCCTTCCGGTTGACATCAATTCCTATGGCAGTGACGCGGATTTATATGTTTCGGAAAGCGCACATTACTATGCGTATACCACCAATACCAAAATAGACGATATTGAGATGGATTATGAGGGAAAATCAAAGACCTTTAGTCAGATTAAAAAGAAATTTATCCTTGACCTTGGATATCACAATGAGGGGGAGACGTTGAATTTCAGTTCCAAAAATGATGAATCCCTGAATTTGAACGCGTACAAAATTGATACAAACGTTCTAAATCAGTTTATCACAAGGTTACGGGAGCAGCCCTTGATTGTCAATGATTATGACGAGACGGCACTGACGGGAAGCATCAATGTCAGCACTGCCGGACAGCTTGTCATGTCGGTTGCGTACGAGCCCGGCTGGACGCTTTTGGTTGACGGCGTGGAAGCGGATATGGAGCTTTTTGCAGATACCTTTATCAGCGTTGCTTTGGACGAGGGCTGGCATACAATTGAGCTGAAATATTTCCCGAAGGGGCTTATCCCGGGAATTTTGACTTCCCTTTGCAGCATCGGCGCATTCACGGCAATCTGTGTCCTGCAAAGGAAGAAAAAAGAACCACAGAAAGTCTAACGATAGTTGATAGTTCTTCATCAGAAAACGGATTACCCGGCGAACCGGATAATCCGTTTTTTAATCGTCCATCTGCTGAATTTGGCTGATATCTGAATTTATCACAAGGGAATAATTTGTATAGTACACGACAAAGCCGGGCTTGGAGCCGTTTGGCTTCTTGACGTTTTTTTTCTGCGTATAGTCAATCTCAACCTTATCCTGCCCTCTCGCCTGCGAATAGTGGGCGGCAAGCCTTCCTGCCTCCTCAAACACCCTGTCCGGCAGCTCGTCCCCGTTTGCTTTGACGACCACATGGGAGCCCGGAATGCCCTTTGCGTGGAACCACCAGTCATTGCCTGTGGCAAGCTTAAAGGTCAGCTCCTCATTCTGATAATTGTTCTTACCCACATAAATGTGGTACCCGTCACTGCTGATATAGTGGAATGGCTTGCTTGTAATCCGCTCGCGCTTTTGCTTTCCCTTCATGCCGCCCTTTCGCTTCATGTAGCCGCTCTCTATCAGCTCTTCCTTAATCTGCACCAAATCCGCCTCCTGCAGCGCAATGTCGAGCGATGTGCTGATGGAAGAAAGGTGGTCAATCTCCGCCTTTGTCTCTGCGGTCAGCGTCGTCAGCGCCTCGTGGGTGCGTTTTAGCTTCTGATACTTTTCAAAATACTTTTTCGCATTTTCCCCGGCAGAAAGCATCGGGTCTAGCGGAATGGTAATCATTTGATTGTCGTAATAATTTAAGGCTTCCAAAGAGGAGTCGCCCGGCTGCGCCTCATATCCGTAGGTATTTAACAGCTCGCCGTAAATCCGGTATGTCTCGCGCTTCTTGGTATCCGCAAGCTGCTTTAACTGCAAGTCATATTTTTTGACATTGCGCTCTAGGGCGGTCTGTACGATTTTCCTTAAATCGACGGAACGCTGCCGGATACGCGTAATCGTGCTTTTTTCGGCATAATAAAATTCAAGAAGCCCGGAAATCGTGTCAAAATAACGCGTATTATCATCGGAATACGAGGTCAGTCTTGTCGCGGCGTACTCCTTTGGCTGTCCGTTTTCATAGACGATATTGGGCGTAAACTGCCTGTTTTTTATCTCCTCCGACAAGTCGTGGAGCGCTTTGCTGATTTGCTCTAGCTCCTGCTCTGACAGCTCGCCGACCGCCTTGTCGGAGTCTACGCCCGCGCGGTGGCAAAGCTCGTGCGCCACGCACGGGGAAAGCCCTGTAAAGCCGCAGTAAACCGCCTTATATAGCGGCATGCTTTTTGCGGTCAGCACGGCTGCAATATCCTGCCTTTGCGTCTCCAAAAGCTCTGCCTTATCCTGCGTTTTCGGAATAAAATATTCACGTCCCGGCAGCACCTCGCGCACGGAGCTTACCATGCCGGAGATATGCTTAATGCTGTCGATAATCATATTCTTATCGTCACAGAAGATAATGTTGCTGTGCTTTCCCATCAGCTCGATTATCAGATATTTACTGCACAAATCGCCAAGCTCGTTTAAGTGCTCAAGCTCTATGCGCACCACGCGCTCCAAGCCCGGCTGCGTCACGGAAACAATCCTTGCGTTTTGCAGATGTTTTCGCAAAAGCATACAGAAATTGGGCGCCGTCATCGGGCTTGTCTTATTTTTTTCTGTCATATAAATCAGGGGAAGCGACGCGTCGGCGGACAGTAATAACCGCACCTGCCCGCAGCTTCCCTTTATAGTCAAGATTAGCTCATCCTTTTCAGGCTGAGCTATCTTGTAAATCCGGTTTCCTGTTATTTGTTGCTTTAATTCATTGACAATCCCCGCGATTGTCACTCCGTCAAATGCCATTTTCTTTTCCTTATCTTCCTATCATCCAGTCATACATTTCCTGATATTTGAGCGCGGAAGCTCCCCATGAATAATCCACTGCCATTCCGCGGTCCACAATCTTGTTCCAGTCACGCTTCTTGTCATAATAAATCTGCTCCGCGTAACGGATTGCACTGAGCATTTCGTGCGCATTGTAGTTGGTGAAGCTAAAGCCCGTGCCCGTACCCTCATACTCATTGTATGGAATGACCGTATCCTTTAAGCCGCCTGTCTCGCGCACGATGGGCACCGTGCCATAGCGAAGCGCCATCAACTGGCTCAGACCGCAAGGCTCAAAAAGTGAGGGCATCAGGAACGCATCGCAGGACGCATAAATCCTGTGTGAAAGCTCCTCTGAATAATAGATGTTTGCGGAAACCTTGCCATGGTACTTCCAGTCGAAGTGACGGAACATATTTTCGTAACGCTCTTCGCCCGTGCCAAGCACAACAAGCTGAACATCGTCCTTGCTGCACATTTCGTCCATAATGTATGACACCAAGTCCATGCCCTTCTGGTCGGTCAGTCTTGAGACAATGCCAATCATCATCTTCTTGTCGTTTTCCTCGAGTCCGAGCTGCTTTTGCAAATCCCTCTTATTCTTAACCTTTTCTTTTCTAAAGTTGCCTGCGTTATATTTATGTGTAATCAGTTCGTCGGTATCAGGGTTGTAATCGCCGTAATCAATGCCGTTTACGATACCTCTTAGGTCGTTTGTTCTCGCGTTTAACAGACCGTTGAGTTTCTCACCGTAGAAGTCGGTCTTAATCTCCTCCGCATAGGTCGCGCTTACGGTCGTGATTGCGTCGGCGTAGGTCAGTCCGCCCTTTAATAGGTTGCCGTCCTTAAAGAAGCCGAGCTTATCCGGTGAAAAGTACGAGTTGTCAAGTCCCGTAATTCCCTGCACGGTCTTGATGTCGTAAATTCCCTGAAATTTCAGGTTGTGAATAGTCATAATGGACTTAATGCCCTGATAAAATTCGCCCTGCGCAAAGCGCTCCTTCAAATATACCGGAATAATTCCCGTCTGCCAGTCGTGGCAGTGGATAATGTCCGGTCTGAAACCGATTACAGGCAGGATAGACAACGCTGCCTTTGAGAAAAAGACGAACTTCGTAATCTCGCCGATATGGTTGTCGCTATACGGTTTAAAGCCGCTGAACATTTTTTCGTTGTCAATAAAATAATAAGTTATTCCGTCATATTGTGCCTCCAGCACACCCACATATTCGTTCTGTCCCATGAAATCCATATAAAAATGGGTTCTATACTGCATTAAGGATTTCATGTGGTCTGACATGCACATGTACTTTGGAAGAATAACCCGCGCATCAAAATATCTCTTGTCATAATACTTCGGGAGAGAACCTACTACGTCGGCAAGTCCTCCTGTTTTAATGAATGGTACGCCCTCTGAAGCCACAAATAAAATATTCTTCATCTTCTTCAATCCCTTTCTCACAATTTATCTATGCTGACTATGATGTCAGGACACTGACACCCTAATCGCAAACGGAATGCGTGAAAATTTAAATTATAATCTTTTCAGCTTACCATAATTATACACATACTCCGCCAAAATGTAAAGAAATTCATGCGCGTTTTATTACGTTTTATTGCATTTTATGCACGATAGCGAAGCCTTATTTTGTCTGCTATCAATGCAATAAATTCCGAGTTGGTCGGCTTGCCTTTTCCGATGTTGATGGTATATCCGAACAGCGCGTCGAGCGTTTCCATTTTGCCTCTGCTCCAAGCAACCTCAATGGCATGTCTGATGGCACGCTCCACACGGCTTGGCGTGGTCTGAAATTTCTTGGCAATGGACGGGTACAGGATTTTTGTGATGGAATTGAGCATTTCCGTGTCCTCGACCGACATGATGATTGCCTCCCTCAGATACTGGTATCCTTTGATGTGCGCAGGAACGCCGATTTCATGAATCATATCCGTGACGTCCTTTTCCAAATCATGCGTCCTGCTGCCGGACTCAAACACGCCCTTGCTGTCCGCGCCAAACAGCTTCTTTGTGTCGTCTGTGCTGTCCTTGTCGCCTGCGGGCACTGTTATCATAATCTGAAATGCCTTATCCTTTGACAGCAAGTCGCTTAAAATGTTAAAAATTCTTTCGTTGTCCTGTTGTGTCACTACATTTAATTGTTCCATGATTTTTTTCCTCCATTTTTCCAACGGTCTGCCAAAATAATCTGTCGTTTTGACATGCTGTTTCCTATCCGTTTTTGTAAGAAAACCACATACATAAGTGCATGCATACATGCATTGCAGACCTGAAACGCTTTTTTATTCCAAAATGTACCAACATTTGGTAAAACTAATTATATAAGAATGTCAATTTATCTTGCAAGCTTAATTTGTCGCACTTTTTCGTGCGGTAACGACCAAATTACCTATTGTTCGCTGAATGCAGCTATAATGCTACAAAATAAGGTGTTTCTTGGTGTCGGATATGCTAGAAACATTTTTTCACGCCGTTTATTTTTTCCAAAACACGCGATTATTTTTGGAATTTTCTTAATTTTTGCGAATTTTCAGTCTTTTTAAAAAGCTATTGACTTTTTGGGAAATACAGGTATAATAAATAAATGTGACAGGCAGTTTTATTTTCTGTCATGTAAATGGGGTCTTAGCTCAGCTGGGAGAGCATCTGCCTTACAAGCAGAGGGTCACAGGTT
>CANOMQ010000081.1 GCA_947567595.1 uncultured Lachnospiraceae bacterium | reverse complement strand
GTTCATCAAAAAGACTGGTAAAGGAAAGTCCAAAATAGGGCGGCGGTGATTATCCTGCCGCCCTGTCTGTTATCGCTCCATATCCTGTTTTCTGTAGGTTTGTTGTTCTCTCTGTTCCTGCCGCAAGATACTGTAAACGCTCTTTCTGATTTTCTCCGCTTCTTTCACTTCCTCTTTCAATGCAAGATACCGCTGATTGAGTTTTTTCCTCTCGGCGGTCAGCTTGGCGTATTCTTCTTTCCATGTCTTTGTCGGGATTGTGGTCTTGCCGTTCATCACGCCTTTGAGATAATCTTTCGCCGTTGTGAATAAGATTTGCTCGGCTTCGGTCAGCGGCTTCTTTCCCTTACACTTGAAATAAATGTCGGCTTGCTCTAAGTGCTTTTTCAGAGTGGCAAGCCGCCGTTCAACGGTGGTCGATACGCTCCGCGTGTCCGTTCTGTTCTAACGCTTGATTACAAAGCCCCGCCCATGCCGCCCGCCATGAGAAGATACGTCGGGGCAAGCAGGAGAAATTATTTTATGAAGTAATCTTCCAAATCGGCAACAAAGACGATATGAACGTACAGAGTAGTGAGGGGCAGTTGGCAAAAGATATTTTATGCGAGTTTATGGAGCTGTTTCAGAAAAGAAATCCGAACTTATATGTTTTTTCAAGTCATTTACACATGGACGAGCAGACACCGCACATTCACATTGATTTTGTTCCCTTTATCCGTAATAGCAAGCGTGGGGAAAATCATATGGCTATTACAAAGAACTTGAAAAAGAACTTGATAATATCTTATTCGCTTATGATGGCATGGAAATCATGGTTTGAAAAATTAAAATTTATAGGATACAAACCAAACAAAATCAAAAGTAGTAAATCCCCCACAACTATGTTATACTATATCATAATGCCCCACCCCAAAAACCCATCACCCCGGAGGTTCAAAATGTCATACACCGCACTATACCGCAAATTCCGCCCCGACATCTTCGCCGATGTCAAAGGGCAGGACCATATCGTAACCACCCTGCGCAACCAAATCAAAGCAGACCGCATCGGACACGCCTACCTATTCACCGGCACAAGAGGCACCGGCAAAACCACCATCGCCAAACTCTTCGCCAAGTCCGTAAACTGCGAAAACCCCGTAGACGGAAGCCCCTGCGGTACCTGTAGAAGCTGCCAGACCATCGCGTCCGGCGCAAGCGTCAACGTCATCGAAATCGACGCCGCTTCCAACAACGGCGTAGACAACATTCGTGAAATTATTGACGAAGTTTCCTACTCCCCCGTAGAAGGCAAATACAAGGTATACATCATAGACGAGGTACACATGCTCTCAATCGGCGCATTCAACGCCCTGCTAAAAACCCTAGAAGAGCCCCCCTCCTACGTGATTTTCATACTCGCAACAACCGAAGTCCACAAAATCCCCGTGACCATTCTCTCACGCTGCCAGCGCTACGACTTCAAACGAATTACCATCGAAACCATAGCCGACAGACTGCGCGAGCTTATGGAAAAAGAACAAGTCAACGTGGAAGAAAAAGCCCTCCGCTACATTGCCAAAACCGCCGACGGCTCCATGCGCGACGCCCTCAGCCTGCTCGACCAGTGTATCGCTTTCCACTTCGGAGAAGAACTGACGTACGATAAAGTGCTCGACGTGCTGGGTGCAGTGGACACCGAGGTATTTGCACAGCTCTTGGACGCCGTCCGCGCGCACGACGTCACCGCCTGCATTACTCTCTTGGAAACCGTCGTCATGCAAGGGCGCGAGCTCACCCAGTTTGTGACCGATGTCACATGGTACCTGCGCAATCTTTTACTCGTAAAAACCTCGGACACTGCAATCGAGGACGTTGTTGACGTGTCCAGCGACAACTTGGCGCGTCTCAAGGAAGAAGCAGACGTAATGGACGCAGAGGAAATCATGCGCCAAATCCGGATTTTTTCCGAGCTGTCCGGTCAAATCAAATACGCCACGCAAAAGCGCATATTAATCGAAATGACCTTAATCAAGCTCTGCCGCCCCCAAATGGAGACCACAAACGACGCAGTTGTGGCGCGCGTCCGGGATTTGGAAGAAAAATTGGAAAAAGGGATTGTGCAGACAGCCCCACTTGCGATACAATCAACACAGGCGGCATTGCCACAGGGACAGCCCTCACCGCAAAAGCCCGCATTGCCAAAAGCCATACCCGAGGACATTGAGCGGATTGTAAAAAACTGGCATGCAATCGTGGCACAGGCGCAGCAGCCGTTAAAAACACACCTCAAAAAAGCCCGCTTAAGCTTAGGCGGCGATAACCGCCTGATGATTGTAATCGGTGACGGCGTCGCGTACGACTACCTGAACAACCCCGACAACCAAAAGCATTTGGAGGACATGATTGCAAACACCATTCAAAAAGAGGTTTCCGTTCAGATACAGAGCATGGAGCAGGGAAGTCATTTTGAGGACAGCTATGTTGACCTAGAACAAATCATCAACAAGGAAATCAACATGGACATCGAAATCGAAGACGAAATTCAAGACGAACCATAAGAAAGGAGCATTGTTAAAAATATGGCAAAAAGAGGAGGATTTCCGGGAGGAATGGGAATGCCCGGAAACATGAACAATCTGATGAAGCAGGCACAGCGCATGCAGCGTCAGATGGAAGAAGGACAAAAAGAACTCGAAACAAAAGAATTTAGCGCAAAATCCGGCGGCGGCGCCGTTGAAGTCGTTGTTTCCGGCAAAAAGGAAGTGCTCAAGGTAACACTTTCCGAGGAAGCAGTTGACCCCGACGATATTGAAACCCTGCAGGACATGATTATCGCAGCGACAAATGAAGCGCTGCGTCAGGCAGATGAGGCAAACAACGAGCTGATGGGTAAAATGGCAGGCGGTCTTGGAGGACTCGGGGGACTGCCCTTCTAATGGAACTCTATAGCAAATACATCAACAAACTAATCGAGCAGTTTTCCAAGCTCCCCGGTGTGGGGAGCAAATCTGCCCAACGGCTGGCGCTGCATATCATCAACATGCCCGAGGAACACGTGGAACGCTTTGCGCAGGTCATGCTTGACGCAAAAAAAAATATCCACTACTGCAACACCTGCTACACGCTCACGGACGCCGAAACCTGCCCGATTTGCGCCAATCAGGGGCGCGACCACGGCACCATCATGGTCGTTGAAAATATTCGCGACTTGGCAGCATACGAGCGAACCGGCAAATTCGACGGCGTGTATCACGTGCTGCACGGCGCCATTTCCCCCATGCTTGGCGTCGGTCCAAACGACATCAGACTCAAGGAACTCATCAAACGGCTCGAAGGCGACGTCAAAGAAGTCATCATTGCCACAAACTCCAGCTTGGAGGGCGAAACCACCGCAATGTACATCTCAAAGCTGATTAAACCAACAGGCATTAAGGTCACCCGGATTGCAAGCGGTGTGCCCGTCGGGGGCGACTTGGAATGTATCGATGAAATGACACTCTTACGCGCACTCGAAGGAAGAACCGAACTATAAATATGACACACGTGTCATAAATTAAAGAATATAGAAAGAAGGAAAACAAAATGGCAGTAACAAGCAAAAGCTTCGGCAACGCGCCGGACGGCACAGAGGTAAGCCTCTACACCATCAAAAACAGCAACGGTTTCACCGCAGAAGTCACAAACTTCGGTGCAATCCTCGTAAACCTTCTCGTACCGGACAAGGACGGCGAGGTGGCGGACGTCGTTCTCGGTTTTGACAAGGTAGAAGACTATTTCAAAAACGGCTCGTTTTTTGGCTCAACAATCGGACCGAGTGCAAACCGGATTGATAATGCAAGCATGAAAATTAACGGTGTAACCTATCAGCTATTTGCAAATGACGGTACCAATAATCTGCACAGCGACAATGGTCTTGGCTATCATAAAAGAGTATGGAATGCCGAGCCAAAGGAAAATTGTGTCGTATTTACACTTGAGGACAATGCCTTAATGGGCTTTCCCGGCAACAAAAACGTACAGGTAACCTATACTGTTACCGACGAAAATGAATTGAAAATCGACTACTACGTAACAAGCGACAAGCCAACTTTGATTAACATGACAAACCATACATATTTTAATCTGTCCGGCCATGACGCAGGAAGCATTGAAAATCACAAGCTCTATATCAACGCATTCCATTACACCCCCGTCTATGAACGACTGATACCGACCGGAGATTTGGTTCCTGTAGAAGGTACACCGTTTGATTTTAGGACAATGAAAACGATTGGCGATGACATTGATGCAGACGATATTCAACTGAAATACGGACAAGGCTACGACCACAACTACGCAATTGACGACTACGACGGCACCGTCAAAAAAGCAGCGGAAGTCCAAGACCCCGTATCCGGCAGAAAAATGGTTGTCTACACAGACCAGCCGGGCGTCCAGTTCTACGCTGGCAACTGCATACAGCCCGAAACCGGAAAAGGCGGCGCGGAATATAAAAAGAGAAGCGGTTTGTGCTTAGAAACACAGACCTTCCCCGACGCAATCAACCAGCCGCATTTCCAAGACGTCGTATACGGTCCCGAAAGACCATACAAAACGACAACCATCTACAAATTCTACAACTAATCAGTGAAACAAACAGGTCCCGCAGACAATCCCGATAATCTGTGGGACCTTGCTGACTTGTTTTGACAAAATCCTCATACAAAGCGTGCTATGATAAGCGGTAAAGGCAAAGACCACACAGCAGGGTCACACGCTTTGGAATGGAGGAACGATAGAATGGACATGCAGACTGCAAATATCCCGATAAACACCCGCACCGTAGGCGACGCGAAAAACATCAGCGAAGGAATTTACGTGCTATACTTGGAGGATTACGTACATACGTTCATCAAAAAACTGATATACGAACAGGAGCCCGACACCATTGCAGGAACCTCCGTCAACCTCTATGGCAGCAGCTTCGAGCAGGCGGCGCAGACCATCATGGTCATATCGGGAGCAACGACAACCGAGCAGACAGGAAAAAACAGCTTTTCCACAAGCACGCCGCTATGCAGCGCAATTGTAAGCCTCAATAAGGACAAAGGAATACGCTTTGAAATCACAACTAAAGGAACAAAGGTCATTCTCGACGATTTTTACATCTACTATGACCAAAACGAAGAAATGCAAAACTACCTAATCGAGTGGAACAGCGAACGCCGCGAACGGCAGCTTCGACGGACAAGCGCCAAATCCGGCAGCCGTTCTTCCGTTGATAACGCCGCAAGGCTTGGCAGACTGACACAGGCATACAACCGAGAGGCGGCAAAGGTCAGCCTGATATGGGGCGCAATGAATGTGCTAAGCCTAAGCCTCGTCGTCTGCGTCATCGCATACGGCATTATTTCCCTAAACAGCTACGGCAAAATGAAAAACATGCAGGAAAGCATTGACTACTGTATGACATTCGTGTCAGAAAATATTGACCTGCCCGACCGCCGTGTGGAAACCATCGCGCCCACAGAGCGCACACCACAACCCGCCCAAGAGGAATACACGGAAATCTCAATCGACACCCCCGCGACACAGACAATGGAAGTGGTAGAAGAAATAACAACAATTGAGTCAATCGAGACAACGCCGCCCACAGACACCGTCCCAACCCCGGCACCACAACCCGTTGAAGCCGCCAACCCGTCGGTCCCCCAATACTACGTCGTACAGCGCGGCGACACGTTAAGAAGCATTTGCCTCAACACCTACGGCGACTACTCAAAAATGGAAGAAATCTGCGAATTGAACGGATTAGATAATCCCGACAGCATTCTTTACGGTCAAAAGCTTTTACTTCCATGAAAAAAATGATATACTATAAAGGAAACGCATAACGAGCTGGAACGGAGCACAAGAATTTATGGCAGAGATAAAGGACTTTAACAGAAATCATTTCCTGTTAAAAGGCGCACAAAAGGATAAACTAATGTCTGAAGATAACGAAAAGGCGGACGACAAATCCCAAAAGTCGATGGACAGCATGATTGCAAGACACCGTCATGTAAAAATCTATACCATACTGATTATCGCAGCGGTTTTGGCAGCCGTCATATTTGCCCTTTACCTGAACTGGAAACACAAGGTATATGTCGACTATGAAATCGTACAGGTGACAGAGTGGACAAAGTCGTCCGATTCCAAATGCATGAATTTGTCAGGCACGCTTTTTACCTATAGCAACGACGGCATGAGCTGCACCGACACAAAGGGAAAGGTCATTTGGAACCAAACCTACGAAATGCAAAATCCCATTATCCGCACCTGCAAAAAAACGGTCGCAGTCGGCGATTACAACGGCAGAAACGTCTATATCGCCAACACACAGGGCATTTTGGGCGCAATAGAAACCACCATGCCGATACGGGATTTATGTGTTTCCGAAAACGGCATTGTCGCAGTTGTCTTGGACGATTCCAAGGTCACGGAAATCCATCTGTACAGCAGCACGGGAGAAGCAGGAAAACCACTCGCGTCCTTCAAGACAACCATGAGCCAGTCAGGCTATCCGATTGCGATTGACATTTCCAACGATGGGACACAGGTAGCCGTTTCCTATATCAAGGCGGATAACGGTCAGGTATCCTCAAGCATCGGCTTTTACAATTTTTCAGCAGTCGGACAAAATTACACGGACAATCTGGTCAGCGGATACGGCTATGCGGACGCAGTTGTCCCGATGATTCATTTCATGGATGACGACACGGTCTTTGCGGTAGCGGATAACCGCCTGATGTTCTTTAAGGGCAGGCAGAAACCGGAAAGCATACTGGACACGATTATTTCCGATGAAATTCAAAGCGTATTCTACAATGAAAGCCACGTAGGACTGGTGTTTTTCAACCCCACAGGCGAAACCACCTACCGCATGGAGCTATACGATACAAACGCAAAAAAAACAAACGAGGTTGCGTTTAATACCGAATATACGGATATTGTGTTTGACACAGCGTCCTTCATTATACATAACGACAATGAGTGCCTTATCTATGACTGGGACAACAGGCTGAAATTTGAAGGAGTCTTTATGGAACGAATGCTCAGTATTCTTCCAATGGGAAGCATTTCGCGCTACACCGTTGTCACAGAACAGGCAATCGAGCTGATTGAACTGCAATAAGGCACATAGGAACTGACAAGACGGGGAGGTAAACCAAAGTTGGACATTAATATTGTATTCATAATCGTAGCGGCAACCCTTGCAGTAGGAATGATATGGGGCTGGAAAAGAGGGCTTCTTGAGGGAATGATACGTATAATTTCCTGCATATTGGGAATAGTTGTATTGGTAGTAGCCGCAAAAGGGGTAGGCAGCTTTATACAGGGAAGCTACATCAGCGTCCTGATAGCGCTCCTTTTACTCATCGTAATCAGATTGATTTACAAGCTTGTAAAATTCCTGACAGATACCTTTAAGCTCGTGCGCGCCATTCCGATAGGAAAGCTTGCGGACAAGCTTGCCGGCGCCGCGCTGGGTGCGGTTGAGGCAGTGTTTGTCATATGGCTTGCGTATCTGCTTATCGGAAGCTTCGACCTGTTCGGACTGCGCCAGTGGGTATTTGACCAGACAGCACAGAGTAGATTCCTGACAATGATTTATTCTTCCAATTATCTGGTGGCGCTTTTAAAACAAATCCTGTCATAATAAGGCTTTTTCCTGTTTTTTAAAAATTTTTAATTTTTTTTGAAAAAAGTGCTTGACAGTAGGTGGTAACATGTGGTAAATTGATTAAGCTGTCACGAACGAGGACAGGCACACAACAGCTTGCAAAAGCGATGAACCTTGACAAATAAACAGTAATGCAACCCTGAAAATTCTAGAAGAGAATTATT
>CANOMQ010000080.1 GCA_947567595.1 uncultured Lachnospiraceae bacterium | reverse complement strand
GAATTGGCGCAGGCGCCAACTCTAGCTGGGCAAGGCGTTTCACCCTTGACCCGATGGGGCTGCCGCCCTCAACCCGCCAATGGGCGTTGCCCCTTGACCCCAACAGGGCTGCTGCGCCTCTGTACTCCCGCAAAATGACAGCCCCGGAGCCGCCGTTTTGACTGTAAAACATCCCCGAATCAGGCAATATCCTTCCCGCCCGGCAAAGGCTTAAAGCCGTGTTCCTTAGCGTATGCCTTCGCCGCCGCCCGGCGTTCCTCACTGTAAGGCGGAACCAGCCGTATAGACAGCCGGGACTTTTCCAGAACATAGGTCACGCTCCCCTCCGGCGTGGACTTTTCCAACCGGCACAGGAGCGGGTAATTTTTAGCAAACTCTGCCAGCCGCCGCTTCAAATCCGCATTGAATGTGTAAATGCTGGCTTCCCGATCTGCTTCATTGAAATTTACGATAGTTTCCTTTTCATACTTAGACGGCTTTCCCATAAAATTCCTCCCAGTCTGTGCTTTTTTCAACCATGCGGATATGCTTCTTTGCTTCAAAATATCCTTCCATTTCCAAACGGAGATGACGGTAAAAGCAGGGATACCATTCACCGGCTCCGCCGTCATCCAGCTTCCTTTCCAGGCACAGCACCCGGCGTTTCACCTTTTCATCTACCGTCAGGGCAGTGACCCATTTCAGCCTGCGGACAGTGTTCTCATGGCTCCTGCACCCAAAGGCATAAGCCGGTATTTGTCATGGCAGCTACGAATCGTGGAAATGAAATTGACTTTGCGCTCCAGCGTCGTTTTGACATGTCGTTCGAGATGGGCTATTTGGATGAAAAGGGAAGAAAGTGGCAGTTGGAAAAACTCATTCAAAAGCAGAGCAATTTGTTTCAGATTTCGGAGGAAAAGATAAAAAGCATTGTTGACAGGTCTGCGGGATTAAGCCCGGCAATTCTTGAGCAGGTAGTTGGGGCAGCCTTGCGGGAGGGAATTCGTTCAGGCTGTACGATTCAGGACGACTTGCTTGATGAGGTGTTTGAAAAACGTACGCTGGGTGAGGAAAGGGCTGACAGAACCGCCAAGGAGATAAAACGAACCGCATATCACGAGGCAGGGCATGTCTTGGTTGAGCTATACAATGGCAAATCCCCCACTTATATGAGCATTGTCGCAAGAGGGGATCGTGCAGGATATATGCAGTTTGGAACAGGGGAACAGGATTCGACCAAAGAATATTATTTGGAGCGAATTTGCGCTACATTAGGAGGCAGGGCGGCCGAAATGGTATTTGACTATGGTCTGACATACGGCCCGGCTGGCGATTTGGCGTGTGCTACAAAAATTGCCGCGGATATGGTGTGTAAATTTGGAATGTATGAGGAAGAAATCGGACTGGCAGTGATGGGAGGGATAGAATTAAAGGATGGAAAGATAACAGTTCACTGTGACAAAAAGGCGAAAGCGCTCATCAACCGGATTTTATCAGAACAGCTAAAAGAGGCAGTCCGCATTATTGAGCTGAACAAGGATGCGATGGAACGTCTGGTGAAAGCGGTCATGGAGAGCGGGAAGAAGTACCTGACCAAGGAAGAAATCATGGAGGCGGCAGGCGAACTGAACAGACGCCGCGTTACAGGATAAGAAATAAATGTAATGAAATCCGGTTATGATAGACGTTCATTCGATTTAATGATATAATAAAGTATGTTTATAATTTAACGAAAGGATGAAACTGTCATGTACGGAGAACAGAAGGGATTAGTTTTTACAAACGAAAAATGTATCGGCTGTAATAAATGCATATCCGTTTGCCCCGTCATCACTGCAAACAGAGCGATTAAAGCGGAAGACGGAAGCCAGCGGATCGAGGTCGATGGAGAAAAATGCATTGCCTGTGGCGCGTGTTTTGACGCCTGTGAACATCATGCAAGAGAATTTGTAGATGATACAGAAGAATTTTTTGCGGCGCTTGCAGCGGGTGAGCGCATATCGGTGCTTTGGGCGCCGGCGTTTGCCGCGAACTATCCAAATGAATACCAACAGATTTTAGGAGGTTTAAAAAAGCTCGGCGTAAACCGCATTATCAGCGTCAGCTTTGGCGCGGACATCACAACATGGGGGTATATCAAGTACATTACGGAGCACAACTTTACGGGCGGCATTTCCCAACCATGCCCTGCGGTTGTCAATTATATCGAGCATTACATACCTGAGCTTATTCCAAAGCTTGTTCCAATACAAAGCCCGCTGATGTGCGCGGCAATCTATGCGAAAAAATATCTAAATCTGACGGACAAGCTTGCGTTTATCAGCCCCTGTATCGCAAAGCGCGACGAAATCAGGGATCCCAACAACAAAGACCATGTAAGCTATAATGTAACGTTTGACCATTTGGCAAAGTATGCAAAAGACCACAATATCAAGGCAACGCCTGCAAAAAACGAAATTGAGTACGGTCTCGGTTCGATTTACCCGATGCCGGGCGGATTGAAGGAAAACGTGTACTGGTTCTGTGGCGAGGAAGTGTTTATCCGTCAGATTGAGGGCGAAAAGCACGCATACCATTTCCTTGAGGATTATAAAAAGAGAGTTCTTGGCGGAAAACCGCTTCCGTTCATGGTGGATGCACTCAACTGTGCGCAGGGCTGCATTTACGGGACAGGCGTGGAGGAGGAAAAGACAAAGGACGACGATATTCTCTACGAACTGCAGAAAATCAAGGCATCAAGCAAATCTGCGCATAGAAGCAGTGCATGGGCAAAGAACGCGTCGCCTGCCCAGCGATTAAGGAACCTGAACCGCCAGTTCGCACGGCTTGACATCCGCGACTTTATGCGCGCTTATACGGATAAGTCGAAGGGAAACGAAATCCAAAGACCAAATCCATCGGAGCTGAATGCCATCTTTTCCGACATGGACAAAACAACGAAGTCGCTTCAGCACATTAATTGCAGTGCCTGCGGTTATAATACGTGTACCGATATGGCGACGGCAATCTACAATGGCTGTAACAATAAGGAGAGCTGCGTTCATTACATCAAGGGTGTCGTGGAGGAGGAAAACAGGCGCGTACAGGAAATTTCCGATGCGATGGAGCAAAAGAACGAGGAGATTTCAAGGAAAAATGAAGAGATTGGACGCATGGTGACGGAGGCAAACGAGGAGTTTGGCACGCTCAATGTGTCAATCAATGAAATGCTTGACGGCAACAACAGCAGCGCGGAGGAGAGCACAAGCATCAGCATGGCGATGGCGGGAGTGATTGATTTTTGTAACGACATGCGTTCGTCATTTGATGAAATCAATACGCTGCTTGACCAGCTTGGCGGAAACAATGAAAATATTACAAAGGTAGCATCAAAGACAAACCTTCTGTCGTTAAACGCGTCGATTGAGGCGGCACGTGCCGGGGAAGTTGGAAAAGGCTTTGCGGTGGTTGCACAGGAGATTAAAGCGCTTAGTGATGTCAGCAAGAATGCGGCAGACGACAGCAATAAAAATAAGGATAGTATCGTGGCTGCAATAAAGAGTCTGATTGAAAGCTCGCAAAACCTAATGAAGGTCGTGGATGACGTGAACGAGCGGATTAACAACCTTGCGGCAAGCACGCAGGAAATCGCCGCGTCAACCACCATTATCGGGGAGGTTGCCTCGGAGCTGCATAGTAAGTTTGACCGGATTAGTTCGCTATAAAATGGATTTTTCATATAGGAAAAAGACTATGAAACCAAAAGAACAAGGCTCATAGTCTTTTTTCGTTATTTATCGTTTATTTATCCTTTATCTCACTATGCAGCTGCTGCAATGATTTCACTTGCGCGTCGCCGTGCTTTTGCGCATACAAAATCCCCTTCACCGTCGCCCGCGCCGCCGCGACAGTCGTCACATAAGGCACCCGCGCCTTGATTGCGGCTTTCCTTAAATAGCTGTCATCATGCACGCTGTCCTTGCCGACCGGGGAATTGATAATCAAATCAATGTTCCCGTTCGTAATCAAATCAAGGATATTCGGACGCCCCTCATAGAGCTTGTTCACCTTTTTCGCGTCGATGCCAGCCTCCGAAATCGCGTCAAACGTCCCGCCCGTCGCAAGAATTTGAAATCCAGCCTCCGAAAACAGCCTTGCAATCTCCACAATCTCCGGCTTATCCTTGCGGTTGACCGAAATCAGCACCGTACCGCCCAAGGGAAGCATGGTCTGCGTCGCCTCCTGCGCCTTAAAGAACGCCTCGCCGTAGTAAGGCGACAAGCCCAAAACCTCACCCGTAGAGCGCATTTCCGGTCCGAGCACGGGGTCAACCTCAGGGAACATGTTAAACGGGAACACCGCCTCCTTCACGCCATAGTAAGGAATATCCTTCTCCGTAAGCGCAGCCACCGGAGACGGACGTCCCGTAATTTCCGATGTAATGATGTCGGTTGCAAGCGGCACCATGCGGATATTGCACACCTTTGAGACAAGCGGCACGGTACGCGACGCGCGCGGGTTCGCCTCAAGCACATACACCTTGCCGTTCTCAATGGCGTACTGCATGTTCATCAGTCCCCTAACATGCATTTCCTCCGCGATTTTCTTCGTATATTCCTTGATGGTGGCAACGTTTTCCTCCGAGATATGCACCGACGGGATAATACAAGCCGAGTCGCCCGAATGCACGCCCGCAAGCTCGATATGCTCCATCACGGCAGGAACAAATGCATGTTCACCGTCGCTGATTGCGTCCGCCTCGCACTCCAACGCGTGGTTTAAGAAACGGTCAATCAAAATCGGACGGTCAGGCGTTACGCCGACAGCAGCCTCCATATAGCCCTTCATGCTCTCGTCGTCGTACACGACCTCCATGCCGCGCCCGCCAAGCACATACGAGGGACGCACCATAACGGGATAGCCGATTTTTGCCGCAATCGAAAGCGCCTCGTCAACCGTCGTCGCCATGCCCGACTCCGGCATGGGGATTGCAAGCTTATCCATCATCGCGCGGAACTGGTCGCGGTCCTCCGCAAGGTCAATGACCGCCGGGGACGTACCAAGAATTTTCACGCCGTTTTTCTCAAGGTCGTTTGCCAAATTGAGCGGCGTCTGACCGCCAAACTGCGCAATCACGCCAAGCGGCTTTTCCTTATGGTAAATGCTGAGCACATCTTCCAACGTCAGCGGCTCAAAATAGAGCTTGTCCGACGTGTCGTAATCTGTCGAAACCGTCTCGGGATTGCAGTTGACAATAATCGTCTCAAATCCAAGCTGCTTTAGGGCAAGCGACGCGTGCACACAGCAGTAGTCAAATTCGATACCCTGACCAATGCGGTTTGGCCCGCCGCCCAAAATCATAATCTTTGGCTTGACCGTGCTGACCGGATTTTTGTCCGGGGCATTATAGGTAGAGTAGTAGTACGCGCTGTCCTTCGTGCCGCTCACATGGACGCCCTCCCAAGCCTCCTCCACGCCAAGCGCTATCCGCCTGTTGCGGATATCCGCCTCGGGAATGTCCAAAATCTGACTCAGATACTTATCCGAAAATCCGTTTTTCTTGGCAGAAACCAGCGCATCGTCCGTCGGAAGCGTACCTTTTGATTTTGCAAGCGCTTCCTCCTCCTCGACAAGCTCCTTCATCTGCTGCACAAAATAATGCTTGACCTTTGTGATGTCAAAAATCTCATCAACCGTCGCGCCCTTGCGAAGCGCCTCATACATGATAAAGTGACGGTCGCTTGACGGATTGGCGAGCATACGAAGCAGCTCCTCCTTTGATTTCGTATTGTAATCCTTTGCAAAGCCAAGACCGTAGCGTCCCGTTTCCAAGCTGCGGATTGCCTTCTGAAACGCTTCCTTATAAGTCTTGCCGATA
Organism: uncultured Lachnospiraceae bacterium; assembly: GCA_947567595.1. Classification (GTDB taxonomy): domain Bacteria; phylum Bacillota; class Clostridia; order Lachnospirales; family Lachnospiraceae; genus COE1. Next base: position 2,891 of record CANOMQ010000080.1, on the reverse strand, counting down.
CTCATGACCTCGCCGACCGCGCGCATCTGCGTGCCAAGCTTATCCTCAACGCCCTTGAACTTCTCAAACGCCCAGCGCGCAAATTTAATCACCACATAATCGCCGTCCGGCACATACTTGTCAAGCGTGCCATACTTCCCGCATTCAATATCCTTTAGCGTCAGACCAGCCGCGAGCATGGCGGATACAAGCGCAATCGGAAAGCCCGTAGCCTTCGACGCAAGCGCGGACGAGCGGGACGTTCGCGGATTAATTTCAATTACGACAATGCGGTCAGAAACCGGATCATGCGCAAATTGAACATTTGTTCCGCCAATCACCTGAACCGAATCGACAATGCGGTATGCCTGCTCCTGCAAGCGTTTTTGCAGCTCCTCCGAAATCGTCAGCATTGGTGCCGAGCAGAATGAGTCTCCGGTATGTACGCCGAGCGGATCAATGTTTTCGATAAAGCAGACCGTAATCATGTTCCCTTCCGCGTCACGCACAACCTCAAGCTCAAGCTCCTCCCAGCCAAGAATGGACTCCTCGACAAGCACCTGCCCCACAAGGCTTGCCTGCAAGCCACGAGCACAGACAGTCTTTAACTCTTCCTTATTATATACCAGTCCACCCCCGGCGCCGCCCATCGTATAAGCGGGGCGAAGGACAACCGGATAACCAAGCCTGTCCGCAATGGCAAGCGCCTCGTCCACACTGTAGGAAACCTCGCTCCTTGCCATCTCAATCCCGATAGCGTCCATTGACTTCTTAAATTCAATCCTGTCCTCGCCGCGCTCAATCGCGTCCACCTGCACGCCGATGACCTTGACGTTGTATTTCTCAAGCACGCCTTCCTTTGCAAGCTCCGCGCATAGATTTAAGCCGGACTGTCCGCCAAGATTGGGCAGCAGCGCGTCGGGACGCTCCTTTGCGATAATCTGCTCTAAGCGCTTTACGTTTAATGGTTCTATGTAAGTCACATCAGCGATTTCGGGATCGGTCATGATGGTTGCCGGATTGGAGTTGACAAGCACAATCTCATATCCAAGCTTTCGAAGCGCCTTGCACGCCTGCGTCCCCGAATAGTCAAACTCGCACGCCTGACCGATGATAATCGGCCCGGAACCGATGATTAGGACTTTGTTAATATCTTCTCTTTTTGGCATAGAAATAACCATACTCCTTTCGAATGAATAATCAATCCTGTTCTTATTGTTACCATTCTCCATTATAAAGGATTTTTGCAAAAATACCTATACATATTTTCATTTTTTCGTTTTTTTTCAAAATTCCCTTCAAAATAGCCCAAACCCTGCCAAAAATCGCGTGTCAATAATTGTGGACATTTGGCAGGGAATGGGATAAAATAAATTTATGTTTAGCAGGTAGCGAAAAAGGAAGGGAATGGTTATCAATATGGAACAAAAGAAGCTTGACGAGGTACGGGAACGCTTTTCCCACGACCGCTTTGCCACGGTCAACGGCGCGGTGATAGAGGAAATCGCGGAAGGGTACGCAAAATGCTCCATGCAAATCAGCGACGAGCATAAAAACGCACTTGGCGCGGTGATGGGGGGAGCGATTTTTACGCTTGCGGATTTTGCGTTTGCAGTGGCAACTAACTGGCAGGAAACCCCGGTGGTGTCACTAGACGCGTCCATCACGTTTCTTGGAAAGGCAAAAGGAAACACGCTGATTGCCGAGGCAAAAAAAATCAGGGCGGGCAGGCGCACCTGCTGTTATATGGTAGAGATTACGGACGAGCTTGGCAGTCAGGTTGCGCATATGACATCGAACGGATTTTCGGTATAAAGGCTTATGGAAAAGCAGAAAAAAGACAGGAAAAAGATAAAGCCTGCGGATTTTGTCTATTTAGGCGCGGTTGTGCTGATGATTTTGATTGCACTGCGTTATGAGGGAAAAGGGACTGCAGTCAGACAATTATCACCGGGCGATGAAGTAATCTTTGGCACGTATCTTGACGAGCCGATTGCGTGGCGTGTCCTGAAAATACATGAGGATCGTTTCGGGAGGGCGTCAAAGGCTGTCCTGATTTCGAGTGAAATTCTGACAATGAAGGCATTCGACGGCGCGCCAAGCGGAAGGTACGCCTATGATGACGCGGGCGGGCTTTGGCGCATGAATGAGGAGAAAACGCTTGAAAACCTTGCGATGCAGGAATATACCCACGGCACAAACGACTGGAGCAGGGCTGACATCAGGACATGGCTGAACTCCAATCAGGAAAATGTAGTTTACGACGGACAAGGTCCCATTAAATGGGCAATGGCAGATGAACGCAACGGCTACGCATCCGAAAAGGGTTTTTTGTGCGGCTTTACCGAGGAGGAACAGCAGGCAATCATACCAACACACAACATCACAAAGGGAAACGCGCTTTCCGGGGGTGACGTGGAGACAGAGGATTTGGTGTATCTGCTCAGCCAAGACGAGCTGGAGTGGTTCTATGACGCAAACATCAGCATTTACACGACACCGACAAAACAGGCCACAGCGCATGACGAGACGAACTCATATCAGACCTTTTCGCTAAGCTATGGCGTGAAGTCGTATTTATGGCGTCTCAGGGAGCCTGTGGACGGATATTCGACAAAATCCTACGCCGTCAATAACGGCTATACCGACAAGCAATTAATTGAATGTGTGGCGGCTGTGGAGGGCTTTGGTATCCGTCCGGCAGTTACGGTCGATATCAAAAAGCTCTCGGACATTCAGAAAAATGCGCCCGATATTCAATAAAATATCCAATAAAGTAAAAAAGGGAACCGATTGCAGCACCATGCAGAACCGGTTCCCTTTTCCTTAACATAAAAAATGGGGCCTACAGGGCTCGAACCTGTGACCCTCTGCTTGTAAGGCAGATGCTCTCCCAGCTGAGCTAAGACCCC
>CANOMQ010000079.1 GCA_947567595.1 uncultured Lachnospiraceae bacterium | reverse complement strand
AAACAGGCGCATTTAATGTGAAGAATCTGGGTGCAGATAATTCGCCGAACAACAGTTCCCCGTTTGTATTTCAGAGTCAGCCAAAAATCCCACGGGTGGAAGTTCAGGAAGATTTCCCTCCTGACTTTCTTGATTCTGTTCGCATGGTTCTGCTGCTTCATCTGTTCGGGTGTTGCCTTTTTCTTCGGTGCCCTCTTCTCTCCTTTTACACCATACTCACCCATAAACTTATGTTCATGCTCTATTACATCGCCCATATCATATGTATCCACCACATAAGCCATGTCTTACCTCCGTGTATCTGCTAACTTTAATATACTAATACTGTTTCCAAAAGGGCTTGTATCCCTTTGTTTTCAAGGCTTTCCGGTAACTGTGCACCTCCGCATTTTATACTGTCATGTTGCCACCTTCTCCAACTCCCATTTGAGCTGCTGCGCAGCTATCCTATGACAGTCAGTTTCGTTTTCCGCCTCTACACGGCATATGGTTTTTACTTCCCCGTTATTTTTGTATTCCCTGACTTCAATCAGCGCGCTTTTCATGTCCGTGTACGTGTGCAGCCTCAGGGCACGCTTTTTCTTCAGGGAACGGTATATCCCGTTAAACGTCCGGATTGCCTTCATGCGTTCGTTACCGTCCTCATTTTCATAATCCCGTCTAGCCATTTTTTCCATCCCTCCGTTCTATTGCTTTCTCTCAACCACGGATTTCGCCTCACGCGAAACCTTTATCTTGTCATCCGCCACCACTGCAATCTTGCATTTCAGACCTTTGTTCAGGTTTATTGTCATGCTCTTGATGTCGCCGTCGTTCATCGCGCTGACTCCGATTTTCATAAGCTGTGTGACCACGCCGGGCTGCGCAAAACTGCCTGCCCCTTCCCCGAACAGCACCTCGATGCTCTGCTCTGCCAGACTCATGCGCTGCATTCTTTCCCTGTATACCTTTGCTGCATCACAATTACAGTACATTGTTGCTTTTTCTGTTTTTTCCCCTTCTGTCATGTCTGCGCCGCCGTCTATAACCCGCGTTTGGCAGCAGAAACGGCACACGCCCGTCACTGCTTTTGTTTCTGTTGTTCCCTTTGTCTCTCTTGGCACACTCTCCACCTCCTTCCGTACTGTTGTTCTATTTTTGTTTACATTTCCCCTGAAAAAAGGTAAAAAATAAAAACACCATGCCAAAGTGCTACGTAATTTTTGCGTTTTCGTGCGTGCCGCCCTTCAATCCCATTGCTGCCACAATCTGATTTGTAAGCTCCGCCGACGCCCGCATCTGCCTGCTCATTTCTGACATCATGTATTGGAGCTGTGTCGTGTTGGCGGCGGAAGCTTCAAGCGGCATTCCCCCGTTTTTAAACTCCTCAACGGATTTCCTGTAAATGTAATAGCTGCCCTGTTTGCTTCCTGGCTTTTTTACATAGATACCCTTGATAAAGCCTTTTTTGACAAGCTCCCTTACCGACTGCGTGCATATCCCGAGTTCCTTTGCCACCTGTGGCGGTTTTAATAATTCATTCTGTGTGCTGTCCATGCCTGCGCCTCCTTCCTGCTGCCGCTGTCTGATTTTTATGGTACTTTTTTTATGCGCCCTGTGCGTGATGCACCAGTAATGATGCACCACAAGGGTTGTCCGGGGAGTTTCCTGTGGTGTGTTGGGGGCACACCACGCACAAGGCGCATTGGTTTCGTTTCAGTTCTGCCATCGGACATATTATTGCAGTTCCCACTGCCATAACCGTTTGCTCATGACTGCTATTTTTTATTTCTTCCACTTCCCCACCTCCTGCTGCCGTCGCTGTTACTTGAACTTTTCCCATTTTTCTCCTATACTGTACCTACAGGCTGTTGCAGCAGCCGAGTACATATGAAAGGAGAATTTTTATGACCGTAACATATGAAAGCGCAAAGGAATTTACAATATTGGCAATAGAACACTCTATGATTACAGCCTCAAAAGATCCAAAGGAAACAGCTAAAAATGTTTCTGATTTCTTTAATACTTTACTGGAATCGCTTGCAACCAACGAAACAACTAATTAATGCAATACAGCTCTTGCCAGTACCAATGCCGCAAGGGCTGCTACTGTCTTTGGGTATAATTCAGGAATAAAATTTTCATTTTCGATATTCTTGCAAACAGATATAATCGTGTTATCCACTTCATTGATCATTTCAGATTTTCTTTGTTTTCCTACCTTTCGCACTTCCCTCACCTCTCTCCTGCTGCCAGCTCCGGCGGTTCTGCTGCCTTCTGCGGTCTTTTGTCTGCCAATTGTGCATCCATTAACGCACTTGAATAAGTAATCATCATAATCTGCCCTTTTTCAGATAAGTTTTCAAAAATATCATTAATAAGTTTCACGTTCTTTGATTTTTCAATGTTTATCATTACTTTTGTCCCCCTTTTGCTATCTGTATAACTTCACCATTGTTTACTTGCCATTTCCCAAACTTTTCCTTATACTGTTTTTACAGGCTGTTACAGCAGCCGAGTACATAAAAAGGAAAGTTTGTTTATGTTTAAAAAACTTAGAGATGTTGAGAAATCAATGCGTAGTATTATGAACTCAATTCAAAATACGAACAACTGTCATTCTATTTTCAATAATTTTGATATTGATAGTTCAAATGCGTTTCATCAGTGTCTAAAAAATAATTACGTAGAAAATGTTGATGAATATATGGATGCAAATGGCAACTATCACTTTCAATCACTTGGAAATACTCATGTAAATGCACAAGGGCTCAAGTTTATTAGAGATTTATCCCTTTGGTTCCGCATCAAAAATGCTATATATGATGTTTTAAAAGGAACTCTTGGATATATTCTCGGGGTAGCTACTCCGCTTACAGTTCAAGCTGTCATTTGGATAATAAAAAATTCGCAAGAGATTCAAGAATTTCTTCTCCGTATAATACAGACGTAGCTATGCCCATTATGTAAAATACAATAAAGGATATTATACTTATCCAACTTGGAGACTGATTTCCTGTATTTATTTCCTTCACCTCTTTTCGGTTTGCTATATTTTCTGTTGCCTATGAGAACACTATAAGGCACATCGAGAACATTGTCAAGTGTTTTTTTGTTGACAATGAGAACTTTTTTTGATAAGATAATTTGCAAGGAAGGAGGTAGCATTTTGAATATAAGAATAAAAGAAATACGAGAAAATGAAGGGTTGACACAAGAAGAGTTCGGAAAAAGAATAGGAGCTGCGAGAAATACGATAGCAAATTACGAATCAGGTAATCGAAAGCCCTCAAACGCAGTAATAACTTCCATCTGCCGCGAATTTGGCTATCGTGAGGAATGGCTTCGTGACGGTATAGAACCCCAAAAACCAGTTATTGATGAAGATATAGAATACGGTCAGATATGCGCCGAACTCGGCATCACGGACAGTCGGGCAAAACAGGTTATTATGAATTACTCAAAAATGTCTCCCAAAAATAAAGAATTATTTTGGAGCTTTATCAGTGAAATCTTTGAATCCGAAAAAAAAGACAAGTAATGCTATTTGAATTAATTTGCATATTGAACTATTCATTTACATATGCTATAATGCCATTAGGCAAAAAGCAGTAAGCAGTCCATGCAGGACGGCTTACAAAAACCCCAGTGCGGTAACACTGGGGTTTTCTATTCCCTTTATGGAATGGCAGGGCTTAGAGCCATAGGCTAGTTACCGACTATTTATCGCCGTCTAACCATTTGTTGATGCAGTGGCAAACTACACCAGCCGCAACGGCGATGATAAAAGCAGTAAGCATATCCATACAGAACACCCCCTTTCCGTACCTGTCTAGGGAGCGGTAACGAATTTATTCTACCAAATCCGTCATATTATTACAAGGCTATTCTGTATAAGATATTTATTTCCTGTTTTCTTTTTCCATTAAAGTTTTTACAAATCCATATATCATTTTTATACTGCGACTATCCTTAATCTGATTGACCATTCTGATAATTTCCTCTTTCATACCCATCGCTCCTTATGTACGCTTTTGCTGTTACAATTAAATGCTACCACAACCAAAGATATAAATTCTACCCTCGTTTTTTCATACCTTGTTTATCGCATGAATTTCGGCGACACCCACAAAAAAGTAACCGTCATTTTTTTATAGTTTACTGCATATTGCGGTTTGCATAACTTTTCTGATTATTTATGGTCTTTTTTTATCAAAATTTGGTATTAATTTCCTGCGATATGTGTTAAAATTATTTAACATGATTACATTTGGTGTATTTCAACAAAAATTAATGAAAGAAGGTACTTATTCATGAAACAAAAATGGTATTTAAACAGTATCCTTATCTCTGTCCTGTTCTTCTGTTGGTTCATTTATGGAATCCCTCTCATTATCGGCATTATTCTGCTTGTATTTAAAGTCAAATACGAGAAAAAGCAAATATCACAAATGAATGAACTAATTTCGGATAACCAACGGTTTGTGCAAATGCTGACACCTGAAATGCAGGATGCCGTTATATTACAGAAGCATGTTGATTGCCTGCGTCAAGAAGAAATTACAACAACCAATCACATTAATAATTTGAACAGCAAAGCCTTGGAGCTGGAGCGTCAAATTACGGAGAAGAAAAAGAAGCTAATCTTTTTAGATGATGAAATCGTTGTTCAGGAATTTGGCTTATATACACCACAGTTTGATTTTGCATCGGCTTTGGACTATAAGGAAGAACTCGCCAAGGTAAGAATCCTCCAAAAAGATTTGATTAAAAACAAAGCCGCCGTTACCGGCAACAAGGATTGGACTGTAAACGGAAATAAAGCAACAGGTCAAAAAATGGTGTCCGATACGCAAAAGCTTCTGCTCCGTGCATTTAATACAGAATGTGACGAAATCATTAATAAGGTGAAATACACTAATTTTGATGCGTCCTTAAACAGAATTTATAAGTCTGCTGAAACCATATCAAAACTTGGAAAAATAGTAAGCATCTCCATTACGCCCAAATACTTGGACGCGAAAGTCAAAGAGCTCCGTTTGGCTTTTGAATATCAGCAGAAAAAACAGGAAGAAAAGGAAGCTGCCAAGGCTGCCCGCGAAGAGCAGAGGGAACAGGCAAAGATACAACGAGAGCTCGAGGAGCAGCAGCGAAAAATTGAAAAAGAGCAGACTCACTATCAAACAGCCTATGAAAAGATTATGTCGCAACTGGAACAAAAGCCGGATGACCTTGATTTATTAAACAAAAAATCCGAATTAGAAGATAAATTATCAGATATTGACAAGGCGCTTTCAGATATTGATTACAGACAAGCCAATATGAAAGCCGGATATGTTTACATCATCTCAAACATTGGAGCATTTGGGGAAAACGTTTATAAAATCGGCATGACCCGGCGACTTGATCCGCAGGAACGTGTTGATGAACTTGGTGATGCTTCCGTTCCATTCCGGTTTGATGTCCATGCAATGATATTCTCCGATGATGCACCTGCTTTAGAAACCGCTCTTCATCATGCTTTTGAAGACAAAAAAATAAACATGGTAAACCAGCGAAGGGAATTTTTTAATGTAACACTTGACGAAATCAAAAAGGTTGTACAAGAAAATTACGATAAGACAGTGGAATTTATAGATGTACCTGATGCAGAACAGTATCGTATCAGCAAGAAAATGCGTGAAAACCGTATTGCATCATAAGGTTAAAAAATTTAGTTTTAGAAAATTTACATATTGAACTGTCAATCTGCATATGTTATAATGTCGCTAGCGATAAAAGTATTGCAGGCATTAAGCAGACAACACAAATCCCCTAAGTATTGCGACTACTTAGGGGATTTCATGTGTGTGGCTTAGATGTTGTCGCTACTTCCTATCCAGCCACTTACAAACAAAGTATGCGACTACTTTGCTTGCGACAGAAAGTAAAAAATCAAATATTGCAGACATATTTAGCAGACCTCCTTCCTGTTGCCAGTATCGGAGGCGACAACGACTTTATTCTAGCAAATCTGTTATATTATTACAAGGTATCTGTCAATAAAATTCACTGAAAATAACTTTTAATTTTCAAAAAATTCTAAAGATATGAAAAAATAAGGGTAGATTTTATTTCATTACATCTGATAAAATATTATTGACGCATTAATAGTTACGCGTTATCATTTCATAAAAGAGATGTCGCAAAAAAAGACATATGAAAGCATATTGCGACATCGCAACAAATAAAAACGCCCGATGCCAAAACACCGAGCAGTTTTTCATAAGTATCCCAAAATGAGATACCTATCGTGCAACAATATTGTATCATTTTTGGGAGCAGCCTGCAAGCGTTAATTGACGCTGGCTGTTATTTTTATACCAATTTTTAAGGAGGATTTTCATTATGGCTCTTATCCTATGCCCTGAATGCTCGCACCAAGTGTCAGACATGGCTTTATCCTGCCCTTCCTGCGGCTATCCCTTAAAAACTGCTGCCATTGTGACACCGCAAAAGCGCAAGCCCAAAAGACACCGCAAGCTCCCGAACGGAAGGGGAACCATCAAGCACCTGTCCGGCAGACGTTCCAAGCCTTGGGCAGCTTATCCGCCCGTGAAGGAATTTGCCTTAAACGGTTCCCCGGTATTGAAGCCCGCCATCGGATATTTTGTTACATACGACGAAGCGTATCAGGCTTTGATGCTGTACACGAACGCACCGAATGACATCAAACAATCGTCCGTTTCCTTTTCCGATTTGTGCGCCGCAATGCTTTCCGGACAAAGCGCAGTACCGTCAAAGTACAGGAACATGACTTTTGCGCAGATTTATGAGCTTTATTTCGAAAACAAGTACAACAATGCCAAAAGGCAGTTTTCAGCCTCTTCCGTCAGCTCGACGAAAGCCGCCTTCCGCAACTGCGCGAAGCTCCATAGCAGGAAATTTCTTGATTTGAGAAAAGCCGATCTGCAGGAAGTGGTTGACGAATGCCCATTGAAGCATGCAAGCCTTGAACTGATTGTCTCGCTTTTTAAAGGCATGTATTCGTATGCAATCCAAAATGACATCACGGATAAGAACTATGCGCAGTATGTTACAATCAACATTGCTGACGATGATGAAAGCGGCGTTCCCTTCTCCGAAGCAGCACTTGACATATTGTGGAAAAACAAAGATACTGCAGGCGTTGGCATGATTCTGCTTATGATTTATACCGGGTTCCGTATTTCTGCTTTCCGGACGATCCAGTATAATGAAGCAGAACAATATTTGCAGGGCGGCGTGAAAACTGCCTCCGGCAAGAACAGGATCGTTCCGCTCCACACTGCCATCTGCGGTTTTGCAAAAGATTTTTTTGAACAATATAGAAACAAGAAATTTGTTGCCGATAAATATCGGTTAGAATTTTATGATACCCTGAATGCTTTGGGAATTGCTGTCTCTGATTCCGGAACCAAGCACACGCCCCATGACTGCCGCCATACCTTTTCATGGATTTGCGACAAATATGGTGTCAATGATTTTAGCAAGCATTTGTTAATGGGGCATTCGCTTGGCGGTGATGTCGAAAAGTCTGTATACGGACACAGAACGCTCGACGAACTGCGTGAGGAAATCAACAAAATTCAAATTCCTTACATTTGATATTCTGTATTTAGATTTGTCACTAATTTGTCACTAACCGTTTTTTATCCTGCTATTTTTTAGGTGTTTTTTACCATCTCTTAAACACCCTGTAAACCTTGTGTTTACTGGGTTTCTACGCATTTTGCAAGGGTTTGCGGCTTGACCTTATTTTTAAGGTTTCCTTAACTTGGAATGATTTTCTTTGTTATGTATACAAAAAAGCAAAACTTATTTCTTGACGTTATAAAGCAACTTATATATAATTTTACAATGTATAAACAAATCATTCCATTTAGAAAGGCTGAACACACAACCATATGTCACGAAAGAAAATCGGTATCTTCTCAGCAGCAATTATAGAAACACTTGGACTGAATATCCCTGTTGGAACACCAATCTATATATCCGACTCTAATTGGGAACATATGAAAACTTCCCACCCCGAAGCTTTCAAACAATATGGCGGTGATATTGAGACAATTATCGCGTATCCCGACTATGTTGGCTTAAATGCAAAAGACGGCTCTATCGAATTTACAAAAGAATATATTTTAAATGGAGACTTTGTTAAAATTGCCGTTCGTATAAGCCTTCAAAATATTTACTATGCGCGCTCACTTTATGTATTAAATCCAAATCGTGCAAAGAATTTTATCCAAAAAGGAACCTTGAAAAAACTTGACAAATAAATCCTGACTTTCGGAGTTAAGCATTAAAACATGGTGCTAAGCCACGGATTAAAATCAATGGCTTAGCATTTTTCTGATTTCTCCCTCGGATAAAAAATATGAGGTTAGCGGCAGGATACAGAGAGCCGAAAAATCTTTTATGAATGTCGTGCTTCTCGAAAGATTTATATATTTTCTGTCTGATATTTTTGCAACCCTAAAATCATGTACAAATTCAAATAAATCCTCAGAACAATATTTGTCCTTTAATATTTTGAATTGCAGTAATCTGGTGAGCAGTACCGCAAGGTAACAGATAAGGAAATGTCCTGTTATGGTATCCTCTTTTTGCAGGTACACAGGCCGTGCATCAAGCTGTGATTTCATAATGCGGAAGGATTCCTCCATCCTCCAAAGGTTATGGTAAGCATCATAAACATCTTTACCGCCCATGGAAACCTCAGAAGTTACCAGCATGTTATATCCGGCAAGTTCAAGGGATTTTTTGAGAGAGCGTTTCAAGTTTTGTGTAAACTCAAAATCTGATATAAGATTTGTTAATGGTTACGAAGGGGCAGATCCGGATTTTCGGGTTCTGCCCCATAGGCGCGAACTTAAGAAAAAATTGCATAAATTTTTGTCTTATAAAATGGTTGATTATCTCAAAAAAGCCTTGATTTACGGGCATACAAGCAGG
>CANOMQ010000078.1 GCA_947567595.1 uncultured Lachnospiraceae bacterium | reverse complement strand
CGGCGTGTTGGTATCAAATCTTTAGGCAAAGTTGTCTATAAATCTATGCACCTTTTGCTCCATTTTACCCAACTCCTCTTTTTCGTCGTCACAAATTGCAATTTGATACATGGCTGCCACCTCACTTTAGCTGTTTTTTCTTTTTTGCATTTGCTGTTTACTGTTTATAAAAATTTAATATTTATATAATTATCAATTTGTCATGAAATTGTATCATATTTTCTGATATTTAAAACAATAATTGTAAATTTGGCTGTTTTTATTGTAATTTTGGTCAAAAAGCAGAAAAAAGAAATGAAATCCAATTTCTTGGGTTTCATTTCTATATCAGCTTACAATATCTAAAAACCGCCAAAACTCAATCTGAATTTTGACGGTTCTTACAATAATCATTTTCATTATTTAGCGTACTCAACGACACGAGATTCCCTGATTACATTTACCTTTATCTGTCCCGGATATTCAAGTTCTGCTTCAATCTGCTTTGAAATATCACGCGCTAAAAGGATCATATCCGAATCATTAATCTGCTCAGGAACTACCATAACACGAACCTCTCTACCTGCCTGAATAGCAAAAGATTTATCGACGCCTTTAAAATTGTTGGTTATTTCTTCTAATTGTTTTAATCTGGTTGTATATGTTTCGAGCGTTTCACGTCTTGCACCCGGTCTTGCAGCAGAAATTGTATCGGCTGCCTGAACCAGACAAGCAATCAACGACTGCGCCTCTACATCACCGTGATGTGACTCAACAGCATTGATTACAACCGCAGACTCCTTGTACTTCTTACAAAGCTCTGCACCAAGCTGTATGTGGGAACCCTCCATCTCATGGTCTACTGCCTTACCGATATCATGAAGTAAGCCTGCTCTCTTTGCCATCCTCACATCAAGCCCCATCTCCGCTGCCAAAAGGCCTGTGAGATGCGCAACCTCAATGGAATGCTTCAAAGCATTCTGACCGTAGCTTGTTCTGAATCGCATTTTACCAAGAAGCTTTATCAATTCCGGGTGAATGCCGTGGACACCCACCTCAAGGGTAGCTGCCTCGCCTTCCTCCTTAATCATCACTTCCACTTCTCTTTGCGCTTTCTCGACCATTTCCTCAATTCTTGCAGGATGAATGCGTCCGTCTACAATCAGTTTCTCAAGTGCAATCCTCGCGATTTCTCTTCGAATCGGATCAAAACCGGAAAGAATGACTGCCTCGGGAGTGTCATCAATAATCAACTCTACACCCGTAAGGGTTTCAAGCGTTCTGATATTTCTTCCTTCCCTACCGATAATACGTCCCTTCATCTCATCATTTGGAAGCTGGACTACTGAAATCGTGGTCTCAGACACATGGTCAGCGGCACACTTTTGGATTGCTGTGACAACATATTCCTTAGCCTTTTTGTCAGCCTCCTCCTTCGCCCTGCTTTCCATTTCCTTAATCATCACTGCAGTTTCATGTTTTACTTCGTCCTCAACAATTTTAAATAAATGCTCTTTTGCCTGTTCAGAGGTTAAACCTGAAATTCGTTCAAGTTCCTGTACTCGTTCTTCACTGAGCCTTGCAACCACTTCTCTTTGTTTTGCAAGTTCTTCTTCACGCGCAGCCAGACTGGATTCCTTCTTTTCAAGGGAATCAGCCTTCTTATCAACGCTTTCTTCCTTCTGCTGCACTCTTCTCTCATAGCGCTGTGCTTCCGCCCTGCGCTCCTTGATTTCTTTGTCAAGTTCATTCTTGGTACGGATTGATTCTTCCTTTACCTCAAGAAGCCCTTCACGTTTTTTGGTCTCAGCAGTTTTCAGTGCTTCGTCAATAATTTCCCTTGCCTTATCCTCCGCATTTCCAATCGTCGTCTCTAAGTTCTTCTTATAATTGGAGCAGTAGATAAGACAGCCTGCTACGCAGATAATAATCAGAACGAATGCTATTATCATCCATAGCATGGTACAGGAGCACCTCCTTACTCATTATTAAATTTTCATTGTACAATCTCAAGCGGTATGTCTGGCGCTGCTATAACCACCCACACCGACTGCATATTATTCAATCGCGCATCCTGCGCAAGAATTAGATGCTGATATTACAACACTTCAATTTTACCCTTTTCATGTTTCCATGTCAAGTGTTATCATCAATATCACGTACAAGAAATTTGTGCAGATTTACTCATATAGTCCAACCGCTTTGTTTATTTTATCTGAGGAAAAGCCCTTTCGGTAAAGAAATAGCGCAATTTTCTGACGTTCTGCAAAGCTTGCTTCTGTTTTCTGATAGCGCTTTTTTTCCAAAAGCTTTTGGATTAATTCCTCCTCGTTCGCAAGAATATTTTTTTCCTCGCACTGTGCAAACGCAGTTTCGATATCCTGTTTTGAAACGCCTTTTACTTGCAAATCGTTTACAATCTGTTTATTGCTTTTTGTTGCTCCGGCATATTTGATATATGACATTGCATATTTCACATCATCAAGGTAGCCGTAGGAAGCAACGTATGCGATGGCAGCTTCCATCACGGTCTGCGGATAAAAGCCCTGTTTTAATTTTCGCTCAAGCTGGTGTCGTGTATAATCACGGCTTTTTAATAAATTCAGGCAGCGCAGCTTTGCTCTTTTGACAAGAAGCTCATTCATGATATGGAAATAGCACTCATCGGAAAGCTCCCTGCCTTTTTTAATGTCCATGCTCCTGATTTCACCCTTGTAGAGCACAAATGCGGCTTCATTGTCGATAATGATTTTTGACCTTGTCTTTGATAATTCCACGATATCCGTAACTGTCATTGTCTGTTCACTTCTATTCTGCTGATTTCGCTTTTATTTTACCTTTATTTCAGTTTTCTTCTATTCCCGTTTCTATCTACTCTGTCTTTTCTGCCGCTGCTTCTTCTGCCTTCTCTGCAGTCTTTGCACTTCTTGATTTTGGCTTTTCCGGTGCAGGCTCTGGCTGCTGCGGGCTTTCTATACTTCCCTGTAAGCCAAAATGCTCACGCACCTTTGCTTCAATCTCATTGCAGATTTCAGGATTATCCTTAAGATACTGCTTTGCGTTTTCCCTGCCCTGTCCGATTTTGTTTCCGCCATAGGCATACCACGCACCGCTCTTGCTTACGATATTCTCGTTTGCCGCCAAATCAAGGATATCGCCCACCGCAGAAATTCCTTCTCCAAACATGATGTCAAACTCCGCTTCCTTAAACGGGGGCGCGATTTTATTCTTCACGACCTTAACACGCGTCCTGTTTCCCATGACCTCGCCGCTTTGCTTTAACGACTCAATCCTTCTTACGTCCAAGCGCACTGACGAATAGAATTTCAGCGCACGTCCGCCTGTCGTGGTTTCGGGATTGCCGAACATGATACCCACCTTTTCACGAAGCTGGTTGATAAAAATAACCGTGCAGTTGGACTTGCTGATAACGGCTGTGAGCTTTCGCAGTGCCTGCGACATCAGTCTTGCCTGAAGTCCAACATGGGAGTCGCCCATATCCCCGTCAATTTCCGCCTTTGGCACAAGTGCGGCTACCGAATCCACTACGACAATATCAATCGCCCCGGAGCGCACCATCGTCTCCGTAATCTCAAGCGCCTGCTCGCCGTTATCCGGCTGCGATATGTATAAATTATCCACGTCCACACCGATATTTTTTGCATAGACCGGGTCCATTGCGTGCTCAGCGTCAATAAAGCCCGCAATTCCGCCTCTTTTTTGTACCTCCGCAATCATATGCAGCGTGACCGTCGTCTTACCGGAAGACTCCGGTCCGTAAATCTCAACAATTCTGCCCTTCGGAATTCCCCCAAGACCAAGCGCAATGTCAAGGCTTAATGAACCGGTCGGAATGGTCTCCACATTCATCTGTGCGCTCGGGTCCCCAAGCTTCATGACTGCGCCCTTTCCGTACTGTCTTTCTATCTGCGAAAGCGCGGCTTCCAATGCTTTTAATTTTTCTTCTCTTTCCATTCTGTTTTGCTCCTTTTTCTCTTTTTATGCATCATTTGTTCGGAACAGATGTTTTATTACTATTTACTATAAAACACTCGTTCGTGTTTGTCAACCTGTTTTTTTCAAAAAATTAAAAATAAATGATTTGAAAACGACTGCCACTACTTAAATTACCATAATCCGTTTACCAAAACAAGTGCGATTTTTGACATTTCGCGTCACATTGTATTTCTTTTTGTACAATAAAAGCAGATGAGCCATACCATCTGCTTTTACGCATCTTCTGCATCCTGTTTCTAAATCTCGCCGTTTAACAGTACGCCCTTATTTTTCACAAGGTAATCCACCAGCGATACCACGGTAAGCACCACTGCAATCCACATGACAATCTGCGTCAGAACCGCGAGCGCGTCAATGTTTGCAATCATCAGGCACACCATGACCATTTGGAAAGTTGTCTTGAATTTCCCCCAGTAGCTTGCCGCGATGACAACGCGGTTATCCGCCGCCACAAGACGGAATCCGCTGATGATAAATTCCCGGCTGATAATGATAATCACAATCCACGCCGGTATCCTTTGCAGCTCAATCAGGCAAATCAGCGCGGCGCAGACAAGCAGCTTATCGGCAAGCGGGTCCATAAACTTTCCGAAGTTTGTCACAAGATTATATTTTCTCGCAATCTTTCCGTCAAGCAAATCCGTGAGGCTCGCAACGATAAAAATCGCAAGCGCAATATAGTCCGTGTACGCCAAAATGCCGCCAAAAATCGCCGTAAACCAAGCCCACTGCAAAAAGCCGCCAAGCAGCAGCACCACGAACGGAACAATCAGGATTACTCTGAAAACAGTCAGTTTATTCGGTAAATTCATCGTCAATCTCTCCTATCAAATCATACTCGTGCGCCCCTGTAACCCTGACCGGAACAAAGTCGCCTGTCATAAGCTCCCGGGAAGTCTGTATGAACACATAACCGTCCACATTGGGCGCATCCTTATAGCTTCGCGCCACATAGGCATTCTCGTCGGGCACCTTTCCCTCAACCATGACAAGAAGGCGTCTGCCCTCCATCTCCTCTGCCTTGTCAAACGCAATCATCTGTTGAAGCTCCATCAAATCCGCCTGCCGTTCCGCCTTGATTTCGTCCGGCACCTGATTTACGAACTCCGCCGCAGGTGTATTCTCCTCGGGAGAGTATGCAAACACGCCAAGCCTGTCAAACTCCATCTCGTCAATAAAGTTTATCAGGCTCTCATGCTCTTCCTCCGTTTCCCCCGGAAATCCGGTAATCAGGGTTGTCCGAAGACAGATGTCGGGAATGGCAGTCCGAAGCCTTGTGACAATCTCCGCAAGCTCCTGCTGCGTCGTGCGTCTGCCCATTCGCATTAAAACCGAATCCGCAGCGTGCTGGATTGGAATGTCAAGGTAGTTGCAGATTTTATCCTCCTGTCTGATTGTGTCGATTAATTCCTCTGTAATTTCCTCGGGATAACAATATAAAATCCGAATCCAGTAAAGCCCCTCTATCGCACAAAGCCTGCGCAGAAGCGCGGGAAGGCTCTTTTTCCCGTACAAATCCACACCATATATGGTCGTTTCCTGCGCCACAAGAATAAGCTCCTTTACGCCAAATTCCACCAGTCTTTGCGCCTCTTCTATCAGGCTCTCCATCGGAATGCTTCTGTAATTTCCCCGCACCTTTGGAATAATACAGTAAGTGCAGTGCTTGTCACACCCCTCCGCAATTTTCAGATAGGCAAAATGTCCGCCCGTGGTAACAATACGGTTCTTGTCATACACGGGCTTTTTGTTGATATCCTCAATATGATTTTTTGCAGCTCCCGAAAGCACCTCCCAAACGGCGTCCACAATCGCGTCGATTGCCGTTGTGCCTATGATTGCATCGACCTCGGGAATTTCGGTCTGTATTTCTTCCTTGTATCGCTGCGCTAGGCAGCCGGCTGCGATAAGGGCTTTGATGCTTTTTTGTTCCCGAAGCTGTGCCATCTCCAAAAGGGTATTAATGCTCTCCTGCTTTGCATCGTTAATAAAGCAGCATGTGTTGACAACAACCACATCTGCTTCCTCCTCGTCGTCCGTTATCGTGTAGCCCTTCTGAACCAGCATTCCAAGCATGGTTTCCGTATCCACAAGATTTTTATCACAGCCAAGTGAAATGAATAAAATTTTTATCATACGTCTGCTCTTTATTCCTCTTCCGGCATAATTTTAATCTGTCCCTTGTCAAGCTCCTCAATCGCAATGGAGAGCGGCTTTGTCTGCTTTGTCGCCACAAGCGGGTCCTCGCCCGCGATAATCTGTCTCGCCCGCCTTGAGGTCGCCATGACAATCGAATAGCGGCTGTTTACAACCGGCGCTTCGCCCTGCTCGACACTGCTGTTTACAACTTTCATTAAATCTGTATAAGATGGATGTAACATATTTTCTAACCTCACTCTTCTTAATTAAATTCTATTCCGGCTCCTTATCGCTGCTGCCATACGGCTCCCCTGCCGCCCTGCCTGCTATGGTATCCGGCAAAAGCGCCGAGAGCACAAGCTGGCTGCTTTCCATGACAAGCACTGCCTTCGTCTTTCTGCCCTGTGTGGCGTCAATCGCCGTCCCTGCCTCCTTTGCGCGCTGTACCATGCGCTTGACGGGCGCGGAATCGGGACTTACAATCGCAATGATTTTTGCCGTGTTTACGATATTGCCAAATCCGATATTTATCAGCTTATCCACTGTGCCATACCTTCCTGCATTTCCTACTCAATATTCTGAATTTGCTCCCGCACCTTCTCAATCTCGGTCTTAAGCTCAATCCCCCTGTTTGAGATTGCCAGATCATTTGCCTTTGAGAGAATGGTATTTGCCTCCCGGTTCATCTCCTGTGCAATAAAATCAAGCTTTCTTCCAATGCTTCCGCCATCAATAAGCGCCTGCTTCATGGTCTCGATATGGCTGCGCAGACGCACGATTTCCTCATCAACGCAGACCTTATCGGCAAATATCGTGACCTCCGTCATAAGCCTTGACTCGTCAAAAGATATATCGGTAAGAAAATCCTGTACCTTTTCGTAAAGCTTCTTTTTATATTCCTCAATAATCTGCGGTGAGCGTTCCTCGATAAACGCCACGTGCTCCAGCATTCCATCAAGCTTGGAAATCAAATCCTTACAGAGGGTTTCCCCTTCCTTAATCCGTGTGTCCGCAAAGCCCTGCGCCGCACCCCGTACTGCCTTTACAAGCCCGTTCCAGATTTCCTCCTCGTCGACAGTCTGCTCCTCCATGGAAAACACCTCGGGATATCTTGAGAGCGAAGACACCCTGATATCATTGTCCAGCCCGAAGTCCTCCGCCATTGATTTCAAATAGCCAAGGTACTGCGCCGCTATATCCTTATTGTACTTGATACAGATATTGCTCTCCGAAAAATCCTCATAAGTAATAAACATATCAATCTTGCCGCGCTGTGCATAATTTTTCAGCTCATTACGAATTGAGCTCTCAAAAAAATTCAGCTTCTTGGGCATTTTGATATTTACATCCAAGTACCTGTGATTGACGGATTTTATCTCGACCGTATATTTGCGTTCGCCCTCCGCCACCTCACACCTGCCAAAGCCGGTCATGCTTTTTATCATTTTAATCCCCCTGACTGCTGATTGAGTTTGCATTTTTGTCCTATTCTAATGTATTATAGAATAATCCATGCGCCGCGTCAACAATTTTAGCCGGATTACTTGAAAAGCGTTCCAAAAAATGCTATTGTTATAAAGCTGATGCATATTGAAGTAATGGAGGATTTTCCAATGAAAAAGCAAACTGATATACGTTCAAGGGTGATATGGGGTATCCGGAATTTTTTGCCGATGCTGCTTTTTCCTGTCGCAAATTTCTATCTGTTTGAAGCTTATATCCACAATCCCTTTAAGGACATGAAAATCCAGATACAGTTTTTAAATATCGCACTCTTTGAACTTTTGATGCTATTATTTTTGATGCTTTTGGGCAGCTTGAGATGGTCGCTGCGGCTGCAAAGCGCCTTTTTTATGTTCATCGGACTTGCAAATTATTATGTTTTGGAGTTTCGCTCCGCCCCGATTATGCCGTGGGATATTTATTCCTTTGGGACGGCAATGAGTGTGGCGGGAAATTTTGATTATACCCCGGAAAAACAGACGGTTTTTGTCATGGCAGGCTTTGTGTTGCTTCTTATTATAGAACAAATTCCAAATCTTTCTTTAAACAAACTCTCCGTTTTTCCAAAAAAAGCAATTTATGCCGCACGCGCTGTCTTAGCAGGCGTCTGTGTCTGCATGTTATTTGGTTTTACGCATATGCTATGGCAGGAAAGCATGATTATTAAATTCGGCATGTACGACAAGCTTTTTACCCCGACCGTCATCAGCAAGCGCGACGGTACGGCGGTTGGATTTCTGATGGAATTGCAGTATATCACGGTTGACAAGCCTTCCAATTACAGTGATGATTTGGCGCAGCAGATTTTGGAGCCGTTTCGCGAACAGGCTGCCGAAAATCCCGAAACCGTGCAAAATGCGCCGAACATTATCGTGATTATGAATGAGGCATTTTCCGACCCAGCGGTGCTTGGCGATTTTGAGACGAATGAAGACTATATGCCTTTTGTCCATTCCATATTAAACGGCGAGGTTGCAAACACGGCATCGGGGTGGCTGAATGTGTCGGTGCTTGGCGGAAATACCGCAAACACCGAGTTTGAGTTTCTGACAGGCAATACAATGGCATTTCTGCCGCAGGGAAGCGTGCCGTACCAGCAGTATCTAAAGGAGGAGCAGCCCTCCCTTGCCTCACATTTAAAGTCCCTTGGTTACCGGACAATCGCCATGCATCCCTACAACAGCACGGGCTGGGACAGAAACAAGGTCTATCCCCTTCTTGGCTTTGACGAGATGTATTTTATCAGGGATTACAGCAATCCCGAAAAAATCAGGAAATATGTAAGCGACCGTGCCTGCTATGACAAAATCATTGAGCTGTATGAAGAAAAGTCCAAAAATGAGCCGTTTTTCGTTTTTAATGTAACGATGCAAAATCACTCCTCTTATAGCGAGGAATTTGACAACTTTACACCGGATATCACGGTTACCGACAGTAAGTCCAAAACCTTGAATAATTATCTGTCCCTGATGAAGCTTTCCGACGAGGCATTAGAATATTTGTTCGATTACTTTTCATCGGTTGACGAGGATACCATTATTGTATTTTTTGGCGACCACCAGCCGACCAATTCCGTCGTTTCGAATGTGTGGAAGCTCAATGGCAAGAACGGAAACGAGCTGTCCGACGAGGACGAGGCAAAGCGTTACAAGGTTCCGCTTATTCTTTGGACTAATTTTGATACGGACATTACAACCAATACCGAGACAAGCACAAACTTCCTTGCGGCAAAGCTTTTGGAGCGCTGCGGGCTTCCGCTGTATGATTACAGTATGTATCTGAACAAGCTTTCCGAGAATTACCCTGTTGTGACGGCGCTGCGCGTCCAAGACAGCAACGGGAAAAGCATGGAGCTTAAAAGTTTCATGGGCGAGCTGAACAATTATGCGATTTTACAGTATAACAGGCTGTTTGACCAAGACTGACAAAGGAGCTTCCTGTATAATTCAAGTATAGGGAATTCCAAGAAAGAAGGTTGAGA
>CANOMQ010000077.1 GCA_947567595.1 uncultured Lachnospiraceae bacterium | reverse complement strand
ACTAAAAAATCCTTGAAAAATAAGGAAAAAAGACTTGACTAAATAGGGAGGATTTGGGAAATGATGAAACAAAGAGTATACGGAGTTATGGGGATTTCTTCGATTATGGCAAACTGGAACGCGGATTTCAGCGGCTATCCGAAAACCACGTCAAAGGGCGACATATTTGGAAGTGATAAGGCGTTTAAATATCCGATGAAAAAAATGTGGGACGAGAACGGAGAGAAGGTTCTCTATATCAAATCCATGACAACAAGCGACGACAAAAAGGGCAGTGTTAATTTGGTGCCGAGAACGCTGTTGGAGCGTTATACACAGCTTTTTGGAACAGAAGATGTGAAGGACGCAAAGAAGGTTTTGACAAATCTGTTCAGCGCCGTGGACGTTAAAAATTTTGGCGCCACATTTGCCGAGAAGGGTTGTAATATTTCGATAACCGGAGCAGTGCAGTTCGGGCAGGGCTTTAACAAATATGCGGACAGCATGCCGCAGGAGCAGCAAATTCTTTCTCCGTTTCGGGACGCGACAGCCGCTTCGAAAAATAAAGAGGGTGAGGAGGCGAAAAACTCTTCTCTCGGCACCAAAATCGTGAGCGACGAGGCACATTATTTTTATCCGTTTTCCGTGAATCCCAAAGCATATAAAGAGTATGTGGATTTGGGCGTGACACAGGGATACACGCAGGAGGACTATCAAAAATTTAAGGAGACGGCGTTGTGCGCCGCGACTTCTTTTGCGACAAATGCAAAAGCCGGCTGTGAAAACGAATTCGGTCTGTTTGTGGAAACACAGGAGGACGTTTATCTGCCCAACCTTGCGGAAAGCATTTTCTTTGAACATCAGGATAAAGAAAAAAACATTATTCGCGTGAAATGCGGAGAACTGTTGCGTGAGTTTGGTGATAAGATTGAAAATGTGGAAATTTACTTTAATCCGTATACGACGATTGTGGAAACGGATATTCCAAATGTAAAACTGTATCATATTTTTACCCGAAAACAATGCGAATAACTTCGCATATGAATAACTTCACATGTGAATCATTTCACATGGAAAACGCAAAAGGTCGAAGGCGGCTAGGAGATGATTATGGATATTTTAAAATTTACATTGTCAGGAAAACAGGCAATGTTTAAAAAGCCGGACGTTAATTCCGTGCACTATTATACATACGGTCACATTCATAAACCTGCGCTTGTGGGGTTGTTTGGGGCTGTTTTGGGGTATGCGGGGTACAGTCAGATGGACAAATCACAACCGTATCCCGAATATTACCAAAAGCTTGGAACCCTGCAGGTCAGTATTTTGCCAAACGCGGATAAGGGATATTTTGCAAAAAAAGTAATCAGTTTTAACAATTCCGTCGGCTATGCGTCGCGGGAACAGGGGGGGAATTTAATCGTAAAGGAGCAGTGGCTTGAGTACCCTTCATGGGATATTTGTGTTCTTTTGGATTGTGAGGAGGCAAAGAAACTGGCGGAATCCGTGATAGAGAGAAAATGTGTTTATATTCCGTATTTGGGGAAAAATGACCATTTGGCAGACATTACACGGGCAGCAGTTGTCGAGGGACAGAAAAAGGAACAAGCAAGTTCACTTGACTGCCTTTTTCCGAAACAAAGGGCGCAGATTGACTTTGGTGCGGATTTGTTTGGCGGCGTTGAAAATCCGTTTAAATACGAGGAGGCGCTGCCGATTGGATTGGACGGGCAGACCAATCAATATCAATTGGAGAAATTTGTGTATACCAATATGACGCTTGCCAAAATAGAAGGGGCGGTTTGGGACGTTGACGGGAAGCAGGTTGTTTTTTACTGACAAACAGACCTGACATGGTTTTGGAGGAATGGACAATGGAGTTGTCGGAGGTATTGGATTTTACGAATCCGGTGTATGCGCATACGGATTCCAGGGTTTATGCAAATCGGGAAACGCTGCAGGAGCACACGCAGCGTTGCCAGAAATATTTTTTGCGCCTGCTTGATAAGGAAAAAATGCAGGACGCTTTGGATAAAATAGAGCCGGTATTGACAAAGGATACGGCGAAAAATTACAGGGATTGGTTTTTACAGGCAGTGCGTGATGTTATCACGTTTCATGATGCAGGAAAAATCAATCCTGTTTTTCAACAAAAAGCAATGAAAAATAAGGCATTTGAAAACATACACATTCCGCAGTTATACGAACAAAAGCATTCCGCATTGTCGGCATATATTTATCTTGACTGTCAGATTGCGCAGCTGGAACGGCTTTGCAAGACGATGCCAATGGAACCGGATCAGCGCATATGCCTGTATGAAATGATATGCATCAATGCGTATCTGATTATGAAGCATCACTCTGATTTAGGCAGCTTTGACGAATTTGGGGCTGCGATACAGGAGGGTGGGAAGCTTTACAATATTGATAAGGAAATGGAGCAAAAAAGCTATCGGCAGTTGTATGGCGGGAAGTATTCCCAAATGCCTGTATCGAAATATGGCACTATTTTGGAACGGGCAGCAAAAACGGAGAGCGAAGAGCGCAGATTTGCAAAATACACTTACGCAAGACTGGTATTTTCCCTGTTGACTGCGTGTGATTATTATGCAACGCATGAATATATCACGGGAACGGAAATAAAGCAGTTTGGCTCGGTTCAGGAAATTGACGATTTGCGGGAAACGTTTGAGAAGACACTGCGAATGCGGAGTATCAGAGCGTTTTGTCCCGAAGACGCTGCGGACGACAAAACGGATATAAACTATCTGCGGAATATGCTTTTTTATGAGGCGGAACGAAATCTTGCAGAACACTCCGATGAGGATATTTTTTATTTGGAGGCGCCGACGGGCTGTGGAAAGAGCAATGTCGGCTTTCACTGCAGTTTTTATTTGGCAAAAAAGGGTATGGGAAAAATAATTTATGTTTACCCGTTTAATAATCTTGTGGAGCAGAACAAGGTCAGCTTGGAGGAATTGTTTCAGGGCAGTGATATTTTTGAACGGGCTGCAGTTGTCAATTCCGTGACGCCGATAAAACGTAATATAAAAACGGACAGGGAGAACAGCGAGTTCGAAGAAAACTGGGCGGAGTGCGACTGGAGCAAGTCGCTGCTGGACAGACAGTTTTTGAATTATCCGATAATCCTCACAACACATGTGAGTCTGTTTGAAACGATGTTTGGAACGCAGCGCGAGGCGCTTTTTGGGTTTCATCAGCTTGTGGGAAGTGTGATTGTGTTGGACGAGATACAGAGCTACAAAAATGCGATTTGGACGGAAATTATGATGTTCCTTCAATATTTCTGCAAATATTTGCATTGTAAAGTTCTTATCATGTCCGCCACACTGCCCGACTTGGCAGTGCTGACCGGGACACAGGAAGGGGTGCGGCGTCTGATTGCGGATAGGGCGTTTTACTTCAATGATAAACGGTTTCAGGACAGGGTTCAGATTTCTTATGAGTTGTTACAACGTGAGGCGTTTGACGAAGAGGCGCTTTATGCGCATGTCAAAGCACAGGCAGGGACAAAGAAAAAGATTTTGGTTGAATTTATTCAGAAGGAAATGGCATACCGTTTTTTTGACAGGCTGGCATCAGATGAGGAGATTGACGCCGTTGTGGAACGCATGACGGGAGATGATAACTGCGTTGACCGGGAGCGGATTTTAAGGTGTATCAAAACGCAAGGCTTTGAACAGACAGGATATATTCTGATTGCAACGCAGGTTGTCGAGGCGGGCGTTGATATTGATATGGATATTGGATATAAGGACATTAGCACCTTGGACAGTGAAGAGCAGTTTATGGGAAGGATTAACCGGAATGCGAAACGGGAAGGTATCGTGTACTTTTTTGATTTATATGCGGCAAAGTGTATTTATGGAGAACATGATTACAGGATCAGCGATGCTTTTACGTTAAAAAATGAAACGATGCAGCAGGTTTTAAGGGATAAGGATTTTTCGAAGTATTATGAGCAGGTAATGCATGTTATCCAAAAAAACAGGAATGCTTCTTCTGATGCGGAGGGCATTGATGCATTTGTGCAGGATACAGGGGCGCTTTGCTTTCGGAAAATAAGTGCAAGATTGCGGTTGATTGAGGAGAATGACTGGCAGATGTCCGTCTTTTTGGCTAGAACTATTGTTCTTGAAAACGGGGAAACGGTTGACGGACAGGATTTGTGGAACCAATACAAGGAACTGTTGATGTATCCTCCAAAAGATTATGCCCGGTTTCGCGTTCAGCTATCCGAAATCAGCAGTAAACTCAATCTCTTTATCTATCAGATAAGAAAGAATTCCAATATCGCGTATTCTGACAGGGTGGGTGAGATTTACTGCATTGGAAATGGAGCGGATTTTTTTGTTAACGGCAGGCTGGATAAAAGAAAGCTTGAAAAAGAAGGAGGGCTGTTTCTTGAAATCTAATCATACACGCGTCAATGGGACGCTGATTAATTATTATTTTCATTGCAAAAGACAGTGTTATTTGCATGGGAACCGGTTAAACCTTGAGGACAACAGCGAGCTGGTTCAGATTGGACGGGCGATCCATGAGGTGAAAGCGCAGGAAAGCGAACATACGGAGATTGCGATAGAAAATATCAAACTGGACAAGCTGACTGCGGAATATCTGACAGAAATCAAAAAGTCCGATGCGGATATGGAGGCGGGAAAGTGGCAGTTGTATTATTATCTGAAGGTCTTAAAGGATAAAGGAATTGTCAGAAAAGGAAGACTTTTATTTGAGGAAAAAAATAAGACAAAGCAGGCGGCGGTAATTTTGGAGTTAGATGATGCGCAGGAGCGGGAACTGGAGCGGGTTCAGACGCAGATTGAGGAATTACTTCTGTCTGACGAAGTACCAAAGGCGGAGAAGAAAGCAGGCTGTAAGAAGTGTGCTTATTATGAATATTGCTTTATCTGAAAAGGGGGCGGCAGGTAATGGGAAGTACGAGATATATCATGTCTCAGGGGGAATTGACGCGGAAGGATAACTCGTTGTGCTTTCGGAAAGACGGGAAAAATGTGTATATTCCGATTGAGAATACAAAGGAGATTTACTGTCTGAATGAGGTGAGCGTAAACACGAAGCTTTTGGATTTTTTGGCGGCAAATCATGTGGTGGTGCATTTTTTTAATTATTATGGGGGATATAGCGGCACGTATTATCCGCGCGACCAATATTGCAGCGGCAGGCTTTTGATTCAGCAGGTTAATGCATTTGAAACGCGGCGGTTAGAGATTGCGAAAGCGATTGTACATGGGATTGGCGAAAATATTTATGAGGTTTTGTATCATTATTACAAGCATGATAAAAAAGAAGTAAAAGAAACGACGGACTGGATTCGGAAGGAATTTCATAAGCATGTGGATTTGTCAGAAAAGGTCCCTGAACTGATGTCGGTTGAGGGTGAGGTGTGGGCAAGATTTTATTCCTGCTTCCGGTTTTTTCTGCCGGAGGATTTTATGATGAATAAGCGGGTTAAACGTCCGCCTGACAACCCAATCAATGCATTGATTTCTTTTGGAAATACACTTCTTTACACAAAAACAATTTCCGCGATTTACAGGACGCATTTAGACCAGCGGATTAGTTTTCTGCATGAACCGTCGGAGGGGCGGTTTTCCTTAAGCCTTGACATGTGTGAGGTATTTAAACCGGTTGTTGTTTACCGGACGATTTTTGAATTGGTGAATAACAGGAGGCTTCAGGTGGAGAAGCATTTTGACAGAAAGGTGAATTATTGTCTGCTGAATGAGGAGGGGCGCAAGATTTTTATTGAGGCTTTTGAGCAGCGGTTGGAATCGGTTTTTTATCATGAGCGCCTAAAACGGAAGGTTTCCTATCGGACGGCGATAAAATTGGATTGCTATAAGTTGATTAAGTTTATTTTGGAAGGGAAGGAGTTCGTGCCGTTTTCTGTTAAGACGAATGTTTAAGCGGGATAAATTGTGTTTTTGGCGTAAGTGTTTGCGCAATACGCCTATTATTGCTTGGAACTGGTTGCAGTTTTATAAATTATCGTACAGATGGCTGGAATGAAAGCTTTTTGCGAGGGATATTGTCAATATTGTACTTACGCATTGTGAACGGATTTTGCGTTAAATGCACAGACTTTAGTAAGAATGGGGGATTTTGATGGATAAAAGCACGAAAAAAATGAATTATAATTATGCGTTTGTATTTTATGATGTGAATGAAAAAAGGGTTCAAAAGGTTTTTAAGGTATGTAAGAAATATCTTTCCCATTTTCAGTTTTCTGTTTTTCGCGGGGACATTACGCCGTCGAAGCTGATACAGTTGGAGAGTGACCTGAAAAAGGTGATTCATGCGGAGGAGGATTTTGTGTGTATTATTAAACTGATGAATGACAATGTGTTTGGAGAGGATATTTTGGGAAAACGGGACAGGGCAACCGGGGAGGATTTGATTATATGAGGCATTTTATCAGCAGGATTTTACCAGGCAGGAATATTGGGATTTTGAGAAAAAGACTGAAAATATGCGGGGGAGAGGGTGGTAACGGGAGGGGGAATGTTTTTTGTTGTTTGCTTGGTAAAAAATGGTTGGAAGGGTGACTTTTTGGGGGATTGGTGGTATGATGGGATAGTGAGGATGGCGGATTTGCCTTGGATTAATAGAAACATGGGATGTATTGAAATCCTGTTAATTTTTGTTTAGCAAGCTGATATTTCCGGATTAATAGAAACATGGGATGTATTGAAATGGCAGTCTAACGCTTCATTTCTTTTGTGTTCCCCCGATTAATAGAAACATGGGATGTATTGAAATTTGCGATTTCATTGTACTTTGAAGCCGCCAGCGGATTAATAGAAACATGGGATGTATTGAAATGCAAGAAGAATCCTGACTGTATGGCTCCGCAGTCCCGGATTAATAGAAACATGGGATGTATTGAAATAATCCTCCCACCGCTGCGTCTTCCAGTGCCTTGATAGATTAATAGAAACATGGGATGTATTGAAATAAATGCAGGGGAAGCAAGGCTGGCTTCATATTCCGATTAATAGAAACATGGGATGTATTGAAATAACATACAAGGGCAGCTGAAAGAGGGGCATATATGATTAATAGAAACATGGGATGTATTGAAATTAACAGAACGCCAGCCGGGACTGTATGAGTTGAAGAGATTAATAGAAACATGGGATGTATTGAAATAAATCTGCATTTTTTGTCTTGCGGCTGTCCTTTTTAGATTAATAGAAACATGGGATGTATTGAAATCGGGCTGTACGGTCTGTAGTGTAAGCGCGCTGCCAGGATTAATAGAAACATGGGATGTATTGAAATAGTGCTTTGTTTATGTCCTCAAATCCCTTTTCCATGATTAATAGAAACATGGGATGTATTGAAATGAATATTGTGCACCACGGGAAGGAGAACAGGCATGGATTAATAGAAACATGGGATGTATTGAAATGGGTTTATCCATGCACAAGACCTTGGGGAAGGGTTCGATTAATAGAAACATGGGATGTATTGAAATCAACCAATATTATCAAAACTAGAAACAGGTGAAAGGATTAATAGAAACATGGGATGTATTGAAATCCTCCAAAAATGTAACAAAATCCGGAACCGTAACGGGATTAATAGAAACATGGGATGTATTGAAATACAGAGAACGTAAAAGTGTATCCTCTGACAGCTCCGATTAATAGAAACATGGGATGTATTGAAATGATTTTTTCTTTTTGCTTACCTTGTATGTTAGGTCAGATTAATAGAAACATGGGATGTATTGAAATATTTTTTTAAACTTTCCGCCTGCAGTTCTGCAGAGATTAATAGAAACATGGGATGTATTGAAATTATGTGCGCGGAGACACATTTTCGGTTGCAGTTATGATTAATAGAAACATGGGATGTATTGAAATCCTTTTGCATTAAAAAATGCGTGACTGTTAGGGATTAATAGAAACATGGGATGTATTGAAATTCAAGAGTACGAAGTAAAAGAAAGGCGTAGATACTGATTAATAGAAACATGGGATGTATTGAAATGGTAAAAAGGGCGCTGTTTAAGGCGCGATATTAATGATTAATAGAAACATGGGATGTATTGAAATGTCTGATAAAATAAGTGACTTAAAATTATTGCTAGATTAATAGAAACATGGGATGTATTGAAATTAATTTTTACCTTTTACGGCATTTAGCCGTCCTTTGATTAATAGAAACATGGGATGTATTGAAATACGTCTGCGGTTTGAATGGTATGCGATAGAGATTGAGATTAATAGAAACATGGGATGTATTGAAATCGGCTTCCACAAGCCCTACCACGTCATTGATGCAGTGATTAATAGAAACATGGGATGTATTGAAATTTGTTTTGATAACGGCGGCGAAGAGGGCGCAGACTGATTAATAGAAACATGGGATGTATTGAAATTCTAAAAGCAATATCTTCAAGTCATCAGCATTAAACGATTAATAGAAACATGGGATGTATTGAAATCGTTCATAAACACCAGCATAATGGATATGACCTTTGATTAATAGAAACATGGGATGTATTGAAATAAAGATTGAAAATCCAAGTCAAAGGATTCTGCATGATTAATAGAAACATGGGATGTATTGAAATTGAAGTGCTTTGAGGGATTGTTTACGTTATCCATGATTAATAGAAACATGGGATGTATTGAAATGACGCAGAAATTGCATACTGCAGTCTGAATAACCGATTAATAGAAACATGGGATGTATTGAAATCGCGTTTTGCACATGCTCCCGAAGCCCCTGTTTTGATTAATAGAAACATGGGATGTATTGAAATCACTGTCGCGCCCCGAACATGATGACAACTGGGATTGATTAATAGAAACATGGGATGTATTGAAATACACAATCAACGGTCTTGAAAATGAGGCACAGGCAGGATTAATAGAAACATGGGATGTATTGAAATTAATAGTCCTGTAGTTTCTTCTGTAATTTTTCATAGATTAATAGAAACATGGGATGTATTGAAATTTCATAATGACGTGTGTACCCGCCTCCGTTGTTTCTTTGATTAATAGAAACATGGGATGTATTGAAATCTTCCACAAAGGCATATATTAAGGGATTTGCAGAGGATTAATAGAAACATGGGATGTATTGAAATAATAAAAAGGATTAACCGCCCACATATCGGAAGGAAGATTAATAGAAACATGGGATGTATTGAAATAATTGAAAGAAAGCAGGTGTCCGTTTTGAATGATAGATTAATAGAAACATGGGATGTATTGAAATGAGAGTTTTTCGGTACGGATTAAAGAGAAAAACCGGATTAATAGAAACATGGGATGTATTGAAATGGGATTTTGGGAAAGATTCAAAAGAAACTAGAAAAAGATTAATAGAAACATGGGATGTATTGAAATACAAGAAGAAATCCCCACACAGACCGCAAATCCAAGATTAATAGAAACATGGGATGTATTGAAATATTCATTCAAGACAACATCAATCGTCCTTAGGCTGATTAATAGAAACATGGGATGTATTGAAATAAGTTTCTGTTTTTAGATAACTAAAACGGTAAGGGGATTAATAGAAACATGGGATGTATTGAAATCCTGAAGATAGATAGGTGATAGGTATTCCATGCCAGATTAATAGAAACATGGGATGTATTGAAATAGGAGGTATAGCGGTGGCTAAAGAGGGAATCCCAGATTAATAGAAACATGGGATGTATTGAAATTCTGGACTTGCGTATAATACTTTATCTTCTGGAATAGATTAATAGAAACATGGGATGTATTGAAATCATGCTACCAGGATACGCATATGCTGGTTTGTACGGATTAATGAAAAAGCATTTTAATCCCCCATCTGAGATGGGGAGAACGGAATAAGTCGTA
>CANOMQ010000076.1 GCA_947567595.1 uncultured Lachnospiraceae bacterium | reverse complement strand
ACTAATCTGGGTAAAAACGGTGATTTGGGATGTAGATAATCTAAAGAATAATATAATGGGCTTGAGGTGCGTTACGGATATGATGCTCTGGACCGCATCAGCCATATCCGATACGGAAATGGCGTTGAAACTGTGTATGAATATGACACGGACGGAAACATCAGCAGCATGGAAACCAAGGCAGGGGAAAATGTCCTGCTGTCCTTTGCATACGAATATGACGGAAACGGAAACCGCACGGCAAAGACAGGAACGCAGATGACGGCAG
The DNA here is from genome assembly GCA_947567595.1 of uncultured Lachnospiraceae bacterium. GTDB lineage: Bacteria > Bacillota > Clostridia > Lachnospirales > Lachnospiraceae > COE1. The sequence goes on along the minus strand of CANOMQ010000076.1, from coordinate 9,703 downwards.
GAAGCGGCGCACTTGACATATCATATGGTTATGATATCCGCGGACAGCTTTTGGAAGAACGGCGCAATGGTGCGTCTGTACGGTACGCATACGATAAAGCGAGCAACAGGGTTAGTAAAACCGACGCACGGGGAGAAATCCGGTATTTTTATAATGCAAAGAATCAGCTGTTGCGCGAAGCGACAGAAGATGCAGAAAAACAGTTTACCTATGACAGGCAGGGCGGTATAATAGAGGAAACAACTCCGTCCGGAATCCGTCACTTTGCCTATGACAGCCGCCACCGTCAGACAAAAGTGGAAACGGAAGACGGCAACGTGCAGGAAAACCGTTATGATTCGGAAAATCTGCGCTTTGAACTGCTGGAAAATGGGAAACGTACCCGCTTCATATACCATGACGGCGAGCTTCTGCATGAGGAAGGGGGAAAAGACAACAGGCAGACAGGCTATCATTTAGGAGCGGGGATTGAGGCATTCACAAGGGTGGGGGAAACATTTTACTACCAACAGGATGAACAGCTAAGCACGGCATTCATTACAGGAAAAAACGGCACAATCCATAACAGCTACCAGTATGATGCATTCGGAAATGAACTGAAAACAGCCGGAAACCTTTCTAACCGCATCCGCTATACCGGGCAGCAGTATGATGATGTGACAGGGCAGTATTATCTGAGAGCAAGGTATTATAATCCTATACTTAGCAGATTTATGCAGGAGGATGCCTATCAGGGCGATGGGCTGAATTTGTATGCATACTGCAAGAATAATCCGGTGATGTATTATGACCCGAGTGGGTATAATCAAATAGGAAGTGACAGTAATTGTCAAATTGGCGGAAAATTTGGAGATGGACAAGAAGAGTATGCTAATCAAATACCATTTAGAATTGATATGTCTTCTGAAGAGATAAAGAGATATGACCGTTTTTGGAAGAAAATATTTGATGTTACAAAAATTGGCCCATTTGCTAATGAATCTATACCTGCTAGAAATAAATCTCAAAAATTTACTGATGCCGAAAGAAAAGAAATAAATAGGATTGGACGACAGACGGGATGTCATACATGTGGTACAACGGATCCGGGAACTAAATTGGGTAATTTTATACCAGACCATCAACCTGTAAGTAAATTTGTACCAGATGGAACGCCGCAAAGATTATATCCACAATGTAAAAAGTGTAGTCTTACACAAGGAGGAACTGTAAGGAAGCAAAGTAGATAATATAAAAAATTCAAGTATAAGGCTATATTTTCTAGAAAATAGTTAGTAGATAGGTAAATCTTATAAATAAATAATATTTTATCTGAATAATAGGGTTAAAAACTTCAATTTTTTGACAAAAATGAAGGATGTGCTGGAGATATACCAGCACCTGTATGACACTTTCTGCCCTGTTGTCTGCATAGATGAAACGGACAAACAGCTCATAAAGAAAACGCATATTGCCCGTAGGCTGGGGCAGCCTAAAAAAGTGGATTCAGTATATGTGCGCAACGGTGTTGCAGATGTCTTCATCATTTTCAATCCACTGACAGATAGGAGAGAGACTGTAGTGACACAGATCCGCACGGCATCGAATTTTGCGAAAAATTTTCGTCATACTTCAGACATTCTGTACCAGCGGACAGAAAAGATAGTCCTTGATATTGTCAATTTAAATACTCATTTCCAAGCTTCATTATATAATGCTTTCTCGTTGGAGGAGGCATGCAGACTGACGGAACGTTTTGAATATACACACCGAAGTATGGAAGCTAGCTGGACATGGCTGAAATTGAAATTGGCATCATGTGTTCCCATGCTTTGGGAAAAACGTATGCAGATTTTGAAAGCTTCAAACAGCAGGCACATATGGATTATTAAGCGTAATGTAGAGTGTGCAAAGATTAACTGGTATTTTAGTACACATGACGCAAGGATCAAGCGATACTAGGCTGTATCCAAATATAGTTTAAGAAATGATCGGATGGAGTACTAGAATGGTATTGGCGAACATTGGAAAGTTATGAGTTTGAAGTAAAATATATTAAAACTTCAAAAAACATTTAGTTTTTATGAAAGGAAAAGATTATATTATGAATAATAAAATAAATTGGGTTGAATGTGATGGGGGACCACATATTTTAATTGAAAAAAAATTCCTAAGTGTATGGAAAGGAGAAACTGAAGAAGAATATCAAAAAGCAGAGGAGTATTATGAAGAGGCAGGACTTATAGATGATTATATTGGATTACTTAATATAGGCTCTGGAAAATGTATAGTAATAAGTGATGATGTTACTTCAAGTACATGGCTTTCTGATAATAATACAAATGGTTATATAGTAGTTGTAAATTATATTAGTGATTGTTATATTGATGAAGAGATTGAGTTTGATACATTATTTAATGAAATTAGCAAAATTGCAGATGAACAATTTGTTGATACAAATTTAATATATCATGTGACGGATGAGGAATTATATTTAATTGCAGCATGTGATTTTGGTAAGGAGTGGCTATATAATTATTGTAAATTGAATTTGTTAGCAGGTAATTATTGTATAAAAATGATTGAGGAGTATATTGTTGATGAATCAAGTTTTAGATTATTTAAATTTAGCAGACTTGTGAAATGAGTAAACAAATAAAAAGAAACTGAAAACAACATATGGAATTTGGGTAGATTAGAAATTCTGCTTGAAATAGTAGTTTATAGTCCTAATTAAGAAGGCTGAAAAAGGCAAAATGTAGTTTTATTCAGATTATAATGAAGAGGATATTAAGTTTCAGAAAGATGTGTCTGATGTAACAAGCAGCAAATAGGATAAAGCTATAACCCTGATAAATATATAAATAAAAAAGAATTAGCATTCATGTCAGGGAAAAGCTATTGGAATTTATAAAATTTTGTTCTGGAAAAATGAAAGAAATCATGCAGGACAAAGAAGATGTCAATTTATGCGAAAAGGTATTTATAAAGGATATTGAAGCATATGAATAGCTACTTACTATTGACTTTGACAAGTATGCAGAGGATGCTGTAAACGAGTATTGCATCTTTGCAGACTTCTATTCACAATTTAAACCAAGCATCAGAAAAGCGGTCAAGGCTTCCACAAGAAAGCTGGAAATATGACCCAAAAGGGCAGAAAAAATGTATCAGGAAGCAGAAAAAATAAATCCGAAAAAATTCAAGAGAAAATGATGCTTTTTGGAATCCTTACCGTAAAATAGGAAAATCCCTTGGAATTAGTGTATTTTAATGCATGGTTTTTCAAGGGATTTTTATATTACAGGAAAAACGCCGGAAGAGGTTAAGGACATGGACCGTTATTACCGCATCGGATGCATGGCGGGCATCCTTCCGCAGGAGCATATGGGATGGTAGATAACGGCGCGGTGTGATCTTTGTCTTGCTATGAAAGTACAGTTTAAGGGAATCAGCACGATTGTCACGGGAATACATTACGAAACTATTAACGGAGCGTTATGTGTATGATGAAGCGGGAAACATAGTGGAAAGCGTTATACTTGGCGCTGACGGCGAACGCCTTGTAACCAGTTTCAAATATGACCTGAAAGACCGCCTGACGCACAGGACGGAGCCGTCGGGTGCAGCCGTGCGCTATATCCATGACAGGAATGACAGGCTTTTAAAGGAAACCGGACCTTACGGTTACCAGCCGGAAAACGACGGCGGGGCAGGAATGTCCTATACTTACGACAGCCGCGGCAACCGCATCAAAACAGTCAATGCATTGGATGAAACAGTGCAGGAACAGACTTATAACCTGCAGGACCTTCCAAAGACACAGACAGACGCTTACGGGAACAGGACAGATTTTGATTACGAAGCAGACGGACAGCTTAAAGAGGTACGGCGTGGGGGCAGCATCAGGCGGAACCGGCAGCGGACGCTCCAAAAGTATGAGTACAATGCAACAGGACAGATCGTCGGCATTACAGATGGCAACCAGAACCGGATATCATATGACGTGGATGGGTGGGGGCGCATTACGGGCGTCGGTTTTGCGGACGGAGTAAAGGAAGGATATAAATATACTCCCGCAGGACAGGTCAGCAGGACTGTGGACGGAAACGGAAATATCATCCAATACCGCTACAACAGCCTTGGAAAAGTCAGCGAGCGTACCGACCAGCTTGGCTACAAGGAAACCTTCCGATATGACGAGGAAGGGAACCTTGCCCTGCACACAGACCGCGACGGGCGCAGGCTCCAACGTGTCTGCAATGTTTTCGGCGATCCGGTGTACGAGAAGGCAACGGATGCGGACGGGAAGAACCCCTGCATCAGCACATGGCATTATGACAGCATCGGCAGGCTTGCCCGCGCCGTCAGCGACGGGCATTCCTACGAATACATATATGATGAATACGGAAACCTAAAAGAAAAGCGTTCCAACGGGAAACGCCTTGTTTCCTATACCCATGACGCGGCAGGACAGATAACAGAGATAAAGGATCCTGCAGGTATTGTCACAAAATACGAGTATGACATCATGGGACGGCAGAGCCGTATTTATAACGACAGCGGACTTGAGGTACGTTACAACTATGACGCACTGGACCGTATCAGCCATATCCGATACGGAAACGGCGTTGAAACTGTGTATGAATATGACGCGGACGGAGACATCAGCAGCATGGAAACCAAGGCAGGGGAAAACGTCCTGCTGTCCTTTGCATATGAATACGACGGAAACGGGAACCGCACGGCAAAGACGGGAATGCAGATGACGGCAGGAAGCAGCGCGCTTGACATATCATATGATTATGATATCCGCGGACAGCTTTTGGAAGAACGGCGTAATGGTGTGTCTGTCCGGTATGTGTACGATAAAGCGGGCAACAGGGTTAAGAAAACTGACGCAAGGGGAGAAATCCGTTATTTTTATAATGCAAAAAACCAGTTACTGCGCGAAGAAACAGAAGGTACAGAAAAACAGTTTACCTATGACAGGCAGGGCGGTATAATAAAAGAGACAAATCCATCCGGCGTCCGCCGCTTCGGTTATGACAGCCGCCATCGTCAGACGAAAGTGGAAACTGAAGACGGCGGCGTGCAGGAAAACAGTTATGATGTTGAAAATTTGCGCTTTGAACTTTTGGAAAATGGGATACGCACACGTTTCATATATCATGATGGTGAACTTCTGTATGAGGAAGGAGGAAAAGAAAACAGGCAGAAAAGCTACCATTTGGGAGCAGGGATTGAAGCATTCCGCAGAGAACAGGAATTATATTACTACCAGCAAGACGAACAGCAGAGCACGGCATTTATTACTGGACGAAACGGAATAGTCCATAACAGCTACCAGTATGATGCTTTCGGAAATGAGCTGGAAACAGCCGAGCAGCTTCCAAACCGCATCCGCTATACCAGACAGCAGTATGATGATGTGACAGGGCAGTATTATCTAAGGGCAAGGTACTATAATCCAATACTTGGCAGATTTATGAAGGAGGATACCTATCAGGGCGATGGGCTGAATTTGTATGCGTATTGTAAGAATAATCCGGTGACGTATTATGATCCAAGTGGGTATGTAACAATCACGACAAATACTAGTATCAATAATAATGGCTGTCCAACACAAGGTAGTTTTGGTGATAGTTCAACTCCGACAGAACCTTATAATCGAAAAAAACATTATGGGAACACACCAACTGCACAAGATAGAAAGGAAATAGGAGGTTCTCCTGATCATAATCCGCCTTTAGTCAAGCGTTATTATGAAGGTGACCCAAGTATAGGGGAAAAACCGGGATATCTAATGACACCTGAGGAAAGAAAAGCTAGCGCAAAAGACAGAAACCGTATGAAACCATCCACCAAAGAAGAACAAAACAAACAAGGTGGTGAAATGTCAAAATATTCAAAGGAGATGAAAAAGAAATATGGATTATAGTCAGGATATAAGAAAGCATTACAGTGAATTTTGGGGAGAATTTACAGAGCATAAGTTTATTAGAGGACCTATTAATGAACTACCGGTTGGATTTAAAATTCTTAAATTTTTCCCGAATAATAAACGCAATATGTGGACATATGCGACTTGCGGGATGTCCAATAACTCAGATGTAAATGCAATTGAGATCCATATGTTTTCTTCTGTTGAACATGATTTTCTAATAGAATTACTTACTATAATAGCTCATTATCATGTAACGGGAGGTAATTTAGGAATGGGTCATACTATTAATTTTGGCTGTCCTTGGTATAAAGAATCAAATTTAGAATATGGATTACTTTCATTACCATATTTGGATGGACCAGTATTTGAAAACTATAATATTGAATCAAGGATTATACAATTTTTGTGGCTCATTCCTATAACAGAAAATGAAAAAAATTATAAAAAACAAGAAGGATTGGAGGCATTGGAACAAAAATTTGAAGAAGTCAAATTTAACTATTTAGATCCATATAGAGAAAGTGTTGTTTGATAATATGATGGACAAATAAGTATAATTAATGTTTGTTTATGCAACAGTCGGACAGCTTGTGGAAGAATAAGAGTTATATGAACGAAGAGATATACAGTTATACAAAACTCAGTGAGATTTATGACAACAACGACGATGAAAAAAGGCAGAAAAATAAATCCGAAAAATTTAAGAGGAATTGACGGATTTTGTGAATCTTACTAGAAAATCCCTTAAAATTAGTGTATTTTAATACATGAGTTTTTAAGGGATTTTTATATTACAGGAAAACCACCGGAAAGCCGCAGCTTCCAGAATCCGGGTGCTTCCTACGTGCAGGTGGTGCAGAGGGTTCTCGAAAACCTGACGGAAGTTGAAATCATGGACTGCGTGACGGAGCCGCGACCGGCGGTTTTTTGCTCCAGTATGAGGAGAGCGGCTGGGAGTTTCTCGTGCGCTTTGCAAAGGGAAGATGCATTTCGGAAAAGGACGCGCTCGGGAACGAGACCGTCATATAACTCCCGCAATTTTGTCACGAAGCGCACGGACGGCGAGGGGCATACATGGCACCAGTTCTATGACCGTATGGGGAATCTGACTTCCTCCTTCACGCCAAAGCAGTGGGAGGATAAGAACGGTTGGGAGTATTGCTATGACTTCCTGTCGCGCGTGGAGGACACCATATCCCCCTTAAAGGAACACAAAAGGGTGTTCCGCAATTTTGACGGGGAGATCATAAATGAAATCCATCCCGTCAGCTATGCCGAGAAAGACGAAGACGGCGAAGGAACCCGGTACGAGTATGACATATACGGAAACTGCATCCGCATCCGTTACGCGGACGGCGGCGTGGAGCGGCGTTTTTATGACGCGGACGGGAACATGATAAAGCAGGTACAGCCGGAATCCTATGATACCGAAACAGATAACGGGGAGGGATACCGCTATGCCTATGACTCCTGCGGGCGCATGACGCAGGTGCAGGACCCGGAGGGGAATGTGCTGCACGCCTATGAATACAACGGGCACGGGCAGATAATCAGGGAAACGGACGGCGAGGGAAAGGAAGTCCTCTATACCTACAATGCCCTTGGATGGAAGGTGCGGGAGCAGCTTAAGATAAAAGATGCGGAAATGCCTCTTTACCGTGTGACTGCCTATACCTATGACAGTCAGGGGAACAAAGTGGAGGAAGCCTACGGACAGCAGGAGGTGCAAAAGGACGGGAAGCCGGAAGGCTGGAACAGGATATATTTCTCTTATGATAAGAACAACCATCTGACGCTTGTAAAAGACGATTTCGGGGCACAGATGCGTTATGATTATGACTGTCTTGGGAACGTGACGCTTGAGGAACGCGTCATTGAAGAAGGAATCCTGAGTACAGTCCGCTATGGTTACAATAAGAACGGCATGTGCATCCAAAGGACGGAGAAGATACAGGGAAACGGCGAAGTAAAATCCGCCGTTACGAAGTATGCGTATGACGCGGACGGAAACCTGACACAGGTTACAACGCCGAAGGGATTTGAAATCCGCAGGGAATACGATGCGGACGGCAGGCTGACGCAGGAACGCGTCATCGACAAAAAGAACGGAATCGACAGACGGGAGCGTTATGCGTATGATGAAGCGGGCAACATTGTGGAAAGCACTGTACTCGGCGCTGACGGTGAACGTCTTGAAACCCGTTTCAAATATGACCTGAAAGACCGCTTGACGCGCAGGACGCAGCCTTCGGGTGCAGGAGTGCGCTATATCCATGACCGAAATGATAGAATTTTAAAAGAAATCGGTCCATATAGTTATCAGCCGGAAAACGACGGCGGGGCAGGAATATCCTATACTTACGACAGCCGTGGCAACTGCATCAAAACCGTCAATGCGTTGAGCGAAACAATGCAGGAACAAATTTATAACCTGCAGGACCTTCCCAAGACACAAACAGATGCTTACGGGAACAGGACGGAGTTTGACTATGAAGCAGACGGACAGCTTAAAGAAGTACGGCGTGGGGACAGCATCAGGCGGAACCGGCAGCGGACGCTCCAAAAATATGAGTACAATGTAGCGGGGCAGATTACAGGAATCATTGACGGCAACCACAACCGGATATCATATGACGTGGACGGATGGGGGCGCATTACAGGAATCGGTTTTGCGGACGGCGTAAAGGAAGGATATGGCTATACCCCCGCGGGACAGGTCAGCAGGACAGTGGACGGAAACGGAAATATCATCCAGTACCGCTACAACAGCCTTGGGAAAGTCAGCGAGCGTACCGACCAGCTTGGCTATAAGGAAACTTTCCTGTATGACGAGGAGGGAAATCTTGTTTTACACACAGACCGCGACGGACGTAAACTCCAGCGTGTCTGCAACGTATTTGGCGATCCGGTGTACGAGAAGGCAGCGGATGCGGACGGGAAGAACCCCTGCATCAGCACATGGCATTATGACAGCATCGGCATACTTATCTGCAAGGTCAATAAAAAGACTCCACTCCAAACACAGAATGGTTTTTATCTGTATAAAGGCAATTCTACTGTTTTCATAGATGGAATATACCCTGTGTTCCTTTTCATCCTTTTCTCTTAAGTAACGTTCACACGCAAATGCCTGATGCTCTGCAAGGATCCATATAATGAGCTGCAGTAAAATCCGTGTTTCCGCATAGCGTGTACTTCCTGCTTTTATCGTAGTGATAGAAAAACTTTGTTTAAAACGTTTAATCAATAGCTCCACCTGCCAGCGGCTCCTGTATAAATGCAGGATTTCTTCACCGCTATATTCTGCTCCAAGTGACGTGATGACAACAACATATCCAGCACAGAACAAGGTATCCTCCGTTATCTTCCTTTGGTTCTTTGATGCCTTCCTCTTTTTGCGTTTTTGAGATTTTTTCCTCTGTTCAGGGGGAAGCTTCTGCGCAATTACACGTACAAATCCGGTTTGGTTTTTATATCTGCAAAACCCAAAAACATCCACTGTCCCAATCCCGTTATCTTCTGCCTGTTTCAGAAGGGATATGAGTGATATTTTTTCACCATCTTCCTTATACAGGCAGAAGTGCTTTGGTGTGACACGCAGGATGACATCAGCCTGATGTTCCTGTGCATAAATATAATTTCTTGCTGTTCCATAGCCTGCATCAGCCATAACGAGATCTCCTTTTTTTAGTTGAAAATTAGATAATTGTTAAATTGCCAAACCCATTGATTTTACTGGGATTTATTGCTTTTTCTATATAAATTTTCTCTCCGCCT
>CANOMQ010000075.1 GCA_947567595.1 uncultured Lachnospiraceae bacterium | reverse complement strand
AAGTTTCCTTACTGGACAAATTAAATTCGAGCAGTTAGTGAGCAGACACTATTTAGGAATTATATAGTTTGGTTTACCACACACCAAATTTAGTGCAAAATCCGTTTTACTCTTATCCGTAAATTCCAAATCATCTTCTGTAATAGTATCTTTTAATCCATAATGATTTCGGTTAACATTCTTAATAGCTTCCTCCAAAGACCTACCACATAATCCATCTTCAATTACCTGAAATTCTATATGACATTTACCAATTGTTTTTTGAATATCTGTCAGTGCTATTATTTCAGACAAATCTATCTTACTCATATCAGTTTCCGGCAGCCCTTTTGCTTTTCGCATCCACCATTTCAAAGTTGCATTCGAAGTTGTTTTTCCCTTACTCACAATTGCTTTTGTTCTCCCGTCTTTCATTGAATCTATGTCTGTCAATATCAAACATGGAATCCCCAAAAAGTTTACAAATGGAATAAATTTATAAGCATAAGCTCCACCAATTTCAATTAGTGCATAGTATTGTGATGTCAATTTATATTTTTTCGCATCAAATACTCCCTCTTTGTCGCATTTTTCTATCATGTCTGGAAGAAGCAGTCTCTCTGATGCTCCTTCTACAAAAATTACCTTGTCAGCAAAAAACAGATCGCATCTGCTAAGTGTAAGATATTTCTTTATAAAATCCATATTTCCTTCATTATCTTTGGCAAAAGTATTCAAATTTTTGTAAATAACTCCTTTTATGGTTTTTTGTGCATATCGAATTTTAGAAAACTCAATGGTATTTGCAATATGTGCTGAATGGGACGTTAGAAATGTCTGAATATGGACATCAGAAATCTCTTGTAAAAATTTCTCTAAATAGCCTGCAAATGTATGTTGCATTTGTGGATGCATATGTGATTCGGGTTCCTCAATAAATAGTAAAGGAATACATGCAGAAGTTCCCTGTTTAATTTTTTCTGCAAAATCCGCTAACATAAATTCAATCTTTATAAGATTTTTGTATCCCAAACCATTATGAGAACTTGGAAGGGATTCTCCCATTACTGCAGATGTATATGTAAGTTCTGTCTTGTCCTTAATCTGATCATCGATCTGTAGCCGGGTATTCACTCCCAGTTGAAGTTCTTCCGCATTTGGATACCCGAAGCCAACAGCTCTATTTACAATTGTTCCTAGAAGTTCATTACTTTACCTTTGAAGTGTTACATTCGCATCTTCTACCGTCTTTCGTAGTATTTTTACCTCTTCTGCCACTTTGGGATCCAAGTTTTCTATATCGACACTAAAATAACTAGAAATTAATGCTCCTAATGAATTAATGTTATGGTCTCCATTTTCACCTAGTATTCTTTCCGCAGGTATTGAATAAAACGGAAATAAATCAACCAATTCCTTTTGTGTTTTTAATTGTCTATCATTTTTATTTTTAGGATTAATGGCATATATATTCATTCCGAATATTTTTGCAAAATTTGCAATACACACATCACGAACATCTTTTGGTTTACATACAAAATTATTATTTTCAAAAAAACATGCTTCGAACATGGTTTTTAAGGAATCTTCGCTGATTTTAATACTATATTCTACATGAATAATTGCCATATTACTATCTACATCTACATCAATAATAAACGGAGAAAGCGCCCCTAAATTTATGTTCATATCATCTAATAAATAATCAATATAAAAATCAATGGTTGTTATAGGAAATTTTTTACATAGATTTTCAAATGATAGTTTATTACGCATAAACTGAGCCAGCAAAATAAACGCATACTTACGTTTTGTTAAGGGAAAATCATCATATGACAATGCTCTGCTTTTCAATACCTTATCTATTAATTCCATGCAAGATGTCTTTGCTGTGTTATTGCGTCCCACAATTAATGTAATATTATCATCAACTTTTAAATCTGCCTCAATAAGTAATCGATAATTTTTAATTTTTATATTTGATAACCGCATTTTTTTCCTCCGTTCCTGTTTTCAACTTTGGCTTTTGTTTTATCCTTAAATACCCATAAGTAAATCCATCAACTGTACGACAGTATTACAGACATCCTTAAACGCAATATCTGCTGCATATTCAAAATCCTTTTGATAATTATCCCACTGTCTCTGCATAATAGCACTATTCCTGACAGTATCCATAACTTTGCGGTAATTCTTAATCACTTCTTTTGAACCACGTTTTTTCGTTGTTGCATTCAATGCCGCCTTTAACGAGTTAATTTCTATATTTGGACTTTGTAACTTAGCCAATATGTATATATCGTAATAATCTCTTGGTCTTGTGTTTTGATCGCCTCTGGATATTACGGTTTCCAATTTTTCTGCCATTATCGTTTCTAAGTTGTAAGCAAGCACTGAAATACTTCTGTCCTCAAAAAGAAGTTTAAAATGGTATTCGGTTTCTTTTGGTGTTATCGTATCGCCTGTGGTAATATCTAACTTCAGAGGAACTGCCATTGGCGGATAATTGGCGGATAGTGAAACACGATACCCTGTATATTCGTCTCCTTCGCGAATTTCTCCAATACTCCGGAAGCTAAATGTTACATCATCAGCCAATTCTATTTTACAGATTTCTTCTAACATTTCGCGAACAGTCTGCTCATTTACTGATAGACCTTTTATTGTAGCATCCATATCCATGGTTGCTCTAGTATCAAGCCCCACCATTGCAGCAATCAAAAATCCGCCCTTTAAGATAAAATTCCGCTGATATTTTGAAACGGATATCCGTTCCAACAATCTCTCCAACATATAATTCTGCATTACAAGTTGTGCTGATATGTGTTTTTCTTTCGCCATATTTTTAATAACTGCCTTTAATTGCATTGCATTCTTCATAACAACACCTCCAAATACGATCTGAGTCTTGCTTCAACCTTCAATATTTTTGCATATTCTGACAAGATAGGAATGTTCTTATTAGATTTTGTTGCATAATGTTTAAACGCTTCTGTAACAATCTGAATATCCACTTGGCTATGAACTCTTAAAATGTCACAAAGCGTGCGCTCTAAACTATAAGCTCTTACTGTATTTCCTCCCGGCGTCGTTACTTCTTCTATTCCCAAATCATATAATGTTTTCTTACACTGTACACATCGAATATTTTCTTTTTTGGGTTTACTCAAATTGTAATTTATGGGAAAAGTCATATGATATCTGTTTGGTGTTCTATCTGTCAAGTTCCATAGAAACAATGCCGTTTCGTGGGAATAAATCCCTCTCTTAAAACGATTTTGCAAATTGAATATCTCATCCTCCCAAACTTCTGGTAAAATATATATGCCTCTGGCTGATTTCTCAATCATGCCTTTATCAACAAGATATTTGATATTTCCACGAGAGAAACCCGCTGCAACTACCATTGCAGCAGTAACTGTACCATTATTTTCTTTCGCCATCTGAATAATTGCTTCAGTTGCTCCCATAATTATCAGCTACTTTCTATTGACTATTATGCTTACTATTATATACATATAAGGCATAAAAGTCAATTTGAATATCTGCTTAGTTAAATCGGGCAGGCAAAATCCATTCTATTCACATCGGAATCTGATATATTGAGATATTTACTATTCTTGCCGTACATAGACACTAATTCAATTTAAAAATTTGTAGTAGGAAACAGATAATTTTAAATAGGGCAGTAGTACTAAAGTATCAAAAGTTAATTTTTTAACCAGTTATTCAGGAATGCGGCTAAACTAAAATGCCAGTACATTTTAATTTACAAAAATTTATCTTGCTTAGGCTTGTTCCATGAACTGCTACCAGACAAATTATTAAAATTATTAAATCCTAAAATATATAATTCTGTTCATCCCGTATATCTGTTATAATTGGTTCAGAACGTAAACACGGTACAAAGGAAACAGGGGGAGGAAAATGGGCTTGAAAAGGAAAAATAGGCTGCATATAAGGGATTTAATTGACGGGCTTTGCGGCAATATGACAGACAGTGACGGAATTTGTTTTTTTATTGCCGATGAGATATCGGATACGGGATTTATAATGAAAACCGTCCTGAATCTGATGAATAAGGGATGCACGGCTTTTTATTTTCTTGGAAACCATAAAGGCATATGGTATAAAACGGTAAGGAATTTGGTTGACCAGTCAGGTTTGGAACGTGGAGAAATAAAAATTTTTGACAGCATGGATGATATGGCGGAAAAAGCGGCAGGATTCTTAAACAGGGGAATGGACATTTACCTGTTTGGCGACAGCCGGAAGAACTGCTCCATAGCTGCTGATAAAATAAGAGAGCGTGAGGTACATTTCAGTTTCCATATCGGCAGTCTGATTAACAGTATGGAATAAAAAAACCTTATATGCGGATATTGCGGCTGAGCTGGTGTAAAAAGGAAACGGAAAAAGACAGGATGATGATTTTGAAGAATCGGAAAGTATGGGTTGATTATGAATATACAGATTTTCGGGACAAACTATATACTTTTTTGGAAGCAGATGCACAAAATGCGACAAAAAGTGATATGAATTAATTGAAATTATATATTATTGATGATATGATTATAAACGTGGCGAAAGCCATTAGGAGAGTACCCATGACAGGGTGGCAGCCTCCCGAGCCGGATGCCCTAGCTTGCTAGGAGTACATAGGAAGGGAGGTGCGTGATATGACAGCATTTGAGATTGTCTCAATTTTCATTGGAATACTGACATTGTTAGTGACCTTTGGCAGCCTGATTGTTGCGTTTCTTGCTTATTTCGATAAGAGGAACAAGAAGAAATAAAAATGCCTCTCTGTCTGATCCACAGAGAGGCGGTGTCCTTTAGGACATTTTCGCTTTTTTCGGGAGCATCCACTTTGGAGTGGGTGCTTTTCCTATGTCTAATATAGCATAGGGAACAGGAAAATTCAATAACTATTTCCCTCTTAATATTCAAAGAAAAGTCTATGAAAAACGGATACGGATTTAAAGACAGGCGGAAAAACAGCCTATGGGAACTGAAACAGGGAAACAATGAAACAGACAGTTGATTAAAACGGCTTATTATGCTACACTTCCGTTGTATCTGTATTTATTTATGTTTTCCGGTTTTTCGGAAGGTTACAATTTCATATTGATTATGGGCGTTTTATGTGCCGGTGCAGACAGTGTGCCGGTACTTTTTTTGCCCAAAAATGAAAGGAGGAACAAAAATTGCTGAAAGGAGCAGTAGTACCAAAGTACCAGATGTCAATTCTTGATGTCGGTTTTACAGGCGGCGGTATGGGCAGGAAATACAAGCCTGACACCGTGCGGGAAACAGGAAAAACCCCCGCAGTAAAAATAACCGATCCGTTTGGGGAGCATATCGGCGGCGCAAGGAAAGAGCTTTGGAACGGGAGGGGACTCACGCAGGAGGATATTGTCCTGATGAACGGCATGGAGCGCGACAGTTATATTAAAAAAGACAATATATGGAAGAAGCCGGACTATATGGACATGATAAGAAAGGGCGTGGCTGTTGAGGTGGTCTATGCCATCAAAAAAATCAGGGATTCCATTATGCCGACGCTTCCGCATTTCAGGGCGGATGACACGGATGAGCTGCGGCTTAAAAGACAGAAAGAGTATATCACGTTCTGCAGCGAGGTGCGTGATATGGCAATGGGGCTTGCATCCGAGGAAGACCTCTATGGCATATTCAATGATTTTCTGGTGGATAAGGGATATGTGACGGCAACGGATACAAGTATAATCCCTACACAAAAAGGCGGTGTTTTCCTTACTAAGAAGCTTTTTACGGCGCTGTGCATAACAAAGGCAGTCATGTGCAGGTACCAAAAAGACATAAGGAGGACCGGTTTCGGGACGGAGAAAGGTAAGGGATGCAGAAAGGTTTCCAACAGGAAAACGGCGTTTATCCCAAAACAGCTCCAAAATATTCAAAGGACCGGACTGGGCGACGTAAGGCATGGAAAGGACATGACGGGGGAGGATTTCCTTGAAGGGTTCGGGATACGCGGCGGCGAGTTCGGCAACTGGCTTACCGCAAAAGACGCGCAGGCAAGCCTGAACATGGCTTATGAGGCGATGCATGATTTTGCAAAGGTGCTGGGAATCCTGCCGGGGCAGGTCTCCTTTGGAGGACGCCTCTCAATTGCCTTTGGTGCAAGGGGAAAGGGAAAAGCCGCGGCGCATTATGAGCCGATGCGGGAAGTCATCAACCTTACAAAGATGAATGGTGCGGGAAGCCTTGGACATGAACTTTTTCATGCGTTTGACGACATTATCGGAAAAAAACTGGGACTGGATGGAATGATGACCGAAAACAGGGGCAAAACGGATAAAATCCCGTATTCCGTATTAAAACTGTTCGAAATCATGTGCTTTAGGGATGAAACGGATATGGAACGGGAAAAACGCATGGAAAAGGAACGACGTAGATATGAACACAGGATACGTATTATGGCAGACTGCCTTGTTCCGGACAACCTTCTTACAGATGTGCAGACAGCAAAAAAGGCAGAGATTGTAAAGGAGATTATAGCAGAAGCACAGATTCATACTGAAGAGGTACCGTCAGACAACTGCTTTTTTGCCGTGGCTCAGAAGCTTTCGGAACTGAAAAAAGAAGCCGCAGGACGTAGGATATCGAAAAAGGACATGATTAGATTGCAGAGCCTGTATGAAGGTTATATATTATACGTGATAAGTGTCGGAAAAAAGGAAGTAAGGAAAGTGACATCGGATTACCTGAACCATTCAAGAATGATGGACGGCATATACAGCAGGGATTCCTTTGGTTACTGGTCATCCCTGTGCGAAATGTTTGCGCGGGCAGGCGCGTGCTACCTTAATGACAGGCTCAGGGAGTCCGGGGAACGTTCCGATTATCTTTGCGGACATTCGGAATCCTGCATATCCGTATGCGGCGGTGCAGACGGGAACGCGGAAGTGATAAGCGCCGTGCCTTCCGGAATGGAACGTAAAGCCATCAACAGCGCAATGGAGGACATGCTTACGGACCTGCGGGAACGCGGACTGTTCGTGACGGATGTGGAACGTGCAGGCATGGTGCGCGGCAGTGTAAGGGCACGTCTGGAAAACGGCTGTCTGCTGAAGGTAAGCTACAGCGACAATCCTGCCGCTTCAGAGGGATGTGATGCATGCATCAGCTATAGTCTCTGCGACAGTGGCGGAGAATTAACGGACGGCGGAGAAATGGATTACAATTCAAAGGACTTTCACGGTAATGACGTTGCACTGATGGTTCCGGAAGTGGCTGAATTCTGTTTTGGCAAAAAAAACATGGGATATATGCTCATGGCAGGTGAGGAAAACGGTATATAAAGGTGCAATGCGCCGGAAAACGGGAGGAAAATTTTATGATGGACATGAATACTGAATTGAACAGCATTGACAGGGAGGAATACAGCCAAAACCTCCAAAGGAAAAAAGCCTATTATTATAAGAAGGACGGCAATACGGTCGCATTTGGATACCAGAAAATGTGTCCCTTGGATATCATTACGGGCAACTGCAGCCATAAGGGGTTTTATATTCAAATCCAGGATGGCGGACTGTACAGGATATGGACCGAGATGGATGGGGTCATATTCTGTTCCTGCACGTGCAACAGATGGGATACGCTGGAAGACCTCAGTAAAAAATTAACCCGTACGGGGAAAGAGGAATTTTTAAGAGGACTGGAGGCTGCCGAGAAAAATCACGGATATATCAGACAGCTTCATATTACAGTAGTGAAAGCTTTGGGATATGGCGGTCTGGCAGAACACTATACGGAATACATGTCCGTGGTAAAGCGGGAGCAGGAAGCCGAGCGCCAAAAAAGAAAACTGGAGGAAAAGCGCAGGCTTGACGCGGAAGAAAAAAGACGGCAGTCGGAATTTGACACCCAGCTTTTTAATGCTGAAAACAGCATATTAAAAAAGGAAAAGGTGGAGAATGCCAAAACACATAAAGGGAGCAGCTTATTCCTTGAACTGTTTAAGGCAAACGGAATCAGGCTTCCCCTGCGGACGCAGGGATGGGTGAATGATGTTCTCGCGGAAGTCACTTTCAAGTTTGACGGTTCAATAACATACTGTTATTTTTCACGGGGAAATGACAGCAAAGTGTTTAAGGGTTATCTGCGGATGCTGGAAGAAAAAATCCTTGAAAAACATGGCGTCTGTAACTGTTAAGATTTTATAAAACCAAAGGAGGTCAGGAATGGAAAATCATATTTTTAAACTGCAGGGCGGCAGAGAGGTGGAACTGAATGATATTGATATGCAGCGGATTCATGAATATTTTCAAAAGCAGTCCACAGCAGATTATATCAGGGAAAATTATCCTGTTCTGACAGAAAAAAAAGTACAGGCATATGCAGCAGAAGTCAGGGCGAGGATGGATAAATACGATTGCAGTGAGGATGAGGCTGTCGGGCATATCATAAAAACGGGAGGCAGCATGGATAATATTATGAATAATATCATGGAAACAATGATACTAAAGGTTTTGGACGGGACGCATGACGGAATTTTATCATTGGGCGTATTGAGGAAAAACAATATCCAATTGACAAGAGAGGTCAATGATGCGGTATGTGACCTTATTGATAAAGGTATCCTGATAAGGCGTGACTGCGAAAGTTTTGCCGTGGAAAGGGCAGGCAATACAAAAAGCCGTTACGGCGAGCAGCCGTTTTTCAACAGTTACATTCATCTGACCAGACAGCAGTTGGAGGAAACAATTTCTGAATGGAACAGTAATGTCCATGGGCTGATAATGCATATCATGGATGACACAGGAAGCTGCATAAACAGCAGGCATATATCGGACAAAGATGAAGGGAGGCAGTATTTTAATGCCACGTATAATGATGAATATACATATGAATTTGCCATAAAGGAATAAGCATATGGGAAATTCCCGCATTAAAGGAAAAAGGAGGCGAAATAAATCAGGCGCATTGAAGCCGTAAAGGACATCTCGGACTGAGGTGTCCTTTTATAAAGCAGGATCGCGGATAAAAATATATTCTTGCCTTAAAAGGCGTATTATGCTAATATTTCCCTGTAACCTATTATAAATCATGTACACTTCCCAATGGGAAGATTCAGGCTGGCACCGGTCTGCACAGGGGTAAATTCCGCACGAATGCATTATGTGTTCGTGTTTTTTTTATGCACACGGACGCGGGAAGGTCATTCCCCTGCTCGACTGCAAAACAGGAAGTGCTTCTGTCAGACAGCCATGCCACAGGTAAAAAGGAGGAAAACATACGAAAAAGGAAACGATTGAAATGAAATCGCTTGTACAGCTTGCAGGGTGCGAAAGGTACCACAGGCTGTCACGGCTGAACCTGCTCGATGCGGGTTCAAAAAGGACGAAGCTCTTTAACGGGGCGGTAAAATACCTGATAACAGACCTGATACAGGAGGGAAAGCAGATCCGTGAGGGGGACATCCTGCCCGCACTGGAGACATACTTCAGGCGGGAATATTCTCCCGAAAACTTTGCATGCGCAAAGGAATGTGAAGTGGAAAGACAGGCGGATTACAGGAAGCTTGAGCGGTTTGTGGCATTCCTTGCACAAAACGGGGTTAAGCCCCTGCAGAAAAACATACAGGAGGATGTCAGTTACCCTGTCGATATGAACGGGCACCGTTTTTCACGGATCAGGTGCAGGATCGACCTTGTGCTTGAGGACGGGAAGGGCAGTAAGGACGCCGTCATCATAAGTCCGGGAAAACCTGCATACAACAGCCGTGCAAGGCTCACGGCAAGGAAACCGGAAAGCAGTCCGGAGCTGCTGGCAGTACAGTGCGCCTTAAAAAGCAGCAAAATCGCCTGCGACAAATCCGCCATTTACTACATGGGCGGAAAAAACGACACAAACGGCGCATATCCGGATTTCTCGCTCACCAACAATACCGTCGCAGTCAGCAATGATGTTATATCCCGGACGGATATAAGCCTCCTTATGGAGCCGCTTGAAAAAATCCTGTCCGGCATGCCGAAAAAGGAATGCGGCAGATGCAGGTTTGCGGGAATATGCTGCCTTGAAACGGATAACGGCACTGCCGGCAATATGGACTGCGGATGCGGAATAAACGGAACCAAAGACAGTCCCGCGCCTTCCAATGTGAAGCTCACGGAAAAACAGGAGATTATCCGGAATTTCAGGGACGGTGTAATGCGCGTGATTGCCATTCCCGGTTCAGGAAAGACCTTTTCACTGGTACAAAGGCTGGTAAACCTGATACAGCAGGGCGTGCCGCCGGAAAAGATACTGTTTGTGACGTTTGCGAACAAAGCGGCGAGTGAGATACAAAACAGGGTATGCGGACAGGTCTTCACGTCCAAAAAACCGGAGATTACTACCATCAACTCCCTCGGAATGAGGATTTTAAGGGAAAATGAGGACATTGCGGGGAAAGTAACGCTGGCAACAAAAATCAGGGTAACGGAACTTATACTTGAACTCCTTTCAGATGAAAGGACAGGGAAAATAGCAGGCTGTTCCTATGAGAATGTACTTGGCGAACATGGGATTGCCACTAAACTGCGGTCCGCAATTACGGACATAAACAGGGACGGAAAGGACCTGTATCTTGCAAAACAGCGCAAAAAAGGCGGAGAAATGGACTATGCAGGCATATTCCGGTTTTATGACGTGTATACCGAGGAGGCAGCAAAACGGAACCTGATTACATTCGACGAACAGATTTCAAAAGCAGTGGAACTGCTTAGTTGTTGGACGGCGAATTGAGGGAGACGCAAACAGCAGATTATTTTTCCAGCCT
>CANOMQ010000074.1 GCA_947567595.1 uncultured Lachnospiraceae bacterium | reverse complement strand
TGACCAAGGAAGGAACATATTATCTTGGATGCAGCGTAAACACAATCCATATTTATAAAATAGCTGTAGAAGAGACGGTAACAGTTACAGAAAATAACTATACGTTGGATGTTAATGAAATGGAAACGGCAACGTATACAACGGACGAAGACATATCCGCTGGAACAGATGATTATTTTACTCTCTTGGCTTTAGGTGAAAAAAAGACAGCTATACAGGAAGTGAACGACTCAACCACATATTCTACAGGACATCCTGTTTGGAGTGATGGTTTTGAGGGATTGAAGAGAATAAACTTTGCCGGAAAGGCACAAAAAAATCGAAACGCCATCAAATTTACTACAGAAGGCGCGGCAACAGTAAAGGTATGGTGGGTGAATGCCGGAGGAAGCAGCATATCCAGCAACCGTCAGGTAGAAATCTTTACGGATACTGGATTTAAGAACAAGGTAGCCAATTCCGAAGAAACATATGAACAGCATGCTCCAAATTATTCAGAGCTTTCCCTGACCAAGGAAGGAACATATTATCTTGGATGCAGCGTAAACACAATCCATATTTACAAAATAGTTGTCACAGAAACA
Source organism: uncultured Lachnospiraceae bacterium (assembly GCA_947567595.1). Classification (GTDB taxonomy): domain Bacteria; phylum Bacillota; class Clostridia; order Lachnospirales; family Lachnospiraceae; genus COE1. The sequence goes on along the minus strand of CANOMQ010000074.1, from coordinate 10,639 downwards.
AAGGAAGGCGGCGGAATTGACCGTGGCGACTGGGAAAAAGTTGACGCACCGGAAATTATAAGTGCACAACAAACAGATGGTAAAATTACAGTTACGGCAAAAGGTGTTATCAACACAACAGGCGAAGGTGCAGACTATATTACAATAGAAATGTACAATGCAGAGCACCTTGAGCTTGCAAACCCTAAACCGATTGCTTCCAAAATAAGCAAAAAAGACACGGCAGCAGATGCATTGACTACAGTAGAATTTTCATCCAAGGACGAATCAGGAGCATATGTTTTCGAGTCAGGAACATATGTTTTCAAAGCAATCTTAAGCCGTAAGGATACCGTCTTTGATGAGAACGGTAATGAAACCGTCGTAAAAGACTATGGTGATAAATCAAGCAGTTTTTCTGACAGCCTTCGTTTTAAGCTTCCGCTTGAATCACCCGTAATTTCCGATTTGCAAAATGAAGCCGCAGGTTCAGACGGACTGGGGATTGTATCCGTAACTTGGGATAAGGTTTCAGAAGCAGATTATTACGAGCTTTTGGCAACCGATGAAAACGGAGCTACTATTGAAAGCAAAAAGGAACTCGGATCAATATCTTACCGTTTAAAAGGCTTAGAGATCGGTAAGACAATATCCGTAAAAGTAAAGGCATACCGTGATGACAGCATAACAGATGTTGTGGATGAGTCAGAATGGTCAGCCGCAGGAGTAATTAAAGTAACCGGAGAAGAACCGAAAGGATATACCTTTGATGCATTGGATTATACGGACGATGCTACTACTGATGGTATTGCGCAGCCGGCAGGAACAAAATTCGGTACAAGCAACTACTTTACTGCAAAGACACGGACTGTAGACGGAATTAAGGAGCCTGTAGCAGGAATTGTAAAACTTCGCAAAAACAGTAACGGATCATCTGCATGGCTTGAATTGGAAAAGAGCGGCAGCGCTACTTTTGAATTTACAGTGTATGGTACTGCAAGCGCAAGCTTTTCCGTGGCATCTACAGGCAGTAGCAATAAATCAATCTTTGGACTCCTAAATCCCAAAGGCGAACCGGTTTCCGGAAGTATTAGCGGTTCAGGTTCATCAACCGTGGACAATGTAACATATGTAAGCGGTAATGAAAACAAGGGACCTGCATATATCGCATCAGGAACAGGCATAACTACCATAAGATATGACAATTTGGAGGCGGGTACTTATTCCTTCTTAGTACCGTTACATAAAGACTATGACAGAGCCGGACGCTTGCATAAAGCAGTCATATACGACAGCGGCGATATGCCTGTAAAAGATACATGGGGTGAGGACACTACCGGAACACCTGTTATTACAGAAATAACCTATATCAAAGGTGAGTCTGACATCAATGTGACAGCAAACGGTTATGTCGGATACCACGGTGCAGATTCCTTAAGAGTAGATATGCTTGACAAGGATGGAAAGGTTGTAGCTTCCGTTGTTAAAGCCGCAGAAAGCACAGTGAATACTACGGACGGCTCAAAGACAAATGTCGATCAGATCTTTACATTTACACCGACCGCGTCGGGTGATTACAGCTTCCGCGCAAGCCTTGTGCGCAGCGGTGAGACGGATATCGTAATGAAAGATAATGCTTCCGACTGGACAATGAAGGATTTTGTACTGCCGCTTAGTCAGGCAAGCGTAAGCTCAATGACAAATGTGTCAGATACAGGCAGTACAGATGAGAAACCACTTGGAGGACTTGAGGTCATATTCCCGTCAGTAGACGAGGCGGACTATTATGTCGTAACAGCATTTTCAAAAGAGGGAAAAGAATTAGTTGCCAAAACTTATACGGATATTGAAGCATACAAAAACGAAGAAGGCAAAGAGTATAAGCTGGCATCCGAGACGGACAAGGAAAATAAATATACTGTTACATTACACGGTATGCCGACAGGCACGGCATATATCATAACACAGGCTTTCAGAAAAGCTGACAGCAGTTTAAATCTGACCGCCGGAAAGAAAATACTTACAAGAACAGTAAATCCGGAAACAGGAGAAGTAAAAATTGAAACAAAAGATTCACCTGTTTCAGAATGGTTAAATGATCAGTGGAAGGCTGACAAAAAAGCCGAGGTACAGAAGAGCAACGCGCAGGATAAAGACAAAAATGAAACGGATGATGCTTATGCTGCAAGAATCGACAGCTTAGTTCAATTGCTGGTTAATGCTGTCAGCGAAACAGCGGACGGTAAGGCAACAGCCGTAGTTCGTTCAATGACTTCGGACGCGAAAGAGAAATATATTAACGGCAAAAACGATACAAGATGGTTCCATTCCGTTTTTGGCTCTAATACATCAAGCGCTGTCTATACCAGAAAGAAAGAAATGAACGATTTTGACGGCGCATACAAAAAGGGTGATGATGAATATAATGCAAACGGCTCCGCTACAGTTCCGCAAAACGGCTATAAAGAACACACTTATACGGAAGGCGCAAACGCAGGTGATTTAAAGAGCGTGGAGCTGTGGAGTGAGAACGGCAGAGGTAAGGTTGTCCCTGCTTCGACGGATGGCCTCTCTTACTACTATACTACAATTGATCCATCACAGGATAACTTTACATTGTCCGCATTAATCCATGTTATGAGCTGGGAATATACAAATGGTCAGGACGGCTTTGGTATGATGGTTTCCGACACAGTCGGCAAAAACGGTGATGACGGTGCAACATGGACCAACGCATATCAGTTACTTGCATCAAAAATTCAGTATAGCTGGTATCGTGCTACAAAAGACGAGAATGGAAATACGATTCCCGGATATGTAACAAACGCGGGTGGCAATGGCACAACAATTATGCGTTATGAAATGAAGCTTGGTGTGGGTTGGAATTCCAAGGAAGGCGCAACAGCGGCAGATGTAGCGAAAATTAAATCAGGTGCATCAACTGCTCCGGCAAACTTCCTGACAGATTCCGGAACGCTGGAAACAAGCGCAGGTAACAATGACCTTTATACAGGCAGCTACAACGCTATTGGAAACGGCTACAACAAATCAGCCATTCCGACATCTTCCGTAAAGGACGACAAGGAATTACTGACAGATTTCCGTTTCCAAATTCGGAAATATAACAATGCATATGTACTGCGTTATCTTGAAGTAAATGCAGCCACAGATTTGACTGACGAAGATAAAGCAAGCGGTCAGTATGCCGAAATGAACGACACATGGTACAAGATTATCAGTGAGCAGGTATTCTCAGACGAAAATAATAACAAACTGACACAGATTGATAAGCAAAACATTTATATAGGTTTCTTTGCGGCAAGAAAAGCACGTATTGACATCAGCCAGATTGATCTTGATGTGACAAAAGCTAATGAAAATGATGTATTTACGATTCCTACAACAGAAATAGATCCAAGTGCTTCTTTCAGCTCAGAAGAAACTTCAAACAGTAAAGACTATGATTTAGTCTTTGGCGCGAACTTTGACGGTTCTCTGACCATTTATAAGGAAGATAAATTTGGAAAAGAGGCAGTTGTAGCAGGTAAGGCAATTACCGCAGGCACAAAGTACACATTTACAAACGAGCTGCGGGAAGGCGAAACCAAGTTTACGTATTATGCAAAACCCGACGAAAACTTTGTACCGGGTGATAATCAGAAGTTAAAGAACTTCGATATGCAGACGAACGAAAAGGATCCGTTCCCTGTAACATATCATGCATTTAGCGGGAACGAAATTTATGTGGCACAAAACGGAGCTCCGATAGGCACACCGTATACTGTTCAGGAAAATGATACGGAAGTAACGTATTATGCGGGTAGCTCCGCGTCATACCCAACAAATGTTTATGATGCAGTGAACTATGCAGCGGCAGGTCAGACAATCATTTTGGCAGGTGGCATGTATAATCTGACAGAAGATCCGAACCACAGCATAGACGGTGCGGCAGAAAATCTTTTGATTGGTAAAGGACATGATGGTACTTCACGAAAAAACATTACCATGACGGCGGCTCCGGAAGCAACAGGAACAAACAGACCGATATTGAACTTTGGACAGAGTACAATCAAGAACGATACTGCATTTATCATGGCAGGCAATTACTGGTATTTTAAAGGCTTTGACGTTATGGGTTCCCGTGACGGACAAAAGGGTGTTTTACTTGGCGGAAGTCACAATATATTAAATGATGTACGCACATACTTAAACGGAAACACAGGTCTTCAGGTTGCACGATATGCAAACTATGGCAGGGAAGACTGGCCTTCATACAATACAATCCTTAACTGTAGTTCATTTATGAATTATGACGCAGGATATGAGGATGCAGATGGATACGCAGCAAAGCTGACGTGCGGTGACGGCAACAAATTTGTCGGCTGTATCGCTGCTTACAATGCAGACGACGGTTGGGATTTGTTTGCTAAGGTAGAATCAGGCAGCATCGGCGTTGTAACGATTGAGAACTGCCTTGCATTTAAGAACGGTTATCTGTTTGGCGAGGAGGACTATTACGGTTCCGGATCCGACCTGATATACAGGTACACAAATTTCAACAGATACACAAAGAACACGCATATTGTAGATGCAGGTAATGGTAACGGATTTAAGATGGGCGGAGATTCCATGAGCGGATATCATGTCCTGAAAAATTCGATTGCATTTGGCAATAAGTCAAAGGGTATTGACTCTAACAGTTGTCCGGATATACAGATATACAATAGTATCTCATTTAACAATGAGTTGAATAATGTAGCACTGTACACGGGCGGAGCAGTTAATACAGATTTCTATGCGGAGCATCTTGTCTCTATTAAGGACAGTAACGCGGCGAGCGGCTATTCGACAGGAGAGAATTTTGATCTGCGTGGAACACAAAATGAAAATAAGATTTACTCTGCAACAAATTATTACTGGAACGGTGTTAAATCTGTAAATGCTAACAACGATGCATTTGATCTTTCATGGTTTAAGTATACAAGCATTACAAACGCAATTTTTGGCAGCAAGGCACAAAACAGGATTTCCAGAACCGAAGATGGCTCGATTAACCTAAACGGTTTCCTTGAGTACACCGAGGAAGGTCTTGCGGCATTAAAGCTCCAAAACAGTGTCATCGGAACGACTCCGGCAGGAGACGTGCTTGATCCGGTTATTGACCTTTATGTATTTGCAGATGAGTATAAGGGAAAAGCGACACTCAGCCAGATTAACCTGAAAGACTTTGAAAGCACAAAAGCACTTGCAGAGGCAGGTTACTCTTGGAAGAAAGAGAAGGATGCTAATGGAGTGGACGTTGAAGTCGAGCTTGCGGCATTTGCAGGCACAACGGCTGAATTTACGGCTGTCGCAGCAGGTAAGCAGGACAGAACCATTGCAATCAGCTTTATCCAGCTTGACGGTGCAGAACTTTTGGTTACGGATGGTGATACCAATAATAACGGCATCTTAAATGACGGAGAAACATGGACAGTTGAGGCTGTACCTGTAATTTCACCGGCAGTTGAACCGTATAACGTGAAGCTGAGCGGATTTGCGGCAGAAGTAAAGGAAACAACAAAAGGACTGCTGACGGCAGAAGGCAGTGCAACGGTAGGAGCAGTCAATGCAGGACTGAACGTAATAGGCGGTCAGGTAAAATATAAAGGCTCCGGTTCAAACGGCGATGCGAAGTTAACTGCAACAGTAACACTGACAGTAAACGGCAAAGCAGTAAAGAAAAATGCAACACTTGATGTTAAGGTAAAGAATGCACGCAATATCAAATTTGACAGTATCGAAATATCCGATCCGAAGAAGCTGAACTGGACTCCGGATAACGATTACATTGAAATTGACCGTACAGCAGAAAGCTTCACAATGAAGAACCTGCGTGCGCTTGATGACAAGGGTGCGGAAATCGGAACAAAGGGTGTAAAAATTAAGGTAAATGACACAAATATCATAAAACTGAGTCAGGCGCCGAAGGGTAACAATAAGGACGCAGTTTTCCAGATTGTTGACAAGAACAATGACGGCGGTACTGCAACCGTTACAGTAACTTCTGCAGACGACAAGACACTTGTAAGAGATTACATTGTAACATTAAAGGGCAGCGAATTTGCATGGAATGCCGCGAATGTTGAAGTTGACAAGGCGAAGCTTGCGGGCGTACAGGTTTCACTGCTTGAGCCGTTTGGCAAGAAGCTTGCAAAGGACAGCGAGATTAAAGTCAAAGAGGTATACAAGGGCGCGAAGGTTGTAGAAGGCAGGGCGGACTCAGACCTTACCAAAATGTTTACGGTGAAATCGCTGGCAGCCGGAACAAACGTATACGAGTTAAATACCTCAGTAGCTGCAGCAGGTAAAGCAGGTATTGCAAAAGGTACTTACACACTGGTATGCGAGGCAAAGACGACCACTACAGTGGAAGGCGCTGATCCAACCATAGAAACAACGGCATTTACTCCGATAACCATTAAGGTAACGGAAAGCAAGCCTGCGGTAACATTTAAGCAGACCAAGAAAGTAAACTTCTTCTATAAGAAGGGTACGGCAGGAAGTACAGGTAAGCTGCTCCTTTCTTCAAAGCAGGGCAAAGTAACGCTTGTAGCCGATGTAGACAAGGACGGAAAGGCAAAGGCAATCAAAACAGCCAATGGTTACTTCCGTTTTGCAGGCACAGGTACGGAATATGACATCATTGCGGACAACAAGAATTCTGTCACGGTTGATCCAACAAACGGACGGGCGGATTTCAAAGAAGCAAAGGCTGACGGAAAAATTAGTTTAACTGCACATGTTGAAGGATATTATCCGGAATATGATGTAGTAAAGAATATTTCAGTGGCTATGGAATACAAACAGCCGAAGCTTAAGCTGACTGCAATTGACAAGACAATTTATACGGCAATCGGTATGAAGAGTGCAGACGTATTGATTTATGATCCGGTTGCGGATATGTATCTTGGTACAGATATTGCAACAATTGAGCTGAAGGGAAGCGACGCTGTAAACAAGAAAGCATACTCAAAGATTAATGATAACTTTACAGTAGGCGAAGTTACCGGCTTGAGAGACGGAAAGAATGGTGTTCGTCTGACATTGAAGGAAGGCGCAGAAAAGGGCGGCGCATTAAGACTCAGTATTTCATATGATGACTGGATTTCAGGCGATGCAGTTATTGTAAATCAGTCTATCCAGGTAACAAACAGCATTCCGAAATTAACAGTAAAGCCTGCAAAGCTTAACATGAACCCTGAGAAATTTGTGGGTAAGGAGCAGGTGGACGTACCTGTTATCATGAATGGTGCGGAAGGATTTACAATCAGTGAATACACTGTGACCGGCTCAAATGATAAGGCAACGGCATTCCTGACAGACTATGTGGATGCAAAGCTTGTGAAAAATATAGACGGAAATTATGTTCTTAGAATGAGTCTTAAGAAGAAAGACGGCAAGTTCCCTGCCGAAGCAAACAGGGGCGTTTACAAGATGAGCGCCGGCTATGCAAGCAGCTATGGCTTTGTGCTTAAATACAAGCTTGGAACAATGGAAAATGAATTGACAACACCTGTGAAGCTTTCTCTGGTAAGCAAGGAAGCCGTTACGGTAGGCGTAGCAGGCAGCATCAATATGGCAAACAGACTTGGCAGCACGATTACACTCAAGCCTAAGATGCAGAACTTCACGGCAGCGCAGATATCATCCGTTAAGCTTACAGGCGATGCGGCAAATCTGTTTGAGATTGTAAGCCATGACAGGGCAACAGGCGCAACCATTGTAAGGGCAAAGGAAACAGCAGTCTTAAAGAAGGGCAATTACAAAGTAACACCTGAATTTACCATTGACCTTGGCAAGGAAGGCTCGACAACCATTAGACCGTTGAAGCCAATTGTAATCAAGACAGCACAGCCGACACTTAAGATTTCCGGCTTAAAGGATGCCTTGGAGGTGAAACTTTCTTCCCACACGACATCAGCAAAGAGAACGATTACAGTCGGAACAGAAGGCGCATACATCACAGACATGACGCAGACGAGCGGCTTGAATAATTTTAAGCTCAGCTATGACGCAGGCGGAAACAATGTCATTGTGACCATCAAAGACAGAGCAGGTCTCAAGGAAGGCACTGTCTATAAGATAACGGCTCTCATCTCAGTCGAGGGCGGCGGAACAAATGTAAAACAACAGGTTATCACAATTCCTGTAAGGGTTATCAGATAATTTGATATCACAAAAAGAAGGGGCGGAAATTCCGCTCCTTCTTATTTTGTTTCGATTTTCATTTTTTCAATCAGACAACGGTGCTGCTTTTCTGTGCTGTTTTTATCATAGCTTATCGCAACAAGAAGGAGTTCCCCGCCATACCCCTCAAGCGCCTGTGTGTACTGCCTGTCCTTTATCTGCTGTATTGCTGACTGGACGGGTTTGTTGTATTTTAGTTCAACGATTATAGCCGGATGCTTGGTATGCGGGAGCGGAAGGAACACGATATCAGCAAACCCGCGTCCTGTCGGAAGCTCCCTGATGAGCCTGTAATCCTTTCTCGCACTGTAATACGCCAGCCCTATGGCACAGCTAAGGGAATTTTCATCATTGTATGTGAGTATGGACGAGATTTCCATATGTGCTCTATCCAGTGCTTCTGCGACACTCTGTTCGTTGCCATGAAGCGTATCCTCCAGCAGCTTTTCCGATGCCTTTAAAACATTCATGACTTCCTGCCAGCCGCCAGTGCTCATGGCATTTTCAAACTCCTCGATAATTTCCCTGTTTGGAATGAATGCTTCCTTTTTTTCAGAATCATAGCCCAAGTAGCCTAAATGGATTAAGAGTGTCAGGATATCGTCCTTTGTGTTGAAATTGCGCATGTCATTCTGGAAGCTGCGCGTATTAATCCTGACGCGTTCTCCGCCAAGCATCTGAACAATGTCTGCCCGCAATCCATCAAAGTCCATGTCAATATAAGTTTTTAGCGCATCATAGGTTTCAGTAATAGTCCAATAGTTTGAAAATTTATGACGGCGCATGGCTTCCACTACAGATTTTGGATTATAGATATGCCGAAACGCTGTAAACATGTATCCATCATACCAGTTACTGGTTTCTCTAAAATCCATATCAAACTGCCCGCATAATGCCGCAACCTCCGCTTCTGTAAAACCAGTATATTCTTCAAAATTAAACTGGTCTGTCATGGAATATTCCGAAAACATGTTCAAAGCGGAATGCACCCCGTATTTCTTCACAGGGAGAATGCCTGTCATATACGCAAGCGCAACATACGACTGATCCTTTAAGAGGTTACGAAGAAAGTCAAGGTACTGCTTCTGCAGCCCTTCGGAGTCCTGACGTTCCCGCATAATGCAATCCCATTCGTCAATCAAAAAGATAAATTTTTTCTTTGTCCGAACATATATTTTTCTTAAGGCAGCGGCAAGTCCGATGTCTGTTCTGTTTACAAAATTGCCATACTCACATAAAAGCTCGTCAAGCGTTTCCTGTTCTAAATATTCAATTGTATCTTTTCCATTTGCTTCAATTAAAAATTGCTGCATGTTCAGATAAATCACATCGTACTGGTTCAGATGCTCCTGAAAGCTCTCCGCGCTCCCGATTTTGTAATTGGCAAATAGCTCCTTTGAGTCACAGGCACGGCTGTAATACGCCGCCAGCATTTTCAAAGCCATCGATTTTCCAAAACGCCTTGGTCTGCTGACACAGATATATTTTTGCTCTGTATTTAACAGTTTATTGGTATATGCAATCAGTCCTGTTTTATCCACATATATTTCAGAACAGACAGCTCCTTTAAAGCCGTCATTATCCGGATTTAAATAAATTCCCATGTGCTGCTCCTTTCCGTCATTATTGCGAAATGATAATGCCTTTTGGGTTGTTATGGTTATTTTAACATGAAACTTGGGTTTCTACAAATTGGTTGTGGATTTTTGGGTGGTGTTTGTTTGGGATTTATCGGGGGATTGGTCAGAAAATTTAGGGAATTGTGCGAAAGTATCTTAAGGACCCCTTAAAAGTAGGGAATTGTAAAATTTTAATTAAAATTATATAAAAGTTTTATTGCCTAAGGAAGCTTGCATATGACTGCACAAGGGAGGAAGGCGAACGTATGAGTAAATTCAAAAGCAAACTGGCACGACGTATTATGGCTATCGTTCTATCGGGTGCGATGGTAATGTCAAATATGTCTGCCTATGCTGCGGAACTCGCTCCGGAAGCAGAGACGGAAGTAATCGAATCTGGTTCGGAGACAGAGGAAAGCGAAGACAGTGTTACGACTGAAGCCGACAGCGACGATGCTGCACTTGGTGATACAGCAAATTCGGATGGCGATGCTTCAGGCGGAACGGGAAACAATACAGGCGATGGTTCGGATAATTCAGACGGAAGCGGAGACCAAGGTGGTGAGGAGACTGCTTCGTTAAGTGCGCCGCGCAATTTGTCAATTAGTAAAAAAGAAGGTGATGGTACCAATCTGGTACTTACATGGACTGCGGCATCTGTTACGCCTGAGAATAGCGGATATGACACTGTTAAATATAGTGTTAAGGCAACAGAAAAAGATCAGACAAGCGAAGTAATCACCACAGAACAAGCTATAGTGTTGGACGGCGAATTGAGGGAGACGCAAACAGCAGATTATTTTTCCAGCCTT
>CANOMQ010000073.1 GCA_947567595.1 uncultured Lachnospiraceae bacterium | reverse complement strand
CACCTCGATTTCTAAAAATCTGTGACACAAGATACGATATATCCTGTTCCTGTCACACTTTAATTATACAAAAAAACGCCTGTCTTTACAATAAAATTCACATTAAATTTCTTCCTTCCTCCGTTTCGCTCTGCCCTGTTGCCGATTGTGTTGTCGGCTCTCGTTCTGAAGCTCTCTTTCAAGATTTTTCTTGTTATAGCTGATAACTTCCGCATACGCTAATTCTGTAGCGGTCTTAGTCTGTTCCTTGCCGATACTGTCACATTCAGACTGCAAAGACTGTATCTCGGCTTTCCACTGTTTCGGCATTATCTTTTCCCCGTTCTGTAAAAGGCTCTGCATACGCTCCTTTAATTCGGGATACTTCGATAAACTGTCCTTGCCGGATGCAGAATCCGGAATGAAAAGACCTTGCACGCTGATTTGCGGCTTGTCGGGATTGCACAACCTGTCACTGTAATGGGTTTGCTGCAAAATCCATAAACATCAATATATCCGCTGCTTAAAGCCACTGATTTCATAATCCCATACGCTATATACCATTTTACAGGCAGATACCGTTATCTGCTTTATTTTCTATCACATCCAAAGCTTAGAATGAACCTATTCCATTAGGATAGCTCTCTTTTATATTGTAAGAATTGCGTTTTACTTGCAGGAATTAAGGACAAATGGTATTATTATATTCAATGAGAGAAAAAGGTGATTTAAATGTCTATCATTGGATATTATGGTGGAACAGCAGTATGCAGATCCATCTTTGGCGGAACAGGAAAAAGAAGCGTGGAGAAAGGCAGTGATAAAAACATGAGAATGAATAATTGTATATTGGATGCAAATGCGACACTCAGATTTTTATTGTGAGATAATGAAGAATAATTCCAAAAGGTAAGAAATTATATAAATGGAACACAATGTTATGTAACATTAGAAGGGCTGGAAGAAGCAGGCTATGTGTTAAAAGGACTTTATCAGATTCCAAGATAGGTTATCGTTGGAAGCTTGATTTTGCGGACTACCTATTAAATGGGTATAAAATAGAAAAAGATATGGAAGTAGTGGCATTTGAATAAGAAACTACAGAAAAGATTAGAGAATATATTATATAAAAATCAATGGAGGACACAATGAAAAAGATACTGTTAATCGGAAAATTCAATACGGTGGTAAACGAAACAAACCAGTTTTTGTCACAATATTTTCACGTACAGCTCTGCTCGGAAAATGCGGGCGTATTGGAGGGCATGTTAAAAATCGTCAACCCGGACTTAGTCGTCATCAGCCTGATTGGCGCGTACGATATTGACACGTCAATTTTCTTCCTGCTAAGCGGCCAGTACGCGCACGTTCCGGTGCTGACAATCGGCACAAAGGAGGAGAGCAGCAGGTTCTTTAAGTATTACGAGGGCGAGCAGTTTGAGAACTTAATCCGTCCTGTGGAGAATACCGTAATCATGGAGGCAGTATGCAGGCGGCTTGGCGTGGACGAGGCGCGCGTGGCAGACGAGGCAAAGGCGCAGCAGGAGGAGACGAGTGGGAAGAAGCGGATTTTGGTGGTGGACGATAACGGCACGGCACTGCGCACGATTAAGGCAATGCTTGAGGATATGTATGAGGTTGCGATTGCGATTTCGGGGGCGCAGGCGATGACTTCGATTGGGAAGAAGCGTCCGGACTTGATTTTGCTTGACTATGAAATGCCCGTGTGCGACGGCAGAATGACACTTGAGATGATTCGCGCGGACGAGGATTTGACGAATATTCCCGTTGTTTTTCTGACGGCGATTAACGACAGGGCAAACATTGAAGCAGTTTTGCAGCTAAAGCCTGCGGGGTATTTCTTAAAGCCGCCCGTAAAGGAGCGTCTGCTTGCGGAGCTTGCAAAGATACTGGACGCGTAAAGGGCGTTTTGCGGCGGGGAGGATTGCTGTGGAACGGATTTTGATTGTCGAGGACGACAGGCTGTTGAATAAAACGCTTGCCTACAATTTCACTGCGGGGGGCTATGACGTGACTTCGGCGGTCAATGCGGCGCAGGCGCTTTCGCTGCTTGCGGGCACGCCGTATGACTTGGTGCTGCTGGACGTAAATCTGCCCGATGGAAACGGCTTTGACCTTTGCAGACAGTTTTTACCGCAAAGACCGGATACGATGGTGATTTTTCTGACGGCAAATGATGCGGAGTGCGACCAGCTCAGGGGATATGCGGCGGGCGCGGTGGATTATGTGACAAAGCCGTTTTCCGTTGAGGCGCTGCAACAAAAGGTGGGCGCGATGTTTGCCGTGCTTGCGCGCCACCGTCCGGTGCGGGAGGTTTATGACGACGGCAGGCTGTTTCTTGATTTTGCGAAGCAGATGGCGATGTTCAACGGCTGTTCGCTTACGCTGTCGGCAATGGAGTTTAAAATGCTGAACCTGTTTTGCGAAAACGCGGGGGTGGTGCTGACAAGGCGGCAGCTTTTGGAGCGGTTGTGGGACGTGGACGAGCGGTATGTGGAGGAGCACACGCTCACAACGTTTATAAGCCGCCTGCGCGGTAAGCTTGAGGCGGACGGGGACCGTTACATTAAGACGGTTTACGGAATGGGGTATCAGTGGACAGGAGGCAGGATGAAATGATACTGCGGCGGTTATCCGTAAGGAATTTGTGTCTGTTTGTGGGACTGGGAGCGCTGTGTTCCATGCTGGCGGCGACTGTTCTTTTTTTTGCGCTGACGGGAAATGCGCAGGCGCTTTTGTTGGGCGGTGTGCTGACGGCATGCGCCCTTTTTTGGCTGTTTGTGCTGACAATGGCGTTTGGACGGCGGCTGTCGGTGTTTGCAGATGATTTGTGTGCAACGTTGGATGATATGATTAACGGACGTGTGCATTTGGAAAGAAGCCATGACAGGGAACTGCTTTTTGACCGAATTAGTCATCGACTGTTCCGGCTGTACGAGGTGCTTTTGGAAACCGGACAGAGGGTGGAAATGGAGCGGCGGGAATTGCAGGCGCTGGTGACGGATATTTCGCACCAAGTGAGGACACCCGTGAGTAATCTAAAAATGGTGTCGGATACGCTGCTGATGAAGGAGGTTGCGCCCAAAGAGCGGCGGGAGTTTTTGCAGGGGATTTGCAGTCAGGCGCAGAAGCTGGACTTTCTCGTGCAGGCGCTTGTAAAAACGTCGCGGCTGGAAACGGGCATGGTGCGGCTGGAAAAGCGAGAAGGGCGGTTATTTGACACGCTGGCGCAGGCGATGGGCGGCATTGTCTATGCGGCGGAGCAAAAGGGGATTGAGGTGTCGGTGGAGTGCCCACAGGATTTGTCGCTGTGCCATGACGCGAAATGGACGGCGGAGGCGCTTTTCAATCTGCTTGACAACGCGGTGAAGTATACGCCTGCGGGCGGAAGGATTTGCGTGTCGGTGAAGGATTGGGAGCTGTATGTGCGGGTGGACGTGCGCGACACGGGAAAGGGGATTGCGGAGAGCCGTCAGGCGGCGGTTTTTGGGCGGTTTTACAGGGAAGAGGAGGTGCATGATGTGCAGGGTGTCGGTATCGGGCTTTACCTTGCGCGCGAGATTGTGACAAGGCAGGGCGGGTATATCAAGCTGACCTCGGCTGTCGGGGAAGGCTCGACGTTTTCCGTATTTTTGCCGTTTCGATAGGGACTGATTATTTTGCTCCCTTCGGACATTTCCGTAACATTTATATTTTATAGTGTCCTTATAAAAGCCATTTCATCAATGGCAATATTACAACTTTGAAAGGAGCATAAAATACATGAGTGTTTTGGAAACGGTTGATTTGAGGAAATATTACGGCACGGAGCCGAATGTGACGCGCGCCCTTGACGGCGTGAGTCTTCGCGTGGATAAGGGGGAGTTTGTGGCGGTGGTCGGAACGTCGGGGAGCGGCAAATCGACGCTGCTGCACATGATGGGCGGACTGGATACGCCGACGTCTGGCAGTGTGCTTGTGCGGGGCGAGGAGCTTGCCAAAAAGAACGAGGAGGAGCTCACGATTTTTCGGCGGCGCAACATCGGGTTTGTGTTTCAGAATTATAATTTGGTGCCGATTTTAAATGTATATGAAAACATTGTCCTGCCCGTGGAGCTGGACGGCAACAGCGCGGACAAGGCGTTGATGGACGAGATTGTGCAGATGCTTTCGCTGGAGGACAAGCTGAAAAATATGCCGAATAATCTGTCGGGCGGGCAGCAGCAGCGTGTTGCGATTGCGCGCGCTTTGATGACAAAGCCTGCAATTGTGCTTGCCGACGAGCCGACGGGCAACCTTGACAGTCAGACGAGCGCGGACGTGCTGGGACTGCTCAAGCGCACGAGCGCGGCGTTTGACCAAACGATTGTCATGATTACGCATAATGATGAGATCGCGCAGCTTGCCGACCGCATTGTGCGGATTGAGGACGGTAAAATCGTGACAAAGGGAGGTGCAAAACGATGACGCTTCCTTTTGTAAACGATACGGGAAAAATTGAAAAGACGCTGGCAAAGCGCAGTCTTGCCGCAGACCGCCGCCGCAACGCGGTCGCCATGCTTACAATTGGCTTGGCGGTCTGTCTGATGTCGCTTGTCGCGTTTTATTATACGGCATCTTATGTGCGCACGGTGGAGAGCCTGCGAGGGCATTATCAGTCGGGCTGCGGGGAGCTTTCCTATGATGACCTTGCAAGACTTGACGCGACGGGGAAGCTGGAGCGTTGGGGGTATCAGAGCGAAACGCACAGTATCCGTTATAAGGATGCCAATGTGTCCGTGCAGTTTTACGACAGCGAGATGCTGGATTTAATGCAGGCGCCGCCGATTACGGGGCGTTATCCCGAGGCGGAGAATGAAATATGTATCGAACGTGCATTTTTAAAGTATTTTAATCTGCCGCAGGAGGAGGGAACACCAGTTTCTTTAGATTTGGGAGACGGAGAGCGGACGTTTGTTGTTTCCGGCATTTTGGAGGCAGAGAACGACAGCCGTTACTTTGAGGCGTATATCTCGGAGGCACTTGCCGTGGCAATGGGAGGTGAAAACCCGTTTACAATCCGTTTTCGATTTGCGGGCAGCAGTGAGGAGGCGCCCGAACAATTGCGTGCGGAGATTGCGGCGTTTTATGAGGAGATGGGCATTGCGGAGGAAACGATTTTTTACAGTTCCAACTACTTTGATTTAAACGAGATGTATCTTGGCAGCGACTTGTATGTTTACGGGATTGCGCTGTTGATTGCCGTGGTCTGCGCGATTGTCATCTACAATATTTTCTATATTTCCGTGATGGGAAAACTGCGCGAGTACGGACGGCTGAAGGTGATTGGGACGACACCGCGCCAGCTAAGGCGTGTGGTGCGGCGCGAGCGGCGCGCCCTGATGTGGATTAGCATTCCGTCGGGGATTGCGGCTGCCATGCTGATTACGTTTGTGACGGCGCGCGCTTACTGGAGATGGGAGAAAAATCTGCCGTATATGGTGTTTATCGTGCTGCTGACAATCGCAATGGTGGCTGTCGCAACGAGAAAGCCGCTGCAGCTTGCAGGACAGGTTTCGGCGATTGAGGCAGTGCGCAGCAATGCGTATCAGGCATTGTCGGGTGTTTCGCGCAGGCTGCACCGTCCGTTGTCGATTTTCCGCCTTGCGGGCATGAACTTTACGCGCAACCGCAGGAAAACCGCGATAACGCTTGTTTCGCTTGGACTGACGGGGATTTTGACGGCGTGTATTGCGTCCTATGCGGATTCTGTGGACGCACGGGAGCTTGCACGCAACGCGTTTGGCGACGGTGGGAGTTACATTGTGGAATTGGAGAGCAACCAAACGATGTACGAGGCGCAGCTTGCAGGGCTTTTGAATGAGCAAACACAGGCGCGGCTCCTTGCGCTGCCCGATGTGGAGTTTCTGACGGTATGGAGCGGGACGCTTTGTATGGTGGAGGAGTCGCCGAGGGCGGACGCCCTTTATGACCTTGGCGGGTTTACGAAGGAACAGATGGCGGCGCTTTCGGAAAATAACCTTTTGCTGGAGGGGACTGCGGATTATGATACGCTTGCGGCGCAAAACGGCATTTTGGTGACGCGTGACAGTGAGAATCTGCTGAAAAAACTGTATCATTTGGATTTGTCCGTGGGGGACAGCGTGACAGTGAAAAGCAATGTGGGGATTGCTAAAACGTATACCGTGATGGGAATTGTGGATTTTGTCAAGGGCGCTTCGTACAATGCGTTTGTGCTTCCTGAGGAGGAATTGCATGTGCTTTATCCAAAGGTTGCGGATTTTACGGAGTGTATTAATATCCATACGGTGCAGACCTCTGATGCACAGCGGCAGCAATTGTATGCGGTTTTGGACGATCCGCGCGTGTCTGTTGCGTCTTTGGAGGATTTGGTTTTGAGCACCGAGATGAATCTGCGGCAGATGATGCTGATGTTGTACGGAATGAACGTGTTTATCGCATTGTTTGCATTGGTGAATTTTATCAACACGATGATGACCAACTTATTGACGCGCCAACAGGAGTTTGGGATTTTCCAGTCGGTCGGCATGACGAACCGGCAGCTTTCACGTATGATTTCCTGTGAGTGCCTTTGGTATGTGGGCGTGACACTTTTGATTACGCTGACGCTTGGTACGGCGTGCGGCGCGGTGACGGTACGGGCGTTTCATCAGGTGGGGCTGTTTGGCAGCATGACGTACCATTTTCCGGCGGCTGCGCTGCTTGTTTTTGCCGCTGCTTTATTTGCAGTGTACGGCGCGTTTTCGCTGTTTGCGGTGCGTTTTTTGCAGGGGCAGTCGCTTGTGGAGCGGATTAAGGCATAGGGTGTATAGGATTTGGCAGGAACGGAGGTTTTTTATGCGGGATATGACGGTCGGTCCGGCGCAGGGGCATTTGTGGCGGTATGCGCTGCCTGTTTTGCTTGGCAATTGGCTGCAGCTTGCCTACAACGCGGTGGATTCCATGATTGCGGGGCGTTTTATCGGAAAGGAGGCGCTTGCGGCGGAGGGGATTGCCGCGCCCGTGATGAATTTGGTGATTTTGGCGGTGAGCGGGCTTTGTATCGGTGCGGGCGTTTTGATGAGCGAGTATTTTGGTGCGGGGAAGTGGGAAAAGCTGCGGCAGTCGTTGGCGACAATGCTGCTCTTTGGGGCAATGGTGAGCGTCGGGACTGCGGCGGTATGCGTCACGCTTTCGCCGGTTTTGCTGCGCGCGATGGACGTGCCGCCGGAAATTTTTGAGATGACCGTTGTTTATTTGAAAATTACGTTTTTGGGACTTCCGTTTACCTTTTTTTACAATGCGCTATCGGCAGGGTTAAAAAGTGTGGGCGATTCGAAGACGCCGTTAAAGTTTTTGGCGTTTTCGGCGGTGTTAAATGCGGTGTTGGATTTGATTTTTTTAGGCGGTTTCGGATTTGGCATTGTGTGCAGCGCGGTGACGACGGTTGTTGCGGAGGCGTGCTCTGCCGTTTTGGCGGCGGGGTATCTTGTATGCAAGACGAAGGCGCTTTGTCCGACGCGGCAGCAGTGGCGGATTGAGCGGGAAATGCTTGGGAAAATTCTTTCCTACGGGGGACCGACGGCGTTGCAGCAGGCGGCGCAGCCAATCGGCAAGGTGCTCATTCAGGGGCAGGTGAACGGCTTGGGCGTTACGACGATTGCGGCGTTTCAGGCGGTTACGAAGGTGGACGATTTTGCACGTATTCCCGAGCAGGGGATTGCGGCGGCAATTTCGACGTATGTCGCGCAGAACCGCGGCGCGGGGAAGAATGAGCGGATTCAGGAGGGATTTTTTGCGGGACTGCGGCTGGAGGTGTGTTACTGGATTTTGATTGGGACGGTGACGTTTTTCCTGCGGGAGCCGATTGTGTCGCTGTTTGTCGCGGGAGCGGAGGCGGACGAGGTGGTGCGCCTTGGCAGTCAGTATTTGCTGTTTATGGCGGCATTTTATCTGTTTCCCGCGTTTACGAACGGGTTTCAGGGGTTTTTTCGGGGTATGGGAAAGATGGGGACGACGATTTGCGGAACGGTCATTCAGATTTCGGTGCGGACGGTGTGCACGTATCTGCTGGCGCCTGCTATGGGAATAGTGGGGATTGCGTTTTCGTGTGCGATTGGGTGGTCGGTGATGCTGCTGTTTGAGGTGCCGTATTATTTTTATGGGAGATTGCGGGGGCGGAAGGAATGACAGGATAGATGGATTCATTTAACGCAATATATAAAATTGCGTATGCATTTGTGGTAGAATAATTTTATTCCCGCGAGCAACGAGCCAAGTGATTGCTTGCAAACATTTGGCGACTGCCGCGAGGGTCAAATGCCCCGCTGCTTGCGGCGGGGTTTTTGACTGGACTGTTCAACAATTCGATTGTTATGGAGGAACTATGGAAAAATCTATTGAGGGATATTATAAAAAATTGGATAATTATTATGATTCGAACGGAAGATTAATACAATATCCATCTAAAAAACCGATGCGAATTATTGCTCTTATAAAGATTGTAGAGCAAATGGATGCAAAGAAAAACTATACAGAGAAAGAGATAAACGAAATCATTAAGCTGCATATTGCATTTAGTGATATCGAGTTGATTCGAAGAGAAATGTACCAATATAAATTGCTTGGAAGACTTCGGGACGGTTCAGCGTATTGGGTAGAAAAGGATTGGAGAAATACCTATGCAGAATATATCAGCGAGGGGTAGGAAATAGGGAGGAAAACACATGCGTCAAATGATTAGCCTGTTTGCAGTCTGCGCGCCGATATGTATGGATACGGTTTGGGAAGAATGGTATCGGTTTTGTATGCGGCAGGAGCAGGAGAATGCCTTTGCTTTTTCTCATGTGTCATGCAGTACGGAAACGCTGAATCCAAACGGTATCCGAACGCGGAGTCGGTATTTGAAGAAAATCGAAGCGTGTATTGACAGAAAAGAGGAAATATCCACTATTGAGTTTTACCTGCTCCCGAAAGACTTTCATCAGGCAGTGTTTGATTTTAAGGTTTATATGGTATTGTCGCTTGGAGGCGGGAGCAGCTATTGTGAAATAACGGTGGAGGACCGTTTTTGGGATGACTTTGCGTATCCGATTTATTTTGAAGAACTGCGGAAATTCCTGCGGATTGCCAAGGCTGAGGTCAATCTGCTGCCATATGAACAAGTGTTTAATTACAACGTAAACTGCATTTTGAATACAAACGGCGCGCGGGAAAAGTATGGCGTTATTGAACAGATGTATGCCGAATGACATCAGTACGAAACCGTTTTCGAAATGGAATTTGTCACATTGATAAACATACGAAATCGTACTTGGAGGTGGAACAGGAATCAATCTAAAACGGGAGCAATTTGCAGACTGAGAAAGGAGCATGGTCATTAAAATGAATTTAACGAAGGTTAGGATTGACACCATTCCTGCTATTCTGTGGGGAGGTGCAGGGGACAAAATCATCATTGCGGCACATGGAAGTCATTCTTCAAAGATTGATGACTGCATGTGGGTGCTTGCGGAAGAGGCGGTAAAAAAAGGGTATCAGGTGCTGACCTTTGATTTTCCGCAGCATGGTGAACGCGTGTACGAAACGGAGCGTCTTATGCCAAATGAATGTGTACGAGAATTGGAGGCGATGTATTCCTATGCGAAGAACTGCGCAAAAAGTGTGTCGGTTTTCGGGTGCAGCATGGGAGCCTATTTCCAACTGCTCGCATATGCGGATTTTGCGATTGACCGCGCATGGTTTCTTTCTCCGGTGACGGATATGGAGCGCATTATCCGTAATCTTATGGCATACTGCCATGTTTCGGAAGAGGAATTTTGGGAACGGGTTACGGTGGAAAACGATATAGAAACGTTGTATTATCCGTATTATACATATGTAAAAAGTCACCCGATTACTAAATGGGGACATGAAACCTATATTCTACGCGGAGAGCGGGATATGCTGTGCGAATACGAAGCTGTCAGACAGTTCGCGGACACGTTTCAGTGTGAACTGACGCAGCAAAAAGAGGGGGAGCATTGGTTCCACACAACTGCGCAGTTGGAATTTTTTAGGGCGTGGTTGAGGGAACGGCTTTGATTGCGATGGGAAAACAGATGAATTATTTTATGGATTACGACAGCTTTCTGCTTTTGGCGCAAAAGGCGGTTGATTTGGGATGCACGGTTATAAAGCAGGACCTTGATTTGGGAAAGATTATCGAAAGCGATGATATTCGTATCATTGCGCCTTATACGGAGCGTTTTGGAGCCAAAGATTATTATTTTCATCTGCCCGAGGCGGGGGCGGTTGGGATTCAAATGATAAACGGCAAAGAGCATTTGGACCGCGGCTATACGGCGACGGGGAATGCGGTGATTGAGGCGGGGTATTCTTTTGTGCCCCACAGTCCGGCGGGTGATGACGGAACGCGGCAAAAAAAGGAGATACGCCATGCGCGGATTTACTGTATCTCGGGGTACTATGACGAAAACGGGGAATACATACCGAGACCGCAGTGTCTGACAAAAGTGTATAACGCGCTTGCAAGGTATGTAAAAAAGCTGGCGCCTTATACGGAATTTATGGATACATTGATTAGCAGGAAGGACGAAAACTATGGGGAGCCGTATGAGTATACGCATAAGGAATATATCACGAAAGCCTGTTTGGATTTGGTGCAGCGGGAAGGGTATGAGATGTATTAACTACACGAAGTCTTGTCGGTTTTGTCCGTTATAGAGAAATCTTCTTATTTCCATAATCGGGTTTTCAGGATTATCATTGATAACGACATAATAAATAGTGTAGTTGTCTACATAGATACGATAATATGGGTATTTTCGTTCTTTGGCAGACGGATATGGCTCAAAAGCTTCGGCAATCGGAAGCCTTTTTAAAATAGCATTTTCTACTTTATCAAGTAAATCATTTGCGGCTTTGGGATTTTGGAGGTCATTTGCAATATATGTTATTTTTTCATTGAGTTCTTCATAAAAAAGAGGCAGATAACGCAGGCTGTAGTTTTTATAAACCATTGATTTTTCCCCTGATATTCTCAAAAACTTCCGCATGTGTCAACCGCTCATCATTTTTGGAAGCGGCAAGGTCTGCCTCGTTCAATGCCGTTTCTACGCGGTCTGTCAATTGCGAATATAAATCAAGACTGAGCACAACCATCGCACCATAACCGTTTTTGGTAAGGTATACAGGCTCTCCTTGATTTACGATTTTTTCGATATCAGGAAATTTGTTTCGCAAATCGGAAACCGGTCTTATTTGTATCATTTTGCATTCTCCTATCTTAATTTTATCAATGTAATATCCCGATTTTATCTATATCATTATATAAAAAGATTTCTTATAATGCAATGGATTTTTTATTATTATTGGCAAAAACAGATAAAATTCGTGCTATAATAATCGCATAACATTTGGGCTGCAGAAAATATCGCTGCATGATTATTGTCTGTATAATGGGGTTAAAACCCTCGCCTTAAGGCGAAACCTTTAGGTC
>CANOMQ010000072.1 GCA_947567595.1 uncultured Lachnospiraceae bacterium | reverse complement strand
AGCATACTTCCCAACCAAAAGAAAGGAAGATTTTACAATGAAGAAGATTAAGAACATGACCGCTGCCGAAGCCAAACAAGCCTTTACAAAATGGGAAACAAAGCACCCTCGGCATGATGATTTTGATTTTAACGCTGCACAAATAGGCAATTACAAAGAACTTTTCATACAAGCTGATAGAGAAAGCATTATTGATTTGATTTATGACCTTTTCAATTATGGCTTTATGGCTGGATATAGGCAAGCAGAAACCGAACTCAAAGCAAAGGTTAATAAGCGTGTAAAGGACGATATGCACCGCCGACTTTTGGAACTGGTCTATTATCTGCCTTTTGGGTACAGAGCTGAATATTTCTATTGCATGATGTCCTATTTGTTGCCGGAAGATTGTTTTTATCTTATGCCGAACAGAATAACAAAGCCTATGTTTGCAATCCGGGCAGAGCGCGAGGACAAAAAAGCAAAAGACACAGAGCTGGAACAGACCGCAGAAGAAAAGCAAACCGGAGAATACCGTTGTAATATTGCAAGAATGATATACGATATTGAAAGCCCTGATACTATCGAAAGCATATATAGCTTTATCATAGGCTTATTGTCTGTCGAGAAAGGCGGTGCTTCTGATGAATAGAACTGACATAGCAAAATCAATAGCCGAAGATTTATTAAATAATAATGTACTAGACGAAAACAATTTCTCTTATGATACTGCTGCCATTCTTGAATATGTCCAGAATATCATTTTAGAGCATTTAAAGGATTATTCCTTACTGTCCGGCACGATATTCTAAATATAGGAAATAACCGTTACATAGAACCGTATTATTAAAGGGTGTCTGTAAAATGCAGATGCCCTTTATTCATTCCAAAAAGAAACCGCTACCCTCCTACTTTGGGTAACGGTCTTTGTAAAATGCACTTATGCGGGAATTAAACAATCTTGATGTTAATAAGTTATCCCGGCTTTTTCATACTCGCCTTTGATAAATTCCTCAACATCTTCTAATGTCCAGAGATGGTCGTAATTGGAATCGTAGCAATCCCAAACAAGAAAACCTGTACTTAAATCTTCAACAATATATCCTGTATATGCTACACCGTTGCAATCTCTCACAACTGCACCATTATACAAATAATGCTGAAAACCTTTGCTTACTTTGTAACCAGATTCATAGGCTTTATTTCTGATTGTCCTTAAAGAATATCTTGCCATATTACATACCTCCGTTAATCTGAAAATTGATAGTTTCAGTAGAATAGTAATGTAATGCAATAAATTATACTGTAGTGTTCTGATTTATTCCCTCCTGCTTGTGCCTTGTACCGATATTATAAACTTTCATTGGTCAAATTGCAATTACTTTCTGTTTATCATCGCTTATGTGTTTTCCCGATAATCCGCCTTACTTCTGATGTTTTCATGCAATGTATATTCCTGCTGCCTGTCACGTCATTTACATAGCCCTTTTTCAGATAGATAAAATATCCCTCGTCTTTGGTATAGGACAAATCTTCTATCATTTCATAATATTTTCTTGGTACTTGCCACTTTTCAAGCATCCGCTCCTGTTCCGCACTAAAGCCCTGCTTTTTCTCTGCCATTCTGCTTGTACCGTCCACAAGGTCATTACACACAAGCATATAAAGGTATTCATTGACACTTGCCCCTATTTCAGAACATATTTTCTTTATCCTGCCCTTTTCGCCTTTGGGAATAACAAAATTTATTCTGTCGTAATGCTCTTTGATATGCCGGTTCTTATACGCTGTTCTATCCATGAAAACACCGCCTTTTTTCTGATAACCGCATTATACAAAAGTCTTACGCAAGACACAAGATTTTTATGTCCTTGTTTGTGTGCTACTTGTGTGCTATGTGTGTGCTACGCTTCAAAATTCTGCACTTTTTACCACAATTTCAGAAAATGCAAGTATAAAGAAAACCCTTGAAAATACTGGACTTTCAAGGGTTTTATAAAATCTCTTATATTGTCTGTAATTATCTCTTTGAAAACTGCGGTGCCCGACGTGCTGCCTTCAAGCCGTACTTCTTTCTCTCCTTCATACGAGGATCCCTCGTCAAGAAGCCTTCCTTCTTGAGTGTCGGTCTGTAGTCTGCGTCTGCCTGCAATAACGCCCTTGAAATGCCATGTCTGATTGCGCCTGCCTGTCCTGTGTAACCGCCGCCCTTTACATTCACAAGGATATCAAACTTATCCGTTGTATCTGTTGCAGCCAAAGGCTGACGAACGATAACCTTTAAGGTCTCCAATCCGAAATAATCGTTAATGTCTCTCTTGTTGATTGTGATGTTACCTGTACCGGGTGTCAGATAAACTCGAGCGATTGATTTTTTTCTTCTGCCTGTACCATAATATCTTGAAGCATTTGCTGCCTTTGCCATTTTCATTTCCTCCTTTATTTATCACGCTGATTAAAACGTAAGTGTCACAGGCTTCTGAGCTGCATGCTTATGCTCAGGTCCTGCGTATACGAAAAGCTTCTTGTACATTTCACGTCCTAAAGGTCCCTTCGGGAGCATTCCCTTGACAGCGTGCTCAATAACCTCTTCCGGCTTCTTTGCCAGCTTCTCTTTCAGGGTTGTCTCCTTCATGCCGCCTACATAATCAGAATGCTTATAATAAATCTTCTGGTCAAGCTTCTTACCTGTCACGGCAACCTTCTCCGCGTTGATTACGATTACATAGTCACCTGTATCCATATGAGGAGTAAAAATCGGCTTGTTCTTTCCTCTTAAAATGCTTGCAATTTCTGATGCCAAACGTCCCAATGTCATTCCTGTAGCATCTACTACATACCACTTTCTATCAATTGTAGCTGGGCTAGCCATAAATGTTTTCATTATGTTACCTCCATATATTCAGCCTGTCGGCTCTCCTTTGACGTATATTCCCGCCTGATTTCCAAAACACGGAATGTCCGGACCGTATCTGAAAAAATCCGCAGGTCAACTAGATACAATCGCGTCGACAGGACTACCAAACATCGGGGCTATGATATTTGACTAATCGCACGTCGCCACATTGAGATATTATATTACAGGGTCGTTTGCGTGTCAACACTTTTTCCATATTTTTTCACATCTGCAATCAGCCGCTCCCACGCGTCCTCATGCTCCACATAATAGATCGGGCAAAGCTTTTCGCAACTGTCATAATGGCGCAGAATGTCCTCCGCGTCTAAATCATATTCCTGCACCAGCCACGCCAGCGTATGAATCAGTGTATCATATGTAGCCTGCTCGAAGGAACCGTCCGCATTGACATAGCAGCACTCAATGGAAATCGAATCGTTATTGCGCCCCCGCACCGCATATGCCTCCTCATCTAAAGGAATACACTGTATAATCTCCCCCTCGCAGCCAATGATGAAATGTGCGCTCGCGGCGCGCTCATGCGTCTGGCTCAGGCTTTCAAAATAGCTTCTGTTCTGTGCGGCGCTCGTTTTGGGATTTGCGGTATAATGCACAAATATGTTTTTCACGCCGGAAAGCTTCGTTCCGGGACGGTTATATTCGCTGATACTTAAAAAATCCTCCACGATTTCAGGCTTCCCCATCTTACCATCGTCCGAACCCTTTTCGCCAAAAACGTCCTGCGCCGAGGCTCCCAGCGCACCTTGTCCAACATGCAAATCCCCCCGCATTTCCTGATAAAAAAGCCTTATCGCAAAGAAAAGCGTCACACATAACATCAACAGCAGCGTAACCGTCACACACCTGAAAATCCACAGTCCGTGTTGCTTAGCCCGGCGGCGTTTCAAGGCTTTTGCATTTGCACGCGTCCTGTTACGATTTTGCACCGTTTTATCCGGCACCAATGTCACAATTTGAACATTTGTTCTATTCCTGACCGAAGCCCTGCCCTGACTGCCTTGCCTGCTTTGACTGCCTTGCCTGCCCTGCCTTGTCCGCGTTCCAGTTTGCCTCCTTACCGTCCGTGGCTTCGACGGCTCCAAAACCTGCCACAATTCCAAATCCCGTTTCCTACATGCCTGATTATCCATTGTACTCCCCCCGTTTGAAAGCAATTTTCCTTATCATTTATCTCGTATATAAAACGTCCTACTACTTATTAGACGTTTGAATAGGGTAAAAGGTTGCAAAAATTTGCAAAATTTATAAAATTATTATATATTGTCAGTCTCTAATTTTTCTCTAAAACGAAAAAAGCAGGACAGCCCTTCCGTCCCGCTTTCTACTCTACTCAAATTCATACCCGATAAGCGTAAGTCCACACGCCGGAAGCGTCGGACCTGCCATCTCACGGTTGCACGCACTTAAAATGTCTGTCATATATTCCGGCGCAATCCTCCCTTTTCCCGCTTCCATCAGCGTTCCCACAATAATCCGCACCATGTTATACAAAAAACCGGAGCCGGTGATACGCACGCAAATCATGTCACCCGAGCGTTCCACACCAATATCATAAATGGTTCGCACGGTCGTTTCCGCCACCGTCTTTGTGCTGCAAAAGCTCTTAAAATCATGCTCCCCCACAAGATACGACGCTGCCTGCCGCATTTTTTCCACATCAAGCTTTACATAA
Organism: uncultured Lachnospiraceae bacterium; assembly: GCA_947567595.1. GTDB lineage: Bacteria > Bacillota > Clostridia > Lachnospirales > Lachnospiraceae > COE1. The sequence goes on along the minus strand of CANOMQ010000072.1, from coordinate 7,050 downwards.
GTAAAATAAGAATAAAGCCTGTACACCGGAATCGGAAATGCGCAGTTTAAAATCTGATACACATACGTCTTTTTACTGTTCTGATGTCTCGGGTGAAAATCAGAAGCGACCTCCTGTGACGACTGTATCCGAATGTCCTCGGGAAGCCTTTGGTTGAGCGCATAGGATATTTTCTCGGCGGGAATTTTGGCAGATGTGTCAAAAACCGCTATATTCCCAAGCGCATGTACCCCCGTATCCGTGCGCGACGCACCAATCACCCTGATTTCTTCCCGAAAAAGCGCACTGAGCGTCTCATTCAAGACAGACTCTATCGTTACCACATTCGGCTGAAGCTGCCAGCCGTGATAATTTGTCCCGTCATACGCCACCTTGAGCATTACCCTTTTCATCTTCACACACCGCCCGTTATTCCAACAAATGCAAGCAAGGCTGTTTCCAACTGCCCTGCCGCCACGCCAAGCACAAGATAGCACACCACAACCGCATACGCGATAAAATCCCTTCGCGCATAGTTGAGCGGCTTCATCTTTGTCCTGTGTTCCCCTCCCTGATAACAGCGCGCCTCCATCGCCATCGCCAAATCATTCGCACGCCGGAATGCCGATATAAAAAGCGGCACCAAAAGCGGCACAAGGCCCTTCGCCCTTTTTATGATATTCCCGCTCTCAAAGTCTGCACACCGTGCAAGCTGCGCTTTCATGATTTTATCTGTTTCTTCCATTAAAATCGGAATAAACCGGAGCGCAATCGACATCATCATCGCAATCTCATGCACCGGAACCTTTATCCGTTTTAACGGCGCAAGCATTTTTTCCAATCCGTCCGTAAGCTGGTTGGGCGTCGTCGTAAGCGTCATGATTGACGAGCCGATAATCAGAAAGCTAAGCCGTATGGCAAGCAGCACGGCAAGGCGGATACCCTCCCTAGTAATTTTCAGCTTCCATATCGTAAACAGTGCCTCTCCCGGTGTCAGAAACAGGTTAAACACGACCGTTATCAGAAGAAGAAAAACAATTGCCTTCATTCCCTTTATCATAAAGCGGAACGGTACCTTTGACAAATTTATCACAAGCGCCAAAAACAATGCCGCCACAAAATATCCTGCCACACCATCAAATATAAAAAGTGTTATGATAAACAAAATCGTTGAGCCGAGCTTTACACGCGGATCCAGTCTATGTATCACAGAATCTGCCTGATAATACTGGCCAAGCGTAATATCCCTGAGCATTGCCTGTCACCTGTTCCCCTTCTTTGCTGCCGCAAGACGCGCAAAATAATCCTTAATCTGCGCTTTTGCCTCGTCAATGGTCGTCACATCATCTCCTACATCATAGCCATGCGCCTGCAGATCCTTCATGATATAAGTCACCTGCGGCGCAGCCAGTCCAATCCGTTCTAACTCCACACAATGGCGAAACACCGCCCTTGGCACATCGTCATACATCACACAGCCCCTGTTCATCACAATAATCCGTTCCACATAACGCGCCACATCGTCCATGCTGTGCGAGACCAAAATAACCGTAATCCCCGTCTCTTTTTGAAGCTTTGCTATTTGCTCCAAAATCTCATCGCGTCCCTTTGGATCAAGCCCCGCCGTCGGCTCATCAAGCACAAGCACCTGCGGCTTCATGGCAAGCACGCCTGCGATTGCCGCACGTCTTTTCTGCCCTCCCGACAAATCAAACGGGGACTGGTAAAAATATTCGTCCTCAAGCCCAACAAGCTTCAAAGCCTCATATGCCCGAAGCTCCACTTCCTTTTTGGAAAGCCCTAAATTTTTAGGGCCAAAGCATACGTCCGTAAAGACATCTGTTTCAAAAAGCTGGTGCTCCGGATACTGGAAAACAAGCCCGACCTTGCTCCTTAGCTTCTTTTTGTCAAAATCATTGTCATCAATGTCTTCCCCATTAAAATAGATATTCCCGCTTGTCGCCTTCATCAGTCCGTTCAAATGCTGCACAAGCGTCGATTTTCCAGAGCCCGTGTGACCGATAATTCCGATAAACTGTCCGTCGGGAATTACCAAATTAATGTTGTTTAATGCCTTCACCGGCATATTTGTGTCCTGTCCATATATATGGCTAACCTTGTCTAAAATGATTGGCATTTTTATCTCCTAACCCTAAAAAAGCACATTTACACAGCCATCTAACGCTTCCCGAAGCTCCTCCTTTGTCAGTATCCCTTTGGGTATTGGAAACCCCTCCTGCCCAAGCTCATGCGCAAGCAAGGTCACCTGCGGCACATCAAGCCGCAATTCCTTTAACCGCTCTACCTCGGAAAACACCTCCCGCGGCGTTCCCTGCAAGGTAATTTTCCCCTTGTCCATGACAAAAACCTTATCCGCGTAAATGACCTCTTCCATATAATGTGTAATCAAAATGACCGTAATGTTCTCCACATCATTTAAAGCGCGCACGGCACGAATGACCTCCTTACGCCCTTGCGGGTCCAGCATTGCCGTCGGCTCGTCGAGAATAATGCATTTCGGGTGCATTGCAATCACCCCGGCAATTGACACGCGCTGTTTCTGACCGCCCGAAAGCTTATTGGGCGAATGGTGGCGAAGCTCATACATGCCCACCGCCTTTAGGCTCTCTTCCACACGCTCCCATATTTCCTTTGTGGGAACGCCCATATTTTCAGGGCCAAAGCCGACATCTTCCTCCACAATCTGGCCGATAATCTGATTGTCGGGATTTTGAAAAACCATGCCCGCAGTCTGACGGATTTGCCATAAATACGCATCGTTTTGTGTATCCTTCCCGTCAACCCACACAGTCCCCTCCGTCGGATAAAGGATTGCGTTTAGATGCTTGGCAAGCGTGGATTTTCCCGAACCGTTATGACCTAAAACTGCCACAAAATCGCCCTGTTTGATATCGAAGCTGACATCATCGACCGCCGTCGTAATTCCCTCAACATTGCCTTCCTCGTCGCGTCTGATGTACTCAAAGACTAAGTCCTTAACCTTAATAATTCCCATATTAACCCTCATTCAAGTTCTTTCGGTCTCACTTATCGCCGTCCTGCATTTTTTGCTGCATAAAAGCCTTATAAAGCTTACGCCGCTGAAGCATTTCCTTATGCTCCCTGTCTTGGGCAATCTGGCGCCTGATGTTTTCCGCAATCCATATCGCTCGGATTTTATCAAGAATTTCCTCTTCCTTGCTCTTTGGGGGCGGATTCATTCTGTCGGCATATTCCTTGCCGTACATCTGCGTCTGCTGCTTCCTGCGCTTCTTATCCCTGTAATCCTTATCCCACTTTTCAATCTTTTCGTGCTCACTCGCCATTTCCTTCTGCCTTTTATAGCTGTCGCGCGTCGTCGTGCTTGTGGCAAAAATTTTTGCCGGTCGCTGCGGCTGCGGCGGCACCTGATAAAAATAGGCTCCTGCGCCAAAAGGCATTTGCTGATTTGCCGTATTTGTTTCGTTTGTATTTGGAGTATAGGGGTGGCTGAGCAGATATTCGTATGCCCCTTGCAGCTTGATATAGTATTCCTTCGTATCTGCCGAAGGATTTGCGTCAGGATGATAAAGTTTTGCCTTATACCTGTATGCCCTTTTAATCTGCTCGTCCGTCGCGTTTTCCTTCACTCCAAGAAAATAGCAGGCTTCCTTCCTTGTCATACTCCTCCTCCATAATCCGGTTCTTTCGTCTGATACAAAAACGCCCCCAAACCATTGGGAGCGCATTTCGTACAAAATACAATTATCCTCTGCTCTTATACAAGCTCAAGAACTACCTGCATAGCGCCGTCACCCTTGCGCTGACCAACCTTGATTATTCTTGTATAACCACCGTTACGTCCAACATACTTAGGTGCGATTTCATCAAACAGCTTCGCTACAAGGTCGATTTCCTTTGTATTTCTCTTTTTACCTGCATTCTTCTCAGGAACCTCTGTCACAGAGTACAATACCTTAAGCATCTGTCTTCTTGCATGAAGTCTGGAAGGCAGATCCTTCTTGATTTCCTTCTCCACCTCATCATAAACAGTGACCTTCTTGCCGTCCTTTACTTCCTTCACACGCTTGCCGTCCTTGTCTTTTCTAGGAACCTTAGCCGTAACCTTAACCATCTCATAGTTATCCTTTTCCTTTACAGCCAACGCAATAAGACCTTCGACAATTTTCTTAACTTCCTTTGCCCTTGCTTCTGTCGTGATAATTCTGCCGTTCTTGCTTGCAATCAAAGCAGTTACCTGACCTCTGAGCAATGCCTTTCTCTGACTTGATGTTCTTCCTAACTTTCTATAACCTGCCATAACCGGCTCCTTTCTTTGTGAGGAACTTCACCTGCACGGCACAAAAAGCCATACAGACTACCCTCATTGGTGGGACAAATGACAACGCACTTTGGACTTACTGATCAAATGTCGTTAATAAATTCCATCTCTGAGCACAAATGTGAACACTTTGGGATTACCACATCTGCGATTGTATTATAAAATACATATTTTCAATTTACAAGCCCTACTCCTCCATCGGATTAAGCTGTAAACCTAACTCCTTTAGCTTTGCCAATACCTCATCTAAAGACTTCCGTCCTAAATTACGAACCTTCATCATATCCTCTGAGGTCTTGTTCGTAAGCTCCTCAACCGTATTGATTCCGGCTCTCTTGAGGCAGTTGTATGAGCGGACTGACAACTCAAGCTCGTCAATACTCATCTCAAGGACTTTTTCCTTCTCGTCATCTTCCTTCTCGTTAATAACGACTGCGCCTGTTCCAAGCTCGGAAAGATTGATGAAAAGCTTCAAATGCTCGCTAAGCACCTTTGCCGCAAGGCTTACCGCCTCGTCAGGCTCAAGTGTCGCGTTTGTGTACACATCTAACGTCAGTTTATCGTAGTCAGTCACCTGACCAACACGGGTATTTTCTACGGTAACATTTACTCTCTCTACCGGAGTATAAATAGAATCAACGGCAATGACACCGATTGGCAAATCCTCGCTCTTGTTCTTATCAGCGCTGATATAGCCTCTTCCCTTTGTAATAAGTATTTCCATGTAAAGCTTGCTGTCCTTGCCACCATTTAAGGTCGCAATCACCTGATCCGGATTCATGATTTCAATATCCTGATCCACCTGAATATCAGATGCCCTGACAACACCTTCACCCTCAAAATCTATAACGGCTTTCTTAACATCATCAGTTTCGCTGCTGTTCTTTATCGCCAGACTCTTAAGATTCATGATGATTTCCGTTACGTCTTCCTTTACTCCCGGAATCGAACTGAACTCATGTAATACACCATCAATCTTGACCTGACTCACAGCCGCGCCGGGTAGGGAAGCAAGCATAATTCTTCTAAGAGAATTACCCAGTGTAATTCCATAACCTCTTTCCAAAGGTTCTACTACAAATTTACCATACCTTTTGTCTTCAGAGATTTCTGCCACTTCAATATTTGGACTGTCAAAATCAAATGCCAACACTGTAAATACCCTCCTTTATAATGGACGTGTTAATAAGTGCAACAATAGAAAGTACACTGACGCGCACTTCCTACTGTCAAATTCTTATCTCTGCCTATGTGCGAATTACTTAGAATACAACTCGACAATAAGCATCTCATCTACAGGAACATCAATGGCCTCTCTCGAAGGAAGTTCTTTGATCGTGCCCTTGAAATTCTCCTGGTCAACATCCATCCATTCCGGAACCAATCTACCATTCGTTGATTCAGCAATATCCTTGTATCTCTGTAAACCCTTCGCCTTCTCCTTGATCTCAATGACATCGCCCGCACTGATCAGGAATGAAGGTATATTAACACATTTTCCATTTACCAGCACATGCTTATGGCCGACAACCTGTCTTGCCTCTCTTCTTGTTCTGGCAAATCCCATGCGAAAGATCACGTTGTCAAGTCTTCTCTCGAGGAGAACCATCAGATTCTCACCGGTCATCCCCTTCATTCTGTCCGCCCTGTCATAATAGTTACGGAAAGGCTTCTCGAGGACACCGTAGATGAACTTTGCTTTCTGCTTCTCCCTGAGCTGTAAGCCGTACTCACTCATCTTCTTGCCAGCTCTCGGAGATTTTCTTTTAGACTTCTTATCATATCCCAAAAATACAGGATCTAAATCAAGAGATCTGCATCTTTTAAGTACAGGAACTCTATTTACTGCCATGTTTTTATCCTCCTAAAATCTGCGCACCTGATACACAACCATACAGATGCATACATGTCATACTATCGATTAAACTCTGCGGCGCTTTGGCGGACGGCATCCGTTATGAGGAACCGGTGTGACATCCTTAATGCTGGTCACTTCAAGACCACAAGCCTGAAGTGCACGAATCGCTGCCTCTCTGCCTGAACCCGGACCTTTCACCATAACATCTACAGATTTTAAGCCATGTACCAAAGCTGCTTTCGTAGCTGTTTCTGCTGCCATCTGTGCAGCATATGGAGTAGATTTCTTTGAACCTCTAAATCCCAGACCACCGGCACTTGCCCATGAGAGTGCATTTCCCTCTGTGTCTGTCAGTGTAACAATTGTATTGTTAAATGACGACTGGATATGTGCCTGTCCGCGTTCAACGTTTTTCTTTACACGCTTCTTTGTTACTTTTTTTGCAACCTGTTTAGCCATTTTAAACTAACCTACTTTCTCAATCAAATTAATTGTTCCTTGTCCGGCACAAACCGAGACTATTTCTTCTTATTTGCTACTGTTCTCTTAGGTCCCTTCCTTGTTCTTGCGTTCGTCTTTGTCTTCTGACCGCGGACAGGAAGTCCCTTTCTGTGACGGATACCGCGATAGCATCCGATTTCCTGCAATCTCTTGATGTTCAGAGCGATTTCACGGCGCAGATCACCTTCTACCATGTAATCCTCATCAATAATCGCGCTAATCTTCCTAACATCATCATCTGTCAAATCCCTTACACGGACATCTGGATTTACTCCTGCCTTCTCAAGGATTTTGTTGGAGCTTACTCTACCGATTCCATAGATGTAAGTCAATCCAATCTCTACACGTTTTTCTCTTGGTAAGTCAACACCAGCAATACGAGCCATGTTAA
>CANOMQ010000071.1 GCA_947567595.1 uncultured Lachnospiraceae bacterium | reverse complement strand
CCTACCATGTCCATAATATCGGAAATTGAAGTTTCCTCATATCCTTTAGAAATAAATAAGTTTTGGGCAGCATTTAGAATTTCTTTTCGCCATTCCTCGGGTGTTTTTTTTACAGGTCTAGCCAAATGTTATAGCATGTATTGTGGATGATGGGGAAATATTTTATAATCCAACATAGACATCGGAATTTGTGGGGGTGATATTATGAAAGGATTTGGAAGAAAAAGTGAGGGGATGGTCGTTATTAATAAACAATAATTCTATTGTAAAATTGAGGGCTATGACGTAAAATAGTGGATAAGCGAATGAGACAATGTAAATAAAAAACAAGTCTACAGGATTGAAAATACTGTGGACGTTTAACGCACAACAATGCGGATTTGAAAGGAGAAACAAGAATAAATGGACGATAAACAGGGCGTATTCAGCGGAAAAACAGAAACTTATGTTCACACAGAACAACCAACGCAGCCTCCCCAACCCGGACAAGAAGGTTATCTGCTACAAGGCGCATATCCACAGCAGCCCCCAATGCCGCCCTTAGAGAAAAAGCCAACCATCGTAGGCAGACTGTTCGGCGGGATTGCGTTGAGCTTTGTTATAATGTTCCTTGCGATGGGGGTACAGTTTGTCGTGGCAATCGTAATGATGGTTATTCCGGCAATCCAACATGCAATTGAGGCGCCCGGCGATGCGGCGTATGTGACAGGAAAGCTGACCGAAACCTTACAGGACGGGAATTTTATGGTCAGTATGACAGTCATTGCAACAGCAGTTTCGGCGGTAATCGCATTGTTTTTCTATTGGCTTATTTTCGGTCGCAAAAAGCCGCAGTGTGAGAAACAGTATTTCAGGGAAAAGGTATTAAAAGAAAAAAATGCGTTAATGCTCGTTATCGCAACCGTAGGACTTTACTTTCTCTCAATGCTGATTGCGGCGGTTATTGCGCTGATAAGTCCGGAAACGATGGAGGATTTTAATGAAATGATGGACATGGCGCTTGGGGACAACGTTGTGGCAGTGCTGCTTGCGGCGGTGTTGCTTGCGCCGATTTCCGAGGAGTGCGTCATGCGCGGGCTGATTTTGAAAAATTTGCAGCGGTATTTTTCCGTTCCCGTGGTGATTCTCATACAGGCAATCATGTTTGGCATTTTCCATATGAACTGGGTTCAGGGTATTTATGTGCTTCCTGTGGGCGCAGCGCTTGGGTTTGTGGCGATAAAGAGTAAAAGTGTTATACCAAGCATTGTCATGCATATGCTGTATAATTCCATGTCGCTCGTTGTTGGCATTTTGCCCGGTTTTTGTCAGACCGGGCTGTTCTGCCTGGCGACGGTTGTAGTGTGCGCGGCGGCAGTATGGCTGATTTGGAAGAGCACGGACAAAGCACGGGAAGGCACAGTCTGAATAATTTTTTTGCAATGGAAAAAAATATAAGAAAAGGAGAAGAACTATGGATTTTTTTGATTTGCTTGCGATGATTGGCGGTCTTGCGCTGTTTTTGTTTGGAATGCATATGTTGAGTGAAGGCTTGGAAAAGCTTTCGGGCGGAAAATTGGAGCGTATTTTGGAACGCATGACGGACAGTCGGTGGAAGGCGGTGCTTTTGGGTGCAGGTGTGACGGCGGTTATTCAGTCGTCATCGGCGACCACGGTTATGGTGGTCGGATTTGTCAATTCGGGCATTATGAAGCTTTCGCAGGCAATCGGCGTCATCATGGGGGCAAACGTCGGTACGACAATTACGTCATGGCTGCTGAGTCTGACGGGGCTTGAGGGGGACAGCTTTTTGCTGCAAATGATTAAGCCGACTTCATTTTCTCCCATACTTGCCCTGATTGGCGTGGTGTTTATCGTGTTTCTCAAAAGTCCGGCAAAGCGTGATATCGGCGGCATTTTAGTCGGCTTTGCCATTCTTATGACAGGAATGAGCACGATGTCGGACGCGATGAAGCCGTTAAGTCAAAATCCTTCGTTTACAGGGCTGTTTACTATGTTTGCCAATCCGATACTGGGCTTAATCGTGGGCGCGGTTCTTACGGCGATTATCCAGTCTTCGTCCGCGTCAGTCGGTATTCTGCAGGCACTTTGCGCTACGGGAACCGTGACATATGCGTCGGCTGTACCGATTATTTTGGGACAAAACATTGGTACCTGTGTGACTGCGATGATGTCGGGTGTGGGCGCGGGAAAGAACGCAAAACGCGCTGCGATTATTCATTTGCTGTTTAATGTGATTGGTGTGGCAGTGTTTATGGCAGTGTTTTATGTGCTGAATGCATTTTTGTCATTTGCATTCTTATCGAAACCTGCAAACGGTGCGGGGATTGCGCTGGTGCATACCTGCTTTAATGTTTTGGCGACGCTTGTGCTGTTGCCGTTTGCAGGGCAGTTGGAGCGATTGTCCTTTATTCTGATAAAGCCCGACAGCGAGGAAGCCGCAAGCGAGGCGGAGGACGAAATCCTTGCGCGGATGGACGAACGGCTTTTGGCGACACCCGCGTTTGCGTTAGAGCAGACAAACTCGTGCGTTTTTCAGATGGCAGACTTGGTGGAGGAAAATGTCAACGAGGCAATGTGTGTACTGCTTGATTATGATAAGCAGACGGTAAAGCGTATAGAGCAGCGTGAGAAACTGATTGACCGCTACGACGATGCGGTGGGCGGTTATCTTGTCAAGCTTTCAGCGAAAAATCTGACGGAGAACGATACGATGAGGCTCAATATGCTGCTCCACGGAATCGGTGATTTGGAGCGGATTGCGGACCACGCGATGAATCTTGGTGAGATTGCCCGCAGCATGAATAAGAAGGAACAGCATTTTTCCAATAAGGCGACGGAGGAGCTGCGCGTTTTTTCCAGCGCCGTGGTGGATATTGTGCAGATGTCCGTGCAGATGTTTCGAGATGGGAATTTAGCATGTGCAAAGCAAATTGAGCCATTTGAGGAGGCAATCGACCGTCTGCAGAAGGATATGAAAAAGCGTCATACAAAGCGTCTTAGAAAGGGCAAATGTACGGCGGAAATGGGCTTTGTGCTTTCCGACATCACAAACAATTACGAGCGGATTGCGGACCATTGCTCGAATCTTGCAATCGGCGTTATGCAGCTTTATGAGAACGATACGTATGCACATGAATATGTGGACAGCTTGTTGAAGGACGAGGGCAGCGAATTTGACTTGCTGTATCAGCAGTATTTGTCTAAATACAGGTTATAGGCACATGTCTGGCTTCATGAAACAGAGAACGGATTTTTATGTAAAAAGCAGCATATAAAGTGCGGATTGTGCGTTATAACGCACGGAAAAGACCTAAAATAGTACCGAAATTTGTGCGTTCTGACGATTAATTTTAGCAAAATCTACAAAATTGCGTGACAGAGAAACTTTTTGTTGTATTAGAAAAATTTTTCTACTATAATATGAAGTGTTGAGTTTAACGCACTACAGTGTTGAAACAAAAATGCAAATAATTGTAATTTATTATAAGGAAGAAGGCTCCCTGTTTTGAAAAGGGCAGGCACCTTTTTTCGGAAAATAAGGAGGATTTTAAGATGTCTTACGTTGATGAGGTATTAGAGCTCGTAAAGCAGAAGAATGCAAGCGAGCCGGAGTTTTTACAGGCGGTTACGGAGGTTCTTAATTCTTTAAGACCTGTTGTTGAGGCAAACGAGGAGCTTTACAGAAAGAATGCGATTTTAGAGCGCATCACGGAGCCGGACCGTCAGATTATGTTCCGCGTTCCCTGGGTGGACGACAAGGGACAGGTTCAGGTAAACAGAGGGTTCCGCGTACAGTTTAACAACGCAATCGGACCTTACAAGGGAGGACTTCGTTTACATCCTTCCGTAAATTTGGGTATTATCAAGTTTTTGGGCTTTGAGCAGATTTTCAAGAATTCCCTGACAAGCCTTCCGATCGGCGGTGGCAAGGGCGGTTCTGATTTTGACCCGAAGGGCAAGTCGGACAGAGAAATTATGGCATTCTGCCAAAGCTTTATGACAGAGCTTTCCAAGTATATCGGCGCTGACGTTGACGTTCCGGCTGGCGACATCGGAACAGGCGCAAGAGAGATTGGCTTTATGTTTGGTCAGTACAAGAGAATTAAGGGAATGTTCGAGGGCGTGCTCACAGGTAAGGGACTTACATACGGCGGTTCGCTTGCCCGTACGGAGGCGACAGGATATGGTCTTTTGTATCTGACAGAGGAGCTGATTAAGTGCCACGGCGAGTCTATGGAAGGCAAGACGGTTGTTGTTTCCGGTGCAGGAAACGTTGCGATTTATGCGACACAGAAGGCACAGCAGATGGGCGCAAAGGTTGTTACCTGTTCGGATTCAACGGGTTGGATTTATGATCCGGAAGGCATTGACGTAGCGCTTTTGAAAGAGGTTAAGGAAGTTAAGAGAGCAAGACTGACCGAGTACGCGGCAGCAAGACCGAGTGCACAGTACCATGAGGGACGCGGCGTATGGCAGATTAAGTGTGACATTGCACTTCCTTGTGCGACACAGAATGAGCTTCTGATTGAAGACGCAAAGCAGTTGGTTGCAAACGGCTGCAAGTGCGTATGCGAGGGCGCAAACATGCCGACTACGATTGATGCGACAGAGTATCTGCAGGCAAACGGCGTATGGTTTGTCGGCGGCAAGGCTGCAAATGCGGGCGGCGTTGCAACATCTGCATTGGAGATGTCACAGAACAGCGAGCGTTTAAGCTGGAGCTTTGAGGAGGTTGACGCGAAGCTGAAGGGTATTATGGTAAATATTTATCATAATATTGACGACGCGGCAAAGAGATACGGCATGGAAGGCAATTATGTTGCGGGTGCGAATATTGCGGGATTTGAGAAGGTTGTGAATGCGATGCTGGCACAGGGAGTTTGTTAGTCCGAGACCGTTTATAATAGGGTAAATGTATGGAGCTGCCAAAGAAGCCATGAGGTTACTGGGATAGTAACGTTAGGAATTGCTTCTTTGGCAGTTCTTTTTTTGCTTTGCGCACCGATAGCAGCACTGTTTTCAAAAAATGATATGGAAATGGTGTGTATTGCGCAGGCGGAACTACAAGCAAACGGATTTTCGTTTGTGGTGTCCGGGTTTTATACGGTGCATTCATTTTTGTTTCTTGCAATGGGAAAAGCGAAGGAGGTGTGTGTGCTTGGCGCGTGCCGTCAGGGGATTTGCTTGCGGCTGGAGTGAAGGCTGTTTTGGCAAGGCGATTAAAGAACGAGCTGTAAAGCTTTTACAAACGCCGTCCGCCTTTCTGCGTCAACATGAGACAACGTGCATGGATTAAGATGCATAAAATGCAATGGTAAAAAGGCAGTTGGTGTGCTAAAATGATAAGCAAAAGAAAACGTAAGGGCGGCTGTGACGATGTGTCAGGAGAGGAGATACGCATGATAAATATACACCGGATTGTGTGCGGAAATGGGAACTGCTACGTGTTGGAGGAGAATGGGAGCGCCGTTTTGGTGGATACGGGGCGCACGGAGTATCGGGAAAGGCTTGCGGCTAAAATACAGTCATTTCCGATAAAAGCGATTATTTTGACACACGGTCATTTTGACCACTGTCAAAACGCGGATTATTTTTCAAGGCTGTTTCAGGCACCGATTGCAATGAGCGCGGCAGACGCTGATTTAGTCCGAAATCAGATGAAGGAACCGCTGTCGGCACACACAATTCTTGGGAAAGTCGTATTAAAAGCGTCGGTTGCTTCCTTTAAAAAAGTGCGGATGGATTTTATGCCGTCCGTATTTTTGGAGGACGGGGCATGTTTGGAGCAATACGGAATTGGCGCGCACATAATCGCTCTGCCGGGGCATACGGAAGGCTCTGTCGGGATTGACTGCGGAGCGGCGGGCGTGCTTGTCGGAGACGCGCTGATGAATATGTTTTACCCGACGGTATCCATGCTTTATGAAAATTGGGAAAAGGTGCAGGAAAGTGCACGCCGGATTGCGGATTTGGGGGATGTTTTGGTTTATTTCGGGCATGGGAGAGCGGTTTGGAATAGGAAATGGGGAGGGAGTGAGAATTAGATTATAAGTTTAATGCATTTTTTGAAAAGATGTGTTATGCTAATAAAACAAATGTACGAAAAGAAAAGATGAGATAAATTGGAGGATATGTGTGAAGTACAGACCAGAGTATGATAAGAAATTAATAGGAAAAAATTTAAGGCGGTGCCGTCAGGCGAAAAATCTTTCCGTGGATGAAGTGCGGGAGTATCTTTGTATTGGTTCAATTCAGGCGATTTATAAATGGGAGGAAGGCAAAAGCTATCCACAGACGGATACGATGTTTGCGTTAATGGAGTTGTACGACATAGGATTGCAGGATCTTTTATATAAGGAAGATGTGGACGTGGTATGTGAAATTGATTTAGATGTTGGACATGGGTTCTTGAAACAGCGCAGAAAAGAGAGCCAAATCAGGCGTTTGATACAGTATGTTAAGGGACTATATAAAAATGCGGTATAAGCTGCGTCAGGATATGGCGGAACGAAGTTTTTGTAATGTGAAGGAGAAAGATCATGCTGTTTTTGGTTGATTATGAGAATGTGGGCAACACAGGAATGAGAGGTTATCATTATTTGGATACGACCGATCAAATTGTTGTCTTTTATAGTGAGGCAAAAAAGCATATGGAACGAAGAACGCTGGATGATATTACAGGCTCAGGGTGTGTTTTTGAAATCTGCAAGCTGATTAAAAGTGGGAAAAATGCGTTGGATTTTTATATTGTGTGCCGACTTGGGGAGCTGTTTGGCGAAGGCTATGACGGTATTGCCGGAGGAAGTTCATGCTTTGCTTGAGGGAAAGAAAAAGACGTCAAGGGCGATTTATTTAGGCTGTATCCATTCGTTTGGCAGAACCAACGGATTGGTAATTTATAACAGGGTGAAGGAATGCAAGGAGCTGTAAGGGTATCTTGCGTATAAGGATACTTTTAATCACTATTTGAGAAAAATAAAGGGAGTATTTATAATCAAATGAACATTTTGGAGACATTAAAAAAATATTTTGGATATGATTCGTTTCGCGGCGGGCAGGAGGAAATTATTCGAGCCATATTAGAGGAGCAGGACGCGCTTGCCATTATGCCTACGGGAGCGGGAAAATCGGTATGTTATCAAGTGCCGGCATTATTGCTTCCGGGGATTACGCTTGTCATATCGCCACTCATATCGTTAATGCAGGATCAGGTTCAGGCGTTAAATGACGCAGGGATTGCGGCGGCGTTCATTAATTCTTCGCTGACGGAACCTGAGATTGCCAAGACGCTGGACATGGCTTTGGAGGGAAGGTGTAAGCTCCTCTATGTCGCACCGGAGCGGTTGGAGAGTGCGGACTTTTTGCATTTTGCGGTTCGGGCGGAAATTGCAATGGTTACGGTTGACGAGGCACACTGTATTTCGCAGTGGGGGCAGGATTTCAGACCGAGCTATTTAAGAATTGTGGACTTTTTGGAAAAGCTGCCAAAAAGACCGATTGTCAGTGCCTTTACGGCGACGGCGACGAAAGAGGTTAAGACGGATATTGAGTGTATTTTAAAGCTGAATGCGCCTAAAATTGTAGTGACAGGGTTTGACAGGCAAAATCTGTATTATAGTGTGGAGCACGTTGCAGAAAAGCACAAGGATGACTTTATTATGGATTATATTGAACGACACCCTGATGAGAGCGGAATTATATATTGCGCGACACGCAAGAATGTGGATTTGCTTTATGAAATGCTGCGCGGGCGCGGGATTTTGGCGACCTGTTATCATGCCGGAATTGATAATGCAGCGCGGAAGAAAAATCAGGAGGATTTTATTTATGACAGGGTGCAGGTTGTAGTGGCGACGAATGCGTTTGGTATGGGAATTGACAAGTCAAATGTACGGTTTGTCATTCATTATAATATGCCGCAGAGCATGGAGAACTATTATCAGGAGGCAGGACGTGCAGGGCGCGATGGGGAAAACGCACAATGTATTCTGCTGTTTTCGGCAAAAGATGTGATGATTAATAAGTTTCTGTTAGATAAGAAGGAGTTTGAGGGGACAAACGAAGATGATATTGAACTAATCAGACAAAGGGATATACATAGGCTCCATGCGATGGAGGGATACTGTAAGACGACGGCGTGTCTTAGGAATTACATATTGGAATATTTTGGGGAGCGGATAGGTATACCATGTGATAATTGTGGAAACTGTCATCGGGAATATTCGGAGGAGGATATGACTGACGACGCGAAATGGGTGATTAACTGCATTGCTGAGACAAAGGGCAGATACGGGATGAATATCGTGATTGGAACGCTGTTGGGGGCAAATCGTGCACGATTGAAGGAAGTAGGAGCGACATCTTATAAATCGTATGGCGTTTTGGCACATCGAAAAGAGGCGGTAATTTGTATATTGCTTAATCAAATGTTGGCGGAGGGGTATATTGTTCAGACAGACGGAGAGTACAGTGTCCTTCGCATGGGGGACATTAGCAGACTTAAGCAGGCAGATACAAGTGTCATTGTCAGGACGTTTGTGGAAAAAGAAAAGACCATAAGCAGCGTGGAGCAAAAGAAAAGAAGTACAGACGTGCTTACGGGGGCAGGCTTTAAGCTGTTTGAGAAGCTTCGCCAACTGCGCCTTGTGATTGCAAAAGAAGAAGCAATGCCGCCTTATATTGTGTTTAGCGATAAGACACTGATTGATATGTGCGCCAAAGTACCACGAAATAAACAGGAAATGCTTGCAGTGTCGGGTGTTGCGGAAACGAAGTATAAGAAATATGGTGAACGGTTTATTGGCGCAGTTATGGAATTTGTATCTCAAAATCCTGATGCGGTTATCAGTATTCAGACGGAGGCTTAATTTGTATGAATTTCAATTGCGGCGTAGGTATGGCTGTAATGGTAGCCTAATTTTTCTGCTAAGGAAAGGGAATGCTTGTTGTGCGCGTCCCAACTAGGGTATAGATTTCGCTCTAAGCATTCCAGTATCAGCTTTGCGCCGCAGATATAGGCAAAGCCATTTCGACGGTATTCGGGATTGGTATCAATTTCGATTTCAATTCCGCCACGGTATCTTGAATAGGAAGAGGCACCTGACAGAATGGTTTGTCCTTTTCGCATGACAATACCGAAACCAAGTTGATGATAGGATTTGTAATTTGGGAATTGCGAGACCAAATCCGTGCTCCATGTTTGGGATTTGCAGAGCTTATAAAGCGGTTCGTCAATTATGCAAAGGTCGCATTCCTTTGGCAGAGTGGAAACTGCCTGTTTGAGTTTTTCCTTGTCAAAAATATCAGGTTCTTTTTTGGTCGCATAGCGTGAAACGATAGTTGCCCGACTGCCGTAAAAGTGCAGGATTGCATTATGCCATGCTTCGTTTTGCGGAACCATAATCATAAAATTTTGCTTACACCAATCGGGCTTGAAAGAGATGAGTTCTGTATTCGGCCTTCCGGCAAAGAAGGTAAAGTCTCCGAGTACTGCCATGACTGCCGTTGGATTGCATATGTTGTCCGTATAGAGTTTTCCCATTATGCCTTGCAGGCATGACCAAATAATCGTTTCTTCCCAGTCGCCGAATAATGTGGAAATTTGTTTATTGTTTGTGGTTTCATATATCATTTTAATAGATTGCTCCTTTGTCGGTTTTAAATTATCATGTTTTTATGGAACGTGCAATAAGTAGCCTGGATATGCGTTTATTGTAGCATATAAGGAGTGGAAAGTCTATATCTTGCAAGAGAGAAAAGGAGGTCTTCTGTGGATTTTGTAGAATTAATGCATACAGAGCAATATGATTTTTTGCGAACCAATTCAAGACTTGGGAGCCGTATTATTCTTATGGGACTTGGCGGAAGCCATGCTTATGGGACGAATAATGAGAACAGTGACGTTGACTTTAGGGGCGTTACATTAAACTTACCGTCCGATTTATTGGGATTGACGTCGTTTGAACAGTACGAGGATGAAAACACCGATACCGTTATTTACGCGTTTAATAAAGTGGTAAAACTCCTTTTGGATTGTAATCCCAATATGATTGAGCTGCTTGGTCTTGACGAGGAGCAATATTTGATAAAGACGCCTTTAGGGCAGGAATTGCTGGATAACCGGTATCTGTTTTTGTCAAAGCGAGCGGCGAAATCGTTTGGCGGATATGCGAGTGCACAGCTAAGGCGACTGCAAAATGCGATTGCGCGGGATTCTATGCCACAGCAGGAACGGGAGCAGCATATTTACAATTCCGTGCGGAATGCGTTGGAGGACATCAGGCGGAAAAATGAGAAGCTTGACAAGGGAACATTGAATCTTTACATAGATAAATCCGAACATCCGGAATTTGAAACGGAGATATTCATTGATGTGCAGTACAGGCATTTGCCACTGCGGGATTATGAAAATATGCTAGGCGCCATGAACAGCGTAGTCAGGGATTATGACAAGCTTGGCAAGCGTAACCGGAAAAAGGACGATAATCATTTAAATAAGCATGCAATGCATTTAATTCGTCTGTTTATGATGGCAATTGATATACTGGAAAAAGGCGAAATAAGAACGCATAGAACAGATGATTTGGAACTGCTCAAAAGTATTCGACGCGGTGATTTTCAGAAGGAAGACAGGACATTTTCCAATGAATTTTATAAGCTGCTGTCTGCGTATGAGAACCGAGTGGAGCTTGCGGTAAAAAACACATGTCTTCCTGATAATCCTGATATGGAGAAGGTTGAGCGGTTTGTTGAGCGTATAAATAGGAAAGCAATCGAAAGTAATTGACAAATGGGGGATTTAAATGAGAAATATTGAAAAGGAAATATCGGACAAGCTTACAGAAATCGAAGAGACCAAGAAGGTAAGAGTGCTTTACGCAGTGGAATCGGGAAGCCGGGCATGGGGTGTCGAATCACCTGACAGTGATTATGATGTACGTTTTATTTATGTGAGACGCAAGGAGGATTATCTGCGCTTGGAACCCAAAAAGGACGTTATAGAGTGGCAGCTTGACGAGGTATTGGATATTAACGGTTGGGATTTGAAAAAGACGCTGATACAGTTTCATCGGGGAAACGCCACACTTTTTGAGTGGGCAAATTCCCCGGTTGTATACAGGATAACGCAGGAATGGAAGGAAATTTACGAGAACAGCAAGCGTTATTTTTCCAAAAAAGCAGCGATTTACCATTATTATGGGATAGCAAACAGTACTTATAAGCAGTATCTGCAGGAGGATACGGTAAAATATAAAAAATACATCTATGCGTTGAGACCACTGTTGGCATGTAGGTTTATTGAATCCAATCATGCGGTTCCTCCGGTGCGATTTGAGGATTTGCTGCGTCAGGATTTGCCCAAGGAATTGTTGGACGAGATTGCGCAGATGCTTGCAATCAAGGCGCAGAGCGGTGAAAAGAAGCAAAATCCCCAAATGCCCGTAATCCGGCAGTTTATTGAGGAAAACATTGCAAAGTATGGGCAGCTTTCAAAAAATATGGCAGATGACAGAATGCCGGATTGCGAGATGTTAGACAAGGCATTTTTAACGGTTTTAGATAAGTCATGATATAAAAATTAGGAAAGTGTTACAAGACACCATTGCTTAAATGTTTTTTATCCGAGATTAAGCCAAACCCTACAGTCGAGAATGTACAGACAGGTGTGGCTGCGTTCAAGAAATCAGGTGCGGATTATCTGATTGCAATTGGCGGCGGTTCTTCCATGGATACGGCGAAGGCAATTGGTATCATTATCAATAATCCTGAGTTTGAGGATGTTATCAGTCTCGAAGGTGTTGCACCGACTAAAAATAAGTCCGTTCCTATTTTTGCAGTACCGACAACGGCAGGAACAGCGGCGGAGGTTACGATTAATTATGTTATCACAGATGCGGCGAAAAACCGGAAAATGGTTTGTGTTGATCCCAAAGATATTCCGGTTGTTGCATTTGTTGATTCTGAAATGATGGCAACAATGCCAAAGGGACTGACAGCGGCGACGGGTATGGATGCGCTTACACATGCGATTGAAGGATATATCACAGCAGGTGCTTGGGAATTGTCCGATATGTTCCACTTAAAAGCAATTGAGATTATTTCACGTTCATTGCGGGGCGCGGTAGAGAATACGCCCGAGGGCAGAGAGGACATGGCACTTGGTCAGTATGTTGCCGGAATGGGATTTTCTAATGTAGGGCTTGGCATTGTGCACTCTATGGCACATCCTCTTGGTGCATTGTATGATACGCCGCATGGTGTTGCCAATGCAATCATTCTTCCGACGGTTATGGAATACAATGCGGAAGCAACAGGCGAGAAGTATCGTGAGATTGCACGGGCAATGGGTGTACAGGGCGTGGACGATATGTCACAGGAAGAGTACCGCAAAGCTGCGATTGATGCGGTAAAGAAGTTGTCGCAGGATGTCGGTATTCCTGAAAATCTGAAAGAGATTGTCAAGAGAGAAGATATTCCATTCCTCGCACGGTCTGCATATGACGATGCGTGCAGACCGGGCAATCCGAAGGAAACAAGCGTAGAGGATATTACGAAGCTTTATGAATCATTAATATAGGTGATTAACTGTGGCAGGGCACTGTCTACTGTGGAAAAAGACAGCGCCCTGTCATTTTATGTCAAATCTTCCTATTTTCTAAACGTTTGTTCACTGCCTGACTAAGCAAGGTATAGGCGGTTGCCGTAAGGGGGATAAAAAATATCATGCCAATAATGCCAAACAGCTTCCCGCCAATCAGCACGGCAATCAATGTCCAAAGTGCGGACAGCCCGACCGCGCCGCCGACTACCCTCGGGTAAATAAACTGATTTTCAACAAATTGGACGACCTGAAATACGATAATGGAAATAATCGCTTTTACAGGGCTTATCATGAAAATGATAAATGCCCCGACTGCACAGGACACGAAGCTGCCAACATAGGGAATGAAGGACAGCAGTCCGGTCAGTACCGCAACAAGTCCTGCATAGGGAAGTCCGCACAGGACAAAGGCAAGCCACATAAGCACTCCTAAAATCACGGCTTCCAAGCATTGTCCGCTTAAAAAGCTTGCATAGATTTCACACAAAAGCGTTCCTGCGTGCATGAGGTATTTGGATACCTTTGGCGGCAGGTATGCCTCAAACAGTTTCCGAAACTGCCGCTTTACATTATCCTTGTCAAGCAGCAGGTATGACATGATGACGAATGCCATCAGCAGGTTAATCAAAATGTCCGCAAACGAACCGATACCACTTGCGATGGAGCCGAGCATGGCGCTGACATTACTGCCGATGAGGGTATAGAGGTCTTCACTTATTAAGGTTTCTTCGATATATTCCAGTAGTGCCGCCGCTTCGGGATATTGCGTAAGCTGGGACAGCCACACGGGGATTGTTTCCTGTAATTGTTTTCCGATGCTGATTAGGGATGCGGCGATTTGCGGTACGATTGTCATGCAGGTCAGTATTATTATGGCGAACAACAGTACGAGCGTCAGGGCAAAGCTTGCCGTTTTGGCATCGGTGTCTTTCTTTTTATACTTCTTATAGAGCTTTTGCAGGAGGCGCTGTATCTGCTGCATTGGGACGTTGAGCACGAATGCCATGATTGCACCGATGAAAATCGGTTGCAGCAGTTTGAAAACGGCAATCACAAACGCGCCGACTTTTGACAGGTTCATGAGAAGAAAGAACAGTGTGACACCAAAGCCTGTGCCGATTAAAATATGTTTTAATGATTTATCCATAAATATCTCCATTCCGCCGCCTTTGACTGGCGGCACAAATTGTAATGAAAATCCTTGCCCGTGAGAAACGGATGCTTTGAGTTCCTTATTCAGATAATTCTACCATATTTTTCATTATATTCAATAAAATAAATCTTAAAAGAATACACCACTTTACAAGTTTTTTAATAAAAAAAGTATCGTACAGGACTTTCTGA
>CANOMQ010000070.1 GCA_947567595.1 uncultured Lachnospiraceae bacterium | reverse complement strand
GAAACAGCTGCTTTGGCATCAATGTAGCGGTTGGCATAAGTTGTAAAGTGGTGTAAATGTAAAAATCAATGAAAAATAGCAAACATAAGTTTGTGATTTGTGACTGTACAAATTTTAACGATTATGATAAAATGGGTTATGTGCAGGGAGGATAGAACATGATAGATTGGACTTTAATATTTACAGCAACAGGAGCAATCGCTTCTGTGATTTCAGCCATTGTTGCTGTAAGGGCAAAAAATAAGACACAAGAGATTTTAGAGCAGGTAAAGGAAGAAAAAAGTCATAATATAAAAAATAACGGCGATGTCCGCATATCAAATAACGGAATCAATTCAGGAACAATAAGTGGAATCAATTCAGGAGATATTACTAAGTGATAAAAAAGGAATACAAAATAGAAAACTCAGGTTATAATCAAGGTATTATGGTTGGGAATAATGAGGGAGAGATTAACGTTACATTACAGCAAGCTGTTAAAATGCCATCATTGATTTCAACTGTAGTTGTTGCATTGGGGAATGTTTGCTCAAGTATGGAAATGCCTTCAGGTAACAATGATTATTGTGAATATAAGCCGGATGATAAAATAGAATATAACTGTGTAATTAAGTACAAAGATATCATTAAATACTATTCGGCGTATCATTCGACTTGTGAAAAGCATTTGAACGCATATGATGATTCTAATATAAGAGGCAAGGCGAAAATTTTACGGTGCGTTCATGAATGGTATATGGAGGCTAAGGGAGATGTTTTACTCCGTAATAGAAATTCAGAAAAAGCAGAAATGGATATTGTACGGGAAAACTCTGATAACATTATTGACATGGTAAAAGGAAGAATACATAAATGTGTAATAGATTCTCATGAGTTAATGCTTATGGAGGATATGGAACTGGGTATAGCATGTTTTACGTGCTATTGCTTTATGGAATGCAAAATATTGGAGAAACCATTATGATTGTAAATGCTGAACGGGAACCGGATTTTTCATTATATTATTTGGGCAGTATTTTGCTCGAAATTTTAGAGAATACAGCTGTTATACCGATTGAGGAATTATTATCAGAAACAAAAAAGCGGCTAAACAGAGAAATCCACATAGATTTTTTATACTATGCATTAGATTGGCTGTATCTGTTATCATTGGTTAGTATTAGGGAAGGAAAGATGTATTATGATAATAAAAAAATTAATAGTACGCAAAACAAAACCTTCTGAAGAAATTATCAGAGAGATTGTCTTCAATAAAAAAGGGCTTAATTTAATTGTTGATAATACACCCGAAAATGCCATTGAAAGCGGTAACAGTGTCGGAAAATCCACTGCAATAAGAATTATTGATTTGTGTTTGGGAGCAAAGACAGTCAGGGAACTTTATTATGATGCTGATACACGGAGCGAGAATAAAACCGTAAAAGATTTCTTGAGCAAATATAAAGTACAGGCTGAATTGTGCCTTGAGGATAGCAATAATAAGGAATATATCATTAAAAGGGATTTGTTTTCAAATGGGAAAAAATATATATTTGATAAAACATATACGGAGCAGGAGTTTTGGGAAGCGTTAAAAAAAATAATTTTTCATTTAAATGAGCCAAGACCGACTTTCCGCCAATTAATACCAAAATTTGTGCGGTTAGCAACTACATCTGAAGATGGAATGATAAAATTTCTGCCAGCTATGACTACAATTGATACGTATGATACAATATACTGTTTTCTGTTTCAAATCTACAGTGATTCTTTGTTAAGCAAAAAGGGCGAACTTATGGAGAAAATTTTGGAATGTCAGAAGGCGATACAAACTTTGGAGAAAAGCAAAAGTATTACTTCTTTGGGGTTATTAAAACAGTCGTTGGAAATTATCAACGCTGATTTGGAAGATTTAAATGCCAAGAGAAACAAATTATCTTATATGGATGTGTATCGTGATGAATTAGATACAAAAAGAAAGCTTACATTAAGAATTAATGATTTGCAAGAAAAAATGGAATTGCTGGAATTTGAAATTGATAATATCGAAAAAAGCATATCAAATCTTTCTAAAGATAAAAAGGAAATTGATTTTAATACACTCCAAGCACTTTATATGGAGGCAAAAAGCTATCTTCCCGAGTTACATAAAAAATTTGAAGAGTTAGTAGACTTCCACAATAGCATGATTCAAAACCGAATTGATTTCATAAAAGAGCAATTAGAAACCAAGCAGGAATTGTTTATGCAATATTCACAGCAATTGCAGGAAATATTGTTGGAAAAAGAAAAAATAACGGTTGAGGCATTGGACGAAGGATTGTTAGATGAATTAAATATGTTAAACAGAAAGATAGAAGAGTTGTCTTTAAAGAAAGGGGAAATAACACAATCTATACATTTATTGGAAGAACAGGGGCAAATCAAGCAGCAATTGAATCGAGAATTAGACGAAATAGAAAGACAAATGGAAGATTCGGGAATAGAAGAAAAAACAAAGATCTTTAATCAAATATTTGCTGATTATTGCGAGAAGCTTTACGGCGAGAAATATTTATTTGACTACAATCCAAAATGGAAAGAAGAAAGAAAATTCCCAGTTGATATTTCTGCATTAGGTGGGAATGTTGGAACTGGAAAAAAGAAAGCGGTAATTGTAGCTTATGATTTGGCATATATGCAATACAGCATTAAGATGGGAATAAATGTTCCGCAATTTGTAATTCATGACAAAATGGAAAATACACACATAAATCAATTAAAGACAATTTTTCAGATATGTAATGAGATAGATGGTCAGTATATTATTCCTATTTTAAGAGAGCGAATAGATAAAATTGATCAAAATTATATAGATAGGACAAAAATTTTAGAATTAAGCACGGAAGATAAATTCTTTAAGATTTAAAGTGCCTAAAGGAATTACTATTATACTCACGAATGATTAGATTTTCCTCTTTCTGCACAACATATGTTGACCGCTTATGCAATATGGGCTGTGCAGAA
Source organism: uncultured Lachnospiraceae bacterium (assembly GCA_947567595.1). GTDB lineage: Bacteria > Bacillota > Clostridia > Lachnospirales > Lachnospiraceae > COE1. The sequence goes on along the minus strand of CANOMQ010000070.1, from coordinate 11,109 downwards.
ATTGGAAAACCTGAACGGTCATGAGTATAACATACTTTGATTTTGCAATGCCAAATGGGTAGAGCTAATAAATTTAGCTTTGCTCCCCAGTTGTATCTATTAAGCTATTTTCAGCCTATAAAAACAAGAAGTTTTGAAATTCCGCTATGTATTTTTACATTTAGAAAATGTGCTTTCGTATTCCCTACACTTCTTTTCTAATAACCCAAAATCATTTGTTCTTTTTGCCAATGGTGTGGAGTCCTTATTCCGCTTTTTATGATTGTAGACAATCTCTGCATTTTTCCTTATCCGATCTTTTTGCCTGTTTATTTCGCGGCTTTCAGCCTGCAAAAGAAATTTATAGTGTGGATCTTTTTCAGCATTGATATCTAATTCAATCAACTGTTCTTTGGGAACCGGAATCATATTGTTTATGTTGATAACCGCATAGTCTTTTATTTTGATAAAATCTACGCTTTCTTTCATTTTTTTGTGCTTGGACTTAAACGAAGACAATGGTGCAAAATAATAAAATCCGTTAATTTCCAAAACAGTTCCTATATATTTTCGTCCAAACGATCCGCCTTCATGCAAAAATAAATGCTCCTGATATTGACTCAAATATTTTATGTATGCATCTTTCACACCATATATTTTAATATTGTTTTTCATAATACTCCTTTGTCTATCTACAGAAAAGGCAGAGACTTAAGTAGTCCCTGCCATCTGCTAACTCGCTCACTTAAGGGCTGTGCATCACCCACTCATAACTTGCTCATTTATAAGGCTGTGCATCACCTGCTATATTTAGTATACACTATTTCTTGTTAATTACAACTTATTTTATCAAATTTTCATTTGTTAATCGTATAACATGATATTATCTCCGTAAGAACCATCAAATATTTGGTTTAAGGCATAATGATGAATCTGAAATCGCCAAACGTTGTGCAGAACAGGGAAAGAAGAAATCAAATGCGTACGACGTGTCAGCGTAATCCAGTCGGGAATATAGCATAATTTTAGTGTCATTGATAGTAAACAACCATGATTGGAATACATAAAAGGCATGTTAAAAGTCATTGACACAATGTTAATTCTAAGAAATCCATGAAATGTCAATCAATATGGACAAATTGACAACCCAAATTGCTTGAACTCAAACAAATTATATTGTATGCTGGAAAAAAGCAAGGAGGAACTGTAAAATGAAATTTAATGAAAAACTATTAAAGCTCAGAAAAGAAAAAGGACTTTCACAAGAGGAACTGGGAATGGAAATGCAGGTATCAAGACAGACAATTTCGAAATGGGAAGCAGGTCAGTCATATCCGGATTTTACCAGATTGGTTATGCTAAGCGATTTCTTTGATATGACTTTAGATGAACTTGTGAAGGATATTGACGTGCAGGAGGTAAGGGAAAATTCTCTTACAAATGAGAAAATAAATTCCATTTATCGGGTTTCCCAAGACGTGGACGCCATTCTTCAAAATAAAACACTCAAAGATATGATAAAGGGTGTCAAATGGTTTATAGTAGGCAGCTTTATCGTTCTATGCCTAGTTGCGGCGGTTTCACTTATCCTGCATTTTATTTATCCAAACTCCAATATATTTTGGCGTACTTATTAATTATATGCGTATGCGGTGGAGAAGTACCAAAAGAAGGGATAGCTTTTCACCGTGGAATATCCCAACGCCCGTCTACTGCTAAAAAGTCTTTCGCCGCTTCTTTCGCAAACAACAGCCCATCATCGCTGTTTGTAAGAACAATGATATACTTATCCTGCAAAGGATACAATACAAAAAGGCTCTGAAACCCCGGATTGATACCGGAATGCCAGTAGGATTCCCCTTGGCTCTCAGACTCTATCGCAATACCTGCCCCCCACCAATTCACAGTATCAATATCCACCGCAGCCAAAAACAGCTCTCCCACAGCGCCATCACGGGCATGGTATTGCTCCATCAGTTCCTGACAAAACAGCGCCATATCTTCACACGTGGATTTTAAGGTATATGCACAATTGGGCGCTTTCGCCACAATATCATTTGTAACCGGAACGCTAACTGGAGCTGCAAAACCTAGAATAAAAACAACAATCATCACGATTGGAATACCGGCATAAAAAATTTTCGCTTTTTTTTGCGCAAGAAACAGAAATAACCCCATAACTGCAAAGCATAACCAAAAGCTTACTGCTACCTTTGGTACAACATACAAAACAAACAATGTATTGACAATACCACCTAACATAAAGCAAACAGGCACACTCTTTCTAAAAGAAAAAAACCGGAATTTCGTTACCTTCCCTATCACAAAAGCAATCAGCAAAAACCCCATAAAAGCAATCAGAAACACTGTAAATGCATAGATTACAACGGAGGATAACCGCATATAAGGCGTAACCGTTTTCGCATGTTCAAAAGTGCTGTTATCCATTCCCAAAGGCTCAAAAACATACCGATTTGCAGCCTGCTCCATCGTCATGCCGCTGACATTTTCAATCACATTTTGCAGATAAATATACCCGACACCCGAATACCGAAATTTTTCGCCGGGATTGGAATAAAGCTTCTTATCAACACCCAATTCAAAAGACGCAGAGAAGCCCGCCGTATGGCATAACAATTGTCTCAAAGTAATATCATAAATCCGCTTATCATCAGTAATAAAACTGTCATCTAAAAAAGGCGCAATGCTGTCATCAAGTCTCAGTTTTCCCTCATCAACAAGCTTCAAAGCGATATACGCGCCAATCACCTTGCCATTGGAGGCAAGCTCAAATACCGAGGTTTCATCAACCCCATCCCCATCATTTTCAAATACAAGGTTATCCTTTTCACAACGGGCAATGGAATATCCCATCGGTTCCGCTTCCTGCGCGCCATAAACCATGCTGCCTATCAACAATCCGCACACAATTACGATTAACACTGACACGCCTTTTTTCATAAGCCGCCTCTCCTTTTGCATTTCCTACAATCCCCTGCCCAACAAAGACAGGGTGCTAATATATAAACAGTGAATGAGACTTTTCTCATAAAAAGCAATATCAGGCTTTGGCACGCCGTTTCCCGAGCAGCATTTGGAAAGGGTTATATCCCGTATCATGCCGTCAAAGGAAGCGATAAGAAAAGCCATAATTTCTTTTACCGGCATAACAGGCACAAAATCCCCGTTCTTCACTCCTGTCCTCATAATTTCAAATGCACATTGTGTTAAATACCCAAAAGTCGATGAAGTGGTTACATTTTTGCTGATTTGCTCATACCGCTCGGGGTTATATGCAAAAAATGTGCTAAGCTCAAACAGGATTTTATTATAGCTTATCAGCATATCAGAAAAATACTGCTCGGAAACCAAAAACAGATTGTGTAAAAGAATATCCGGTGCGTTGCCGGACGCCATGATTTCATCTATTTGTTCTATATAGTTTCCCTGTAAATTTGCCCTGTCAATGAGTGCGGCAAGCACCAAATCAATATTTTTAAAATATTTATAAACGCCCCCCTGACTCATGCCTGTTTCGGAAACAACGTCCGTCATTGTGACATCATAAGCAGGTTTCCGCTTACATACTTCAAATGCGGCGTCTAAAATCTGGTTTCTTTTGCTTTCTAAATATTCGCTCTTTACTTTTGGCATAACAATCATTTCCTTCTTCTAAATTTATAAAACAACAATGGTGTCGTTTTTATGATAGCATAAGTTGCTTTTATAAGCAAGAAAAAACGACACCATTATCGTTTATCGGAAAATAGCTTGAATCGCAATGACAAATGCGTTACGATAAAAATGAAAAAACCACGAAAGCCGTTTATTGGAAAGGCGTACGCGGCGGAGTAGTACCAAAGGAAAGGAACAGAACATGGCAGCAATTGATTATGAAACAATGAAACAGTTTGCATATCATTTATTCGGACAGATGACAGACGCGGAAAACCCCGTGATTTCCCCGGTTTCTGCGTATCTGACGCTTGCTGTGGCAGGCTGTGGTGCAAACGGAACGACCAAGGACGAATTTTACAACGTGCTCGGACAAAACATGGAAACGCTCGCGGGCGAGATAAAAAAAGATTTTTCCATACAGGGAGATTATGTAAATCTATCCCTCGCAAACGCCGCATGGTTTGATACCCGTTTTACCATCAGCAACAAATGGTTTGATACCGCAAGGCATTTGGCAGACGCGGAAATTTTTCAGGCGGAGCTTTTTCAGAAGGAAACAATGGACGCCATCACAGTGACGGAGCTGATAGCGGCGCTGTGTGCGGTTTTTGACACGAAAAAATTGTATTTTAATGAGCCGTTTTTCTATATGATTATGGATATGGAGCATGAGCTGCCGTTATTTATGGGGATTTTGGACAATCCGGCGGAGTGAGTGCGGCAATTCTGTTTGAAAAAGCGGGCGCTGATTTCAAACGTCAGTTCTCATTTCGAATATATCGGGATTTTTTTGAAAAAAGGGGCTATACGAATGTAAAATACGCACTGCTAGACTGCAGAATGCCCTGTGCTGTTGCGGTTATTGTGAAAAAATAAAGGAAAACACCTTCGCGGAATGAAAAACGTTTATTTGGGAAGCATAATTATATGTAAAAATTTATGCGGAAAACGATCGGAAAATTCACGGAGGAAACGCCATGTACGGAATTGATTTATTGATGAAAGAGCATTTGAATATCATTGCCTTCACCGAATACATGAAAAACTGCTGCTGTGCCATTTTGGAGGGCGCGGACGTTGATGCGGCACAATTTGCGGAATGCATTGACTTTGCACGCGTCTACGCAGACAAGCATCATCACGGAAAAGAGGAACAAATCCTGTTTCGCCATATGCTTGAAAATCCAAGTTCTGTCACCGAAAAACTGGTGCGAAACGGAATGCTTGTTGAACACGATTTTGGGCGTTTTCACATCACGGAACTGGAAAACGCCCTCAAACTTTATACGGAATACCCCTGCACGAAGAACAAACTCTATGTCATCACCCACGCCGCCGCTTATGCGGATTTATTGCAGCGCCACATTCAGAAGGAAGACAACGTTTGCTTCACTTATGCGCAAAGATTGCTGTCAAACGCCGAGAAAGATCAAATTGATGCCGAAGCAAAAGCTTTTGAAGAAAAAGCAGAGCAAAACGGTATTCCCCAAAAATATCTTGCATGGTTGGATATGCGCGGTTAAAGGAATGTTTTAGAACGTAATTTCCGCATGAAACAGCGCTCCCTTCGCGATTTTTTCGGGCGAACCCTTTAATTCGTTCATATACTGTAGATAGTCACAGAGATAGACTTGCACAGTATCCGTATTGCGCCCGTAGGTGGAAAAGACTTCGGCATTATCCCCCTGCGTGTCCAAAATCTGACCGTCCGCGTCGCAGATGACGGTAGCGTAATCAGCTTCGTTTGCACCTTCCGGAAAAAGGGGCTGTGCGGTAATTTCGAATGCCGTCTTTTTCACGGAGGCAATGCCTAGACCGTCGGCGTTTGTCTGATTTACTGTGACTATTTGCTGCCCGTCTTCTGTTCTTGTAATATCCAATGCAAAATTCCATGTGCCCGTGTAGTGCCTTGTCTGCGGGTTCTTCAGCGTAACGACGTTTCCGTCCGGATCCGTGAGGGTTTCCTCCTCATATGTAAAAAGCTCCCCGTAAATATCGGAAATTTCAAGGTAATAGGTAAACCGTTCGGGATATGCGGCATCGTCCAAGGGAACGCGGATGATTCCGGCAAAGGTGCGTGCGTCCACAAATTCTCCTTCAATATAATAGGGACTGCAAACGCCGTTTTCCGGTCCGCGCTTCGATTTTTCCATTCCTGCGATGTCATAATAGTCAATGCTGACAAGGGATAGAATGTCGTAATCCGGCACGTAATCTTCCTGTTTGGTCTTAATGAAATCAGACGGAAAATCCTCCTCGTTTTCAATGCAGAGGGCAAGGTATAATGCCTGTGCAGAGCAGTTGATTTCTGAAACGGTAACGGTCAGTCCGTTTGAGGTCTGTGTGTAAGGATTTTCTGCCATAGTATTGACTGCTTCGGTCATATCCGGCGTAGTTGGAATTGCAACAACGGTGTCCTTATCGCTGTCAAATTCACCTTTGTAGCTGACCTTGTCCTGAACCTGTGAGAAAATCCGTCCGATAATCGGCAGCTTAGCTGCCAAAGACGGGTTGGAAATAAACAGGATACTGAGACAGACTACAAGCATGGCAGTTGCCGCCAATGCGGTGTATCGGATAGCGCGTTTGGTTTTTAGCTGCTTTTTTTGTCGGCGAATGCCTGCTTCTATGCCAAGCTGTACGGCATTGTCGAGTTCTTTTGGTATGACGATTGCATCAAATCGGTTATTTTGCATAGCGCAGTCCCTCCTTGTGTTCTGTTGTTTGGCTGCTTAACAGGTTTTTTAGCTGCTTTTTGGCACGGTACAGACAGACCTTGACGCTTCCGTCGGAAATGTCCATGATGCGGGCAATTTCCTTGATTTTGAGTTCCTGAAAATAGAAGAGAATGACGGCTGTCTTGTACTGCTCCTTGAGCGAATCAATCGCGTCGTAGAGGTCGATTTTTTCCTCAATCAGATAATTTTCGACACCCTGCTCGGTGTATTCGTCAAAAGAAATGGTCTTTGCTTTTCGTCTGTCCTGCCATATGCAGTTGAGCAGAATGCGTGTAATCCATGTTTTAAAATAGTTTGGTTCTTTGAGCTTTCCGATGCCAAGCAGTCCCCTTGTGACGCACTCCTGTACGGCGTCGAGCGAATCCGCTTCGTTTTTGAGGTACAAAAAGGCGGTCTTGTACAGGTAGATTTGATGGGCGGCAATCAGTTCGCCGTAGGCGGTTTTGCTGCCTTTTATGGCTTTTTTCACAAGCTGTGTTGTATCTTTTTCCATAGGCGTGGTGTTCCTTTCGTGAGTATTATTCAATACGGTGCGCACGCGTTTTGTTTTACATAGATTAGACTACAGGAAACGGGGGAAGGTTACAAATAATTTTTGTTTTTTTTGGTTGATTTTGGGGTGGGGTTCTTTGCGGGAGGGGGGAAAGGTGGTAGAATGTTAAGGGGGAAGGCGTAAAGGATGCGGAGGTAAAGTATGAATCGGCTAGAAGAATTGAGCAGGGAGGTTTCCTATGTGCTGCGCCATGCTCCTTGGAAGTACGAGTTGGAGATGGACGGCGAAGGCTGGGTTTTGGTTGCGCAGCTTTTGGAGGGGCTGCATGGGGCGGAAAAATGGAAGAATATTAGCGAGGCGGTTTCTTGCGTCGATTTTTGAAAACGGTTTGCGACCGCAGGGCAGACAGTATGTCCATTTGTCGCAGGACGTTGAGACGGCGAAGGAAGTGGGCAGCCGTCATGACGGTAAGCCGTGCGTGCTGGTGATTGACGCAAAGGCGGCATGGAATGACGGGGTGAAATTTTATTTGGGCAATGAAAAGGTTTGGCTGGCGGACGCGGTGCCGGACAGGTATATTCGGAAATCGGAAGAAAGAGTGGGTGGTTAGGTAAAAAGGAGAATGTAATCTGTGCAAAATAGGCGAAAAATCAAGGGAGAAGATATAAACTTTGGTTTATAATTTTGCTGCCTGCGGCGCGCCGTGTTCCTTGACTTTATATTTTCAGGGTGCTATCATTAGGCTAAATACAGCGATACTAAGGAGGATATGCAATGGATTCGGAAATCAAGAGGCGCATAGACAATTGCTTTAGTTGGAACAATGATCCGACTAACGCTTACGGCGCTCCGGCATTGATGGAACAGGAAGGCTATTGGGACGAAATTGATTTGAACGATGATGATGACGTGGAGGCGCTGATGGAGCTTGCCATGCGGTCCATGCGTATGAGCAGTGAGCCGAACACGGAATTTGCGGAATATTTGATATCAAAGGGCTTTGATATTAACAGTAAAGTGGTCGGCAAAAGCTGCCTGCTCTTGCAAGGCGCGGACAATTGGCTGGATGTAGCTGTCATTCAGAAGCTGGTGGATTTGGGGGCGGACGTTTATGCGGAATCCAGCGACGGATACAATGCTCTGCTGCTTTCCGCGAGAAAGGAATATCGTGCCGACGAGGAGGAGGAACGGGGCGCGCTGCCGATTTACCTGGTGGAAAACTTTGACCTTGCGCAATTTGACAAAACAGACAAGTTTGGCATTACACCGCTGATGTATGCGGCTATGAACAATCATATCAAGTTAGCGCAGGCTCTGATAAAGCACGGTTCTGATGTGAACGCTGTTGGAGCTCCGCCCGTAGGGAAAAACTCTTATTGGATAAACATGGACGGCGTAACGCCTTTGGCATTGGCGTGCCGCTGCGGCAACGTAGAAATCGCAAACATGCTGTTGGAGGCGGGAGCGGATGAAACGCTGCGTGATTCAAGGGGGAATCCTCCGATATTCTCGTTACTGCGCTACCCGCATAATTTCTTCCAATATTCCCGTTACAATGATCCGATTTACAAGCGCAAGAGCGAAATCCTTTCCATGCTGAAAAATGCGGAACTTACGGACGCGCAGGGATATACGGCGCTGATGCGTTCCATGTGTGACAGTTCCGATCATTTTGACAAGGCAAGCGCTTACGACAATTTGCCGATTGCGCTTGCGCTGATGGAGCGCGGTGTCAATATCGAGGCGACCGGCAATGACGGCAGACGCGCTCTGCATTGGGCGGTGCTGGCTTTTGGAGATGTGGAGAAAAAACTGATAAAAGCGGGAGCAGAGCTGAATGTTCAGGACCGTGAGGGAAACACGCCTCTGCTGATTGCCTGTCGGTACGGGAATGAAAAAGTGGTGCGCTATCTGATTAAGTCCGGTGCAGATATCACCCTCAAGAACAATAAAGGCGAAACGGCTATGGACATTGCGGTTGAGCGCGGATTTTCCGACGCCGTTGAGTTGATGATGGAGCAAGGATAAACGATGGAATTTTTAGGAAATAACAAAGGTTCAAAACCTTCGTCAGGAAACGCCGTTTCCTTGTATCGGGCTTTGGCAGTGGGCGATTTGCCCGCAGCGTGGCTGCTGACGGGACCGTTTTTAGAGCAGGGCAAAAAGGAAAAGCTGTCTGCTTCAACATCATTTAACTGCGGACTTTGCTTATATCAGTTGGAAGAGTATGAAAAAGCTTTGAACGTGTTAAAGCAAGCCGAACAATTGCTGAATACGCCGCCTGATTTTGATATGCAGGAAAAAAAGCTGTTTTTCCATGCGATAGAAAACGGGAGACAGACAGCTTTTTTGCCGTTAGAACCGGAAAGCGAAAAGGGGTTGGATCGGTATGTCCTTATTCGGGTTCGGTGGCTTGCGGCGCTTTGCCTGACAGCGTTGGAACGCCGACAGGAGGCTGCGCCGATGATTCGTTTTTTGAACCAATACCATATTGAATTATAAAAGGAGGAATACCGCCATGCAACTGGATAATATGTTTTTACAGGCGTGCAAAAATAATCAGAAAAGTGTCGTGCAGACGTTTATGAAACGGGGCGGAATTGACATGAACAAGCGGGACGAGTCCGGCAATACCCCGTTGATTTATACCTGCCTGAAAAGTGCGCGGGATTTGGTAAAGCTGTTGTTGGAGAATGGCGCAGACGCCAATTTGGCAAACCAAAGGGGACGGATGCCTCTGCATTTTGCGGGGGAGAGCGGCAATATCCAAATCATCTCCATGTTGGTTGAGGCGGGGGCAGATGTGAATTGTACGGATAATAACGGTGTCACGCCTTTGATGCTTTTGGCGCAAAACGGAAAAACGGACGCCGCGTTAAAGTTTATTCAATATCCCGAAATTGACATTAGCATCAAGGATAATGACGGACGCATGGCGATTGATTATGCCACGTCTGCGGGGCTGCGGGAACTGGTGGCGGCGCTCTCTCAGACAGAAGGAAATCATGCCGACGCTTATGGCAACACCAGCCTTCATCATGCTTGTTGGAACGGTCAGAGCGAGGTTGTGAAGGTGCTGTTGGAAAAAGCAGCGGACAGGGTAAACGATTTGAACGACGACGGGGAATCTCCATTGCTTCTGGCGGCACAAAAATCCAATCTGACGATTGCCGAGATGCTGATTGCCGCAGGCGCGAAACCGGATATTACCAATCTCAATGGGATTTCGCCGCTTCATGTTGCAGCCGGAAATGGTGATTTATTTATGGGAAAGGCGCTTTTAAACGCCGGCGCAGGCATCAACCAAAAAACTGCCGACGGGCAGACGCCTTTGATTTTGGCGGCACGGAACAGCAGGAATGATTTTACGGCGATGCTGATTGAGGCGGGCGCAGATGTCAATGCGGTGGATAACGACCAGCATAGCGCGATGTATTATGCGTCGGAGGCGGGATATACCGAGATTGTGGAGCAGTTATTGCTTGCGGGAGCAGAGAATTAGTTTTTGGGAGGGACGGCGCTTTTTGTAAAGGCACCGTCTTTTTGTTAGGGCATGGGTGCGCTCTAACGGGTAAAAGTCCCGAATACGCATGGTTTTATAATCGTAGAATGGCAGACGGGTTATTCGACTAAAGAATTTGTATCTTGCAAGTAAGGAATTGGTAATCTGCAAGGGTTAAAAAGAGGATATTTTGAACGTGGAGGTAAATTGTATGAAAATGCCTAAAATGGTATTGTTTGATTATGGTCAGACACTGATTGCAGAGAAATTTGACGGGCTAAAGGGAACAGAGGCTGTCTTACAGTATGCTACAAGAAATAAGTATCATTTGTCGGCAGAGCAGGTGCAAGCCAAAGCAGATGAAATCAATCGGGAATTTGGGAGAACCAATCTTGAGAAAAGACACTTATTTCAGATAGAGATACCCAATACAATGTTTACGCCCTATCTTTATGAATCGCAGGGAATAGAGATTGCTTTAAGCAACTCTGAAATTGATACAGTATTTTGGAATGCTGCTGCTCCGGGAATGCCGACGGAGGGCATAGAAGATTTTTTAGGGTATTTGAAAAACAAAGGTATCCGTACAGGCGTAATCAGCAATATTTGCTATGCTCCCTCTGTGGTTGCAGAACGGATTAACAGACTGCTTCCGAAAAATGCGTTTGAATTTATCATTACCTCAAGTAATTATATCTTCCGCAAACCAAACAAAAGGA
>CANOMQ010000069.1 GCA_947567595.1 uncultured Lachnospiraceae bacterium | reverse complement strand
ATACCAGTGGATTGGTTTATAAAGAAATGCAGTTAAAGGATAAGCTGCCGTCAATGAGTGAAGAGGAACAGCTAAAGCTGCTTGCTGCGAATGGGATGCTCATAAAGCGCCCGATGGTGATATGCGAGGAAAAAGTGTTTGTAGGTTTTAAGGAAACTGAGTGGGAAGCGCTTAAAAAATAAAAAGGGGTTGTGGAATCATCAAATTAACGATATACTTTCCACAGTGGTATTGCATGGTTATGCCATAGTATTTTATTCAGCCAAAGATACCTTCAAACCACCCAAACCATTATGAGTAAAGAAAATAGCTACTGGTACTGTTCTTGTACTAAAAGTTCTTGAAACGAGATGGAATAGAAAAATATAGAAATATTTAATATTAAAATGTATGGCAAAATACGAAATAACACGCTCTGTTAAACGGAACTTTGCGAGTTCGAGTGATGAAAAGATTGCCGGAGAATGATAGTTATAGAAAGTCATTCCCCGGCACTTTTTTACGTCAAATTTATAGCCGGTACCTAACACGGTTTTGATGTAAGTCGGATTTTTGCTATCCGGCTCTATCTTTTTGCGCAGATTGCAAATCACGGTAGAAATAATAGTAATCGCTTTAATTTACAACTTTTTCTGCCCATACCATTAAATCGTCTATGGTTTTATTGTTAGCCAATATCCCCTTTTTCCAATTTGCTTTGGGATTACTGAACGGCAAATGGAAACTTCGTATTGTTTGGGAATTAAGCCAAAATAACATTCTGCGTTCTAATGAATTGCAGAGATGTTTAGAGGGAATTTCAAGCGTTATGCTTTCTAAAAACTTGGAAGAATTGGAGAATTGCAAAATTGTTAGCAGGAAGCAATACAATGAAATTCCTCCAAAGATGGAATATTCACTTACGCCTTTGGGACAAGCGATTAAGCCTGCACTTGCCGCATTGGGAGAATGGGGAGTTTGTGCGTATGAAGCAATAAATTCTGATGGAGAATAGTTTTGATTATTTTTGTTTTACGCACTTGTAGAGGCGGGAATGAAAAAATTCTTCTTTAATAGTTGCGGTTATGCTAAAATGGATATTGAACAATTCAACAAATCAGCAGGTAGGGGGGAAACACTGTGAAAAATAAATTTTTTACAGGGCGACTTTAATTTTATTCCAGTTTCAAGTTTTGCAGCGGGAGGCAGTCAAGGGGCTTTTTAAAGCCCCTAATTTATAATTTTCCAATATCCTGTTTTATTAGAGCCGACTCGCTCAATTAAGTATTTTTCTTTTAATGCTTTAATCGCCCGGTCAATCGTGCTTTTCCCAAGAGAGGTTTCTTTCTGTAATTCCGCTTTTGTAATTCTTGGTTTTTTCTTTATTGCAGCGAAAACGGCCTGCTCGGTGGCAGAAATATTTATTACCCCGTTTATTGCCTCATTTATTACCCCATCCGCTTCATTTATTACCCCATTTCGAATTGTGGCATTGAGCATAAAGGCATTATCACGGTACTCGGGAGCAGGAAGCCCGGCTGCCGCCATTTCATTAAACATACGGTCAATGCCTTCGCCAAATTCCTGCACATAATCATATTCGTGGAGGAAGCGGGCAATGTTTGGGTTGCGGGAGAAGTGAACGGTGCGGAGATTATTCAGGCGCACAATTCCAGGCAGGATACCAGGACTCTCAACCGTGATTCTGTCATCAAACATTTTAATTTGAATATCGGTTCCCTTGATGCTGTAATCACGGTGGGCGACGGAGTTAATGATGATTTCTTTCCATGCAAATTCAGGGTACTCAGGCGTTGTGTGGAAAAGACCGTCTGTGCCAAGTTTTGCATGTTCTTTGATTTGACCGCGTACAAAGTCGAGAGAGCTGCGAACCATATCGAGAATACGGCCTTCAAACATTTTATCCTTAATGACGTTCATCTCAGTTCCAACCTTGGCTTCTATGCCGTCGTATCGGATAAAACGTATCCTTGCCCTTTTGAAGAAGCGCTGCGGATTTTTACCAAATAATAAAATGGCAGCGCAGCTCATTTCCTCCTTGCCGTTATGATTGACAACAAACCCGTTGTTTTGAAGGATATATTCCTTGGCGGATTTTGGGTATCCGATTTTCTTGCAGTATTCAGCGACGAAATCCAAGTCAATATCCTCCATAGAGGAACGATAAACAGGCTCGTCCTCGTAATAGCGGGAACCTTTGGCATACATAAGCTGCATCCGCTCGTCGAAATTCAGTTTTTTTGATTTGTCGCCCATACGGTAATATACTTCGTCCTGCTGATTGGCGTGCAGCTCAGGGCTTCTGACTGAAATACCGAAACATGAAGACGACGCAAACCTTGATTTTCTGGATGACCTGCTCCCATGGTCTCCAAACCTGCCGGAGCAATGCCGGAAATCCAATAAGTATGAAGTGAAATAGAAACTGGAGCAAATCTGTTATCATCATACAGGTTTGCTCCAGTTCTGTATAGGTACTTGCGTTTTACCGTATACTTTCATGGTGCAAAAACCATTCAGATAGTGCATATGTAAAAATAGTAGAAAAGTTTGTTTACATTTTGGGGATTTTCTCCTTTTTAATAGTTGACCGGTCAAATATAAGATAAAAGGAGAGAATCAAATGAGCAATAATTTTAATGTTACGGCTACATTGAATGACAATGGAACAATATCATGTAAATGGTCCAGTGTGGCCAATGTGTATCGTTACCGGGTGGATATCGATCTTATGGTAAAAAACAAAAATCTTTATAGAGGGCTGCTGACTACAACAAGCTGTGTTACCAAAGATAGGGTAATTCAGGGGGGGCTGTACCGCATTACAGTGCTGGCAAATGGTAAAGGCGATACCACCTTGGAAAGTAAAGAAGTGCAACTAAAAGTGCCGGATGATTTCTACTCAAGGAGAATAGGCGTTCCAACCAATATAAAAGCAAGTGTAGGTACTACCTCAATTAGCCTGACTTACGACGCTGTAATTGGTGCGACAGGTTATGATATATTGTATAACGACTTAATGAATAGCACACCAAAAACATATCACACAATTACAGGTCTTACACCAAATACGAAGTACACGTTTGCAGTCCGGGCAAAAAACAGTGATGCAGCAGGGAAATACAGCGCAACACAGACTGTCACAACACAAAAGGTAACTCCGGGGGTGCCGTCCGGAATTACCAAAAAATCAACAGATACATCAGCTACAATCAGCTGGAGCCCTGTGCCTTATGCGACAGGCTATGATTTGAAATTCAATGGAAGTACATACAGTCTTACATCGACCAGCAAGACAATTACTGGTCTGAGCTCCAATGTGGGATTCCGCTTTCAGGTACGTGCAAAAAATGCCAACGGAACGAGCCCGTATAGTACAGAGCAGACTGTAACAACGGCTCCGAAACCGCCGACAAGCATCAGTGCAACAGCTACAGCGAATACGGCAACCGTAAAGTGGAACAAGGTAACAGGTGCAACAGGATATATCCTTAAGTTCAACAATAAGGACTATAATATAGGCTCAAGCACTACATCCTATACAGTCAGCGGACTGAATCCAAAGACAACATACAGTTATAAGATGTGCAGTAAAGGAGCGGACGGAACAGGAGCGTTCGGCACCAGCCATTCCATAAAAACGCAGGCAGTGCTTCCGGGAGTGCCTGCCGGAATACGGAAAACGGCGACGGATAATTCCGCGACCATCAGTTGGAATCCTGTTACGAATGCAACAGGTTACGACTTAAAATTTGCCGGAAGAGTATACAGTCAGACTACAACCAGTAAGACAGTGACCGGACTTAGCAGTAACACGGGATACAAATACCAAGTGCGCGCAAAAAATGCAGACGGCGCAAGCGCCTATAGCGCGGAGCAGACAGCGACGACAGCGCCAAAGGCGCCGACAGGCCTCCAAGCGACAGCCACGGCAAATGCAGTGACCGTAAGTTGGAATAAGGTCACAGGTGCGACAGGATATGTCCTCAATCTCAATAATAGAGATTACCACATAGGTGCGGCAGCCACATCCTATACAGTCAGCGGACTGAATCCAAAGACAACATACAGTTATAAGATGTGCAGTAAAGGAGCGGACGGAACAGGAGCGTTCGGCACCAGCCATTCCATAAAAACGCAGGCAGTGCTTCCGGGAGTGCCTGCCGGAATACGGAAAACGGCGACGGATAATTCCGCGACCATCAGTTGGAATCCTGTTACGAATGCAACAGGTTACGACTTAAAATTTGCCGGAAGAGTATACAGTCAGACTACAACCAGTAAGACAGTGACCGGACTTAGCAGTAACACGGGATACAAATACCAAGTGCGCGCAAAAAATGCAGACGGCGCAAGCGCCTATAGCGCGGAGCAGACAGCGACGACAGCGCCAAAGGCGCCGACAGGCCTCCAAGCGACAGCCACAGCAAATGCAGTGACCGTAAGTTGGAATAAGGTCACAGGTGCGACAGGGTATGTCCTTAATCTCAACAATAAAGATTACCACATAGGTGCGGCAGCCACATCCTATACAGTCAGCGGATTGAATCCAAAAACGACATACAGTTATAAGATGTGCAGTAAAGGAGCAGACGGGACAGGAGCGTACGGTACCGGTTATTCCGTGAAAACGCAGGCAGTGCTTCCGGGAGTGCCCACAGGGATACAGAAAAAGGCGACAAATAATTCCGTAACAATCAATTGGAATCCTGTAACAGGCGCAACAGGCTACGACTTATATTTTAACAGACAGACATATGGTCAGACTGGGACGAGCAGAACATTTACAGGGCTGACCGGAAACAGGGCGTACGATTTTAAGGTGCGTGCGAAAAATGCGGACGGCGCAGGCGCGTACAGTCCGGATCAGACAGTGACGACAACGCCGAATCCGCCGTCATCTATCAGTGTGAAGAGCACCCCAAATTCCGTGACAATCAGCTGGGGAGAAATGCCGGGAGCGACAGGGTATATCGTTCATTTCAACGACAGGGATTATAATGTAAATGGCGGTAAAAACACATCGCTCAGTATCAGCGGACTGCAGCCGAATACAGCATACAGCTATAAAATTGCCTGCAAGAATGCGGACGGGACAGGCGCATATGGCACTGCCCGTTCAGTGAGGACACAATCGCTTCTTTCTGCAGCACCGTCCGGAATCACGAAACGGTCTACGGATAACTCCGCAACATTTAGTTGGGGCGCGGTAAACGGCGCGACAGGCTATGATTTGGTGTTCAATGGAAATACCTACAGTCAGACGCCTACGGAGAAAACATTTACAGGGTTAGATGCGAATAAACCGTACAAATTCAAGGTCCGTGCCAAGAATGCATACGGTGCAGGAGCGTACAGTCCCGAGCATACCGTGACGACAGCGCCGAAGGCACCTGCCAACATCACTTCAAACAATTCGGACACCGAAGTGGAGCTGGAGTGGGACGCAGTAAACGGCGCGACAGGCTATGAGCTTGATTTCGATGGGAAGACAAGCAATGAAAGCGGAACCAAAAAGAAAATAACAGGACTCAATCCGAATACAAAATATCCGTACAAGGTGCGCTCAAAGAACGGGGACGGGGCAAGCGGGTACAGCCCGACAAAGACAGCGCACACAGCGCCGAAATCGCCGTCCGGTTTGAAGGCATCAACGGATGAGGATTCGGCAGATTTAAGCTGGGATCCGTCTGACGGTGCTGACGGATATGAGGTGGATGTAGACGGAAAGAAGCACAGCACATCGGGTAATTCCCATAAAGTGGGCGGCCTTACACCGAATAAAGACCATGATGTCAGTGTCAAAGCTAAAAATGCGGGAGGAAGCAGCAAACCGAGCCCGTCGAAAAAAGTCCGGACAACACCAAAAGCGCCGTCTTCACCACACGCATCTGCAGGCAAAAATAAGGTTAAGGTAAGCTGGCCGGCAGTGGACGGCGCTACAAGCTATGACGTGCTGTTTGACGGGACGCCGCACAGGACGACAGAACCGTCAAAGGAGATAGACGGATTGAAGCCCGGTACGGATCATACTTATGCAGTGCGGTGCAACAATGCCGACGGTTCAAGCCGGTACGGCACCCCGCAGAACATCAAAACACTTCCGGAGGAAACCGTATCCGAGCCGAAATACAAAAAGGATACAGGCATTCCGACCAAAAAGCCAAAGAAAAAATATCCCGGCGGAAAAAAGCGCCATACGGAGCTTGACCCTGTAAACGTTGTGACAGGCGCCTTTCTGTGGGAGCATACATTGCTTGAAAGAAACGGCAGAGACAACCTCGAATTTATACCAATGTATGAATCACAGCGCGGCAGCCATTACACAAGGATGGGAAAAAAATGGACCCATTCCTTTAACTTCATGCTTTACGCGGATGATACATATGTATATTTTGAGACACCTGACGGCAGCATCATTCCTTTCTACAGATCAGGGGAACACCAGCACTGTCCCGTAGAAGGCGTCAGAACCTCGTACAGCCTCGGACGGGATGAGAATTTTGACTATTACGTGACCGATATAGACGGTACGGAATACCATTATGATAATTACCGTCTTGCCTATATCAAAGAGGATGGTCTGAAGGAGTACTATGTAAAGACAGACATGGATGGAAAGATTTTGGAAATTTCCGGCAGACATGGCGAGAGGCTGACATTTACCTATCAGAACGGGTACGTCGCAAAAGTAGCAGATGAGACAGGGAATGAGGTAAGCCTGCTGTATAAGGACCAGTGCCTTGCGGCGATACGAAATGCGGACGGCGAGAGCATCAGCTTTACTTATGATGATGACGGAAACCTTCTGACTGTCGCGGACTTTACAGGTGCAGGCTATCTGGTCAATACGTATGACGAGAAACAGCGGATTGTCAGACAGACCATGACAGGCAGGGTGGAAAACAGGGTTGTCTATCATGAAGCGAACAGGGAAACCTATTTCCATACAGGAGACAAATATTATACAAAGTATGTTTATGACACAGACGGAAACATTACGGACATCAGGAACTCCGAGACAGGAATCCATAACAGGTATGACGCGGGCGGCAGGCTGATAGAGCAGACAGATGTGTTCGGAAATGTCACGAAAATGCAGTATGACGGGAAAGGGCGCATGACCTGCATCACATATCCCGACGAAACGAAAGAAACAATCAGCTACAATGAGAACAACCAGCCGGTATCGGTGGAAAACAGAGATAAGACGACAACGCTTTATACGTATGACGAAAAAAATAACCTGACATCCATGACGGACGAGAACGGGAACGTATCGCACTTTGCATATGATTCCTGTGATAACCTTACCGCATACACGGACAGGAACGGTTCTCTGTGGAGCTATACTTACGACAAGAAAAACCATCTGCAGGAGGCAGAGGACTGTCTTGGAAACAGATACCGGTACGTACATGATGACGCGGGACGTCTGACATCCTATACATCCCCTGCAGGGAATACCGTCGAATACACCTATTCAAAGGACGGCGACCTGTTAAGCGTATCTGACGCCGACGGGGAAATCCTGTACAGCTACGACGCAAACGGAAGCTGTACGGGCGTCACGGACAGAATGGGCGGCACGCAGCAATTTACATACAATGAAGCAGGGCAGCTCGTATCCGTTACGGATGCAATGGGGAAGGTACAGACCTTTACCTATGATGATGAGGGAAATCTTGCGACGGAGCAGGATCCGATGGGATACCGGACGGCTTACCGGCATAACCAGTGGGGCAGCGTGACATCCTATACGGATAAGAACGGAAACACCACCAGCTATACATTTGACGATGCGGACAGGCTCACTGTCGTAAGGAATGCGGCAGGCGGGGAAATCAGCTATGCATATGATGTCATGGGACAGGTGACGGGTGTAACGGACGAAAAGGGACGTCAGACGGCATACAATTATGACCATGCAGGCAATGTCACGAAGGTTACGGATGCACTCGGAAACACGGTGGAGTATGCCTATGACAACAATGGGAACATTCTGTCCATGACAGATGAGGAAGGCATTGTCACGGCGTACAGTTATGACAAGGAGGACAGGCTGCTCTCCATCACAAGGGAGGACGAGACCGTAAAATTCTCTTATGATGCGCTGGGCAGACTTGAATCCGTTGAGGACGCCTGCGGAAACACGGAGACAGTCGGTTATGATGTGGATGGAAACGCGGTTTCCCATGAAGATAAGGAGACAAACCGAACCACGTACACCTATGACAGCGCGGGGCGCATATCGCGGGAAAAAGCGCCAAACGGTGCAGTCACAGGATACACGTATGATAAGAACGGTAACTGCCTTACAATCACGGATGCCCTTGGAAACGTGACGACATATGAATATGATGCCAATGACCGCGTGACAAAGGTAACAGATGCGGCAGGCGGTATTGTCACATATGAGTATGACGACAGGGGAATGCTTGCGGCAGTGACGGATGCCTGCGGCGGAAAGACCGTATACGAATACGACGGAAACGGAAACCTGACAAAGGAGACAAATGCGGCAGGCGGCATCAGGCAGTACACCTATGACAGTCTTGACAGACTGACGGGAATAACGGACGAGGAAGGCCACCACAGCTCCTGCGTCTATGATGCGGCAGGAAATGTGACACGCTATACGGACGCAAACGGAAATATCTGGACATATGCCTATGACAGTCTTGACAGACTGACAGAAGCAGCCGCGGAAAACGGTGCGGGCATTTCCATGGAGTATACGGCATCAGGCAGACTGGCGGCAGTGACGGATCAGGAAGGTACGCGGACAGACTATACATATGATAACAGAGGCAGACTGACGGGAATTTCGGATGCGGATGGCAACAGCATGGCATATACGTATGATTCCATGGGCAGGGTGCTCACGCAGACGGATGCTAACGGCAATACCACGACATACGAATACTCGCCGAACGGAAACCTGACAAAACTCACGCTGGCGGAGGGCGAGACCATCGAGTATGCCTACAATGCGCTCGGACAGGTGAAGACCGTGCATGATGCGCTTGGAAACACCACAACATACACACATGACGCACTCGGGCAGGTGACAGCCGTCACGGACGCAATGGGAAAGAAAACTTCCTTTACCTATACGGCGGACGGCAGGATTGCCACGGTGACGGACGCGCTTGGCAACAGCACCGCATACGCGTATGACGGAAACGGAAACCTTACGGAAGTGACGGACGCGCTTGGAAACAGGACGGCATTTGAGTATGATGCGGTAGACAACTGCATCAGGGAATACAGGGACGCGGGAGAGGAGAAGGCTTGCATCACGCTATACCAGTATGACAAGCGCAGCTGCATGATCAGGGAAATTAACCCGTTACTCGGTGAGACCGGATACAGCTATGACGGCAACGGGAACATAACGGAAATCGTGGACGGCGAGCAGAACCGCACCGTCGTGACCTACGACCTTAACAACCTGCCTACCCGGATACAATACGGCACGGACAAGGAGACGAAGTTCCGCTACAACAGCAGGGGACAGCTTGTGGAGATGCAGGACTGGACCGGCACGACATCCTTTACAAGGGATACACTCGGCAGGCTCACAAAGGCGAAGGACCCGCAGGGAAGGGAGACTTCCTATGAGTATGACGCAATGGGCAGACGCACGGGCATTGTTTATCCCGACGGCAGCAGGGCATCATTTGCATTCGACAAGAACGACAGGCTCAAAAAGATAACCGACGCGGCAATGCGGTCAGCATCCTACACCTATGACAGCGCAGGGAACCTGACAAAGGCAGTACAGCCGGGAAACACCGTATCGTACACCTATGACAAAAACAACAGGCCGGTAACGGTGGAACGCCTTTTCGGCGTGGATACCCGCGCCAACGAGCAGATTACCTATGACGCACTCGGACGCATCAAGACGCATACGGGCACATCAGCCGTACCGGAATATGCCTTCAGCAGGAGCTATGCATATGACGCGCTCGGACAACTGGTTTCGTACAGTGACGGCGAAAATACGGAAAGCTATCACTATGACGCGCTTGGAAACAGAACCCAGAAGCAGGCAGACGGAATAACGGCGGCAGCATACCGGTACAATGCCATGAACCAGCTCACCGCAATGACGCAAGCCGAGGAAACTTACAGTTATCTCTATGACAGCCGCGGAAACCTGACAGAGGAAAAGCTTGGGGAACAGGTATTAAGAAGCTATACATATGATACCGCAAACCGCATGATTTCGGGGACAAACCTTGTAAGCGGTAAAAAATCGGAGTATACTTATAACGGACTCCTCGCAAGAGTGAAAAAGACTTCGGGCACGGCAGCTTCATCGTATATGCCCGATTACCTTGGCGGGATACAGAACGACCTTGTGACGCAAATTTCGGGCGTCGGAACCGTCAACGCGGTATACGGGCAGGGGTACGGACGCGTCAGTCAGCGGTTTATGCCGCAGGCAGGCACAGAGACGGCGGACACCTATTTCCAGCATGACTTGTATGGAAGCACGCTGTTTGCAGCAGACGCGCAGGGCGTGATAAAGCACCATGCAGCGCATGACATATGGGGAATGCCGAAAGCGGTATGTGATGACACCGGTATTGCGTCAGGTCTCCGTTTTACGACGTATGATTACGATTCTGTACTGGGCAAACACTTCGCACATGCGAGAATGTATGACCCGTTGCAGGGAAGGATGCTCGGAATCGACCCCGTAAAGAGGGGGCTGAACGGGTACGCGTACTGTGATAATGATCCCGCAAACCAGACCGACCCGACAGGCGAGGTCGCAAACGTCGTCATCGGCGGCATCGCGGGCGCAGTCATCGGCGGCGCGTTCGGATTCGCAGGCTCGGCGCTGTCACAGATGGCGGAAGGACACGGCTTCAATGCAAGGAAGGCATGGGGCGCGGCGGCAAACGGCGCAATCGTCGGAGCGGCAAGAGGTGCGCTTATCGGCTCGGGAGCAGGAATCCCGCTGGCATTCGGCGTGGACTTTGCGGCAGGAATGGCAGGAAGCCTTGCGGAGCAGAAGATCAGCGGGGCACGCATAGCGCCTGTACGCGCGGCAGTTGACGGGGCATTTAATGCGGCAGGCGGCAGGCTGTACGGCACAAGTCCTTTGAAAAACGTAAAGAACGCTTTTATAAGGGGTGCGCTTGAGGGCGCGGTCAAGGGCGGAGCCTACAATATCGCCGACGTGCTCGACAACAGGCTGCGCAACGCTTATAACGCAAGAAAACGGCAGAAGCTGAGAATCACAAGAAGACGGAATACATGGAACAAGAAGAACAAGAACCCGTGGAACAGCAGAAACCCGAGACCGACAGGAAGCAGAAGCCCGCAGTCGCACTGCAAAAGACCGAAACCGCTCAAGGGAATGCGCAATCCGAAGCGGAGAAGCAACAGAAACCGCATATACTGCACACATATACTCCCAGATGACAGGTTCAGGATTGGGGGATTTGTTAGGGATGTCGTTGCAGGTGCAGTGATGGGCGGACTGGCGAGTGCTTCTTTCTATGGGGCTGGTAAGGCTGTTGAGGCGTTGAAGCGGGGTGTCCACAGAGTTCCAACGGTAGTGTCAGAATACGATGGTTACACCCCAAGACTTAAGGTAATAAAGACATTTCCAAACAACAAGACTTTTACGAGGGTAGTGGAATTTCAATCCAGCACAAATGGAACGGGATTGAAATATAGGGTTTATCAGAGAAATGATATTGACTGGGATTTGGTGAGAACTCGAGGTGCAGAAGGCGGAATAGGTTATACAAATCTTGAAGCAGCGGTAAAGTTTGGATACACTCCGTTGCTTAGTGATGGATATCTTATAAATTTACATCATTCTCAACAAAAGAGTATAGGACCATTGTTTGAGGCATCAACAAGATACCATTATATTGCAAATATAAATAGAGCACCACTTCATCCTTATAAAAGAAAAAAGCATCCTTATTTTCCTATGAGCCCTGATATAAGAAAGAAATTTGAAGATGTAGATGTATATGAGTATTGGATGGCTAGAGGAATAGACGAATTGAATAGAAGGAGATAATGTATACATGGTGAAGAAATAAGATAGGATCAGGAGGTAAAAATGGAAGAAGATAAAATTATAAATGCTTTGCATAAAAAAATCACTTTGGAACTTGCGAAAAGAAGAAAAGAAGTTGTAATGGCTGCATTTAATAGGCTGGGTGTAACTGTTTCTGAACAGGTTAAACAATTTTATTTTAACTTTTCAGGACCTTTGGGAAAGAAAATGCTCGGGGGGGATCGGTTGCTTGATATAGTTGCTGATAATCCGAATATAGAAAGCTTAACTAAGATATGCAGGGAACAGTTTGGATTTCCAGATCATTATTTAACAATAACAGATTGTAATGATGTAGGCGAGGTAACAGTGTTGGATACATTAAGTAATAAACTTTACACGGTATGCCTTGAATGCGGTGAAGATGATGACTTATTAAAAGGAAAACTCAAACCACAGTGGCAGAACTTCAATGATTTTCTAATTTATTTCTTTGATATTCATTAAACTTATGTAAGTGCTCTTAGGAACATTTAAACCACAAAAAAATAATAATCGGGGCTGATGCCGAATCAGCCCTGATCATTGAATAAGTATTGTGCCAGATTTGTAAATTTTGCACAATATTTGTGATAATAGTATTTAGTAAAAGGGAAGGTGAATATTAAGAGATGTATTTTGGTTATGATGTCTGTCCCAAGTGTATGAATACACTGATTGAGAGAGAGCAGTCTATGGAAGATGAAAATGATTTTGAGGAGTATAGTGGAAAATATTGTTTGGTATGTGGAAGCAAACTTGTACTTGCCTGTGTGGGAGATAAAAGAATAGACAATACTTTGTATAAGATTATTTTGAGTGAAATATCAGTATCAGATAAGAAAAATTATATAGAAATTTTAAAAAAACTAGATATTGATATATCGTTAGAGGAACTTAAAAATAGGGAAATTGTAATTTTTGAAGGTAGCGCAGTTGATATATACATAAAAATGGAAATTTTGGATAATGCTGGAATGAAATATACTGTGGTGCCAAAGTTTCCGTTTGCAAGAAAGATATACAATCAAGTATGCTTCTGTTCGAAATGTGGAGGTGAAACAGTTCAAAAGATTGAAAATCATAAAGAATATATCAAGAAAGGTTTCTATTGTGAGAATTGTAAAAGTTGGGAACTCTATTACAGTCTCAACAGGTTACAATTGGATGATACGATTTATAGGTTAAAGTTTTCACGAAAGGAAATTGATAATAAGACAGATTCTGGGGCAAAGAGCGAGCTGTTATATGAATTAGATAATTTATCTGATATAAAAGAACAAGGGGATGAAATTATCATTTTGGGGAAGGCTGAGATGATTTATGATATTTTACAAAAATTGATTGCTATGAATGTTGCTTATGATATAACGCCACCATTTATTCACAAAATTAATAAATACAGGGAGTTTGATGATACGCTTATAGAAGAAATTTTAGAATCGAATAAGAAGTACAATTAAAGTTTGATAAATGGGAGGTAGAATAATGGAGTATGCTTATGTAATTTGTCCCAAATGCTGGGACAAATTGATAAAAGTGGATAATATTGATAATATTGATTCATATGAACAAAAGAGATGTTCGAAATGCCAGACGCGATTTGGATTAGCTCTTCTTGGTGAAAAAGAAATAGACAATTCTATATATAAGATAACTCTTAGATATAAGACCGCATTAGATGAGGAGAGAGTAGCAAATATGCGAAAAGCCATACAAAAATTAAAGTTAGATGCGGATGCTATTTTAAATTCTATTCATGTTGGACAACAAGGGAGTATTATTTATGAAGGAGATATAATTCATACATACTTGTTTAAAAAAGCGTTTACAGGCTCTGAATTATGGATTGGATTTGATATTATACCAGAATTTCCCTATGAAATCTATGAACCTGATTTATCTATTTGTCCAGAATGCGGAGGAGAAGTAGTTGGTCGTACGGAACCATATGATGATATTAAAGGCTGGTTTTTAGATGGACTTTTTTGTGAACATTGCAATAAGTGGACGTTGGGACCAACAGCAAAAAGAGATACTACAGTGTATAAACTGATGTTCCCTTATAAAAAGATAAAAAGCATGTTGGATAGTAGTATAAAAAGAGGAATCATGAACCGTTTGAAAAAGGTTCCGAACAAAAGAATCCAAGAGGAGAAAATGATTGTTTATACAAACTCCGAAAGGACTATTGAGATTGTCCAATGTCTTCAATCTGTTGGTCTTACATATGACATAGAACCATCTTTTCCGCATAAAATTGAATAAGATAATTTAATTGTAAATGAGATCCGATACTGATATTTGAAGCAGTACAGGATCTCATTTTACAATTGACTGTATAGCAAAGCATCTAAACGGAAATCAAGTAGTAGGATATCTGTACAATGTAACCGTCAAATCTCTCGCCTTGTCTAGTTAGCATATTTGTGCGATATTCTAA
>CANOMQ010000068.1 GCA_947567595.1 uncultured Lachnospiraceae bacterium | reverse complement strand
GCTATGACGGCGCAAAGCACAAAACGATTATCGGACCGACAAAACGTAAGAAAGTACGGACGGTTGATTTTGGGGACACGCTTACCGCCATACTGAAAAAAGCAAGGAAAGAACAGCTTAAAAATCAGATGCAGTACGGGGAACTGTACCACCGCAACTACTACAAGGAAGTGCAGGACAAAAACAGGGTTTACTATGAGTATTACAGCTTGGAGAACACGCAGGACATTCCGGCGGATTACAACGAAATCTCATTTGTATGTTTAAGACCGGACGGCTGCCTTGAAACGCCGAGTACATTGAGTATCGTCTGCCGGACACTCGCAAAGAAACTGGACGGATTTGAGGGGTTTCATTTCCACCAGCTCCGCCATACTTATACAAGCAATTTGCTGTCAAACGGCGCAGCGCCGAAGGACGTGCAGGAACTCTTAGGACACTCTGACGTGAGTACCACAATGAATGTGTATGCCCATGCCACAAGGGAAGCAAAACGGACTTCCGCAAGGCTCTTGGACAAAGTGGCAGGCAACGATTAGATACATTCAGAAAAACTTTCCCTTGTAAACTGCCCATAAGGGCAAAAACAAGGGAAAATACATAGCAATTCACTGTATAAGGCTTGAAAAGCCTTGAAAAATAAGGAAAGTTCAAGAAATTCATCTGCAAATCCCGATTGTACCGTTTCCAATCCTCACACCTATATCAAAGCCTCCTATTTACAGGTACAAATAACAAGCTCGCTCTTAACCCCGTTCAATTCAATGACGTTCTTTGCACCTGAGACACTAAAATCCTGCGTCTGTTTTCCGTCTTTTTCATAGGAAATGCCTGTGCCAATCCCCTTCGCAACCGCAGTAAACTCCGCATCACTTGGAACATGGATTTTGGAAGTCGCCGACACTTGGTTGATTGCCACTTCGCCATTTAAGGAGCGGCAAACCACCTCCATGTCAAGATTACAGTTAATCTCCACCGTTCCTATGACATCTGCAAGCACAACGCTTGGCGTCTTGATATCAAGCTCTATATTCTCACACTCCAAGGAACGGATTTCAACCGTTTCCGCCTGAACCGCACACTCGATTTTCCCGATATACGGCGTTGGAATTTGGACAAAAATACTGACAGCCTCTTTTGCCATTGCCTGCGTCACGCCGTTTTTATGGTTCACATTTACGTCAATCCGTTTTCGGATGTCGTCAATTTTCACCTTAAAATCATTTTGGAGCGTGGAAAGCGTGTCGGACACCAAACGGACACGAATTTTCTCCCCCTCATAACCCGACAACACGAATTGTTTTGCCCCGCCAAACTTCATATCATAGCGTTTCGGCTCGTCAATATCATATTCCGTAACGCTTTCAAAAAGATACTGTGCCGATTGTTTTGTTCCCCTTTCCTTAGAAAGCAGCTCGTCAATAGAAATGCCAAACAGGTCAGAAATTGCCATCATGTTTTCAATATCGGGAATGCCCGCATTCGTTTCCCATTTTGTAACCGCCTGCCTTGACACGTCAAGCCGCTGCGCCAACTGTTCCTGCGACAGACCTGCCTGCTTACGAGCTGATTTTAGTTTTTCTGCAAATGTCATATTCATCGTCCTCCTAAATTTGAATGTTTTGTTTTTTCACAAACGGTCTGCCATATCTGCATTCCATCTGTCCATGCAAAAGCAGTACGTTTCAATAAGTCAAGGATAGAAAACCATCGTCTGCATTACAAGCAAACAAAGATGACATTTGCAATTTCCCTGCTACTTTACGTGGCAATCCGTTATCCGCCCCCTTCAACAATGCCGCCCACCCTAAACCATTACATCGGTTTTAAATTTTGGTTCAGCCTGTCCACCATCCAAGCAATCCGCTTTTCGCGTCCGGCGTCCGTCTTTGCGTCAAAATATGCCCTTGCGTAGGTTTTCTTTACGGATAGAGACATAGCTTGAAAATTGGTACAGGCAGGTTCGTATCCTTCCAGCACTGCCAAAAGCGCGGCAATTTGTTCCTCCGTAACCGCCGCAGGCTTTGGCGCATCCCACTGACCGTTTTGTTTCGCCTCCTCTATTTTTGCTCTGCCAAAATCGGTCATCAGTCCCCGCTCTTCAAGACTTTGTGTAAGCGTCTTGTTTTTCTCCGACCACTTGCTCTTTTCCCTTCGCATGGAAAAATATTTCTTGTATGTCTTATCGTCAATACTCTGCATCTGTCCGTCAATCCACCCAAAACAGAGCGCCTCTTCAAGCGCCTCTACCGCCTTGATTGTCTTTGGTCCGCCTGCTTTACCAAATAAAAGCCACACACCCTCACTTGACATACAATGCTCTCTGAGCCATTCCCGAAATTCCCCTCTGTCTGCAAACTGCATAAACTCACTCATTTTGCCCTCTCCTTTTTCTCTATTTCCCGTCCAAAATCCCCGCCTCTTTCAACTTCTTCTCCGTTTCCACATCGGAAACCGTTTTCTTTCCCGTTATATCACGATAGGCAGCCTTTATTCCGTTTTTCACCGCACTTTTTATAATAAAATAGAGCGCGATTAGCACAATAATCGCCGTTCCACCGCTGATTCCCAGTTCCTCAAACATCTTTATTTCCTCCCATTTTTTCATTATTTTCTATCCGAACAGTTTCAAATTACCAAACCATTATCCCTTCTGCCAATTTCGCGTCATTCTATACCACTCTGCCTAATCCTCTGCTTTTGCCCGATACTGCTCCACCAACCCTTGAAAATCATTCAGATACTTCGCAAGCTTATCCTCGTCCCTTCCTTTAAGTAGACGCCGCTTCCCCTTACAGAGAAAATAATACGCCGTCTGTTTCCCCTCCTCAAAATATCCCATCTCCCGATAAGGCACCGTTGCTTTTCCCTTCAAACCGGGAATTCCCGCAACCAGTCTGGCAAGCTCGTCCATTTTGAAACGCGTAATAATCAAATCAAGCTCCGTAATATTGCTCTTTGTCAGGCACATGAAATCTTTGTCCAAAATCTTCTCCCCCCACCATGAAAAATGGCGCACAGAGCTATCAACCAACGGGGTTAGGCTCTCAAGCTCCATCCTCGACCAAGCAAGATTTCCAATCGAAAAATATTCCAAATTAGGCGCTGTCGCAATTTCTTCAATCGAATGCAGCCGCGAAAAATCGTAAACCGCAAGCCCCGTCAATATCACCCAAAAACCTCAATAACTACTCATCGGATCAAAATCAAACTGCACACTGTCGCGATTCCACTGTTTCCCACAAATCACCTGCTCCAGCACATCCTTCACCTCCACCAGCACCTCGTACTCCCTATGCTTTACATAAAACACAAACCGATACACATCATTAATCTTGCCGACACTCGCGCTCGACGGGCCAATCACCGCCGCCTTTTTTGGCACAGACTGCCTTCTTGCACAGTCCGCAAGCTCCCTTGCACGCTCCGCACCCGTAAGCTCGTCCGAGGCTGTCACAAGCACCGCCATCATATGCGCGGCAGGTGGATACAGCATCAAATCCCGATAAGAAATCTCCTCCGCAAAAAATCCCTCATAATCCTGATTTGCCGCATGGACAATCGTGTAATGCTCCGGCTGGTACGTCTGTATCACCACCTCGCCCGCAAGCGCGCCCCTGCCCGCGCGCCCCGCCGCCTGCGTCAGTAGTTGGAACGTACGTTCTCCCGCCCTGAAATCATTCGCATGCAGCGACATATCCGCGGCAAGAATGCCCACAAGCGTCACCTTCGCAAAATCATGCCCCTTCACAATCATCTGCGTGCCGACAAGGATATCCGCCTCCTCGTTTGCAAATGCAGACAACAATTTTTCATAGCTGTCCTTCGTCCGCGTCGTATCCGCGTCCATGCGCAGCACACGCGCGTTTGGAAATTCTTTATGTAAAAGCTCCTCAATCTGCTGCGTCCCCGCGCGAAAGCCCAAAATATATTTGGAACCGCACTTGGGGCAGAGCGTCACGTTCGGCGTTTCATAACCGCAGTAATGACACACAAGCCTGCTCGTTTTCCGGTATGGATTCGTGTGCTCCGAAAACGACACGTCACAGTGCGGGCACTTCATCACATAACCGCACGCGCGGCACGACACAAAGCCCGCGTATCCCCTTCGGTTTAAAAAAAGCATGGTCTGCTCGCCTTTTTGCAGTCGGTCGGCAATCAACGCCGAAAGACGTCTGCTGAAAATTGAACGGTTCCCCTCCTTCAATTCCGTGCGCAAATCCTCCACATACACATGCGGCAGCGCACCACCCGCAAGCCGTTCCTTTAATGTAAACAACGTAATCTCGCCCCGTTTTGCACGCGCATACGACTCCACCGACGGCGTCGCGGAGCCAAGCACCAAGCTTGCGCCCTTCATACGGCAAAGCTCCCCCGCAACTTCCCTTGCATGATATTTTGGCATGGTTTCGCTCTTGTAGCTGCTCTCATGCTCCTCGTCGATAATCACAAGTCCAAGCCGCTCAAACGGCGTAAACAATGCGGAGCGCGGACCAATCATAATATCAATCTCCCCCCGCCTTGCACGCTCGCACTGATCGGAACGCTCCCCCGCCGAAAGCCTTGAATTCATCACGGAAACCCGCTCTCCAAACCGCTGGTAAAACCGGATTAGCGTCTGATACGTCAGTGCAATCTCCGGAATGAGCATAACCGCCTGCTTTCCCATACAAATCACACGCTCAATCAGCGCCATGTAAACCTCGGTCTTTCCGCTCCCCGTCACACCATGAATAAGATAGGTACCACGAATCCCTTTTTCATATTCCGCTGCAACCGCCTCAACAATCGCGCGTTGCTGCGCGGAAAGCGTCTTTTCCCCCTGATTCTGCCACCCCTTAGAAACGGCAGCAGGCAACGGATTGCGATAGGTATCATGCGCCTCGACCTTGACAAGCCCTGCCTTGACAAGCGCGCTGATTGTCTGCGGCGTGATATTCAGCTTTCTAGTGACAAGCGTGTACGGCAAAAGAGGCGCGGTGCCAAGCTCCTGCATTAACCGCGCCTTTGCCGTCTGATGTTTCGCCTCAAACTCACGTGCGTACATGATTGCCGTGTCCGCGTCCACAAGACAATGCAGCGTGCGCTTTACGACCTGCTTTACCTTCTGCTTTACGGGCAACACCGTTTTTAACGCAGAAATCATGGTGGCGCCGTAATTGTTCTTAATCCACCATGCAAGCCGAATTGCGTCGCCCTCCGCCGTCACCGCGCCGTCAATCACCGCTTCAATACTTTTTAATTTTTCTATATCGTACTCCGCCTCGTCGGTAATTTCCATGACATACCCCTTAATCCGCTTGTTTCCCATGCCAAACGGAATCGTCACTGCCGTACCGACCTCCACCCTGCCCTGCAATGCGTCCGGGATTTTATACTGGAACGTACGGTCTACCTTCTCGTGCGAAATATCCACAATAATGTTCGCAAATCTGCCTGTCATCAACCCTGTTTCCAACCTATTTCATCTAAAATCTCATCAATCAGCACACGTTCGTCCATCGGGTATTTCACACCCTTAATCTCCTGATAATCCTCATGCCCTTTTCCGGCAAGCACAATAATATCGCCCTTGCGCCCATGCGTGATTGCATATCTGATTGCCTCTTTCCTGTCACAAATCTCAACATATTCCCCGTCTGTCTTCCCAATCCCCGTCTTAATGTCGTCAATAATATCCTGCGGCTCCTCAAAGCGTGGGTTGTCAGACGTGATAATCGTCAAATCCGCAAGCCTTCCGCTGACCTCGCCCATTTCATAACGCCGCAGCTTCGAGCGGTTCCCGCCGCACCCAAACAGGCACACCAAGCGATTTGGATTGTACTCCTTTAATGTCGCGAGAAGGCTCTCAAGCGCCATCGCATTATGCGCATAATCAATCATCAAGGTAAAATCGTCCGACACCTTAACCATCTCAATCCTGCCCTTGACCTTCGCACCTAGAAGCGCCTTCTTGATGTTCTCCTCGTTCACGCCAAAATGCCTGCAAATCGCAATCGCCGTAAGCGCGTTGTATGCGCTGAATTTACCGGGAATATCCGTCTCAATCTCCATATCCAAAAGCCCTGACACCTTAAAATCAATCCCTAAAAAGCCCGCGCCTGTGACAAGCCTTAAATCGCTGGCACGCAAATCCGCCTGCGCGTCAAATCCATACGTCTCAAGTTCGCATATATGATTTTTCACAATCCGCTCCCAGTGCATATCGTCGCGGTTTACAATCCCCACCCTGCACTGCCGAAACAGCATGGATTTACACTCAATGTACTCCTCAAAATCCGCATGCTCATTTGGTCCGATATGATCCGGCTCAATATTCGTAAAAATGCCGTAATCAAACGTAAAGCCTTGTGTCCTGTGCATTTTAAAGCCCTGCGAGGACGCCTCAATCACCACCGCGTCGCATCCGATGTCTTTCATTTCCTTAAAATACTGCTGCAAAACAAACGATTCCGGCGTTGTGTTGGACGCAGGGATAGCCTTGTCGCCAATGATCGTTTCAACGGTTCCTACAAGACCTACCTTATAGCCCGCATTTTCGAGAATATATTTGACAAGATAGGTCGTCGTCGTCTTCCCTTTTGTTCCTGTCACGCCGATGATTTTCATGCTGTCTGCAGGATTGCCGAAATAATTCGCGGAAATAAACGCCATCGCGTATCTCGTGTCCGCCACCTTTATCACCGTAACCGCTGTATCCTGTGGCAGCTCTACATCCTTGCTCACGACAAGCACCGCCGCACCCTGAGCCACTGCCTGCGGTGCCGCGCTGTGCCCGTCAAAGTTTGCGCCCTCAATACAGATAAAAAGACAGTCCTTTGTCATTTTTCTGGAATCGTTCACCACTTCGGAAACCATCGTGTCCGTACTGCCGTTTATGCATTCGTAATCAAAGCCGTTTAATAAGTCCTTACATTTTAACATTGTCGTCTGCCTCGCTTTATTATTTATTATAATCAATGACAGCGCTTTTTGTCATTGACTTTGTAATCTAATTCAAAGGATAGCATATTTGTAGGGATTAATCAAGAAAGCGTGCCAAAAACAAGAAACGCGGATGCCGCGCACCCGCAATTTTCTTATTGTTTACTTTTTTCTACATATGCCGCCCTTTCACATCATCATGATGCCGTTTCACATCGAGCCGGTTCGCCTCTCTTGCCAGCATTACCTGCGCGGTGCGGTACTCCTGTATACTGCGTTTTTGCAGGATTGCCTCCTTCGCCTCGTCCGCCGCCCTTTTCGCACGGTTGACATCAATATCCTCGGGACGTTCCGCCGTATCGACCAGCACAAGCACCTCATTGTTTTCGACTTTCACAAGACCTGCCGACACAGCCGCAAGCTGCTCCTCGCCGTCCGGTACCCTGTAGGAAAGCTCTCCCGGTACGACCGCGCTAATCATGTTGCTGTGGTGCGCAAGGATTCCGTACTGCCCCTGTAGCGTGGGAACAATCAAAGACTCACAGGGACCTTCGTACAGGACGTTATCCGCCGCCAAGATGGAAACCTGAAACGGCGTCACCCGTTTACCTCCTGCTTCAACTGCTCCGCCTTCTTCACCACATCTTCAATGGTTCCCACATTGTAGAATGCAGCCTCCGGATAATCGTCCATCTCGCCCTTTAAAATCGACTGAAAACCACGGATTGTATCGGTGAGCGGAACATAAATCCCCGAAATGCCCGTAAATTTCTCCGCCACGTGCGTCGGCTGTGACAAAAAACGTTGAATTTTACGTGCTCGCGTGACCGTCTGCTTATCCTCGTCGCTTAGCTCGTCCATACCAAGAATGGCAATAATGTCCTGCAATTCATTATACTTTTGCAAAACCTCCTGCACCTGCCTTGCCGTCTCATAATGCTCCTTTCCGACAATGTCCGCCTCCAAAATCCGAGACGTTGACGAAAGCGGATCCACCGCCGGATAAATGCCTTGCTCCGCAATCTTGCGGTTTAAAACCGTCGTCGCGTCCAAATGCGAAAACGTTGTCGCAGGCGCCGGGTCAGTCAGGTCGTCCGCCGGAACATAGACTGCCTGCACCGAGGTTACGGAGCCGCTTTTTGTCGAAGTAATCCGCTCCTGCAAAGCGCCCATTTCCCCGGCAAGCGTCGGCTGATACCCTACCGCGGAGGGCATTCTGCCAAGCAAGGTGGAAACCTCGCTTCCCGCCTGTACGAAACGGAAAATATTGTCAATAAACAGCAGAACGTCCTTGTGCTCCTCGTCCCGGAAATATTCCGCCATCGTCAGACCGGAAAGCGCCACGCGCATACGCACGCCCGGCGATTCGTTCATCTGCCCGAACACGAGCGCCGTCTTGTCCGCAACGCCGCTCTCCTGCATTTCCGTCCAAAGGTCGTTTCCCTCACGGCTGCGCTCGCCGACTCCCGTAAAAATCGAGTAACCGCCATGCTCCATCGCCACGTTATGGATTAGCTCCTGTATCAGAACCGTTTTCCCGACGCCCGCGCCGCCAAACAGACCGATTTTTCCACCCTTTGGATAAGGCTCCAGCAAATCAATGACCTTGATTCCGGTTTCCAGTATGTCAACAACCGGACGCTGCTCCTCAAATTTCGGCGGCTTCCTGTGGATTTCCCACCATTTCTCCTCCTTCGAAATCTGCGGCTTTCCATCAATTGCCTGTCCGAGTACATTGAACATCCTGCCAAGCGTACAGGTTCCGACCGGCACCCGGATACCGTTGCCGTCTGCCCGAACCTCCATTCCTCTTGCGAGGTTTTCGCTCTCTGCCAGTATAATGCAGCGCACTGTATCCCTACCGATATGCTGTGCGACCTCCATTACCCGTTCCTTTCCATCGACTGACACGGTCAACGCCTCTTTAATCCGCGGCAGGTGTCCCTGCGCAAATTCGCAGTCAATTACCGGTCCCGATATTTCCACAATCTTCCCTGTCGTCATGTATTCTCAACCTCCTGTCTTTGACGCTTCAACCGCTTTTGTCTCTGTGCCTTCGCGCCGGCTGAAACCTCGGTGATTTCCCGTGTGATTGCAGCCTGCCGTACGCGGTTGTACTGTATGGACAGCTCGCCTAACATTTTCTCCGCATTTTGGTTTGCCGCGTTCATCGCCGCCATTCGCGCGTTCTGCTCACTGCAAAAGCTGTCTACCAAGGCACTGTAAATAAAACCGGAAACATAGCTTTGCATGACATTGTCGAGCACCATGCAAATGGACGGGAAAAACTCAAACGGCGACGTCACCGCCTTTTCCTCCGCATTCGAGGCAAACTGCATTCTGTGGAAGGGCAAAATACGCGTACACTTTGCCTCCCCCTCCAGATTTCCCTTTAAATCCGTATAAATGACAAAAATCTTGTCGACCTGACCTTTATGAAAAAAATCCAGTAAAATTTCGCTGATTTGCCTTGCACGGCTTAATGTCGGATTTTGCGCCGTATAGAGAAAGCTGTGCTCCACGGGAATGTTGTGCTTGCGAAAATACTGCCGTCCGTATTCCCCGACGACAAACAGCTTTGTATCAGGGTGCTCTTCAAGCTGCTGCAACGCACGCTTGATGGCATTTTGGTTGTATGGTCCCGCAAGCCCCTTATCCGCCGTGATTACCAGACAGCCGTACGTACGGTCGAGAAGATGACTGCCGTCCGCCGGATAAAAGTATTTGCTTTCCACATCGCCCGCCGTCCTGAAAATCCGCTTGATTTCCGCCTGCAATGCCATAAAATACGGTCTTGTGCGGTCTAACTCGCTTTTTGCCTTGCGCATTTTGGTGGAGGCTATCAGATACATGGCATTTGTGATTTTCTGCGTGTCCCGAATACTGTTCATCCGCAGCTTGATTTCCTTGGCATTCGTCATCACAAGCCCCTCCTTATCCTTGCTTTAGCGTCTGCTGGTACTGTCTTGCCGTTTCCAAAATGCGCTCCTTGTTTTCCTGCGAAAGAACACCCATTTTCTCGATTTCAACACACACATCAGGGAGCTGCTCCTGCACATGTGCCACAAGCTTCCTGCCAAATTCGGGAATTTGGCGAAGGGGAACCGCCTGCATGACATGCTCAAGCGCCGCAATCAGAAGAATGACCTGCTCCACCTGCTTGAGCGGGTGGTACTGCGGCTGTTTCAAAAGCTCCATCAGCCCTTGTCCGAACGTAAGCTGGTTTCTTGTCATTTCGTCCAAATCGCTTGAAAACTGCATGAACACCTGCATTTCCCGAAACTGCGCCAGCTCCAGCCTGATGTCCCCCGCCGCCTTTTTCATCGCCTTGGTCTGTGCGTCGCCGCCGACACGCGACACCGACAGCCCGACATTCACCGCGGGTCTCTGCCCCTCAAAAAACAGTGCGCTTTCCAAGAAAATCTGACCGTCCGTAATCGAGATAATGTTGGTCGGAATGTACGCGGACACGTCGCCTGCCTGCGTTTCCACAATCGGCAGCGCGGTCATGCTTCCACCCCCAAGCGCCTCGGACAAATGCGCAGAACGCTCCAAAAGGCGCGAATGCAGGTAAAACACATCGCCCGGATATGCCTCACGTCCCGGCGAACGCTCCAAGAGCAGACTAAGCGCACGGTACGCAATGGCGTGCTTCGAAAGGTCATCATACACAATCAGCACGTCCTTGCCGTTTGCCATAAAATATTCGCCCAGCGCGCAGCCCGCATATGGCGCTATATACTGTAACGGCGCCGTGTCGCTTGCCGTCGCGCTGACAACAACGCAATATTCAAGCGCATGACAGCCGCGCAGCGTTTCTACAAGCTGTGCCACGGAAGACGCCTTCTGCCCGATTGCCACATAAATACAGATAACGTCTTTTCCTTTTTGATTTAAAATCGTATCCAGTGCGATTGCCGTCTTTCCGGTCTGCCTGTCCCCGATAATCAACTCACGCTGTCCGCGACCAATCGGAAACATCGCGTCGATTGCCAAAAGCCCTGTTTCCATTGGGCGGTTTACCGGCTGTCTGTCGATAATCCCCGGTGCGGGTGTCTCCACGGGGCGGTAGCCGTCCTCATGGATTTTTCCAAGTCCGTCAATCGGATTGCCAAGCGCGTCAACCACGCGTCCCAAAAATGCGTCGCCGACCGGAACGCCTGCCGTTTTCCCCGTCCGTTTGACAATGCTGCCCTCGCTGATGTCCTGCTCGTCGCCAAAAAGGATACAGCCGATTTCCGTGCGCCTTAAATCCTGCACCATGCCGCGTATTCCGTTGGTAAAAATCAGGATTTCGCCATAGGTCACATGCTCCAAGCCGCTGACCGTCGCAATGCCGTCCCCGACAGTCAGGACGGTTCCGCGCTCCTGTTCCAGCTCCGACGGCGTCCAGTTGCTGACTGCCTCCTGCATGAGCGGGATGATGTCGCCTTCCTGCGTGGCAAGCCCTGTCCACATTCGTTTTAGTTGGTCAAGCTGATCAGCCAAAATTGTTTCATTCATGAGATACCGCCTCCCCGTGCAGCATTTTTACGGTCGCAGCCATAGCCAGCTCCACGATTTCCTCTTTTGCGTCCTGAAGGATTTTTTCCTTCTCATGCTGCGCGTCCTTTTTCGCCTGCGCAAGGATTTGTTCCCGCTGCTTATTGGCATCGCGCAAAATCATCTGCGCTGTCTTTTCCGCATCCCTTGCCGCCTGCTCCTTTTTGCGGTTTGCTTCCTGCTCCGCGCTCTCGAGACGCTGCCTGTATTCAAGCTCCTGCGCGTTTGCCTGTTCGATTTTGGCTGCCGCCTCCTGCTCCATTCCCTGATAGTAGGCAATTCTTTGCTCCATAAAATTCTTTACCGGCTTGTACAGCAGAAAATAAAGTCCTCCTGCTAAAATTGCGAAATTAAATAAATGCAGTAAAATCTGCTGCCAGTCAATGTTTAATGGGATACCCATGTCAACCGCCTCCTTTTTTATAATACGAAAATAATCAGGATTGCGACAATGAGCGCGTAAATGATTGCCGTTTCAATAAACACAAGACCGAGCATTAAGCTTGTACGGATTTTTCCTTCCGCCTCCGGCTGTCTTGAAATGCCCTCGGAAGACTTTGCAATTGCCAAACCCATGCCGATTGCACCTGCTGCCGCGGCAAGTCCCACGCAGATAGCAGCGGCAAGCGCTTTATCACCGGTGGAGTCGTTTGTCTGTCCGACTGCTTCTACTGCTGCCGCGTTATCGCCTGACGCGTTTTGCTCCGCAGCTAATACCGGAGCGGAAAACGCCACCAATGCCACCATCAGCAGTATCATTGCGGAAACCTTTTTTATCATTGCTTTCATTATAATAACCTCCGTTTCAGGTCAATGACCGTTTTTCTTTATTTTTTCTTATGCGGTTCTGATACTTCGCCATAAAAAAGTGCCGTAAGCATGGTAAGCACGTAGGTCTGAATCAGCGCATGAAGTAATGTAAACATAATACCGACTAGGACGGGGAGTACAAAGCTTAAGTGGATATAGTAATAGACAAGCTCCGTTACCAAAAGACCGCTGAGCAGTGCGCCAAAGAGACGAAAGCTCATGGAAATCGGCAAAGAAAAGTCCTTCAGCGTACTTCCGACGCCCCGGAAACCGTTTCCGACTATGCCGCCCGATAAGATGACGAGATAAGACAGGCAGCCAAGTGAAATTGCCGCATTGATGTCTGACAGCGGTGCCGGCAGCGCAATCGACATTCCCTTTGTTGTCACGCCCTGCAGTCCGAACAGCTCAAACAGGGTTCCGATAAAAATGTAAACGCCTGCCGCGAATACATAGGCGCCAAGAAATCCGTTTCGGTGCGGACTGTTTGTCTTTGCAAGGTTGTCGAAAAATCCGACCATTTGTTCTAGTAAGAGTTGAAATTTTCCCGGAACATACTGAAACCTTGGTATGATAAAAATGCGAATGCAGGCTGCGATAAGCAGCACGACTGCCGTCACGGTAAGCGCCGAAACCAGCGCCGGATTGACGTCAAGGATGCCAAACAGGCTGATTTTGTTTGATTCATGCAGTACGGCATCCCTCATGACTTCCTTGATGGATTCCTGTTTTGCTGCCGGGGTTCCTGTCAAAAGCCCGCAAACCAGCAATGCCAGTACAATGCCAAGCCATATGATAAGACCTGTCACACGTTTCTTTTTGCTCACACATAACGCCTCCTTTCTTATTATGATATCGTTTCCCCATTCGCGGTTTGTTATGACGCTGCCACGATGATTAATGCGAAAAAGGGATTGAAAGGAAATGCCCGGCAAGCACTTGTGCCTGTCGGGCGTTTGACGTTATTTATTATAGTCTTTGATTATTTTTGTGTCAAGAGAGGAATGGGGGAATATCTGCGAGTATCTGCGAGGAATATGTGCTGCCAGAAAAATTGGATTAAGTGTCCAATGACAGCCTATCAGGAATGAAATAAAATAAAGCTGTCAGGAGCCATACATAGGGAATGGCTACCCAAAAATGGAAAGGAATGAAGGATATTGAAATTGGTGGGATTTGATAGTATATTAAAGGTAGTACCGGAAAGGATTACTGAATGATAAGGAAAACACAGGATTTAAAACCAGATGTTATTTTAAAGAACTACTGGAGCAATAAGGAGCAGTTTGCGGATATTTTCAATGCTGTTTTATTTGAGGGCAGGCAGGTAATCCGCGCGCAGGAGCTTGAGGACATTGACACGGAAGCGTCCACCGTCTTGAAGCATAAGGAGTTTGCGCAGAGTATCAGCGCTGCGAGGGACTGTATTAAGATTAGTAAGAAGTCCGTGACCTATGGCGTGGAGCTTGTCATGCTTGGGCTGGAACATCAGGAGCATATCCATTATGCAATGCCCATGCGGCTTTTAGGGTATAATTATGGGACTTACAAGAAGCAGTACGACAGCAATGCTCAGAAATATAAAACGTCGGGTGGCTTGAGTGCGGACGAATTTTTATCCAAGATGAGAAAGTCGGATAAATTCATTCCTGTCATTACGATGGTTGTCTATTACGGCGACCATCCGTGGGACGGGGCTACGACACTGCATGAAATGCTTGATATTCCGAAAGAAATGAGACCGTTTGTCAATGATTCTAAAATGCTCCTTGTGGAAGCAAGGCAGAATAATCTGATGCTCCACAATATGAATAATATTGCATTATTTGCCATGATGAATGTGATACTCAACACGAGTATTTCCAAGAAAGAGGCAAAGGAAAAGATCATGGACTATGCCGTAGCGCATGATGTTGATAAGTCTGTCATTATGACGATTGCGGGCGCTACGAACTGTAAAATTGATTACAACGCAATAACCACGAAAGGAGAGGTTACCGTGTGTACTTTATTTGATGAAATTGCAAAAGAAGGCGAAGAAAAAGGCAGAGCTGCAGGCATTATCGAAACCGGTCTTGACTTCGGGCTTTCCGAAAACGACATATTGGAACGCTTACAAACCAAACTAAATGTTTCTTTACAAAAAGCACAGGAATACTTTGAGATGTTCGGAAAACAAACTGTATAAACGCAACAAAACCCGATTGCTCGGGTTTTGTTACTATTTTCTTATGAGGGGGGAGATAGTGAGTGCTCAACTATCTATATACCACTATAAAGGATAATTGTGTCCAAAGTGTGTTTAAATGCTAAAAAAAGAATTATTTTTATTAATAAAGGATAAAAAGTTTACTGATAATATTTCATAATCATCTGTAACGACGTATTCCCCCGAAATTCATTAATATCCGGATAATAC
>CANOMQ010000067.1 GCA_947567595.1 uncultured Lachnospiraceae bacterium | reverse complement strand
AAGGAGAAGTTAGACCGCCTATCCGCCCTCAATGCCCTGCTGAACATGGACGAAACAGGCAGTGACGTACAGGTTGAGAATGAAGTGTCAGAACAGTCAGAAGCGGACACTTTTGGACACGATGACCAAAGGGCAGAGCAGCCGCAAGCAGATACTTTAGGACACAGTGACCAGAGGAAAGAACAGGCTGCGGCATATTCTCCGCCTGTTCCTATGGAAAATGCCGGACATAATCACGCGGCAGAAAATAACAGTCCACATGGATTAAAGCTGGTAGCCGGAACCGCTGACAAGCCTGCAAAGGCATCGTTAAAGGAGAAACTGGCGGCATACAAGGCTCAGGTGGCAGGTGCGGAAAACATCGGAACGGATAAAACAAAGGGAAAAGAGGCGGTTATATAAAATCTACAAAAATTCGATTGCAAAACAGTCGGTAAAATCGTAAAATATGAGTAGGGAAGTAAAACCTGCGCTCATAAGAGTAGGCGTTGAGAAAAAGAGCCATACTGATAAAGGAGGTGTGTTTCTATGGCAACTTCAAGTATTACGAAGAATTTTGTTATATCAGGTCAAAAGCAGGTGGAGATGTTTGCCGATGCAATAGAGGCATCTGCCAACGACAGGACACCTCGTGTTCCGATCAATGTGACTTACCTGCATGGAGCGGATGAAATAGTAAAATTCATGGAGAAAAGGAAGAAAACGGATGCAGCAGGCGAATAATTTTATCGTGCTGAACATTCGTGAGTATTTGGAGAATGACGACGGACGGCTCGGAGAGGATAAGCTGTTGCAGTTCCTTTCCGAGTTTTCCTGTCCGTTAAATAAGGATGTTGAGCGCTTTTTGAAACAGCAGGCAATCGAATTTGCAAAGAAACATCAGGCAGTTACATATTTAGTGTTATCGCTGGAAGATGCGGAGTTATTGGGCTATTTTTCTATCACGATAAAACCGCTTGTGGTAAAGGCAGAACCGTTCAGTAACACGGTAAAGCGCAAACTTGGGAGATTCAG
Organism: uncultured Lachnospiraceae bacterium; assembly: GCA_947567595.1. Classification (GTDB taxonomy): domain Bacteria; phylum Bacillota; class Clostridia; order Lachnospirales; family Lachnospiraceae; genus COE1. The sequence goes on along the minus strand of CANOMQ010000067.1, from coordinate 13,697 downwards.
TGAGATAGACAAAGGGGAACAGACCTATAATCTTGCGGCTTACCTTATTGCACAGCTTGGGAAAAATTTTAATGACAGGGCAAAGGGCAGGATAACCGGAAAACAACTGCTTGAGGCGGCAATCAGGCAGGTACAGTCATTACAGTATCAGGCGGGCGGCATGGTGGCGTTTGTAGAAGCGGAGAACAATGCAAAACTGCTTTCTTTTTATGAAAATTATGGTTTTAAGCAGTTTGACACAAGGCAGACCGTATCAAAAGAATCCGAACCGCATGAACTGGTACAGTTGTTAAGGCTGGTTTAGATGTAAAAATTTCATAGTAACAGTAACTTTAGGTGTATGGTATAGAGAAAATCAATATCATACACCTTTTTTGTTTTGAAATACCGTTCTGTAAATAAAGCAGGGCGGTATTTTTCTGTGCAGAAGAAAGGGGCGAAAAAACATGAATAAACATACAATGAGCGACTTATACCAGATGCAGTCCCTCCCGCTCTCCATAAAAATACGGATGACACAATACCGTATATGGGAATGGGTGGACTATTACGGCACGGACGGCGTGTATATCGCGTTTAGTGGCGGGAAAGACAGTTCCGTATTATTACATATCGCAAGGGAAATGTACCCTGAAATCGGCGCTGTCTATGTCGATACCGGACTGGAATACCCGGAAGTCAGGGAGTTTGTAAAGCGGCAGGAAAACGTGGAGATTATCAGACCGAAAATGAACTTCCGGCAGGTCATCATAAAATACGGCTATCCCATGATTGGCAAGGAAGTGGCGGGCTGCGTATACGGTGCAAGGCGCTACATGGAGAAACTGCTGGAACGGGAGAAAAGTGCAGAGCATGGGGAAAAAGTCCCCAATCACAGTTATATGGCGGATTTGGTCGGAATAGACCGCCGTGAGGATAAGGAAAATGAACTTTATAAAAGTCTGATTCGCGGGGAAATATCAAGTACGGACATAAAGACACCCGTCCGATACCTAATCATGCAGGGGAAATATCCGCATAAAGAGAACGGCGTGGAAACATCGGAATATTCCAAAATGTATAACAAGGAGCGCTACAAATTCTTTTTGGAAGCACCCTTTGAGATAGCGGATCACTGCTGTTCCATTATGAAAAAATCCCCCATGCATAGCTACGCGAAAAGGACGGGAAAAATGCCCATGACGGCGCAGATGGCAAGTGAAAGCAGGCTGCGGACAACGAACTGGCTCAAAAACGGGTGCAACGGTTTTGACATGAAAAGCCCGATCAGTAATCCGATGTCATTCTGGACGGAGCAGGACGTATTGGAATATATTTTCAACAGTCATATCCCGATTGCGGACGTGTACGGAGAGGTCACGGCAGATTTTGGGGAAGCACAGCCGCAGGGTAATACAATGGATATGGGAATATTTGATGTCGGCAAGCCTGTTTTTGATACTACCGGATGTGACAGGACAGGGTGCGTTTCCTGCGGGTTCGGGTGTCACAGGGAGAAATCACCGAACCGCTGGGAGCTTGCGGAGAAACTATCCAATCCTGAAATTATTGATTATATGATGCGCGGCGGCGCATTTAATGAAAAGGGCATTTGGAAACCGGACAGCCGGGGGCTTGGCTTTTGGTTTGTCATAGAGTGGATTAACCTGCACGGTAACCTCCACATTATAATGCCGCACAGGGACGAATATCTTGGTCGGTATATGACAGAGGATACGCAGAAACATCTTGCAGCATAGAGGATAAAGACGAAAAGGAGAGCAGTTATTATGGAAAAGAAAGAGGTTGTTCTGACATTTACGGTAGCGGAATGTGGGGAATATCACAATTTGGGAGAATATCATGAGGGTATCAGGACATTGGAGGAGGCAGTTGTGATTTATGAAAAAATACCACCAGAGCGCATGAATGGTATTCCGTCTATTGGCATCAATCTCCATGTGAAAGGGACAAATAAAGTGGAGGATTCGCAGGCTGACATTCTTTCCGGCGATGAGATTGACATAGGCATTATCAGCCTTATGCCGGAATTTTGCGGCAATCCGCAGGTGCAGGAGGCGGTAAAGGAGTTCATCAGGCTTTTTCCTGATAAGGAAGTCATTGACTATTAAAGGCAATATATAGAAAAAATGAAAATCGGAGGTATGGAAATATGAACGTAGCAGAACAGAATATAAAAAAGGGTATGGAAGAAAGCGACGTGATAAAGCAGTTCATGGAACTTTTAAGCCAGCAGAACATGGGTGAACAGTCGCAGGGATTTATGGAGATGTTCCGGTATGTGGCAGGGATGCAGTTGCAGCTCAGTGTCGTGGCAGACGAACTGCAGGGAATGAGGGAGCAGCTTGCAAAGTTGCAGGAGAGCCAGCCCAAAGCAGTCGCGGAACGTCTTATGGACAAAGTGGCACAGCTTCAGGAGAAAGCCGCGAGCCTGTCGGAACGGCTTTCAGAAGTAAAAGACCGCCTGATGCAGACGGCGGCGCAGGCGGTCAGCACCTTTAAGGAAAAGGGGAAAGAAGCGATGTGTACAGTGGTACAGAAAGGGCTGTCCGGTATTAAGTCGGTGCTTGCAGGCTATCAGGAAAAATTACAGGAGGTTAAGACGGATTATGAAAAAACTGCCAATCAGATTGACAGTATTGGTGACGAGTTAAAGCAGATTGGGAACAGCGTATCCAATGTGGGCAGGCTGATAGCGGGGAAAGGCACGAAAGAAGTATCGGACGAAAAAACGGGTGTTGCCCTGACAAGGATAATCAACAAGCCCATTAAAGACGTAGTGGCACGTTTGCAGAAAAATATTGATACGGTTGACCGTGCGTTGGAGAAACTGGATAAGCTCTCAGCCCATTTTACGGTTGAAAAGGAAGTGGAAAAGGGCGGGCGCTCATCGGTAAAGGATAAGCTGTCGCAGATGAAGGCGAAAGTGGAACAGCAGAGCAAAGCGCCGGAGCCGGACAAGGCAGCGGCGAAAAACAAAGAGGTATGTTTATAGGCGGCAGTTTAAAATATCAACAGCGGAGACAGACAGGGAAACTTGTCTGTTTTCTGCTTTTATGGAGGGAATCATATGGCAGATATAAATGGAAATGCAGTAAATAAAGTGGAAAAACTGACAATGGAGGAAATTGCGGACAGACTGGAAGGGCTGAAATCTTCCCTTGACACAATCCGCAGGACGGCATCGGAGCTTATCATGGGAATTGACGCGCAGTTACAGGAATTAAAGACTGAAAAAGAAATTTCACGTCCTTTGGATAAACAGACTGAACAGGTTCAGGAGTTTATCCTTGCCGTTACCAACACCGAGCGTTCCCGCTTTAATATTGTGGGTGTAAAGGGCATGGAGGGGACAACGCTAATGGACAGTCTGCTTGCAATGACTGATGCGGACAAGGAGAACGTGGAAATTTATCTTGAGGGGAAAGGTGCGGAAACTGTCCATTTCGGTGATGAACAATCGGAGGAGGTAGAAGAATTTCATATAGATTATATCTATAACACTGATACTAATGTGATAACTGATGTGAAATACGAGCAGGAAATGGATAAAAAAGCTAATGAGCCAATCAAAGACAGTGACGTGGTTCTGAAAATCATGTATCAGGACAGTGCAGAATATGAGATTGACAGGATTACCAATATGACACAGGAACAGGTTCTTGACCTTGCCTATAAACTGGTGGCGATGGACGAAAACAGTTGGGACGGAAACATACAGGATTTTCTTGAGGAAAACGGTGCGGAATATGTTCCAATCATTGTAAGCAGCGGCAGGAATAAAGGCTTGCCGGAATTTTTTGATATTGCGGTGGATTTAAAGGAGGGGGCGGCTTTCTTTGAAAAAGATTTGTCCGGCATGGAATATGCGGCGTCCATTGTACACCGTTTGGAGCATGGAAGGACGGTATTCACGCCTGACGAAAGAAATCTGATAGTAAATTACGGATACAAGCTGGATAATTACGAAAAAACAAAAGAACTGGCGGAAACACTGGCATACCGGATTGAAAACGAGCCTGTCAATGAGTCGCTGACCGTCATAGATGCACAGGCAGAGATTGACGCGCTGCCTGACAGCATGATTGGTCTGTCTGAAATGCACGAGTATGGTTATTTTGCAAACGATATGTATCCACTCACAAAGGAGAGCGCATTGGAACTGTTTGACCGTGACCTGCCCGTATACCTGCTCTATGTGGACGGTTCAGAAACGGCGGCAGAGGACAGGGAACAGATTGCAGGGCATGATGGTATTTTCGGAATTGAAAAAGGCGAAAATCCAGCATGGCTGGATTGGCAGAATGAAAGAGAGTACCGCTCCATGCAGGCGGAACTTGCGGAGAACAGCGCCAATAAGGAGGCGCAGCTTTTGTATGGCAGTTCCGACAGATATGGCATCTACCAGCTAAAGGATAATCCGGAGCTGGATCAGTTCCGTTTTGAAGGTACGGCTTCGTTAATGGAAAGGGGAATTACTAAAGACAACTTTGATGCGATTGTGCCGGAGAATTATGACCTGATTTATGCAGGGGAGTTGGCAGACATTGAGGGAGACACGCAGAATGAAAAACTTGGAGATGTTTTTTTGAAATTCAATACAGCTCACCCGGAAGATTTTAAAGGGCATTCCCTTTCCGTCAGTGATATTGTCGTGCTGCATGAAAACGGGAAAAACAGCGCACACTTTGTGGATTCCTTTGGATTTACTGTGTTACCTGATTTTATGCATGGATTGGAAAATGGAAAAGAGCAGGATGCTTTAGGACAGAGTGAAAATTCTTCTGTAACACAAAATGATTTAAAATCGGAAATGGAAACAGAGATTGACACTTCTGTATTGCAGAAAGATTTGAATGCTGGCACAGAGAAAGCAGACTATCCAGCCGTTTACCGCCATACATTCAGTTATGCAGACGATCATGGCGAACTGGACGAATACCGGGAATCTCGGAAACTTGATAAAGAATGCAGTCAGGCAGTTGTGGACGCAATCCGGCAGAATTATGACGGTAAGCATCTTAATAAAGAAGCCGTTAAACCCGTAGTAGAGGAATACGGTTCGGAACGCCTCGCCTTTGTCCTTGCAAACACATTACAACAGTTGCCGTGGGACGGACGGTTTTCAAGGGATAACAAAGCATGGGCGGCAGAGTTCCATATTCCCGAAGATATGGTGCATGGCAGGGACAGGAACAGTGAGTTCATTATAAGCAGCCACCCGACAGTCTTGGACGGTTTTATTAATGTATTCCGCAGGGATGTTTTGGCGCGTGAAAAAGAAGCAGATATTTTCATTCAGAAAGAATCGCAGGAGATGGAAACAGACACTTTAGGACAGAATGACCAAAAGGCAGGGACTGAAATGCCACAGAATGAAACAGCAGATACTTTAGGGCAGAATGAAAATCATTCTATAATACAGAATGATTTAAAGTTAGAAGCGGAGCAGCCGGAAGCACAGGCAGAACAGGACGAGTCGGAGAAATCAATTGAAACACTGAAATTAGCGGATATTGGCGACGGCGACGAAATCATTGACCTCGGAGATGAAACGGAACAGGTTCTTGCAGATATGAAAAAATATTTAGAGGACAGCGGTGACACTTTAGGACACAGTGACCAAAAGCAGGAGCAGACAGAGCCGGAAAAAGCGGAGGAAAAAGAACTTGTGTTTCAGATTGCAGACCGCTATATCAGCATACAGGAAACAGAGGGCGGCTATGACTATTCCATTATGGGTATGGACTATAAGGAAATTGACGGCGGCGTATATGACAATCCTGATGTGAGTATCCGTGACGCGCTTAATAACATTGTGGAGGATTTGAAAGAAAACCCATTTGACAACGGCGCAAGGGGCAATATTGGCGATAATGACGAATTAATACCGATTGATTATGACGGATTAATGGAAAAAGTTGAGGAAGCGAACCGCATTGTGCCGGAAATTTTGCAGGGGAATATCGTGGAAAATTTTAAGGAAAAGACAAATGAACTTTTTAACGACATATGCGAAATGAACCCGTCGGAGATTGAGGATGCCGTGAAATGCCATGTGCAGGCAAAGATTGATGATTATGCCATTGTTGCGAAAGTTGTGGGTGTTGCCGTATCAGGGAGCAGATGCAGGGGACTTGAAAGGAACGGTTCAGACCTTGATGTGGTAGTGGAGCTTTCCACGAATGAGCGGGAGGACGATTTGTTTAACGCTTTTAATAATGATGACGGAATGTATATAGGAGATGTTAAGGTTGACATCAATCCGATTACGCCGCAGAAGACAGGAACTTTGGAAAGTTATCTCCCACGGGTGGAGGAATATCTTGCAGGCGTGCGTGAAGCGAGGGAGAAGGAACCGAAAAGCATTTTCTATACGAAGATGTACGATGAACAGCGCTTTTATGAGAATACCAGCGGTCTTGACGCAGATGCGCTATGCAGAGCCTACGCGGAATGTGATAAACCCTTTGTGGAAATGGGACAGTATGGAAAGCGGATTTCGGAGGCGGATTATGCATACATTCAGCAGGGGGATAAGCTGTCGTTTTCCTTAGAATTTGACGCGGATAAGGACGAGATTACCATATCAGACGGGGAGCATTTTGAAACGAAAGGACTGACGGAAACACTGTTTCCGCAGAAAACAGAGCCGGAAACGGAAGTGACGCTGACCGTGGCGGAGTGTGGTGAGTTTCATAATTTTGGAGAGTTCCATGAGAATATTGCGACGGTAGATGAAGCCATTGTGATATGGAAACAGATACCGCCGGAACGTTTGAACGGTATTCCTGCAATCGGCATTAATATCCATACGCCGGGGACAGAAGCATATGAGGACGCCGTTACCGATATTTTAACCGGAAAGCGGTTTGAACTTGACGTTTTGGATTATATCCCTGAAATAAAGAGCAATCCGCAGGCGATGGAAGTCATTGCGGAACTGATGGCAAAACTGCCTGATATGAAGATAGAGGGTGATATAAGCGAGGATTTGGAGGCTAAAATATGGGAAAAACGAATGTCGGATTTGACACCTGCAGAACAGCTTGCGGTGGAGATAGACCGTTTTATATATAATTATGATATGAATGTCTATCACGACAATAAGCAGACCATGACTGAAAATGTATCGAAGATTTCAGAAATGATCGGGCAGGGAGATGTAGAACACCTGACGGAATGGCTAAATGAGGTCGTCGCTATGGAAACTGCACCAAAAGAAATGCAGCAGGCAAATGAACTGCTTGAAAAGCTGGCGGAATACAAGCCCCTTGCGAAGATTGAGGAAATGGAAGAACAGAACTATAACATGGTGGATAATGTCCTGAATAATGGTGTCGGGGAAAAAGCACGAAAGGAGGAGAATAAAAAAACACAGGACAAGCCCGCTGAAAAAATGTCCTTAAAAGCCCGTCTTGCGGAGAAAAAGGCGCAGGTGGCAGGACAGGGGCATGATGAAAATTCCAAAAATCAACAGAGGGAGATGTGAGCGTAGGCATTATAAAATTTACTAACAAAGGACTGTCAGAAACTACAGTTTATAATATATTGAGTAAACAGTATCAGTTTCCGACAGTCCTACAAACTTAAAACTTACAAATGCAAAACATTAATCAAAAGAAGCCATGCCAGTCCATAATATGCGGTAACAGCGACAAGGTCGTTGACCGTTGTGATAAGCGGACCGGAAGCAACAGCAGGATCAATGTGCATTTTTTTAAACATCAAAGGTATCATTGTTCCTGACAGACCGGATAAAAACATTGCGGACAATAAAGCGGCACCAGTACAAAATGAGACAGCAAATGCAGAAACAGCGGGCTGTCCTTTTGCGGCAAGTAAATAAAGTCCAATAAATAAAAAGGTCAGGATACCTAAAATAAATCCATTGATAAGCCCGACTTTTCCCTCTTTCACAATCAGCGCCAGTTTTTGTTTGCCACTCAGTTTTTCGTCCATCAAAACGCGGATGGTGACGGCAAGGGATTGTGTCCCGGAATTTCCAGCCATATCAAGGACAAGGGACTGGAAAGCAATAATAAAGGGCAGTTGTGCCGCGACACCTTCAAAAATGCCCACAACACTGGAAACGAGCAAGCCTAAGCCCAACAGGACAACAAGCCACGGCAGTCGTTTCTGCAGGCTCTTTTTCAGTGGTTCGTTTAAATCCTCCTCGGCAGAAAGTCCTGCGAGTTTCGCATAATCCTCTCCCATTTCGTCATCGACAAGCCGCATGATGTCCTGTGAGGTCAGGACACCGCACAGTTTATTGTCTGCGTCGAGAACAGGAATGGCGTCCTCCGAATAGTCTACGATACGGTTGATACAGTCCGCTATCAGTTCATTTGCATAAACGTAAGGGTAGGACGTCATGGTAATCGTATCAAGCTTTATATTTTCGCGGGCAATGATCAGATTTTTCAGTTCAATTGCTCCTGCTAATGTATTATCATTTTCAATAACATAAATCGTTGAGATATTGTCATGCTCTGCCACCTGTTCGATCAGGGAATGCATTGCCTGTCGGATGTCCGAGTCCGCATGGATAGCAATATAATTCGTGGTCATTTTACTTCCGATTTCATCTTCATCAAAGGAGACGAGCAGGGCGATTTCCCGTCTGGTCGTATCGTCCATCAGTTCCATCAGCGCGCTGCGGTCTGCTTTTTCCATCTGCCGCAGACATTCCACCGCCGCAGTTGTTTCCATCTGCTGCAATACATCAATTTTTTTTCGCATACCAAGCTCGTTCAGAAACAGGATCGGATTTTCCGAATGTTCCAGTATGTCCGCTAAGTTTTTCGGCTGGAAAATTGGATAAAACTTACTGCGTTCCTCTGCATTCAGCAGTTCCAGTGTCGAGGCAATATCCTTTTCATGATAAGCACTAATATGTTCCTGCTTTCCTTTGGGAAGCAGGTTGCTATGAAGGATTTTTATGATTTCCGTTGTATAGTCGGGATGCTGCGTTATGGTTATCAGTTCCTTTTGCGTGTTATTTTTTAATTTCATTGTACCGTCCTCCTTTACGTTTTTTGTGGCGCAAAGGCGGGTATAGCGGCAGAATGATAAGGAAAAACAGGCATAAAAATGCCACTGCCGTTTATCGTAGGTATCTTTTACGATACCCGCCCTGCTTTTGCTGTGCAGTTTGAGCGACGGACAGTGGTATTCATATTGATATGAAGATATAAGCCATCAGAATATGGACAGCGGGGAGCTGCCAGTCATCTGATACAATATGAAAGCCCTGTCTGTACTTCGACTACAATTACTGCCGTCCATAATCTCACCTCACTTATAATAGAATTTGTTGTTCTTAATAAGCATATCATAGTCGGACTTATTTGACAACACAATAATAACACGGAACAATTCAGCCCAGGACTTTGCACCACGCTGCAAAGTCCGTAAGAATGCGTAGTGGCTGAGATGCATCAAGCCACCACGAAGTGGTTTTGCATGGCTTGATGCTTGTAACAGGAAGCCGAAGGCTGAACTGTTACAATAACAATAAAAAGTAATGGTAAACCAGCCACATTTATGATATGATAAAGATACTTAGAAAAACACTTTTATAAAGTGCAGGAGATAGAGATGGAAAAGAAAAAGATAACCAATATAGAAGTAAAGAGAAAGAACCGCAATGACGTGTTCCGGTATATCTGTAAAAATGCGATGGCGTCAAACCCGGATATCTCATATGCCCTCAAGATGAGCCTTCCGACAGCAACCCAGATTACAAAGGAACTGATAGAGGAAGGGCTGGTAGAAGAAAAGGGGGCGCTGGAGTCCACAGGCGGAAGAAGGGCAAAAGCGCTGGCTGTATCTGAAAACGCGGGCAAAGCCGTAGGATTGGATATTACAAAAAATCATATCAGTCTAGTGCTCACGGATCTGACCGGCGAGATTTTGAAGTATGCGCGTATCTTTCTGCCATATATGGCAGGAGATGAGTATTACCAGGAAGTGAATGATAAGTTAGAAACTTTTTTGAGTGAGAGCGGATATGGAGGACAGCCGATTTTGGGGATTGGTATTTCCTTTCCGGGAATTATTGATTTGGACAGGGAACTGGTTGCCGACTCCCATATATTGGGAGTGAAATCCCTGCCATTTGTGTCCGTGAGTCGTTTTTTCCGTTATCCTTGTCACTTTCTCAATGATGCAAATGCAGGGGCTTATGCGGAGGGAATACAGTCAGAAAGCATGGAGCGTTTTTTTTACCTGTCACTTAGTAATACGGTGGGTGGTGCAGTTTATAGCAGTAACAGGCTGGAACAGGGAAAGAATTTTCGCTGCGGGGAAGTAGGACATATGACGATTGTGCCGGATGGAGAAAGCTGCTATTGTGGGAAACAGGGATGCATGGATGCATATTGCTGTGCAAAGTGCCTGTCGGACGGGAAGCTGGAAGATTTTTTTGAACGGCTTCAAAAAGGTGAGCAGGAAGCGGTTCGATTATGGGACAGATACACGACCTATCTTGCGATTGCAGTCAACAATATCCATATGGTTCTTGACTGTGACATTGTTCTTGGCGGATATGTAGGCAGTTATATGGGGGAGCATATTCAGGATATACGGGATAAAGTATCGGAAAGAAATACATTTGCAGAGGGCAGCTCTTTTGTAAAATCCTGTCGTCATAAGACGGGGGCGGCTGCTTTGGGGGCTTCCCTGAAAATAATAGAACTGTTTATGGAACAGGTATAATAAATTTTTTTGATGATTAGAGATTTCAGTAATGGAGTCTCTTTTTTTGTCTATTTTAAACATAATTACATACAATGCTTTGGCGGAAATGACAAAAAAATCCCTTTATTATAAAAAATCATTGACAGATAAGAGGTTTAAATATAAAATCAAATACATAATAAAACTATTTAATAAAGTAATAATTAAAGTATAAAATATAAGGAGGGCAAACAATGAAACCAAAAACAATGGAAGCAGTGACTGAGCAGGGCAAAGTTGACAATGTAGATGCGCTGCAAAAGCGCATGAAGGAACTGCGCAGAGCACAGGAAATCTTTGCAGCTTATACACAGGAGCAGGTTGATAAGATTTTCTTTGCGGCGGCAATGGCGGCAAACAAGGCAAGGATACCCTTGGCTAAGATGGCAGTGCAGGAGACTGGTATGGGTGTTGTGGAGGACAAGGTGATCAAAAACCACTATGCCTCAGAATACATATACAATTTTTACAAGAATACGAAAACGTGCGGTGTCATCGAGGAGGATTCGGTCTATGGCATTCGGCGGATTGCAGAACCGATTGGCTTGGTCGCAGCCGTTATTCCGACAACAAACCCGACGTCCACTGCAATTTTTAAGACACTAATCTGTCTAAAGACCAGAAATGCAATCATCATCAGTCCGCACCCACGCGCGAAGGATTCAACGATTGCTGCGGCAAAGATTGTGTATGATGCGGCTGTGGCGGCGGGGGCGCCTGAAAATATTATTGGCTGGATTGACGAGCCGAGCCTTGAACTGACAAATGAGGTCATGAGGGATGCGGACATCATACTGGCTACAGGCGGTCCCGGTATGGTAAAAGCAGCTTATTCCTCCGGCAAACCGGCAGTAGGAGTAGGAGCGGGCAACACACCGGTCATTATTGATGAAACGGCTGACATTCCAATGGCTGTAAGCTCCGTTATCCATTCCAAGACGTTTGACAACGGCATGATTTGTGCTTCGGAGCAGTCTGTCACAGTGGTGGGCAATGCATATGACGCTGTGAAGAAAGAGTTCCAGTATAGAGGATGCTATTTCCTGAAGTCGGAAGAACTTGACAAGGTGCGTCACACCATTTTGATCAACGGGTCATTAAATGCAAAAATTGTTGGACAGTCGGCTTATAAGATTGCACAAATGGCAGGTGTGGAAGTACCCGAAAGCACAAAGATATTAATTGGCGAAGTGGAATCGGTGGACATTTCAGAAGAATTTGCCCATGAAAAACTGTCACCTGTACTGGCAATGTACCATGCTGCGGATTTTGATGACGCAATTGCCAAAGCGAAACAGTTGGTTGCGGACGGTGGTTACGGACATACGTCCTCTCTCTATGCTCACCCGGCACAGAAAGAAAAGATGGCAAAACACGCACAGGCGATGAAAACATGCCGCATTGTGGTCAATATGCCGGCGGCACAGGGAGCCATTGGCGATTTATACAATTTTAAGCTGACACCGTCGCTAACATTGGGATGCGGTTCATGGGGCGGAAATTCCGTTTCCGAGAATGTGGGTGTCAAGCATCTGTTAAACATTAAGACGGTGGCAGAGAGGAGAGAGAATATGTTGTGGTTCAGGGCACCTGAGAAAGTGTACTTTAAAAAGGGCTGTATGCCCGTGGCATTGGATGAACTGGGAACTGTTATGGGAAAAAAGAAGTGTTTTATCGTTACAGATACATTTCTTTATAAAAATGGATATGTAAAGCCCATAGAAGAAAAACTGGATCAGATGGGAATCCAGCATACCTGTTTCTACGAAGTGGCGCCGGACCCGAATCTTTCCTCTGCGACGGCAGGAGCAAAAGCAATGGCTTCGTTTGAACCGGACTGCATTATTGCACTTGGCGGCGGTTCTGCTATGGATGCCGGAAAAATCATGTGGGTAATGTATGAACACCCGGAAGTAGATTTCCTTGATTTGGCGATGCGTTTTATGGATATCCGCAAGAGGGTATATCCATTCCCGAAGATGGGTGAAAAGGCTTATTTTGTTGCGATACCAACATCTTCCGGTACTGGTTCGGAGGTGACACCGTTTGCAGTTATCACAGATGACAGGACAGGAACGAAATATCCGCTGGCAGATTATGAACTGCTTCCTAATATGGCGATTGTTGATGCAGACAATATGATGAACCAGCCCAAAGGACTTACCAGTGCTTCCGGCATTGACGTACTGACACATGCACTGGAAGCATATGCATCACTTATGGCTACCGACTATACAGACGGATTGGCGCTAAAAGCAATGAAGGGTGTGTTTGACTATCTGCCAAGAGCCTATGAAAATGGAGCGGCTGATCCGGTTGCGAGGGAAAAGATGGCAGACGCTTCCTGTATGGCGGGCATGGCTTTTGCAAATGCATTTTTGGGAGTATGTCATTCAATGGCACATAAGCTGGGGGCATACCATCACCTGCCGCATGGTGTAGCAAACGCCCTGATGATATGTGAGGTTCTGCGGTTCAATGCAGAGGAAGTTCCGGCTAAGATGGGGACATTTCCACAATACCAGTATCCGCACACACTGGCGCGGTATGCAGAATGTGCGCACTTCTGCGGCGTGTGTGGCAGGGATGACAAGGAAACATTGGAATTGTTCATTGCTAAGATTGAGGAACTCAAGACTGCAATTGGAATTAAAAAGAGTATTCGGGAATACGGCATTGATGAAAAGGCGTTCTTAGAAAACTTAGATCAGATGGTCGAGGACGCATTTGATGACCAATGTACCGGTGCAAATCCAAGATATCCATTGATGAGTGAAATCAAAGAGATGTATCTGCGGGCTTATTATGGGAATTAAAAAATCGTTTAAGGAGGATATGAACGCTTATGGAAACAAAAAACAAAGAAGTTATCTTTACAAGACCTCATAAAACAATCTACGCTGCCGGGGATAAGATTATCAAGGTATTTGATGAGCGCTACTCCAAAGCGGATGTGC
>CANOMQ010000066.1 GCA_947567595.1 uncultured Lachnospiraceae bacterium | reverse complement strand
CCTCCCGCCCTAAAACAATCCGCAGTATCAGTTCCACACCCTCAAAATTATCTGCAAGACAGACTGTCATAAAATCATCGTCCATATATCGGAGTGATTTCAAGCGTTCCAAGTCCTGTTGATGTGTCTGCTCTGCTGTACTCAAAAATATCACCTTCTTCCACTGCCTTTATTATACATCTAACAATCCTTTTTGAAAACTGAATTTTTTGTGAATTTTCTATAACTCCATATTTTGAATAATCTGTGTTTGGGTTCTGTGCTCTATCATATTTTATAACTCCCGTAAGGGTTAAAAACGATTTATACAGGGCAATGGAGGAAGCGGAAAAGGCATACATTTTGGAACAGGCACAGAATGCATTTTTTGGAAACAAATTACGGAATTATACAAGGACATGTACACTGGATTTTAAAGCAATGATGAAATCACTGATTTCCATGAAAGGCGGGTGCATTGCCAAGGAGCTTCACGAGGCAGACTTGAAGGTTTCCGCGTCCGCGTTTGTATAGCGCAGGAAACAGTTAAACTGGCAGGATTTTGAACGTGTTTTTGAAAGCTTTGTTCCTGCCAGAGAGGAACTGAAAACGTATAAGGGATACCGCGTGCTTGCGGTTGACGGTTCAGCCCTGAACATTGCAAGAAATCCCAAAGCTTTATGGTCAGTACTAGTGCGCCGAAAGGCTATAACCAGTTACACATCAATCCGCTGTACGATGTCATGGACAAGCTGTATGTGTCATGCTTTCATGATTTTATTCCTTTCGGCATATCATACCGTCGCTGTTTATATAAAGCTTTAATCATTATGCGTATTTCTTTTTATGATAAACATGGGCAACATACTGTTGAAATTATCATATCCATAACATTCCAAAACGTAATCGGACATACATATCAGAATTTTGTTTACAAACCAATAATTATTATTAAAAATATGGAAAAGTGCAACCTTTTTGAAAAAAGTACTCTCTATTATGTTATAAGGCATAAGAAGTATCGGCTTACAGCATAGTTGTGATATTTCTAAAAGCATTGAATAGTATGCCAAAAGATGATATATTAATGGTATCTTAAATAATTTTTTGGGAGGTAAAACATGAAAAGGAAGTACATAACGTCACTGTCAATGGCAATAACAGCCCTAAGTTTATTAACTGCATGTGTAAGCAGTAAAGATGTACAGGTATAAGCAACACCAGTGGAAACATCAGCGACAATTGAAACGGAAACAACAACGGCAACGGAAACAGAAGAAACAGCGACAACGGAAACAACAACGGCAGTGGAAACAGAAACAGTAACAACGGAGACATTAACAGCAACGACAGAAACAGGGACGCAAAGTAAGACGGATACAACTGATACGGATAATGCGTCAACGGATATTTTCACAGTCACAACTTTAAGCAAAACCATGTACACCCAAAAAGCATGTAATGTAAGGGAGAAACCTTCAACAGAATATGGCGTAATGGCATATTTAGACAAAGCAACAGAAGTAAAGGTAACAGGCAAAGTAAATGAAGTAAACTGGTATGAGGTAAGTATAAATGAAGAAAAGGGATATATCAGTGCAGGTTTACTGGCAGACACAAAACCAGCAGAGCAACAGGCAGCACCGAATACCAATACAGATACACCAGCACAAACGTCTCCTCCAGCATCGACACCAAATAATGATACTGGCAATACATCAACTGGTACAGATACGCCAGCCCCAACCCAACCATCAGTAACAACAAATCCTCCTGACGAAAATGGTTCATACATAGATGAAAATGGATTGTGGCATTTAATAAATCCGGCAACAGGTGATTATTATAAAGATGGTGATACAACTCCACAAGGTTGGACATATGGAGTTGATTAAAAAACAATCAACACTGATTACGAGTGTTGGAATGAAAAAATGGTTCCCTTAAAAATCATCAAATCACAATCGGGATTTGATGAATCGTTTAAAACAATGACAGAGGATATAAGAAAATGGTGCATATAAGGAAAGCAAAAGAAACAGACCGCAATAATATAGCGTTATGTATTGCAGAAGGATTTGAAAAGGATTTCTCAATATTCTGCAAAGATAATCAAAAAGTGGCAGATGCTATCGCAGCGGGACTGAATTTGGAACGGTTTTATGTGGCAGATATTAATGGAACGATTGCGGGAGTGTTGGCGGTTTCTGATTGCAATGGCAGGGCTGCAAGGGCAGAAAAGGTATCTTTGAAGAAACATTTTGGGTTCTTAAAAGGCGTCATTAGTACTTTCGTTTTGAAAGAAGAATTTGAAAAGCAGCTTGAGTATCCTGTTACAACCGGATACATAGAATTTGTGGCAGTACGGAAAAAGTACCGCAGACAAGGTATTGCTGCAACTATGCTTCAAGAAAGTATGCTGCTGACAAATTATCAAGATTTTGTGCTTGATGTTACGGATATCAATGATAATGCTATTCAATGTTATACGAGTATCGGGTTTGAGGAATTTAAGCGTATTCCGGAAAAACACGGTAAACAAAAAGGGTTTAATGAGAGGATTTTTATGCGGTATTGTCGCAGATGAAAGCAATTAGCAACGTAATATCAAAATAACATAGCGTCCATAGGACGCATTGATAAAGACGCATGGAATGGCAAATGATGATTAACCATGCGTCTTTTTTTGCGTTCAAAAGAAATGGGCAGGAAAGTGAAAATACCAATGAATATGATGCAAGTTTGTGCAATTGGGGGATTATAATACAATCGGAAAGAGCACAGCATCACTTGGGACAGCTTTTATGTGCGTGAGGATTTTCGGGAGGGAGGAAAAAATGAAAGCAAATAAAAGAGGGCTATTATTTTTATGCCTTGTGGCTGTGATTGTTTTGGCGGTTATGGTAAAAGACCATGATAAAAACACCGCAGTATCCGAATATGACCACGAAAATCCTTATTTTTACACTACGGAACAAACGAATACGTCAGAAGATATAACCATATCAGAAAATAGGAATATGTCAGAAACAGAATCTGTGCAGGTACAGGAAACGGAGGAAACAGTAGACTGGATTAATGCCATTATCCAACAAAACAATGTCTGCATAGCGGATCATCTCTACAACTTTCCGGCGGAGCAAAAATGGATTGACATCGGTCTGTTTGACTTTACGAATGACGGCAAGGAGGAGCTGCTCTTATCAAAAACATATGTGGCAGCAGGAGGCAGGGCGGCGCTCTTTTCTTATTATTATGTGTATGACCAACAGGGGAATGAATTATTTACATTTTTGGGCGGCTCGCCCGATGGAATGCACATATATGCCGATTATGACAAGATGGAATTTTACATAAGCAGTCCCGCGCTTCACTGGGGCGCGCACAGCGACATGGAATTGTGCAGTAAAATTGCGAAGCGCGAGCGTTGGGAAAAAGATTTTTTTGTCGCAAAATGGGATATGAGGAGTTCCGTAGAATATGACGACAAGTACCTTTATGAATTTCGCGTTCCGCCTTCCTATGAGGAGTCATTATTTTACAATGGTTCTGAAAAATGGGTGGAGGTTCGCAATAACACTGAATTCAGGCTGAATGAAAAAGCGTTTGAAGCGTATTTGCATTCGTTTGAAAATTTGCAGGAATTTCCAATGAATATATATGGAATGATTTACTGCTCGGACGGCAAAATCATTGCGGAGCTCGGCGACAGGCAGACGGAATTGGAACCAAACATGCTTTCGTTTCAATTGCAGGAAAATATTATCTGTGTTTATGAGGGATTAAATAATGGTTCTCAACTTTCCGCGGCAGGTTGTATTGCAGGAATTTATGACACATATGTCATATATCGGGAAACGCAAGAGAATGATATTCGCTTTGTCAATCTCCTGTATGTTGAACAGGAAACGGGCGATTTGTATGCATGGAAGGACCAATATTTGCTCCCGATTGTCGAACAGGAAACGGGTGATTTCTATGTATGGAATGACGGTGATTTGGTTCTGATTGGTACGCGGGAGAAAAAACAGCAGGACGCACGGGAGAATCCGAAGGCAAAACCGCCAAAGGACTTGCCGCGGGAGAATATGACGGAATCCAAACTGTTGGAACAAACGATGGACACCTTGCACAGGGCAGGTTACGACGAAACAAACCTGATATATGACGGAACGCGGCATTTTCTCAACAGAACCTACGACGTGGTAAGCGGCTTTGATGATTTTCCCGACCATATCATAAGAGGGCAGAGATTTTATATTGACAGGGAAACAAAGAACGTGTACCGCGTTGAAGAGGAAGCGGAATTTTTGAGGACAGAGTTGTATTATATTGACACACTGTAATGATTTTTGGGCGGTAAGAATGGAGGATTTGTATGGAGATGAAAAAGAGAAAAACAGTTTTAACAGGTCTGTTGCTTGGAATGGCGATTTGTCTTTCAGGCTGCATGGAGACCGAGCGGAACGCGGAGGAGCGTTCAACAACGACTGCGGCAAAAATGAACACCGACAATCAGACGGACAGTCTGTATACGCTGCTCAATCAGGATTTGCTGGGAAAGGCGTTTTTGTGGGAAATCGGAGAGGACTTGATTGTGGACGAGGCTTGCGGTTTTGCCAAGGAAGTGAGAGGGGAATTTGCCCCGACAAAGCAGGAGCCCGAGATGGTTCCGCAGGCACTGGTAACCACGCTTGAGAACGCATTTTACGATACGGACATGAATCAATGGGAGGAAGACAGCGTTTACGAGCAGACCATCAACGCAATGGGTGCGGACGAGTTTATCCTTGACTTGGAGGAGTTGTATGTCCATTTTCCCAAAATTGCGGATTACAGGGAGCAGCTTCAATGGAAAGATGAGGCGTTTGCGCTGATTTATCAGTTTTATGAAGGGATTCCGTACAACTGCCGCAACTGCTTTTGCATTCCCGCAGCCGACGGAACGGACTATTATGTTTTTGCGGCATGGGAGGGGGGAAGCAACGGCGCTCTGCGCGTGTGTCTGACGCAGCGCACAGGGGACAGCTTTGTGCTTATCAATGAATTTGAAACGCCGAATGACGGGGACGGAAGAGTAATTCAATATGAGGACGAATTTTACTACATCTTTCGCCAGTGCAATTACAATTTAAAGGTGTATGACGCGTTGAAAATCCACAGGCTGAAAGACAATCCCGAAGAGGAGACTGTGGTGATTCGTTTCCTGCCAACGGAATATGTTTGGAAGCCGTCCGATTCTGCCGCGCCCTATTTGGCGGATACGGGGGACGGGGACGCGATAGATGCCTATATTGCGCAGATAAAGGACGAAATCACGTCGGAGCAGTACCTTGACAGAGGAACGTCCCGTGACGGGGCGCGGGTTTATTATGGCGATGAGGAGGAAACGGCGGATTTTTTGTTGGATGAATATAAAACAGTTTATCAGGCGGATTTGGCAAACTGCGGCATGCCTGTTTATCTGTGGAAAGCCATGTTTATACCGTCAAGCAGCCACGCGCAGGAATATCTTCGGATCAGGTTTTTCTTATTTGACAGACAGGAGAATGCGGAGCACGAACTTGACCAGTTAAGTCAATATGATATGACGGGCGGAATCCGTTTGTTTCAAATGTGGTTTCGGGAAATCGGCGGGAAGGTGTATACTTTTCGCATGTATCACGTTTCCGACTACAATTATCTGCTGAACGTGATGCTGCTGGAGCAGGACAGGGCGACGCAGGTGAGGGCGTATCTCTTGTCGCCGCGGTGGGAGTTTGTTGTGACGGAGGGGGAGGTGTTTACGACAAATGGGTAAGCGTGGATTGAAAACGAAGCGGGCTCGAACGGATTGGAAGCGGACGGGGATTATGGTTGGCGGCGGTTTGATTTGGTTTTGGGTATGTTTTTTTGCGGCGCGCTCCTTTTTTGCAAACACTTTTGCAGAAAAGACGAATCAGACTGATTCCGTTTCCATGGAACTGCAGGCGGAGCAGACGGAGCAAAAGGAGCGCATTACGGAAACAAAAGATGACAAAATGGACGCGTATTATGGCTGTTATCGGATTACGCAGTTTTGCCCTACGATTTCTGGGGCAATTACAAATTCGACTGTCTGCCGCAGCAGGAGGCGGATATGATGCTTGGTCGCATTGTGGCGTTGGAGCCGCAGCGGCTTGTGACATATGATTCGGAAAGAAGATTGGGGACAAGGGAAGGCAGGGCGGGGTTTGCAGAGAACTTTATCATAGAAGAGTACACCATCGAAGACCCGCAGTATACATATCAGGCTGTTACAGCAGACGGACTGGATATATCACAAAAGCCAGATAAGGATATGAAGGGTGCAATCGGCGATGATTTTTTTGAACAGTTGGAAAACATTATCACGATTCCGCAGCTGTGCAGTCCGTTTGGAACGCAGTATTTTTATACGTTGGCGGATACGGACAAGCTGATTTTATACTCTACCCTAAGCAATCAGTATTTTTTGCTGGAGCGTGATAATCAGAATCAAACGCAGGAATTGCCGTCCAAAACAGGTTTGTGGAGGAACGGCTCGAGGTGGAGGCGGCGCAGATGGGCGATGCCGTTTTGTGGAAGTATTTTAAGGAGAATGAACTGTTGGAGGAATTGACAGTCGAGGATCAGGCGGACGGCGCTTATCATGTTTTCTATCGTGAGAATGGGACGGTCAGGGAGGAAACACTGGCAGGAGCGGAGGTTCAGAATGTTTGGGAAATTGGAAAACGGTATTTTCTTGAATTTGATTTTTATAATTTTGGCTGACTGGATTTTTGGGAAAGTGCAGGGATTGCTATATTTTTAACAAGCAATTGTTGTGAGAAAAAATTTGTTCGTTTCGTAAGGATTATGCTTGTGTTGTAGACATCAAAAAGCGTTTGCTTTTCGTTGGCGAAAATTTGCGGGTGCATTCAGAATGGAGGATTTTATGGGTAAGAAAAATGTATCTTTTTTTGCGACGCTTGTAGTATGCGGTATCCTATTATGCGCTGCAATATCGGTGTGCAGCAGGGAGGAAGCGGTTTCAACTTCCACGCAAACGGAAGCAGAAACGGCGGCGGTCATGGTGTCAGAAACGCAGACGCAAATACAAATGCAGGAACAGACGCAAATCCAAACGCAAACGCCTGCGGAAGAAGAGTCAAAGGAAGAGCAGTCCCTTGAGGAAAGCTTTTATGAGTATACGGCAAGGCTGCAGGAAATTCCGGAGATGAACTATCGCAATTCCGGTAGCATAGATTGTTTTTCAAACAATTATATCTGCCATAATGACACGCTGATACTGGAATCAAAAATTTATAAAAAGGAAGGAAGCAGATATGTCAAGCAGGCGTCAACGCTGAATACCGTTTTCAATATTGACGAGGATTTGATAATGATCACTGCGCAGTATCGGAATTGGGCGATAACCACGTCCAAAGATGATACGTCCTTTCTTATCTGCGATATGGACACGCAGAAAAAATATTGCTATTACAGTGTGGAGAAAGGCTCGAAAATTGGTGTGTTTTGGCATGTTTATGACGGGTGCATTTACTATACGGAAGAGTCGGTGGAGGACGACGGCTTTTATTGTCGGCGGCTCAAAAAGCTAAGCCTTAAAAACGGCAGCATTACGGACTTTTACCAGCCTGCGGGCAAAGGCGGCTACAACTATGTTCTCAGTGATTTTAGAATGCGTGATGACGGGACATTTGTGTATGAGCTTCATCGTAAGACAGACGACAGCAAGGAATACTGGATTGCGTGGGCGGACGAAAACGGAAAATGGAGCGGGAAAAAAATATGGGAAACCAACCAGTGGGAATTTACGTATCTGCTGGATTTTAACCGATATGGTTTGGTTATTACAGGAGACACGAAACCAGCTACTGATAGGGAAATCATTGTGATAAGGGACAGCGGAGAAACAGAGCTGTTAGGCTGGATAAGCCAGTGTGGGATACAGATGATGTGGCTTCGGAATTTCTGTCGCGGCGTTTAGCGGACGGCGTATCGTTCTATGATTATGCAGGCGATCTGTCGGGCTATTATCCGTTGGTGGACAAGGTGCTCTTGGAGCAGGGGTATTATCTGACAGAACTGACCTACTATGAAGGAATGCTGACGGGCTTTTATGTGCAAAGGGATACGGGGGAATTGTATATCAGTCAGGTGAAGGCGATGGACAGCGGTGAGCAGCGGGAGAGCAACAGCCAAAAGTGGGCAAATGCGCAAAGCCAGAATATCATATCCCAATATGCGGCGGCGACAGGCTATGATTTTGAAACTGCGACAAAAGAATTTGAACAGAAAATACAGGGGGTATGGCAGGTGAAGGAGTTTGTTGGGTGGGACAAATCACTGAAAGCCCAATGGGACGGCTATCAAGGCGACCTTTTCTTGTTCTGCGAAAACGCTTGGGTTGATGACGCGGTGGCATGGTTTCAGCCCGTATATGCTTGTCGCACGGCGACAATGAGCGAAATTGCCCAAAACGAATACTTTAACATTCAATGGACAGACGACCGCTATGAAAACCGGGACGGGATACTGACAGCTGCTGTCTGTACGCAGCGGAACCAACTCTCGTGCTTATTTTGTTTTATACGACGCAGCAAGGTGTGCAAATGTCATAGAAAAGCCGGTTGATTTTATTTTTTCATCGACCACCAGTCACTATATAGAAGATTTAGAACTGATGTTTGAAAATGTGTCAAGGAGCCTTAAGGAAGAAGGCGAGAGTGTTTTTTCTGTTATACATCCCGTATATTCCGCAATGTACCCGATTGCGCATGGTGATATTTTTCCAAAGGACGAAGAGTGGACTGTGCGATATTTGGACAGGTCAACGCGAGCCTATATCCAGCCTTGGATTGAATATAACGAGGCTTTGGAAAATCATCTCAGCAAGAGCTGCCACCACACATTTGCCGATTATGTAAATGCCATAACCGGAGCGGGATTAGCGATTGAACAGGTATGTGAGCCAATGGCTCCGGAGCAATGGAAGGTGTCGGAGCCAGACAGATATGAGGGATTTCTTGAGACTCCGGTATATATGATTATTAAAATGAGGAAAAGATAGGTTTGGCAAAATATTTATGTGATTTGTGCGAACCCATTGGTGCCCTTTGGTAGCGCTAAAGCAGAACAGATAGATAATTCTTTGGACAATAGTAAAGACCTCGTACACAAACTGGTGCGAGGTCTTGTTTTTGAATAAAATAGGTGGGGTGACGCTTCCCACATCTCCAACTAGGGTGACGGCTGCCCGTTCCGTCCTCTGCTTTTATTCAATTTATAACTTATGCCTTTATATATTTAATTATACAAGAGTTCATTTATTTGTCAAGTTTTTTCAAGGTTCCTTTTTGGATGAAAATTTCTAAATTATATGACATTACGATAAATGACATATTAGAACCAAAGGTACAGCCACAGCGGATAACTGATTTTGAGCAGATTTCAACAATTTCTGAATATAGATTTTGAAATGACAAGAAAAAATATAGGCAGAATTAGAATAGAAACTGTTGAGGATATGCAGAACCAAATAGTTGCTATGATAAATATGCAGGCGATTGACAAGGAAATTTAGTATATGAAAATTTATATGAATTTCATTGTAAATACGAGATTTTTTTTTGTATAATTGAAGTGTGGCAGTAGCAAGTTATATTACTCAAACTTCCCACACCGCATGGTGTGTTGAACCTTGAAAAATCAATACTTTAACCTATAAAAAAGGCACAAACCTCTTGCATGTGGTATAATTGAGTTGTCCCCTCTGACGGACGAAGGGCGCAAGGATGTCTTCATTATCGATGACAGCCTGTTTGACCGTTCCCGCTCGAAAAAGGTGGAACTGCTCGCAAGGGTCTTCGACCACTGCTCCATGAGATACCGTTCCGGGTTCCGGATGCTCACCCTTGGCTGGTCTGACGGGAACTCCTTTGTGCCGGCCAGCCACTGCCTTCTTTCTGCCGCGGAGGACAAGAACCTCCTTTGTGGAGGGAAGGCCTGTGACGGACGCTCCCTTGCCGGGAGGAGACGCCTGCAGGCACGCCGCAAAGCTACAGATGTCATGGTGGAACTGGTCCATTCCGCCCGGTGTGCAGGCATCACTGCCAGATACGTCCTGTTCGACAGCTGGTTCTCCGCGCCGAAGACCATGGTCTCGCTGAAGAACCAGGAACACCTTGACACGATTGCCATGGTCAAGAAAAGCAAGACGAAATACCTATACAAAGGTGAAAAACTCAATGTGAAAGAAATCTACAGCCGGAACAAGAAACGCAGGGGACGCTCCCGCTATCTCCTTTCCGTACCCGTGATGGTTGAAAAAGATGGCGAAAGCATCCCGGCAAAATTTGTGTATGTCCGCAATAAAAGCAAACGCAAGGACTGGCTTGTAATCATAAGCACGGATACGGAGCTTTCCGGAGAAGAAATCATCCGGGTTTATGGGAAGCGCTGGGACATAGAGGTCTTCTTCAAGGCATGCAAATCCTACCTGAACCTTGTGAAAGAGTACCGGGGTATTTTTAAGAGAATATTTGCTTGACAGGGAAAAGGAGGTTGTGACGATTATGATGAGTTTATTTGATGAAGAACAGATAATGAAATCGTTTATCAAGAGTGAACGTGCAGACGAAGCAAGGGAAAATGCAAGGATAATGCTAAAAAATGGGAGAATTTCGGTAGAAGAAATACCAAGTTTTTTCCCAAAATTAACATTGGAAGACGCAAAAGAGCTTGAGGCCGAGGTTATGCAGTTAGCATAATCAGAGAAACAATTTAATATCAAAATAACAGCGTAAAGGCGCATGGAACAGTAAATTGTAAACCATGCGCTTTTTTTGCGCCGAAAAGGAGGAACATGAGCAACAACATACAGAAAACTACCACAGGGCGGATAACGCCCTGTTTACAACAGTCGATTGGTAAGACAAGGTATTTAGTCGAGGTACATTTTTCTGCTAAAAGTACCCAAAGCGTAGAGGACAAATTAAAGCGTGTCATTCTCCATGACTTAGAGCATGGGAAACAGGGCAGACCAAGAAAAAGTGATGAAAAATGATGAATATATCCTTGACAAGTAGCAACAGGCAAGACCGCTAAATCTATCTTGATTTCATGCGGCGCACGTCTAGCCCCGTTTGACATGTCCTGCACACAGGTTCAGAACCCTGCTGCAGTTCCGTGGCAGGTGTAGGCCGCTGCCGGATTATTGATGAATGGCACTATGATTACATCCCCTCTTTTCACAGAGGGGATGTTTTGGCTTAAGAATGGGAATATGCGGAAATTGTTTTGTCATCATTTATGGCATCCCCGTTTTGGCGCTCCGGTTCATACAGGCTGTCAGCAGTCATGCATGCATAATTATATATATCTTCAAATGAATCAAAATCAGCCCTGATCTTTTCGGCTGTAGTTTCAAGCCCGTTCATTTCACAGAAAATCTCCATGGTGTCCATATTGATTATGATATCTATGAAGTCCCTGTCATTATGCAGTGTTGCACGGACATATACCTGACAGTCTTCCCCGATTTCCTCCATGACGGAAGAAAAAACGGCATTTTCTTTAAGCCTGCCTGCCAGAATGGAAGCCTGTTTTATATGTTTATCATTGATTTGGACGGCGGTTTCCTGCACGGTTTTTTCAGGAACAAATACATCCCTTGTATAAAGAATTTCCCCCTTCAGGATGGCACCGATCTGCCGGTTTACCAGTTCTTCCATAATGTCTACCCGGCGGGGCTCAAAATGCCTGTCCCCCCGGAAAGAGAACGAAAATCCCTGTAAATTAATCAGGTTCTTTCTGGTTTCGGATGTCAGCATTGTCTGTCCGATCCTTGTAAAATCATCCCCGATTGCAGGACCATAGTCAAGGAGTCTGGTGCCGATACGGTCAAATTCCTCAATTGTTACATATGGGAGCATTGACAGGTTGAAGTCAAAATTAGGGGCGATGCCGGTAATTTTCTGTGTATCATTGTTTATAAGGACACCGATATTCCCCAGATGCCTGTCAACATTGAATGTAACGGCATCCAGAACCAGCATCTTCTGGAATTTTTCCCTGCACCCCAGATTGTCGAAAAATAGTAACAGTTCGTCCATGGTAATACTGCGGTCCACCAGTTTTCTCAGCGGCACGAACCCGACATCCTCGCCCGTGAAAGCCCTGCATTTTGTTGCTGTTTCACCATGAAATTTCATGACGGAATACCGGACACTTGACGGGTCGGCTGTATTTATAATCTCGGAAGCCAGAGCCTCGCAGTAAGGTTCCAGCCCGGCATTTGCAGCTCCCGAAACACCTCGCTTGTAAAGATAGATATCCCCGTTTTCTTTTTTCCAGCATTTTCGGAACGACCCGTCGGTTGTCAGCTCCGGGGAAGTGCTGCTCATCTGTATTCCGTACAGCCCGAGTCCCTCAAAGGCGAGTCTGGAGACTGTATCATTAAAATTGTTATTATAAAAGGAGATATCATTCCATGTGACCGTCTCGCTTTCTTCCTTTATCCAGAAAGAGTCATTAATGGATGCTGCATGTGTAATCCGTATAAAACCTTCCGCAGTATCGCATCCGCAGTCTTTCATGAGCCGCTTCAAATGGTGGTTGTGCTTATATGCCTTTCTGTCTTCGATCCAGTCATTTATTTCGAACTTTCCAATGGGAAGCCCTGAATATTCATGCTGTAAAGCCCATTTATTGTCCCTTTTATCAAAACATGCAGCAGGGACATCTTTATTCATTAAATAATACATTCGGAAACTCCTTCCTTTTTTTCTTCCTGCATTCAGGTTTTTGCCATATCTGGGTTCTCTGGCAGGATACCGTTTTCCATGCAGTCCGACTTTTATAATTACATCATAGCATAACCGTTATAATATAACAACGATATCAGCATCAGGCGGATGTCGCCATGGGACAGCCGCCCCTCAAAGTGAACGGTGCAGGTATTTCCGTCGCTGCCGAACTCAAACATATAACTTTGCAGGGGCGGCACGGAAGACGGGCAGGACAGATGCATGGCTTCTGCCGCTGCGGGTGGCCGGGTTACTGTATTTATGCTGTCATTCCCAATGGGAAAATGTTGGAAACTGTTATCGTCATTTCTCTTAACCTCCTCGTGGATTTCATATATCAATTATAACATGCACTGCCGGTTGCTGTTTCCGCAAAACACACAGTTACAGTATAAACGGAAGGCGCTGTTTCCGCCTTTCCGGCCTGAAGCATACACATATATTATATTATTAGAGGTATGACAGGCACGGAAAACCATTGCAAAATCAGGACTTTGGCAATTCACTGATTACAGTTTCCCGAAAATCGTAATACAGTTTCCCGAAAAAGCTGATACAGTTCTCCGAAAAAGGTGCTACACTTCCCCGAAAACCGCAACAGTATTGTGCCGGAAAGGGATAGCCTGATTTGTGGGATGCAGGATGAAAGGGGAATGGACGGTTACGACATTCGTTGCCGTGCTGCTATGTTTTTGAATTGTAAAACTAGGGATTCTGTGATACTATGGTTATACAAAAGGAAATCTTGTAGAAGCGATACCGTAATATACGAGTGGGGAGCGGGCTATGGTTATACAAAAGAAAATCTTGTAGGAGGCATGACGGGTGGTAGAGCAAAAGAATGGTACTGAGACTGCGGAAGAAAAAGAGGAGCGAGTGGTAAAGCATACCGTTAAGGACAGTGTCTTTACATCGCTTTTTAAAGAGAAAAAATACCTGATACAGCTGTACAGGGCACTCCATCCGGAGGATACCGAGACAACGGAGGATGATCTGAAGGATGTGACGGTCAGCAATGTCCTTGTTGATGACATCTACAATGATCTTGGATTCACGGTGGGTACGACAATAATGCTGTTGATAGAGGTGCAATCGACTTGGACAGTCAATATCATATTCAGGGCACTGATGTATCTGGTGCAGACATACAGGGAATACTTCAGGAAGACAAAGCAGAACCTGTATAAGAGCAAGAAACTGAAAATGCCGAAGCCGGAGATTTATGTCATATATGTCGGTGACAGGAAGACAAGACCGGAAGAGATTACCCTTTCTGAAGAGTTTTTTGCGGGTGAGGATATCTGTATTGATGTCAGGGTAAAGATGATATATGACGGTAAAAACGGGGATATCATCAACCAGTATGTAGTTTTTACCAAGGTATGCAATGAACAGGTGGCAAAACACGGCAGGACAAGGGAAGCGGTGCAGGAAGCAATACGGATATGCAAGGAAAGAAATGTTTTGAAGGAATATTTATCCAGCCGGGAGAAGGAGGTAGTGGATATGTTGATGGAACTGTATGACGAGCAGGAAGTGCTTAGGTCTTATGTGGAAAGCGAAAAGTATGAGGTTGAAAATGCTACAAAGATCGCGACGGCAAGAAGGCTTTTAAAAATGGGGAAGCTTTCCGTTGAGGAGATTGCGGAAGGAGCTGGACTCACGGTTGAAGAAGTTGAAAGGTTGTCAGATATTCAGTTGGTGTAAAAAATTTGGAAGGATTATATTACAGGAAGCAGGAAACCAAAATAGGTAGCCTGCTTTTTTGAGTGTTAAATATGCATCTTTGGTAAAAAGATGCGGTATTTTTTCTTGCGATGCGGCTAATAAAGTGTCAAGTGACAGAATTAATAGTATGTTTGTTTAAAAATATAGTTTTATTTGGAAATTAATGTTAAAATAAGGGCAGTAGATAAATATATTCTTTTTATGGCAAAGTAATTTTATTAGAGTAAGAAATGGAAAGGCGGATAGTATGGCGAAACTCAAAATTTATAAAGGAAACGAATTTAGAGTATATGTAGCAGATAGTATTGAAGAGGATGATTTGTTCTTTGATGAGTATAAAAAAGCTGCGGAAATGCTCAGTGAAATAGTAAGATATAATAAGAAAAACGATAACAGATTAAAATTAGAATATGAAAATAATATAATTGCCTTTTGCGGGGAGAGAGGCGAGGGAAAAAGCAGTGTAATGTTGTCTTTTGTGAAAGCGATGAGGAGTTATGCCAACTCTAAAAAAAGTCAGAAGGTTTTTGAAGACCTTAAAGAGATTGGGAATATACACTTTTCTGAACCGATTATCATAGACCCCTCTTTATTTGATGAAACACACGGTATTCTTGATGTTATTTTGGCCGAAATTTATAACGAATTTGATTCCATAAGGAAAAATAGTCAGGTTGACAAGGCAGACGAATATACCAAGATGCTTGCTCAATTTCAAAAGGTGTATAAATATGTTCTTCTAATAAACAATCAAAAGAAAACATTGGATGATGAATATGATTATGAGGGAGACATTGGTCGTTTGGTGCGGCTTGGAGACAGCACTAATTTAAAAAGAGAACTGAGTGTTTTGATTGATATGTATCTTGAGTTTAGAATGTGTGAAAAAAATGCAGGGGACAAAAATAAACTTGTAATAGCCATAGATGACTTGGATTTATGTAGTGACAAAGTATATCAGATGACCGAAGAGATAAGGAAATATTTGATTTTGCCCAATGTAATCATTGTAATGGCTTTAAGAATTGGACAGTTGGAGGACTGTATTTGTGAAAAAAATGCAAGAGATTATGC
>CANOMQ010000065.1 GCA_947567595.1 uncultured Lachnospiraceae bacterium | reverse complement strand
CCCAGAGAGGATTTGAACCTCCGACCCCACGCTTAGGAGGCGTGTGCTCTATCCAGCTGAGCTACTGAGACATTTTTAAAATTTATGCAATTTTCATTGCTCGAAGGAATCGAACAATCTGCCGCTTAGGAGGCGATCGCTCTATCCAACTGAGCTACGAGGACTCGCACTTCATATGTGAAGCCTGCCAAAAGGCAGGCATCTCACACAATACATTACTAGTATACCCAATTTTTTGCAAAACGTCAAATACTAATTTTGCTCATTTTAGCAGTGACCATGATGTCCGCGTCCGTGATGTCCGCCGTGGTGGCTTCTTCTTGTAGTCTGCGGTGCGCAGTACGTTGTGGTCTGAGCAGGTTTTCCATGCTCATGGCAGTGGTCACAAATCCCGTCTTCATCATCATCTATAAAATAGTCACAAATTCCGTCCTCATTCTCATCCCAATAGCAATGATTGTCGCAAATTCCGTCACCATTGTCGTCCACAAAACAGTGCCCATAATTATCGCAATAACCGTCACCGTCCGCATCCAAAAAGCATTCGCCCATATTACAGTGCCCTATTCCGCAGGTCTGAACCTCCGCAGCCATAACCGGAACAGAAGCAGAAAGCGTTATCAAGCATGAAAGGCCAATTGCTAACGCCTTTTTCATAAATAGATACCTCCTTCCATATAAAAACATAATTTATGTAGCATAATGAGTATAACACAAAATCATTTTCTTTTCCAGTCAATTCCTTAACTTTGTTACTAATTATACAATAATGGGTTCCCAGTCCAGCCAATCACTGTGCAAAAATCAATCTCTTTTTATCGGCAAACAACGACCATGGCTCCACCTGATAACCAAATACGTCGTCACCCAGTATTGTAAATTTCGTCTTGACGTTACCACCATACTTTCCAATCCCTATAACGGAAACGCTGCCTGCGTTTTTTCCGGCTTTTATGTTTACACCGTACTCAAGCGTATAGTCTCCACTATTATCCCCACGACCCGGCTCTAATTTTGTCAGTTTATATGTTCCACTCTCATCAGTCAAGATCGCACTGTCTGCTATTTTCGCTTTTTTTGCTTCTTTCACAGTCTTAGCAGCACCATAATAAACCTCTACTTTTGGTCTTATCTGCGCTCCGGTATACGTTGTTTGTGAATGATCCGCGTCATCCACAATCACGACATATAATGTTCTTGCTGTAATCTTTGTGTCATAAATTGACAAATCGACATTCATCGAACCACTGTAATCACTGCCATCTGCTGCCGTGATCACAATGTATGGTTTAGATAACTGTAGATTACGCTCTGTTGCATTATTTTTCGCGTCCAAGTATGCTTTCACATCTTTTTGTGTGCAATTCACATACTCGCTGATTGTATAGTCCGTTCCTTCCTTCAAAGTTTTCTTTCCGTCTGACACCTTGATCTTCGGCTGGTACTGATAACTTTCCTGATTTTTCTCTTTGTAAGCAACCGCCGTTATTTTTACAGACAGGTTTTCGGCAGACTGCAATGGCGTCTTGCTGATATTGAACGTTACAGTCAACGTTCCGGTAAAATTACCTTTTCCTGTAATGATAATGGTTGGTGTTGTACCCGGTGTCGTTGACATATTGTCTGCAAATTTGACGGTATAATCTTTATTTTCAACCAATGTTATCGGATTTTCCCGATCAACATTTAATAATAGTAAAATCCTGTCACTGGGTTTTGCACCGTCTTTTTTAAAGGTAACTATACCATCCAAATGATATGCTCCGTTGCCTTTTGGCTCTATCTTATCCGTCAATCCGTCCACAGGAACAACAGTTGCTGCCATAGCAATATCTGCCGCCGTAATTTTATAAGATTTTTTCACTTTGCCTTTATAGCCCATTTTCGGATCTGCCGTCACGGTCATGGATGCCGTTCCCTTTTTGACATTATTTTTATACGAAACCGTATAGCATGATGGATTTATCACCGTTCCATTCATATCCGTCAGTTCCATATCATCCTGACGGCATTCTTCTCCTGTATAGGTCATTGTGTCATGGAACTTATTGAAGCTTACGGTCTTTGCAGTAAACGGCGCGCCAGTTACTTTAAAGTTCACGCTCTTCGTTCCCATATATTTGCCTTTCCCTTCAATGATCAACGTAGCAGTTCCCACTTTATCATTATTTTTGTAAGATATGGTATAATTTCCACCCGCATCAGTATTGCTATAGCTCAGGCAATCCTTACCCATAAATACCATAAAGGCATCATCCAGTGAAGAAACCTCTTTAAACGTACCCGCATCCGTAACGTATTGAATTACTTTGTTCACGTCATAATAAGCTGGCGTCAGCCGAACACCGCCATTTACAAATGTAACGGATTTTAAGTTTTTTCCGAGTTTAATCTTGGCATTTTTCATTAGATAAGCTTTTTCCGTTACATAGATTGTCTTAATCAGTGTTCCTCTATAATTATTGATTCCCTGAATTTTTAGTTCAAAAGTTCCATAGCAGCCCGCCGGAATGACTGGTACATTTTTCTCAAGGAACGTTTGTCCTTCCGACAATTTCTCATCATTCCTCGAGTACGCTTTCTTTGCTGTCAGGTTCATCACAAAATCTTTGTTAAGTTTCATTGATTTCTTGCATTTTATGGACTGAAACGCTTTTTGCGATCTCTTTTTATTAATCACCAGTTGGTCTTTGTATTTGAACACAACCCCCTCTGCTTCATTGATTCCGTCTTCTGAAATCTTTACCGGGTCAATATAAAAATTGCGATACACCATTCCTGCATAATTGCCCCTTCCCTTAATGACAACGTTGGTCTTCTTTGATAAGTCCTTCCACTTTATATGTATATTCCGGATTTTGCGGCGGCTCATATCCCTTTATCACAATAATATCATCCGCCGTGATAGTGATTGGCGCTTTAGAAATTGCAAAGTTAAGTTCACAGATGCCTGTATAAAGCGCATTATCCTGCGCAACTGCTACAACCAGCGTATACTCTCCTGCATCTATTGGTGGTTTTTCGGTTTCCGTATAAGGAGTACCATCTACTAATTCTCCCTTGTAGCTGTATACGAGTGGGATATCGATTGGTTCTCCTGTTACCTTATCCGTAACGACTGCCGTTCCCTGATAAGAAACCCGCTCTGCATCATAAACGGTGTTTTCCATTGTAATGCCTGAAATCACAACAGCAGCCTTCCCTGTGATATCCAATTCCACACAAGCCTCCAACGGCGTTTCTCCCGCTGTCTGCTCATATCGCACAATCAATGTTTGTTTACCCGTATGATTCAAATCCAACTCAGTCGCATTAGTGGTATACTGCTGATCCGTAAGGGTGCTCTGCTCTCCATGAGCGTTGTAGTAAGTTACGGTTAAATCATCAAGGTTTAATGTCTCTCCGCAGGAATATTCTGTTGTGCCGTAATACACGGATATTCAAATCGTTTATTTTTTATCAGCAGAATGCTGTGGTCTAAATTCTTTGGCAATTTATCAACCGCAGCGTCGTCTCCCATACCAGATTTATACCACTGGTCGCTTTCCTCTTTTTTAGGCAAATCCTCCAAATCCTGGTTTAACCTTAAATTAAACGGTGTATGTATCACACATAATTCATCACATTTGTAAAAAATATAAAAAAAACTATTTTCTCGTAATCTTACAAGATTAAAATTTCTTATATCTAATTCCTTCAAATTACTACAACCTGCAGACATGGAACGCATATTAATTAAACCGACCGTTTCAAAACCCGCCAAGTCCAAAGTTTCCAAGCTATGGCAATTACAAAACATTCCTTCCATTTGTGCCACTTGTCTTGTATTAAAGCTACTTAGGTCAATACTTGTTAACTTATTACAGTCGTACAGCATATATGACATATCCTGCACATAGCTTGTATCAAAATTACTGAGATCAACACTAATTAAGTCTTTACAGCCATACAACATATATGACATATTCATCACATGACCTCCATGAAAGGCACTTAAATCCAACGTCTTTAATTTGTCACATAAATAAAATAAATGTGACATGTTGGACATATAATCTCCACGAAAGGTACTTAAATCCAACGTCTCTAAACTGCTGCACTTTTGGAACATATATGTTATATCTCTCACTTCATTTCCACGAAAGGTACTCAAATCCAATGCTTTTAGGTTGCTACATTCTTCAAACATATGTGACATATTCTCTACATTATCAGTACAAAATCGATTACCTAAAATAATCTGCTCTAAATTAACACAATTTCGGAACATACCAGACATATATTTTACACTGCTTGTATCCAAATTTGATAAATCAATATTAATGTAATGCTTTCTAAACCAGCAAAATAAACTTTAGGAGAAGAACCTTCATACGAATAATAGCTAAACATATTAGACATATTCTTTACATTACTCGTATCAATTTTACTCAGATCAATTGTCTTTAACCTGAAAACATACCGCTCATATCTTTTACATTTGACATATTCTCATTCAATATGACCTCATCTAACAAGATACATCCTGTAAACATATTAGACATATTTTCTACACCGCTAGTGTCAAACAGTGTTAAATGCATTTTGGATAATGCGCGGCAATCCCGAAACATATAAGATATATTTTTTACTTTTGAGCCACTTAAATTTTCTTCTTTGATTATCTTTTTTAACTTCATGCAACCATCAAACATATGAGAGGTATCTATCAATTCATCTGTTTTAAATTCTGATAAGTCTATGGTTTCCAACTCTGTAAGACCATAAAACATATAGGATGCGTTTACTAAACCTTCCCCTCCTACTTCTGCCTTTTTTATACTATTAGAATAACTCCTCCAGGGCGCCTTAGTTTGAAAGCCAGAATTGGTAGATGATTTATTTTGAACGCCAATAAATAACGTATCGCCGACAATACTCCATGTACCGTTTTCAAATGTCTTACCAAATACATCTGCAAAAACATCAGCATCACTTTCCGACGTTTCTCTTTCCTCCGTCTCTGTCGTTTCTTCCGTTTCTTCTGTCTCCCCATCCTTCACATCTTCAATATTCTCCGATTCCTCCGTACTTTCCGCATCCGTTTCGTCAGAAATCTCTTCCTTTATTTCCACACTCTGCGTCTGAGTTTCCGAAAGCGCTTCTGTTTCAGCCGTATTCGTTGCCTTCGCCGTTTCAGCCGATTCTACTGTCTCATCTGTTTCTTCTGTCTCGACAGTCTCATCCGCTATCTGCATTTCAACAGTGCTTTCTAAATGCCCCCCCCGGTATTTTCCGCATTTTCGCCTGTGCTTTCGTTTACATCTTCATCAATATTTTCGCATGACTCCTGCATCTGCATTTCACTTGCCAAAACCCGCATTTCCATAGGCGTTACATTATTGAAAGCCAGCACAACGCAAAAAAGTCCCGAAAAAATTTTCCGGAACATTTTTTTTCTCAATCTTCTTTTCTCCATATCAAAACCTCCTAAGAATATAAATGAAACGTAACTATTTAGTACCCTCATAGTTACAAACAAAAATCCATGCAAATTTACCTTCGGTAACAGATTTTTGTCTGCTAAATCTACATTTTCTTACGGTCAGCGCAGTGTATACGCAAACCTACTGAACAATTACAATGAAAATGCATTATTGCAAATACATCTTAATTCTTATCAACATCTTCCATGATGTCACGGTTCTCAATCATTTTTCCGCATCATCTACGGCGCACAGCACGTTTATGGAAACTCAATAAATCCCTGCAGCCACACAACACCCTTAAAGCGCCTGCCCACCGCAACCTCGCCAAACAAATCATTTCGGTTAATGCACACATCCAATACAAGCTCATTGCACTCCACAGTCATAAAAACGACTTCCTCACCGCTCACCCTGTTTTTTTCCATGTGAAATTCCGTAATCTCTCCCAAAATGGAATACTGGTCACACTCCACGCCATACGGCATAAAATACGTATCCACCAAGCTAAACACATCGGTCTTATGGATTTTGCGGGAAATCATCGTGTATGTGTCCATATCATCAAGCGTCAGGCTCTCGATTGCGTCCTCATCACCCATGCGTGCCTGTGCAATCAACTGGTTGCGCTCTGACGACGCCTTTTTAATCCGCCTCTTGTCGCTCTCGTTCTTGTTAATCGGCATCATAATCGTTCCGTCAACGGAAAGCGCACTTAAAATAAGCGAAGTCCCTTGAACGGGAAG
This sequence comes from uncultured Lachnospiraceae bacterium, assembly GCA_947567595.1. Classification (GTDB taxonomy): domain Bacteria; phylum Bacillota; class Clostridia; order Lachnospirales; family Lachnospiraceae; genus COE1. The sequence continues at coordinate 9,643 of CANOMQ010000065.1, read as the reverse complement.
CCGCCCCATTGCCTGAAGCCTTTTATATGGAATGATATTCTGCAAATAAAATATCATCGTCACGCCGACCTTGATGTCGTCGCAAACCCCCGCAAACGACTCTTTTTCCGCATGGCGCTCTATTGTCACATCTTCATTGGAGCTGACCTGTGAAGCGCGCAGATACGGAAAATAGTATTCATACAAAAAACGGTTCTCCTCATCAAACTCGCCACGGATACAAATGCCCGCGCCGTGGACGAAGTCAAGGAAAAGCTCCGCATAAGCCCTCTCCTCCTCGTCCACTGTGACATCTCTGTATGAGAAGTAATCCCCCGCCTGATGTTCCGACTTTGAAAGCGTGGTTTTCGCCACTTCATCAATAAGTGCACGCAGCTCTTCTCTTTTTTTAATTCCACTAAAGCCAATCGCTCTTAAATATCTGTGCAATTTAAAAACTCCTTATGCCCTGATTTCCGTCTTTCCGCCCATATATGGCTGTAAAGCCTCCGGTATCTTAACAGAGCCGTCCGCCTGTAAATTATTCTCCAAAAATGCAATCAGCATTCTCGGCGGCGCAACCACTGTATTATTTAATGTATGAGCGAAATACTTACCAGTTTCCCCATTTACCCTGATTTTCAATCTTCTCGCCTGTGCGTCCCCAAGATTAGAGCAGCTTCCGACCTCGAAATATTTCTTCTGTCTCGGAGACCATGCTTCCACGTCAACAGACTTTACTTTCAAGTCCGCCAAATCTCCCGAACAGCACTCCAGCGTACGCACGGGAATATCCAGTGTGCGGAACAAATCCACCGTGTTCTGCCACAATTTGTCGAACCACATCGGCGACTCCTCCGGCTTACAAACCACAATCATTTCCTGCTTCTCAAACTGATGTATCCTGTAAACACCGCGTTCTTCTACGCCATGCGCACCCTTCTCCTTCCGGAAACAGGGCGAATAGCTTGTAAGCGTTTTGGGCAGCTCCGCCTCGGGAATAATCGTGTCAATAAATTTACCAATCATCGAATGCTCGCTTGTACCGATTAAATACAAATCCTCGCCTTCAATCTTATACATCATCGCGTCCATCTCGTCAAAGCTCATAACGCCCGTAACAACGTTGCTTCGAATCATAAAAGGCGGAACGCAGTATGTGAACCCTCTGTCAATCATAAAATCGCGCGCATAGCTGATAACAGCCGAATGCAACCGCGCAATGTCGCCCATCAGATAATAAAATCCGTTTCCGGCAACCTTTCTCGCACTGTCCAAATCAATGCCGTTAAACTTTTCCATAATCTCCGTATGATACGGTATCTCAAAATCGGGAACAAGCGGTTCGCCGTACTTCTGAACCTCCACATTCTCCTCGTCATTCTTTCCGATTGGCACACTCGGGTCAATGATATTTGGAATGGTCATCATAATTTTCGTGACCTTCTCGCCCAGCTCTTTTTCCTGCTCGGCAAGCTCCTCAAGCCGTTTCGCCTGTGCATTAACCTGTTTTTTCACTTCCTCCGCTTCGTCCTTCTTGCCCTGTCCCATCAAAGCGCCGATTTGCTTGGAAAGCTTATTTCTCTCTGCACGCAGGTTGTCCGCCTCCTGCTGCGTTTTTCTTGCCTGCGCGTCCAGCTCAATCACTTCATCGACAAGCGGCAGCTTATGCTCCTGAAATTTCTTTTTAATATTCTCCTTCACCGCGTCCGGATTTTCCCTTAAAAACTTAATATCGATCATGACAAAAAACCTCCATTATTTGATTACTTCCTGTATCACTACTTTTGTATCCTTGATTAAATCAATAATCTTCTCGCCGTTAATCACCTGACCAAATCTGTCATGCGTAACACGAAGTATTGGTCGCTCCGGGAAATGCGGATTTTGCTTCATAACAATCGCCGTCTCACCCTGATTTGTCTTAACCTGAGAGCCCGCCGGATAAACCGCGATAAGCTGCAAAAATGTATCAACAATATCGTTATCATACCAAATGCCGCCATAATTCCTGATGTTATTGATTGCCTCATGGACGCGAACCCGCGCCTTTCCAATTCCGCAAATCAGCTCGTCAAATTCATCACAAACGCCGACAATCTGCGTCATGCGGGAAATCAAATCCGTTCCAAGCGGGTAGCCGGAGCAGTCCTTGCGCTCGTGGTGGTTCATCACGATTTCCTTCGCCTGATTGGAAAGCCAGTCCTCATTCTTAATTGCCGTGTAGCCGTAAATCGGGTGCTTTTTATATTCCTCCTGCTCCTTTGCCGGCAACAGGTTAATGTCCTGATCCTCATAACGCACCACAAGATAGCGCAGCCCCAAATCATGGATTAAAGAACTGACACTAATGTCATAAACCTGCTGCTCCGTCAAGCCAAGCTTCAACGCAATCAGCGTTGCAATGGTGCAGACCTGAAGCGAGTGCTCGTAAATATCCGCGCTCCGCTCCTTCACATCATACACCTTTTCAATGACCTCGTCCTCCTCAAGAATGTCCGTTATAATATTTTGCGCAGTTTCCGCAATTTTTTTCAAGCCCTTTGTTTTTTGGTAAACGTGCAGCTCGAGAATATCCTTTATGTTACTCTTAATCTCCGCTTCCACATCGTCCCGCAAAACCGTGACCGTTTCCATGGAAAGCTTCGGACGTCTGTTGTCCGGCTTTTTCTCCTCCGGCTTCTTCTCCTCCGCCTTTGGCTTTGCCGCAGGTTTTTTCGCAGGAGCTTTCTTTTCCTCCTTCGGAGCTTCCGGCGCCTTTTCCTCAATATATACGGTATAAATGCTAAGCTCCCGAAGCTTGTCCACGTATTGTCTTTTAATGACCGTGCCCTTACCAAGCACAACAGTATAATCCTCTAGCAGTACATCATTGGCAATCACATCGCCGTCCTTCAAATCCTCGATTGTTACTAACTTCATATGTTTCTCTCCCCCATTTATTATTCTGTATCTGATGAAGCATTGCCGTTTATGGCACGCTCCACTGCTACCTTCTCTTCGTTACTCAGTTCAATTTCCGAATCCCCATTCTTAATCCGCTTCGTGTACGAATAACAGCCGTCCGAGCTATGTACGGAATTAATCAGGAACCCGTTGTTGTTCTCATCTAAAAGAACCAGCGCAAAGCTAAGCTTTCCGCCCATCTCCTTAAACGCGTCATATTTGACAAGTCCGAGCTTTTGGAATGCCGTTTCCTGCTTTTTAAATAACGCCTTGATGTCGTCCCTGTTCTGACTGACATTGAGCTTGATGTATTTGTTATCCTCGTAAAGCGTCATAATGTCCTGTTCAAGGCTTCCGCCGTCCTTGCCAAGCATGAACTTGTTGTATTTTTTCTTGAATTTCCCAATCTGCGCAAACGCTACAATAATCAATACCAGCAACAGGACACTGATTATCAGCAATCCAAGCAGAAGATACCCGACATCAACACCGCCAAGCCCTATCATGTTCAAAAAACTGCTGCTCATCAATCTCCCCCCTTTACATTGAAATATTCATATTTGACAGTCCTTCAATCAGCCTGTCCAAATCATCATTGGAATAAAACTCAATCTCAATTTTGCCGCTGCCGTTTTTGCCCTTTGCGCTAATCTCCACCTTCCGGCTAAGCTTCTCCTCAAGCTTTTTCTCAATATCCTCATAAATATACTGGATATTCTGCGGAATTTCGTCCTTTTGCGGCTTGTCCTTTGCCGGATTTAAAATGCCCTTTACAATTTTTTCCACCTCGCGCACACTGAGCTTCTCGTCAAAAATCCGTTCCGCAATCTGCTTCTGCTGTTCCTCGTCCTCAATCGGAATAAGCGCCCTCGCATGACCTGTCGTCAGCTTGTCGTCAATAATCATCTGCCGGACATACTCGCAAAGCTTCAAGAGCCGCATACTGTTCGTAATCGTCGTCCTGCTCTTTGATACCCGCTCTGCCACCTCGTCCTGCTTCAGATGAAACTCCTCAATCAGCCGCTTATAGGCAACCGCCTCTTCAATCGGGTTTAAGTCTTCTCTCTGAATGTTCTCAATCAAAGAGATTTCCATGATTTCCTGTTCCGTGTAATTTCGGATAATTACAGGCACTTCCTTCAATCCTGCAAGCTTTGCCGCCCGCCATCTGCGTTCACCCGCAATAATCTCGTAGTAATCCTTCCTGTCCTGCACAAGGATTGGCTGCAACAGACCAAACTGCTTTATCGAATCCGCCAGCTCCTGCAATGTGTCCTCATCAAAATTTTTTCTCGGCTGCTCCCTGTTTGGCTCAACCTTCGTAATTTTCACGGTTGTTTCTGCCTGCCCCGTTTCCTCCTTCACCGCGGGTTTTGCTGCTTCAGCAGAAATCAAGCTGTCCAAACCCTTACCTAGTCCCCTTCTTGCCATTTAAAACCTCCATTTCTTTTTTTGTTTTGTTTACATAATCAGTTGTTACTTTTGATAACCTCGTCCGCCAGTGCCATATAGCTTTCCGCTCCGGCTGACTTCGGATCATAAACATTGATTGGCTGTCCGTAGCTCGGCGCCTCCGCGAGACGGATATTGCGCGGTATCAATGTATCATAAACCTTTTGCTTTAAATTGCTCTTAACATTGTCCACAACCTGATTGGAAAGATTTGTGCGGGAATCGTACATTGTGAATACGACACCGTCCATATCAAGGTCGGGATTTAAACGCTCCTTCACCAAATTAACCGTATGTATCAACTGGCTCAAGCCTTCCAATGCATAATATTCACATTGTATCGGAACCAAAACGGAGTCGGCTGTCGTCATGGCATTTACGGTCAGTAAATTCAGGGACGGCGGACAGTCGATTATGATAAAATCATACGTATCCCGTACCCAGTCAATTTCGTTTTTCAAAATAAAGTCCTTATCCTTCACACCGATTAGCTCAATCTCCGCACCGGCTAAATTGACATTCGACGGAAGAAGGGAAACGTTTGGCAGTATCTCCTTCAAAATACAATCTTCCACGGTACAGTCTCCCATAATCAATTCATAGATTGTATTTTCCAATTCATTTTTTTCAATGCCGTATCCGCTTGTCGTATTGCCCTGCGGATCCATATCAATGACTAAAACTTTTTTTCCTTTTGCTGCAATACATGATGACAGATTAATAGACGTGGTGGTCTTTCCGACGCCACCCTTTTGATTTGCAATTGCTATAATTCTCCCCATTCTATTCCTCCCCTAGAAGTTTTCTGATAATTTTCATTATATCACTATTATTTATATTATGCCATACGTTTTTGCGTTTTTATTGAATTTATTGTCGGATAATTGTCCGTTATTGGTTATGTTTAGCTAGCGTTTAGTTAGCAATAGTATTGATTCGTTTTATAATATATTGTATTATGATTTTATGAGTAAAGATAAAGAAAGGATTGTATAAGATGGAAGGGAATCATAAAGTTAATGTACTGGTTTTATCTGTTATTCTGTCTGTTCTCCTATCTGCTTGTGGCGAACTTAAAATTGAGGAAGGGGTACAGATTAATATCGAAAGCTCTTCTCTTTATACAAAGTCGGAAATTCAGTCTGCCATTGATATATGTGTGGATTATTTTAATGAAAATTTTGAAGGGTGTGTGCTGACTGAAATTTCCTATGATGATGAATTTTGTATAAAGGAAAAGGACAAGTGGGCTGTACAGTATGAGGCGGACGAAGCAATTGTACTGACTTCCACTTTTGTTGTAGATGAAAACGGTGGAGACGGGAGCTTCAATCCGAATGACACCTATACGGATTGGCAGTGGATTTTGACGCGTTCCAATTCTGATGGAGAAGAATGGGTGTTACAAACGTGGGGGTATTAAAAATGTTGTTTGCAATGTTTCACGTGAAACTTTGTCTATCTTTGCAAATATGCCCTACATTTTTTAAAAATCCAAATTAGGAACTCGCCTATAAGAATAAGATCAATTGGTATCTTACATAAAGCAATTCCGTATATGGTATATTCTAATCCGTTTAATGGCTCACTGTCTTGGGGAATAATCCATTTATTGTAATAGAGCAGCATTGTTATAATTGTTGTAATAATTGCAGTTACAACAAGCCATTTTAGGGCTGTTATGATAAACTGTAGTATTATTTTCCAAATAGATTGTTGCTGCTGTTCCTGCGTCCAAATAAATTTTCTTTTGATAAAATAAAGAACTGCTATCATAAACGGAAGAAAAAGGAACACTTCCATTAAAAAATCAATGGAATATAATTCCTCCAGTAAATCAACCAGCATAAATCCTGTCCATGCAATCAATTGGATAAATAGTAAATATCTTATTTTTATCATGTGTTGTCTCTTTTCTATAATTTATTCTGCACACCACTTAAATTTACAGTACCACCTGACTTCAGACCGTCAGCCAGTCACTTCCCTAGAAGCATCACTGTAAATTCTGACGGTCTGTAATATAGTTTTGATATAGAAAGCCTAATATTCTATATATCATCTAAAGCGCAATTTATCAAATTTTTCAGACAGTAAAGCAAATATAAATACAACGCATCTGTGCTATTTTGATAATATCCAGTGTCTTTGGCAATGGTTCCACCTATATGCTCTCTTTTTTCCTCGTGCATCTAGGCAAATCCACTTATCAATGGGCTTAAGATAATTTGCATTTAGGGCATAAAGACAATATCCTGTATCAGGTGTATCGCCTAACGTTAATTTTTGATGACATATTCCGCAGGAAATATCGCTGACTCTTAATACCACTACTTCAACATATAATACTTCTGTAAACAACAATCAAATTATTTATAGTCAAAGAAATGTATTGATAACCTTGTCAAAATAAAGATTATTTGCCTCAAATTCCTCCCACGTGTCAATTTTCCCAAAATACGTTTCCGCTCCGATAGGAATGCTACTTTTTCTTTTTGCCTCTTCAACGGATGAAAAAAATGAAGACATACGAGGCATACAGATTTCATTCGTAGTTTCCACGACAAGCATATAAATTGGTATCGTTAATTCCAAAATATAAACAGCAATGGGACTTTTATAAACTGGTTCTGCGCCATGCCCTCTCATAGAATAACAATGTTCCATATTATCATTCCATGCAATATTTTCCTTTGTTAAAATAGCTTTCCAATAACGATTCAATTCAACTTGTCTAAATTGTTGGTATAAATCAAAAAATAGTTTTAACGCCTTTTCCTCATCACCATGACAAAATGTGAGTATATTATGACACCATCCGAGACAACCACATTCCGCTTTTAGACGGAATTTTGTAAAATCATGCATATAATAAAAATCAAGTGGAAACAGATTGCCATGTCTGCATATGCCAAAGTCACGTTCAGCGGCTTGGTAACCATCAATAAAATGCAACAAGGGAGTAAGTGCAATACTGCCAAGGTACATACCGGGGCGTGTTTGGATTTGACAAATCATTCGATGGAGACTCGGTTTTTCATCTTTCCACGGAATTGGCATTTCGTATGTTACAGACTTCATATCTGTGCTCCATTTTCCCCGTTATGACCTGTTTCCCAAACTTTTTCGTCAAGCGGCACACGGCACCCCAACATTGCTGCTACTTTCTGAAACGACTTTTTCGCAAAGGTTTTGAATACAAATCCTATTATCAAGCGCATGGGAAGTGGAAAATATTCCGGACCTGTAAATTTTTTTGCTTCCTCACGCAAGAAACCATCTCCCTCTGCAAACAGTTCTCCCATCGACTGATACGGTTTTGTGATCTGAGCCTGCTTCTCTTCACCCAAAAACCGAATGCCGAAATTGTCTCCCTTGACTAAACAACCGCCATACCGAACACCCAAATATTCCGGTAATTTTGCTAAAAATGCCTCGCCGCAGCGGAGCTGGCACCCTTCCGCGAAACCACTTTGTAAAAGGAAGGATAGCCTTGTTTGCTCATCTTTTTTGGGAAGCGTTTCTAAAAATTCCAGAAGAAGCCCGGGCACACATTCTACATATAAAGGCAGCGCAATGAGGATTTCGTTGTTTTTTATATAAGCATTACGAATATCATCCCATGTTTTTCGGTTGGAAATTGCATATGTTTCGAAGGTAATTTCTTTTTCCGATAGTCCTTTTGCAAAGGCGGCAATGATTTTTTCCGTGTTGCTGTATTTTTGTACCCGTGGACTTCCATTGATTATTACAACATGCATGAAACCGCCTCCTTTTTGTTGCTTTCAGAAAAGACTCCCAGTGAATGGCTGCCTATGTTTAGCGCGGTACGCTGACACCACCATTCGAGATAATTTTGGTCGCCGTCTCCGGTATAGATAATTCCAATATTTGGCTGGTGATTATAGCGCATTATATGACGCATTTGACCATCTTTAAATCTCAGATACATGGTGACGAGCGGCATAATTCTGTCTATAATGTTTTTGGTCTGCCAAGAAACAAATCCAAAGTGCGTATCCGAAATCAGCCAAACTTGGTCAGCATTGTTTATTTTTCGTAAAATCGGTTCATAATCGTCCTGTATTGTACAGACTCCCGGTGTTTTTAGCCAGCAATAATTACAGCCGATACAGTGCGAAATGTGCATTCCGGTGGTGTCAATTAACTCAAATTTGGTGGCGTTTTCATCACTGCGTTGTAACAACTCTTCTGTTATTAGTTTTCCTATATGTTTTGCTGTTGTGTCAATCATTAAAATCACTTATATTATCCTCCGTGTATCCTTTACAAACTCAAAGGTGATTTATATATATGATTATAAGACCTTTATTTAATGTTTACAATGTATATTTGTTTTTAGTTTCCTCATTTTTTGAAATTTGCACCTCTGAAACCCCTATAAAATCAATTTTTTCATAAAAGAGGCAATCACAACTGACAATTCCCTATTCGCCTCGTATTTATACAGCATTGCAAGCGTACAAAAAAATAGGAAAACTCAAAATATTTACAAGTCATTTTTTCGGTGGATATCCATGGTTTAAATTATCTGCTATTTTCAATGTATATTTGTAAATCATTTCCTCAGCGGATAGATATGTAGTTTCAAAAAGGGAATTAAATAATAGTTTTATAAACTCAAGCATTTCTTTTATGAAATTAGGTATTTATTAAATTAAATTGAATATAAAATCTTATATCTACTATTTACAATGTATATTTGTGAGTCATATCCTCGGCAGATAATAGTTTTAGTAAATCTCATTATATAACTCTACTCCGTATAAACATTGTAAATTTTTTAGAATGCCGGATATGCGATATGCCACTCTTTTGTCATGTTGTCTTCAGGTGTTGCTCTATCAGAAATATCATTTAACATTATATTCAAAAATTTTATAAAATTTAACTTTTATTAGGTTAGTTTTTTGAATGTCATTATCATAAAATTACGGACATAAAATGTAAAATGTTTCACGTGAAACATTCTAAAAACTTATTAGGAATTATATAAAATAACTATTCAAATTGCGCAGGATATTTTTGAGGTTGTGTGTCAAAAAACGTAAGCATAACAGGTTACGACGAGGCTTTTTGTCAATTGCTTTAGCAATTTACTACAGGATAAAAAAAGTGTTAAATTGCTCTTCTGTATCCGATTTTCAAAATGAACCACTACCGGCTAAAGCCGGTAGGTTCGGTATGCTACTAAAGCAGCCTAAAGTGTGCTCCGAAAGGTCTTCTTCTCCCTTTATTTCTTACC
>CANOMQ010000064.1 GCA_947567595.1 uncultured Lachnospiraceae bacterium | reverse complement strand
TATAGTGGAAAGTTATCCACATCGAAGAATAAAATCATTTAACAATTACCTATTAAAAATGTACGTTTTAATGTATTTATTTTTGTACTTCTATTATATTCAGAGTATGCGCCGTCGTCAACAAAAATAAAAAAGAGCATTTTGGCAATACATTCCTATTTGTATATCCCTATTGCCTCCTCAATCTGTGCATAAATCCGAAACCCCTCTTCCATATGGATAATAAGGTAAATCCAATATTCCGGTTCGTTATCCGTTTCCGCTCTTGCACGACCGCATACACATTTTCCGTGTTCGTCAGGCTTGTCATTTTCATCACGGTATTTGATTTTATGCCAAAAACAATGCCATCGGTCTCCCGCCGCGTCAAAACGCCTTCCTCATCAAGATAATAATACGGATTGTCTTCGCCGAAATATTTCGGAGTAAAAAAATAGTTTACATATTCCTTTGTATATACTTCCTGCGCATATTCCTCAAAGTCTTCCCATGTGTCGAGCCCTTCTTTTCTCTCCCACTGCGTCTCCATAAAGAACTCCAGCTCGTGCTGACGCTCCAGCAATGCCGTGATTTCCGCATATGCAGGATCTGTGGTTTCCAGTGCGGTTGTTCCGGTTACATTTATGGTTGCTTCGATTGCATTTACGGTTGCTGTATCAGCCTCGTTTTTGCAACCGCTCATGCAGAGTATTGTGGTAAAAGCCAGTAAAAATAGTATTTTTTTCATAACAAATCACCTAGTATAGATATGCTGTCCTTTATCGTTATTTTTGATAAATATAAAATAATAACAAGGTGTCCCTTATTAATGTTACCTAAATTATAATTGATGCACGGTTTTTTGCAAGATTTTTCGCATGAAAACGACATATATTGGTGTATTTTGGTGTATTCCGTTAGCGTTTTGCCATTTCATCGAATTGGGACTGGTCTGCGGTATTTTAAAATATAAGCATCGCATTTATGCGGTATTGGCGGAAAGGAGAGAGGTGGAGGTTTAATGTGATTATTATTGTAAAGATATGCAATTTTTTGTATAATTGAACTGCGGCAGGCACGATAAAATTATGATATAATATTGACAATGTTAGTCGGAGGTTGGTGTATTCAATAATGAAGATACTTTTATTCCTTGCAAAAGGTTTTGAAACAATGGAAGCAAGCGTGTTTATTGATGTTATGGGTTGGGCAAGAAACGATTATCACTATGATGTTGAAGTTGTTACTTGCGGATTCCAAAAAACGGTAATCAGTACCTTTGGCGTACCTGTAATCGTTGATGTGTTAATAGAGGATATTTGTGTGGACGAATATGATGCGTTAGCAATTCCGGGCGGTTTTGAGGAGTTTGGATTTTATGAAGAGGCTTTTTCTGAAAAACTGGCTGACGTTATCAACAAGTTCAATTGCCAACACAAATTAATCGCAACCATTTGCGTTGCTGCCCTTGCGCTTGCTCATAGCGGCATTTTAACGAGAAAAAGGGCTACGACTTATCACCTGAACAATGCCGTCAGGCAGAAGCAGCTCGCAAAATATGGTGTTGAAGTCGTCAATGAGCCTGTTGTCAAAACGGACAATATTATTACATCATATTGCCCTCAAACTGCGCCCGATGTTGCATTTATGCTTTTAGAATGTCTTGTTGGCGCAGAGAAAATGCATACGGTGAAATCGGCTATGGGGTTTGAGTAGCCGTAACCTATAGATTTTCAGCCTTTATTCAATCAGGATTTTAATAAGGAATATAAGACTATGAAAGTAAAAATAACGGTATTAAAAAAAGAATTTTATAGTGACTATGCTGACGAATTTCTTACAGAAGGGGCAGCCGCCGGAGCCTGCCCTGAACTTGATGTTGGAAATGTATTTATTTATGAAGGCGGCGCTGTAATGCCTGAAGGTTTTTGCCCATTTGCTTGGATAGACCTGTACCCTTCTATATGCGCTCTCATGGGCGGGCGGGAACTAACGAATACATGGTACAAAAATCCTAAAGTAAAGCTTCTTTGTTGTACAGATGGCGTTCGTCCTGTCCTTTTTAAGTTAGAGCAAATAGACTAAATGTTCATTATCATAACGCACGACGGAATTATACAGATCAGAGCGTATAAGAAAACCAAAGTCTGTCAATGAATCACCTCATAGCGCAATCTAAGATAGGAGTCCTCCAAAACAACACACTCCTGCAATTTCAACACACCTAATTTTGATAACTCGTTTTCCGACAATATGGATTTTCCATCAATCAAAGTAGATGTATCCTTACCGCCAATCAATACAGGCGCTACGACAATATCAATATAATCTATCAGCCTTTCCCGAAGAAACAGTCCGTTTAATGTCCCGCCGGTTTGTATTGTGATCCGCTCACAGCCGTATTCGGATTTGAGTTTCGTAAGCGCATCTTCCAGCGATAACTCCTTTTGATAAATGATATGAAGATTCTCTTCTTCCACTTCAAACGCCGGGTGCTTTTCGTTAGATGTAACTAACACAAATTGTATGATAAGGCACAAAAATAACGGATACCATGTTCCTTTAAATGTTTATTGTCAATAATAACAAAGGATACTGGCGTCTTATTCGGCATGTCCGCTGTGTTAATACCGATTTTTGCTTGCACTCTTTCGGAATTAAGCGACCATAAATCCGTTGTCTGCTCGATTTCATAATATTGATGTAATCCTTCTTTCACACCTTCAATCTTAGGAAAGTCCTTATCCACGTCCAAAGTATCCGACGCGCCCGTGCTGATTTTGCCATCGACAGACATGAGCATAAATAATGTTGTAACAGGTCTGTTCATTTTATCCCTCCAATTTTTGATTTATCCGCCAAGCCTTGGAAACACTTTTGTCCAGTGTAACTTTTTGTCATAAGCTTCTTTCAATTTTATTGTGAAACGCCATGTGCTTATTTGTCCTGCAATACTGTGTTTTCTTTCATAACCGCCACAACATCACGCTGGTCATGGCAGTTGCAGGGCATGCTGGAGAATACGTTAATCAGAAGTTCCAGCCCCTTTTTAAAGTCAGCGATGTTTTGCGGCGTCATTTCCTCTAAAAGAGGACGAAAACACCCTGCGTCATGTTCCAAAAACTGCTTCAAATATTCGGCTGCCTTGTCCGTAAGATGGATTTTGATAATCCTGCGGTTGGAAGGCTCATAGATTCGCTCCACAAGCCCCTGCTCCACAAGGCGGTTGACCATCTGAGTCATCTGCTGCTTCTGCATTTTGGTATATTGCGCAAGCTCGGACATGATCATGGTTCCGCCGCCCCATTGCAGTGTCCTGATGCAGTAATACATCTCAAGGCTGATTCCTTCCTCCAAAAGCTGTTTGAATGGTTTGGCAATGCGGTAGTTCCATAAAGGAAGCAATGTCAAAAGCATTTCCTGTATCTGTGTGAATTCCAAAATGACTCCTCCTTCCAAACGAAAAGATGCAAGGTTATAGACAAACGGTGAATTATAATGTATATTATTGTCTACAGTAAAGTTTACTTTACCAATAATCAAAGCTTTACAGTAAAGTCATTATACACAGAATGGTTGGAGAAGGCAAGTATGCCCGATCTGAAAGTCAAATACCTCGCGGCAGTCGTCAATATGTCTAAACCAACCAAAGGTTGGTTTTAGGCAGCCACTGACTCGTTGCCTGCGGGAATAAAACAAGGAGGGTTTTACGGAATGAACACAAAAAAACTTGGTTTCGGGCTTATGCGCCTGCCGCATTTGATGCTGCCAAAGTTTTCTGCTTTCAACCAAAATGGCACGAAATGGTTGTTTTTCTGGAATGAAAAAGTTCCTGTTCAGACAGGTGTTCACATTTACTGCGAAGTCCGTAGTAATTTATTCTTCTAATTCGTTGTCCGCAGAAATAAAAAACAATTTATACTTTCCCGCATTGTACTTTTCGGGTTTGCCTTCGTAATAGCAGCAATATGACGTTGTTTCATTTACATGATTATATAAATATTCCGTAATTTGATAGGTATCAAGAAAATCCTCGTCCTGCGTATATTTGAGCGTTGAATAGCAGTGTTTCTTTTTACCACCTGCCCGAAAGGTTTCCCCAATCGTGACAGGAACGCAGTACACGTCTTTTTTCATAACCTCTTTTTCCTGCGTCTTCCACCTGTCGTATACCCATATTTCCTTTACAAGATAAAAAAACAATGCGGACGCAATATAAATAACCGAACTCAAAAAAATGACAACACCACACGCAACTGTTAATGCGGACGCGCCTTCCAAAATGTATTTCATTCCGACGAGAACGGTCAGCACTGCAAGGAACGGTATGATTTTTACCGCAATTGTGACAGCAAAAGAAGGTTTGTACATGGAAGATCTGATTTTCCTACACACTGCCGCTTTTTCGTCCGTACTTAACAACCGCTTCCCAGCCAATTCCCCGATGCAGTTCCATGCATAATGACCTTTTTCATTTTGATTCAATGCTGTTCTCCTTCCTCGCCGCTGCGCAAAGCGTCCACGAAAATCCCGTGCATTTTCCTGCAGTCAATCACCGGCTGAAGCTTGGAGTTTTCGGTAAAGCGTTCCTGCGTGAGGTATGTCTTTGCTGTCGGCATTGCATAAATTCGATTAAAAATATCCATATCCTTAGGGTAAACCATATATGGTTTTAACATGGGCGTGGGATTTTCAAGCCGCCACTGCGCATAATCCTGCAAAAATGCTTTATGCTTTGGCATCGTGAGCTTTGCAAATTCTTCCGCGGTGAGCCAGCTTTTGGCAATGCAGTAAAGTCCATGCGCAGGAATGCAGACGTCCTCTGCCGCCAGTACAAATTCAATGATCTGTCTTATGATTGCATCTTCTGTATTTTTAGCATAATAAAACCCATTAAACTCCCCTCTTTCACATAAACCCACTTTATATTCTTCATTTTCTTCATCAACAATCCAAACCCACTTATCACCACCACCTGTAATTGCAAATGGAAGTATTGACTTATTCTCACCTTCATCGTGTTGGTATCCAAAAATTTCATCAATAGGCATCCATCTCATTTCATTTAACCAAAGGTAATTTTCCCTACTTGTATAACCGTTTTCCTGCATTTTTTGATATATTGATGGTATCTTATATGGTTTATTCATTTTTTAATTCTCCATGCATCACCCTGCCAAGAATAGGAAATATATTCAGCATACTTGCTTATCCTCAGATAGCTTTCCCATCTAAGGCATTCTCCAGTTTCGCGATTTCCTCATCGGAAAACTGGTGCGGGAAGCAACCTCCACATTACCCATTCGTTCTCGCCAAGTTCGACGCCTTCCGCCCATATCGGCTGATTGCCCTCAATAATTCTTCTACGTTTATGTAATTGCCGCCTTTGATTACTTTCGAACATATGTATGATACTGTTTTTAATATGCGCTCCATGCGATATTGAAATTATAGCATACAATTTTTAGACTGTGAAATATCAAAATGTGTAACCTCACAGCCTTTTTTGCAAGGAGAATAGAAAATCTTCCGTATCCTGCACCGCCGTCAAACACCTTCTTTATTCCATCTAAATGGGAGAGCAGTTCCTTTTCTATATGACTTTTTTGGATAATGTCATCAATAAAGGTTTCCTCTCGGTGACTTTCCAATTCACCTTTATCCGGCATATTCCACAAACGCTCCGATATTTTTCTGCTATAATCCATAAATCCGTCTCCTTTGCTGGCTATAATAATCGTTACATTGCCATGCAACAGCTTCATTGTAATCAAGCTGTTATTTTTTTGTTTTATAGCGTAACATATTTTAATCCCACCTTCCACCTCACGCTTTTTTTTTAAAATATGAGCCTCTACTAAACAACTACCATATTTTGTGGCAGTCCCCGGTATCAACTCACATTTTCACGAAAAGATATTCCTATTGTTTGTCTATTTTTCAAGAATACTTTTGTTTTCTCAGGATACGTTGTATGCTTTTTTCTGACAGATAGTATTTGCAGGCTAATTCTGCGATATTGCTTCCTGCAAGATACGCATCATAAATCCGTTTGTCGCGCCTTAAAAGTTCCTTTTTAATTTGCGTGCCTGTTCCCCATGCCTGTCTATGTGATGGCTTGCGTGGAATATAAATACTTTCTCCATCAACATACTGTTGTATCAGTTCTATTATCTCAATTGGCAGAATGTCTTCCGCTTTCATATAGCCCATATTTGCCTCTCTAAAATTTATTATCAGGAATAGCAGCGGCTATAACAATGATTAACGATTGCAATAGCCAGTGCTATGCAAACATAACATATCGTTTCATATATAAGTCCCCTTTCTGAAATTTTTTTAATAGTAACATTTTTGAGGGGATAAATCAAATTTTACCTGTTACTGGAGTGGCGAAAACCATAATTGCAAAAATACCCATGCTAAAAATGAATGTATCAATAGGGTTGCTATTAATACATGATTCCCTTAAAATAAGCTATGGAACGCAACATTTATGGAGAAAAAACGATTATGAAAAAATGGAAAAAGAAAATTATATCTTTATTACTGCCTATGATATTTGTTTTTTCAGCCTGTTCAGATACCGCGGATTCGGGTGATGAGCCGCTTGTTATTATTGCAGCGGAAACGGAGATAACAATTACTCCATCTATGACACAAGTGTCAGATTTTGTTTCTATGAATAAGAACTTTACGCCGGTATACCCTGATGATATGTGCTATAACATAACTCCAAGTTTTATTGCAGATAACTCGGATTTTACAATTTTTAAATATAATGAATCTTCCGAATCCTTTCTTTTGTATGACGATGAGATTTACAGTATCGGCAGGTGTTTGGGGGGATTTGGCATAACAAGTATGGCTTTGGCTGACCTGAATCAGGATCATCAGTATGAATTGTATTATACGTTCTCATGGGGTTCGGGGATTCACCGCTCGCAAATCGGATATTTTGACCCTGCGGATAAGGAAATAACGGTGCTTGATGATTTCTTTTTGTTTTCAGATATAATGCTGACCGTGAATAAGTCAGGCGATTTGTGTGTGAATGGAACTTTTTTTGATTCTTATTCCGATGTCAATTTTACGTTGGAAGCCCAAAGTATATTGGGAACAATTGTTCACGAACGGGGTAAAATCATATTTCATGATAGGCGCACGGGGACGCTCTTTCAGGAATGGGACATCTTCTGATATCATTAACAAATTTGATAATTCTTTTCTTGAAATTTTTGGATTTTTTCGCAAAGCATCGAGAAATACCTCATCTGTGCGCCGAACAAATCGGAGGGATTGCATCAATAATACGGTCCTGTACCAGTGTTCCGTCCATCATTCCTCCGGGCGAGTATATCACCATACGATCATCAAACATATCAATATGGACCTCGCTGCCATTAACAAGATAATCGCGATGAACCAACGCATTGACAAATGCTTCAAAATAACTCCGCTCACAATACTCCGGCATATCAATCCTCGAAACGGCTGTTCTTGCCATAATTGCCACCGCCTTTTCTTTTTAGTGTAACATGGGGTGGCAATATATGGAAGGATTATTTAGCTAAATACAAGTTGGTCAGTACACTAGAGATTGTTTGCTTAATTGCCCCCTCATTGTGACATACAGCTAAATATAAATATTATTTTAAAGTTGATTTGCTGCTTTCCGGTAGCAAAATTTGTTGGGAGCGGGACTATCCGCTGTTTTTGGATCGGGGGATTACTTCAGATTTATCAAACTGCGTTTATGGGCGTTTGCATGAATATGAAGGAAAGCAGTACAAATCGGCTGATTTTCACGAGCCTGTTGTCAGCATTTCCCCGTCCACGCTTTGGCTTAATGTCGGGGACGACCAAAAGCTGAGCTGCTCAACTGCTTATTCCTATATCGTTTATTCTGAATGTTATATGGGTGTACAGTTGAATTATCCTAAAATGATACAGTATAAAATGGGGGAGCATTACGAGGCGTTAAAATCTACAACGAATTTGAAAGCCTTTCAGGATTTTGAGGATTTGAAGAAATCCATAAAGGAGCATTCGCATAGTTTGACGATAAAGACAGCAGATGGGGTTGCGAAGCGAACAAATATTTGGATTGGAGATGAGGTAAAAAAGCTGTTAAATGCTTGCTATCTGTTTCAGAAATATGGGATAACGGTAAAATGATTTGTTCTCAATTCCTAACGAAAACCAATCCTCCATATGCTGTGCGCAAGCTTAATCAATGGAATTTACCTCATCTTCATTTATTATTTGCTCTAAACTATCATAAAATATACGCATTTGTTTATCTCAGATAACGTTCCCGTCCAAAAAATCCTTCATCCAGTCCAAAAAATACAATCCATTCCCATAAGGGGCAATACCCACATCGGACATGTCCCATACCTCGCCTTTTGCGCCGCCGCATACGATAAGGCGGAAGGACTGACCACACCCGCAGTCCACCAGCTCTAGCTGTCCGTTTGTCGTGGCTGCGGCAATTTTTCTGCCGGTGGCGCTGTCATCGTCCTCCCAGCACCAAGCCTCCCGATGGGAGAAGCGTTTCTTAATGCTTTGCTCGTCGTAAAGAACCTCTGCCAATGGCGGGAATTTATAAAGGAAGTTTTGTAGCCGTATCTCAAAGCCATTTCCGATTTTAAGCAGGAACTCCACATATTCCTTCGGAAGCTTCACACCCGTCTTATCCTGAAAAGCGGCAATTTCCACCCATTTCAATGGCGGGCGGGGGGTAACGCCCAGCTTGTCCAACCGTTCTTTTATTTCCTGAATGGCAGCCTTGATTTCGGCGGCAGACTTGCCTGCTTTTACAATTCCCGGCTTTTTGCGCTCAATTCCCAAAATATTCTCCCGCCCCTTGAAGGCAGACACATCGGTCACTTGGGTTTTGCGCAGGTTCAGATCCTTTAGTTTGGGCAAAGTCGCCAAACAGGATACGTTCTCCACCGCCGTACCGTAGAGCCAAATCATTTCCAAGGTAGGGATTGTGACTAGGGGCGATACGTCCGTCACCTTTGTATTGCTGAGGACAATTTGCTTCAGGCAGGGGTGTCCTGCAAGCGGAGATATGTCAGAGACAGCAGTTTCCACGACGGACAGATGTTCCAAACTCAGGCAGTCCGCCAAAGGGGACAGGTCGCTCAGGTCAGGATTGTCGTTTCCCACGAAATAATTAAGGGCTGGCAGTCCCCGTAGGGGTTCCAAGTTGTCAACCGTGGACAGAATGACACTGCGCAGGTTCGGCAGACCGTCCAATTTTGGAATGGTACAATTTTCCATCAATATATTATCTACAAAATCAAGCCTGTTTTGATATGATTTAATCATCACAATGTTTTTCCACCATAGCGCGCTCAAATGCCCCTTCTTCTAAAGGACGTTTCTCCGGATTGGCATACTGGAACCGCCTATTGCGTGTTCAAACGTACTAACGCGTTGCAGCCAAGATGTTCAAATGCCCAGTCCACCGTATTTACGTCCTGTGGTTTATCCAATTTTTCTATTCCCTGCATACTTTATATCACTCTTTTCTTTCCAAACTGATTAACACCATATAATCTATTTTCATTATAACGTCCGCTGTCTAAATTTGCAATTACAACTCCCGCTCCTCCATAATCCGAACCGACCAGCGGTAAAACCCATAAATCATCGCCGCAAAAACAACTGCCAATCCGATGAACAGCTTCACCTCCAAAAACTTTGTATTTGCCAGTATTGAACCCAAATGAAACGTTGTGTAAACCAACACACTCAGCGCGCCCATAACCGCCATAACAATCATTGTCGCAAGCCCGCTGCGCTCCGCGAACTTTAATTTCATTGCGATTTCAAATGCCACCATAAAATAAACCACCAACAGATATGCCACCGTAAAAGCAAGTTTTTCCGGCAAAGCATTTATGGATTCCGTCCACACAAAATACTCAAAGGAAAAGCAGATGATACTCATAACAACCCACGTTACCGTCGCAAGCGCAAATCCGAACACATATTTTTCCCGCACATATTCCCTGCGCGTAATCGGTAGTGTAAACAAAAACGGCATTCCGTTCTCGTACTCATCATATGTGATGGATGTAATTGAAAAGATTGAAAGAATCAATGTCGTTAGCCCGACGCTCATTTCACCGTTTCCCGAACCCAATTGCAGCATTGCATACGCCGCAACCACAAACAGTATAAAAATCCCGCGTGTTTTTATCAGCTTTAAATCTTTTATCAATAAACCCTTCATATCGAAAACCCTCCAAAATAAGATATCTTTTTACAACAACTGTCAAGCCATGCAGAGAATGTAATGCCATTTATGGTGTTCCATTCTCTTAAACAATAAGAAACACTAGTGTTTCTTATTGTTTTGAATACGCATCATCAAATCCAAACCGCAATTCTCAACCACAACATCAGGATAATTTTCCACATAAAACTGCTTCTGATTCGTAATGCAGTTATACCCAAACTCCTCCTCAAAGCTGTCAATAATATACGCCTTGTCAAGCTTCTCAAACTGACTTCTCGTCGCCTTAATCAGCCCGTAGCTGCCCAAAATTACGTCCGTATCCTCATGCATGACAATCCTGCCCTTGTCAATCATGTAAACGTCATCACAAATCCCCTCCAAATCGCTTGAAATATGGGAACTAATCAGGATACTGCGCTCCTCCGTTTCCATATATTCCTGCAGCATTTCCAAAATCTCATCGCGCACAATCACGTCAAGTCCCGCCGTCGGCTCGTCGAGCACCAGCAAGTCCGCATTATGTGACAGCGCTGTCAGAATTTGCAGCTTGCGCTTCATTCCCGTCGAAAATTCCTTGATTTTTTTCTTTAACGGCAAGCCCATGCGCTCACACTCTGACACAAATTTTTCCTTCGAAAAATCATGATACATCGCGGCAAGCATCGGCACATAATCCTTTATCGTAAGATACCCGCCAAAGCCCGAATCCGCAAGCACCACGCCAATCCGCTCCCTGTCCTTCGCCGTCAAATCGCGTATGTTTTTCCCAAACAATCCCACCGTTCCGCCGTCAATTTTTATCAGCCCGAGCATTGCCTTAAACGCCGTCGTTTTTCCTGCTCCGTTTCTGCCGATAATCCCTGTCACCTGTCCTGTCGGTATTTCAAACGAACATTCCAAACAAAAATCTTTATATTGTTTTTTTACATTTTCCAATTTTACCATGATAATCCCCCATTCTTATAAAAACCCTGTCGTTTTATTTTTTGTTTTTTCGTCTTTACGTTTGCCTCAATTTTTATACCCAAAAAGCACTAGCGGTCAATGCCTTAACTGTCGGAAAGAATAATCTCAAACATCTCCCTGATGTCCTCATTTCCAAGTCCGCAGCTTCGTGCCTTTCGAATCGCGCCCTCAAACTCTGCTTCCACTTCCTTTTTCCTTTCCTCCAAAAGCTGCGCCTGATTTGCGCAAGTCACAAAGCTGCCCTTTCCATGCACCGTGACGATAAAGCCCTCCGCCTCGAGCTGGTCGTACGCCTTTTTCACTGTCAGCGCACTTACCTTCAAATCCTTCGCCAACGTCCTGACCGATGGCAGCATTGTCTCCTCTAAAAGCTCGCCATGCACGATTTTGTCCTTGATACGGTCTACAATCTGCTCATAAATCGGCTGCATGGCGTTGTGATTGATGATTAGGTTCATGAAAAGCCCCCTTTCGTTGTAAACAGTATATAACAGTGTGCGACTGTTGTCAACTGTTTAATACTGTTTGTTTGAATTTTCTGTGAACCCGCTTTCAAACATTTACAGATTTCATAAGATATAATACAATAATAACAACACAAAAAAGACAGCGACAAGGAGGCGCCGCAATGAGCATACCTTACCAAATTCCGGGGCTGTTTCTCACATCATTGTGCCATGTGATTGTCATTTATTATATGCTGGAACACAGATTTGCAAGGAAAAAATTTATACTCACTAGCTGCCTGTACATCGCAAGCTTTGTCTGCATGGGCGGATACGGATACGCGGTAGGAGGTCTGACGGCAGTAATTACGTATTTGGGAATTGCAGTTTGCCTGTTCCTTTTTTTCTGCATTGTCTCACAGGATTGTTTTTCCAAAAAGTGCTTTTTATTCCTTACTTATTTTGGTCTGTTCTCCATTACCGATAACAGTGTGCGGATTTTGATGGATTTGTTTTCTGTACAATTTTCTGTACCGTTTTCCGCTCCGATGAAGTATTACATAGCGAATACACTGCGCACTGCGACGCTGCTTCTGATATTGGCGTTATATAAAAAATACGCGGCACCCACAATCCGTTCCCTTGCGGATATTGATAAGGGCAGGTGGTGGAAGCTCGCGCCAATCGCACTGATGTTCTACTTCCTGCAAGCCACCCTGAGCATTTTGGACAGGCTCGGCGCAATTTCGAAGCTGCCGCTGATTTTGATGTTTGCCGTCGTCAGCTATATGATGTGTGCAGTGTATGGCGTTATATTCAGCAATATCCATTATATGAAGAAGGATTTGGAGGCGGCTTTAATCCGTCAGAATGCAGAATATCTTTCCTCCCAAATATCTGCCCTACAAAACGCGGAGGAAGCGAACCGCAGGTTCCGCCACGACATGAGGCACCACCTGAAAACGATTGCGGAATACGCGAAAGCCGATGATGTTTCCGGCATTCTTGCCTATATTCGGGAGTATGACATTGAGATTTCGGAGGCGGCAGTCATGCAGTATTCCGTGAACAAGACGATAAATATGATTTTATCCGCCTATGCAGGCAAGGCGGGGGAAAACGGCATTGATTTTTCTGCCAAATGTGATGTTTCGGAAAAGCTGGCAGTGAAGGATATTGATTTGATTGCTCTTTTGGGAAATCTGTTGGAAAATGCCTTGCACGGCTGTCAGAGCTCCAAGAAAGAAAACCCTTTCATCAAAATCCATATCCGTCTGCAAAATAACAAGCTTCTTTCGGTCTGCAGCAATACCTGTGTGGAGCATTTGGAGCTGTCCGACGGTCTGCCTGCCTCAAAAAGTATCGGTATTTCCAGTATTCTTGCCGTGTGTGAGAAATATAATGGCAATTTGGATTACCGGGTGGAGGACGGGGTTTGTTCTGCCTGTACTATTCTGAATTTGCAGAGATAGTGCGCGGTTTGATTGGTTTTGTAAAAAATGCGCACGTTAAGAGAAGAAAATGAACTGCCCTACAGCAACAGGCTATGAGGGTAGTTCATTGATAATTTATGCTATTAAAAGTTTAAAATGATTATGAAAATCATCGCTGTCTTGGCAGAAGTAAATCCTTTTGTTATATGGATTTGCAGTAGGTATAATCGTACTGTACCCCTACTGCACCCCCATTGTTATAGCTTCCTCTAAGAACACATATTTTTCCATTATGCTCCAATCGGTCTCTTTTATCTATCAACTCCATGTAAGAGTCATTTGATGTACTGACGCAGTACAGATACCCTTCATCATCTATCGCCTTTTCATAACTATCTACAAGATAGATATATTTGCAATCCTTATATAACGTTCGGATTTCCTCATCTGTCTTTAAGACCTTTTCATTCAAAATCTTCAACATAATAATTTGCCTTTCTGTTTTTAACATTCACAATAACTATAAAGTATTATATCAAAGATAATAAACCAAGTCAAGGAAATATCGAAAATTTGTTCGCAACATTTGTTTGTCTTGCAGAAGGATAATCCAATTTAAAATAAGGCATTGACAAACTATATAACTCTTAGGCGTATTTTTCAGAAAGCAGATAGTAAGCGATACTTTGAAGAAATTAAATTCTCTGTCCGAAGAAACGTGTGCGGGACTGACTGCCACCACCAAAAGACGGAAACTGACCGAGCGTGACCACTCCATAAGGACAAGGTTAGCCAAAGCAAAGGAGCAGGCAGTTACCGCAAGCCGAGGACAGTCAGTACCGAGCAGAGGGAACGGGCAAGGCAGATGATGATTGCAAAGAATAAGGCAAAGGAAGATTGAGCAGAATTTAATGGAATTTTGTATGCGGTTATGGTAAAATAATGACGCTAAACAATTTAAAAAACGGGATTTGCGAGGAGAGAAATAGAAATGTTAATGGAACTTTTTGCAACATTTGCTAAAATTGGTATGTTTACCTTTGGCGGTGGATATGCAATGCTTTCTTTAATAGAACATGAATGTGTTGAAAACAAGCAATGGATTACCTCAGATGAATTGATGGATATTACAGTGATTGCGGAATCTACTCCGGGTCCAATTGCTATTAACTGCGCAACTTATACTGGATATAAAAAAGCGCGTATAAAAGGAGCGGGTATAGCTACGATTGGAATGATTTTACCTTCATTTTTAATTATCCTTTTGATTTCTGTATTTATGGATAATTTTTTGAAATATGATATGGCGGTAAAAGCATTCAAAGGAATCCGTATAGCAGTAGGTTTGTTGATTGTACAAGCAGGAATAAACATGACAAAAAAGATGATGAAGAAAACACCTTATAAATATATAAGTATGGGGTTTGTAATTGTTTTTTTTGGAGTAGTGATGTTGCTTAATATATTTCAAATTCATTTTTCCGCAATGTACTTAATTGTAATATCGGGAATCCTTGGTTTCTGTATTTACAGCATGATTGGAAAGAGGGGGGCAAAATGATATATTTATCGTTATTTGTAGAATTTTTGAAAATTGGATTATTCGCTTTTGGCGGAGCTTATGGGGCAATACCCCTCATACAAGAAGTTGTTTTGAAAAATGGTTGGATGGATAAGGAAATGTTTTCTAACATAATTGCCATAAGTGAATCAACGCCGGGTCCTATTATGGTAAATGCTGCAACATATATAGGGAATAATCAGGCAGGAATTTTAGGCGCAATAGTAGCAACATTAGGGGTGGTTTTACCTTCATTTGTTATTGTATTATTGATTGTGATTTTCTTTCATAAAATGATAAAAAATAATAAAGTACAGATAATTCTAAAAGGAACAAAGCCCTGCCTTATGGGAATTATTATTGCAACTGGATTATATATGTTGGGTTCTGTCATTATAACACCGAACAAGGCACAAGTCATTGATTATAACTCATTGATTATTTTGGCAATCCTAGTTTTTATTTCAAGTATCTTTTCCTTAAAAAAGAAAAAGACGATTTCACCTATTTTGTTAATAATAGTTTCAGCAATAATGGGGTGTATTTTGCCATATAAAAATTGAATATTGTGTACCTTTGGGTAGCGATTATCTTAACAGACAATCCGCTACCTTTTTTATTTTCAGCAACTATCAACACAGCACAGAAAGAATGAGGTATCAGACAGCTTTGAGAGCCTTGCAAAATTCACAACGGATAAGGAACAGAGATACCAACAGTTGGAAACTGTACGTCTTTCAAAGAGGCAGAAACTAAACCGGTTAAAGGAACTGTCAAAAATGTATGCCCTCTTTGCGCTAATCCAAGCCACCTATAAGGAGAGCGAGTCACTCAAAGGATTTATGAAGATGAAATTTGATAAGGAGCATAAGGACAGCTTATCGAAGTACCCCGAATTAAAGGAGCGTATGCAGAGCCTTTTACAGAATGGGGAAAAGATAACGCCGAAACAGTGAAAAGCGGAAATACAGTCTTTGCAGTCCGAATATGACAGTATCGGCAGGGAGCAGACCAAGACCGCAAACTCAGTCAGAGGCTGAGTTTAGAATTAGCGTATGCGGAAATTATCAGCTATAACAAAAAGAACCTTGAGAGAGAGCTTCAGAACGACAGCCGACATCAAGCTATCCAAGGGATAGCTAACAGGCAACAAGGCAAGATTAAGCGGAGGGAGGAAGAAATTTAATGAAAATGTGATACAACTATAGGAGTGATTGTGGTAGTATCTTAATTGAATAAATTGTAGCTTATGGAGGTACATTATGAAAATAAAAAAAATGCTTGGTGCAGGAATGATTGCTGTTTGTTTAATGACAGGTTGTGCAAATCCTATGGTTGCCATATATGACAACGATATAAAAATAGCAAGTAATACAAATTCATATAGCCTTAATAATTATGAACAAACAGCAGAGGACGGACATTTTACGGCAAGCGTTGAAAAAATGGAGGGTATGGACACCATATGGGTTTTTGACGCAGAGGAAGATAAATCTTTAGATATAACATACACAATAAATGTTTCCTCTGGAAAGATGAAACTGGTATTGATAAATCCCAAGGGAGATGTTTCAATCATTGCTGAATGTGACACCGAAATGTCAGAGCCTATTCAAAGCACTTTGAATGTAGAAAGTGGAAACAATAGAATTAAGATAGTTGCGGGCGAGAACACAAAATTTGATATTGAAATTTCTATTCAGGAGGG
>CANOMQ010000063.1 GCA_947567595.1 uncultured Lachnospiraceae bacterium | reverse complement strand
CCTTCTATGTTCAGATTTCCTGTCTGTAAAAAGCTCTTCGTTTCTTCTGCGGTCATCGTTCCCGTACACATTTTCCCGATTCCGCTTTTGCCAAGAAGACTTTCTCCCAAGGAACGCTGCATTCCATTGAAGCTAAACACTGTTCCCATGCCCTGTTCATTCACAAGCAGCAAAATACTATGCCCCAGCCCTTTCATGCCGTCCGCGTTTACAATATAATACAGCATACAATCCTCTTCCGCAAAGGAAGGCTCGCGCACAGTAAGGCGCATGGAAGCACACAGAACCAGCCAGATAACCACCATGACCATTACACCAGATACAAGTATCCTTTTTCGTCTTTTTTTATCATGAAACCAATTCTTCACCCAACGACCACGCGCCGGTATCCCCTCACGAAATATATTCATAAACATAGCTTTCCAGCAATTCCTGCAGCTCCCTGTCCATAAAACCATATTCATCTTGGATATTCAGACAGACCACTTTTTTACCGTCAACAATATCCGCGTATTTCTCCCTGATTTTCTGCACATGCTTCTTTTCCATGCAAAAAATAATATCAGCCCGTTTTAGCAGTCCGGGCGTAACCTTAATCCGGGCGTTCGCCCCCGTTCCTGCGGAATATGCCCGATGTCCGTTATATCCATCGAAAAGCTTCTCGGCAGTTAAGCTGCGTCTTTTATTTTGACTGCATATAAAAAGTAAATTCATTTTATCACCATAGATACTTTTGCTAAACATTGTTCCAACCCTGTTTTGTTCTTTTTATTATATATGCTGTACTGCTCAGTCTGTTTTTTCTAAATATACACTTGCTGATTCTTCTGTCAAATCAAATATCTCGCAGATTTGTTTCAAAATGACATCACTTGATATTACCCTGACAACTTCTTTGTGCTTATGTTATGTATTAGCGTGCAACTACTGTTTTATCACTCTTTATCAACGCTCTTTTATCTTTTCCATCCGGCACAAGCCTGAATACAACAAATTCCGTTATTTCATCTGTGTCATTCTCAAATGTGCGAACACTATCATGAACTTTTACAATATCGTTTCTTGCTGCATAGCAGGATTTTTCAACTCCGTCCTCGTCTATGTATTTACATAGCAATTTCCCCTTCGTAATCAAGAGGGTTTCATCAATTTTTTCATGAAAATGCCATTCTTGGATGGTATGTGGCATAATTTTATTCAAATGGAGTTCAGATTCATCAAAAATATAATAGTTGACCTCCGTTCCTGTTTCTTTTCGCACATGGATAGATTCTTCCTCATGTATCACCTCAAAATTCGGCATGACCAAATCCCTCCAAATTTCTTTTCAATAATTTACAATTAATCTTACGCTCTTAAAATTATTAAGGCAGCACCACCACCACTTCCAGTCCTTTTTTACCTTTACTTATGATATGGCTCATGATTGCGAATCCGAAAAGCTAATCGTCTCGTATAAATGCAAAAATATCTTTACTGCTTCGTCTCCCATAGAAATACTGTGTTCTTCTTTTCAGATATTTTCAAAGGTATAGATATGCTGTCCTTTTCCAAAAACTCCAAACGCTTTGTACCCTATCCCTATTATACATAGCCTTCCGGCAAATTACAATAATCGCCTTTTGTTCCCAATTCCCTATGGCTCATTATAGATACTATAATCAACCGTCAATCCGGAATTATATAAAGTTCGCCACCGCTCTCCTGCGATTCCCCATTCACCGTTTTCATCATATAAAAGATTCCAAATTTCCTCCTCTGTCATCTCGTCACTTCTGCCGATTTCCTCCCCATTCACAGTCCATACCCATATATCTAAATCCTGTTTGGAATCCCAAATTGCATCTTCACACAACTCCCTTTTTAGAACATATGTATTATCGCAGCACTGATATTCTGCCCAACTATGAGAAGCCCCAGAATTACGCCATTGGCTAAGAATCAACTGATTTTCTACATCAATCGAAGGGTTTGAAATGTCTGTAAAAGTCGGCGCCTCTCCAAAACCTTCCTTCGTCTGTAAAAAACAATAATATGTCAATAACCCTTGGTTTCCATGATGCCCTGTACAAATCAGAAGATCCAAAAGATTGTCAAAATTCACATCCACATATTCAAATTTATTTTCAAGCGAAACCCACGTCGCCCATCCGCCTTCTGCTTTTACAGGAATAATTTGAACATTACCTTCATCGTTTTCACGCGATACCACCAATACCGCGTCTTCCAAAAAACTGTTGTCTTCATCATAATAATCAGAAATGAACCATTCAAAAACAAAGCCATCCGTCCGAAACCGGTCATAAAGAATCAGCTTTCCTTTTAAAAGCTCCTGCGGTGACACCTGCGCTATCATACATTCCTTGGAAACAGATATTTCAGCCCCATCATTATAGATTTCCAAAAGCCCATTTTCTTCTGTCTGCATTTCCTGCAATATTTCCGATGCCGTTGATTCCAGTTCCACATTAGATACCGCGCACGCTTCACGCTCCCCAACATCTGTCTTCTGCACTTCGGCAGACGATAATACGCTTTCTTGCTCTTGCAAAGATTCACAGCCATTCAATAGGAAAAGAAAAAGCAACACAAAAACAATATATTTAAGATTTCCTTTTGCGACCATTCTCTTAAACCTCTCAATATATACTGCACACCGATTAAATTTACAGTACAACCCGACTGCAGACTGCCAGCCAATCACTTTTCTGAAAGCATCACTGTAAATCCTGGCGGTCTGCAGTATAAAAACCACCACATTGTCCTTTTTCTTACTTATGATGCGGCTCTCTATAACGTACCCAAGTACAAAGATAGCCCTATATTATTCTGCCAAACAAGGCAGAACACTTGTAAATGCCCTGCCTTGCCATACCTACTCCTGCTCTTAAATGATGTGATATTCTAAATAAAGGCTTTGACGATATTCTTCATCCTGTGATACCCTAATGATATCTGATAAACGACCATCTTCATTTAATAACATTATCAGTTTAGCCATGTTTTTTTCTCCACGTTTTTCTCCGATTCTCTGGTTCTCCTGATCCCGCATCAACAACGTCATATACTCATGCCTCCATTCCCTGTTTTTCTTGGCTTCCTGCACAGCTTCCTCCAACTTTTCCACATAAGAATCTTTTGGCTTTTGCCCTGCCACATAGTCCAAAAATGCCTTTAATTCCCTGCTGACATCATCCATTGTCCCATTTGCATTCAAAAATATCTTTACAGCTTCGTCTCCCATAGAAATGCTGTTATCTTCCTTGCAGATATTTTCAAAGGTGTAGATATGCCGTCCTTTTCCATATAAATCAAACGGACAGATAAATATGATGTAGCTTTTGTTCAGTTTTTTATAATGCTGTCCTGCATCCACAAGCTGTAGGTCTATCATTCCCTGATAATATCTGCTTCTCTTTGGCAGCTCCTTCGTATCACTAACCTGCATTTCTATATCATATATAATTTCCTTATCGTCCTTTACATACACATCTAATCTGACACCATGAGCGTCCATATCCACGTTAATGTTCTTTTGCAGTTGCGGATATTCAATGCGGTCAATCTTTAAATCCGGCAATATCCGTTGTAACAATTCCTTGCATAACTCCGGATTTTGCATCACCTTCCCAAACAGGAAATCATTGGATATACTCAAATCTTCCCATTTAGTCTGTTTTGCTTCCATATTTCCCATTTATCTACCTGCTTTTTTCAAATAAATCACTGATGGAAAGCTCTGTATGCTTCAAAAATTTTGTTCTCTATCCTTATTATATACAACCTTCCGGCAAATTACAATAAGCGCAGAACCCGCCTTTCTAATCAGTAACAAACTGCTTATCCATTTTCCATAACTTATAAATCCATCGCTTTTATTCAATATATATTTTCCATTGCATCTTTTGCACTGTCACATAATTCCGCCCTCACTTATGATACGGCTCATGATTACGAATCCGAAAACACCGATAAAGCTGTTCCAACAAAATCACCCGCATCAACTGGTGCGGAAACGTCAAATCCGAAAAGCTAAGCCTTTCATCGGTCCGCCTTAGCACCGTCTCATGCAGCCCAAGCGAACCTCCGATGACCAACACAAGGTTGCTCTTCCCCGAAAGCCAAAGCCCGTCTAAATGCTTGGAAAGCGCGACAGAATCATACTTTTCCCCGTCAATCACAAGCGCAATGCAATATGCGTCCTCCCGCACATGCTTTAAAATCCGCTCCGCTTCCCTTTGCTTAATCCGGTCTTCCTCCGCCTCCGATGCCCCGTCCGGCGTTTTTTCATCTGCCACTTCAACAATATCCAGCCTGCAATAGCGCGAAAGCCTTTTCTGATACTCCGCAGCCGCCTCCCGGAAATACCGTTCCTTAATCCTTCCAACTGCCACAAGCGTTATATTCATTCCTGACCGCCATTCTCAAAAAGCTCCGCGTACAGCTCCTCGCAAAGCGCCTCAAGGTAAGATGGATTCATCGTGCTAAACTCCTTTGTCACCGCCGTTTGGAGATACGCGAAATATTGAAAATACTTCTCCTCGTCCGGCGTATCCTCCTCAAAAAACACCGCTTCCTTCACCATGTCCGCCGTCAAATGCTCCTTCGCCCATGCCTTGACCTTTTCAGTCAATTCTTCCTCCGTGTCAGCCTCTGTTCCATACTGCTTTGCCGAGCGAAGCGACGTAACCCCCATCACAATAAAAATCACAAACAGGGTGCCCATCACCCCGTACGTCATATACTTCTGCGGCGACGCAAGCCGAAACCCAAACACGCCAAGCTCCAACAGCACCAACGCTACAATACCAATTATTCCCACCAATAAAAGCGTATAGGCAGAGCTTTTAAAGTCCTCTGCCTTCGCCTTTTTATCCTGATAAGCCATTCTTTTTAAACCTCATTATTTTCCGGATAAATACTCATGAATCCCTTTTGCCGCAGCCTTCCCCGCACCCATTGCAAGAATGACCGTAGCCGCTCCCGTCACTGCATCTCCGCCTGCAAAAACGCCTTCCTTCGATGTCCTTCCAAGCTCCTCGTCCGCCACAATGCACTTCCACTTGTTCGTCTCCAAACCCTCTGTCGTAGAAGAAATCAGCGGATTTGGCGACGTCCCAAGCGACATAATCACCGTATCAAGCTCCATCTCAAACTCACTTCCGGGAATTTCCACCGGTCTTCTTCTGCCCGAAGCGTCCGGCTCCCCAAGCTCCATCTTAATGCAGCGCATACCGCGCACCCAGTTATTCTCGTCCTCAAGGATTTCGACCGGATTGGTCAAAATGTCAAAGATAATACCCTCCTCCTTCGCGTGGTGCACCTCCTCCACTCTCGCAGGAAGCTCCTCCTCGCTTCGTCTGTACACGATATGTACCTCCGCGCCAAGCCTTAAAGCCGTTCTCGCCGCGTCCATCGCCACGTTGCCGCCGCCGACAACCGCAACCTTTTTGCCGCGCATAATCGGCGTGTTGGACTCCTCGTTAAACGCCTTCATAAGATTGCTTCTCGTCAGATACTCATTTGCCGAAAAGACGCCGTTTGCATTCTCCCCCGGAATCCCCATAAACTTCGGAAGTCCCGCGCCCGAACCAATAAAGACCGCCTCAAAGCCCTCGTCTGACATCAGCTCGTCAATTGTAACGGATTTTCCGACAATCACATTCTTTTCAATTTTCACGCCAAGCGACTCCACATTCGCAATCTCCTTCGCCACAACATCTTCCTTCGGAAGACGGAACTCGGGAATGCCATAGACAAGCACGCCGCCCGCCTCGTGAAGCGCCTCAAAAATCGTCACATCATAGCCAAGCTTTGCCAAATCGCCCGCACACGTAAGCCCCGCCGGGCCAGAACCAATGACCGCAACCTTTTTGCCGTTCTTCTCCTTTGCAGGCTCCGGCTTGATTCCGTTTTGACCAGCCCAGTCAGCCACAAAACGCTCCAGCTTTCCAATCGAAATCGGGTCTCCCTTAATGCCCCTGATACACTTGCCCTCACACTGGCTCTCCTGCGGGCACACACGTCCGCACACCGCCGGAAGCGATGACGATTCGCTGATAATCTGATACGCCTTTGCAATATCCCCGTTCTTGACCTGCTCGATAAACGCCGGAATATCAATCGCAACGGGACATCCCTTGATACACTGCGCATTTTTGCAGTTAATGCAGCGCACTGCCTCCTCCATTGCTTCCTCCTGATTATATCCAAGGCATACCTCTTCAAAATTTTGCGCCCTCACCGACGCTTCCTGCTCCCGTACTGGTATTTTATTTAAAACGTCCATTATTTGTCACCTCCGCACTGACCACATCCGCCATGATGTGTGTCGCCTTCCTGCAATCTAAGCATCGCTCTTCCCTCTGCCGTCTTATAAATCTGCTGGCGCTTCATCGCCTCGTCAAAGTTTACAAGATGTCCGTCAAACTCCGGACCGTCCACACACGCGAACTTCACTTCACTTCCCACCGTCACACGGCATGCCCCGCACATTCCCGTGCCGTCAACCATAATCGGATTCAGGCTGACAATCGTAGGAATGCCAAGCTCCTTCGTCAGCTTGCAGACAAATTTCATCATAATCATCGGGCCAATCGCAATGCAGACATCATACTGCTTGCCCTCGTCCACCAAATCCTGAATGGTCTGTGTTACCATACCCTTCCTTCCATACGAACCATCGTCCGTCGTCACATAAAGGTTGCCTGCAACCGCCTCCATCTCCTTCTCCAAAATCAAAAGCTCCTGCGTCTTTGCACCCACAATCACGTCTGCGGCAACACCCTGCCCATGCAGCCACTTTACCTGCGGATAAACCGGAGCCGTACCAACGCCGCCCGCCACAAACAAAATCTTCTTCTTTGCAAGCGCTTCCTTATCCTCGCTAATCAGCTCCGAAGCACAGCCAAGCGGTCCCACAAAATCATGGAACGCGTCACCCGTCTTCAACGCCGCCATTCTCGTCGTCTCAGCGCCCACTGTCTGAAATACAATCGTGACCGTTCCCTTCTCTCTATCATAATCGCAAATGGTCAGCGGAATCCGCTCCCCATCTTTATCCATTCTCACAATCACAAACTGCCCCGGCTGACAATTCTTTGCCACGCGCGGCGCCTCCACTGCCATCAGATAAATGTTGGCAGCAAGCTCCCTTGCCTCCAAAATTTTGTACATCAGAAATTCACCATACCTTTCGTCTTGTTATTTTTTCTCGTACCGTTTTTATTATAAAGGAAAAACCACATAATCACAACCTTAATCGTCAAAAGGCTGCAAATGATATTCCCCTTCGTCCACCTTGTATGCACGGAACAAATCGGCAGTATTGACATCAACCGCATAAATATTGTTCGTGTCGTGTGCCTGTCCCGTCGTGTCCACATACTCCTCATAAATTACATAATACAATGCTTCCCCAGCCCTGATGACTGTCGCCACACGGTATTTGTTCACACCAAGCTTATCCGGGACATTCCCCTGCGTATTCAGCAGCTTTCCGTCTGCCACAAGATTATTGACCAGCACCTGTATCGCAAGCTCCACATCAAAATTGGCATCTACATGAAGCTCATAGCTCCTGCTGACCACCTCACTGCCAACCCCCGATTCATCAATCGCAATAAAGGACAAATTGCTCCTGCCATAAGGCAGCTCAATCGGATTATCATACCGCCTGCTGTTTTTATCCGGAATGCTTCCGTCCGTCGTATAATAAATTTTCGCATCGTCACTGTAATAAGCCTCAATCAATAGCGGCTCCTGATACGTACCGCTGTCAAGACTGATAACCGGACTGTTAGGCACAGACAGGTTAATATGGTAACGCTGCGATTCCACCCTGCTCTCAATGCCATACAGATTGACAAACATCGCACAGACCACATAATCCCCCGACTCCAAAAGAATCGGCGTCTCATAAACCGGGGAGTGAACCGTCGGGGTAGAACCGTCCAGCGTATAATAGACATCCCCCTGCGTATTCCCCTCAAGCGTAATCGAAATCAGCTCGTCATAGGTGCCGCCCGGCTTATTAAATTTTGGCGGAAGCGCCGCATACTTATTATATTTCGACACAATCCTTGCCGTGTCACACTGCGCAAGCACCTCCCCCATTTTTTGATACGCTTCCTGCTCCTCGTAAATCGAAAGAAGCATATCATACACCTCGTCCCGCCTTGGATACTCCGTCTTCTGCACCAAAATTTCATTTAAGACAGAAACCGCGCTTGTACGCATATCGTTTTTGTCATAATACTGCGCAAGCAAAAACCGCGCGTCTGTCTGCGAATCATCAATCGCCAAAGCCCGCTCCAAATGACGGACTGCCTCATCATATTCGCTTTGCGCCGCACAACTGACTGCCTTTTCGTATTGATATTCATACGAATTTTCCATATTTTGGATAAACATGGTAATGCCTGCCACACCCAGCAAAAACACAACAGCCACAACCACGCTGATGATAATCACCTTATCGTTCTGAAAATTTTTCCGTTTTTTGGGAAAATAGTCCCGGAATTCGTCTTTTAAGTCATCGTCTGCCTCAAAGTCCCGAGGCTCCCTCTCGTCTTCTCGGTGCTCCTCCTGCGCAAGCTCCTCCATCATTGTAGAGATGGACTCCTTAAGCTGGGCTTCCAGCTCTATATCAAAATCAGGGACATACTTTATTTCTTCACCACACTTTTCGCAAAGCAATTTTCCCTCGTCCAGCTCATTTCCACATTTTGGGCATTTCATGCTTTACAAACTCCTCTAAAATAATCCTGTTATGACGCCTTCATTCGTCACATCAATCTGATACGCCGCCGGGGCCTTCGGAAGTCCGGGCATTGTCATCACAGCCCCCGTAAGCACCACGATAAAACCTGCTCCCGCAGATACATAAACCTCTCTTACATTAATGATAAACCCTTTCGGGCGTCCCAAAAGATTCGGATCGTCAGAAAGCGAATACTGGTTTTTTGCCATGCAAATCGGCAAATCCCCAAAGCCAAGCTTTTCCAGCTTTTCAATCTGCTTGACCGCCGCAGGCGCAAATGACGCGTCCTGCGCACCATAAATTTCCTTCGATATCCGTATAATCTTTTCAATAATCGAAAGACTGTTTCCATAAATCGGTGAAAAATGGCTCTGCTTTGTCTCAAGCGTATTGAGCACGGCACCTGCAAGCTCAAGTCCGCCCTCGCCGCCCTGCTCCCATACCTTCGAAATCGCAAAATCGCAGTTCCTGTCATTACAGAACTTTTTCACAAACCGAATTTCCGCCTGTGTATCGGAAACAAACGCATTCAAAGTCACGACCACCGGAACGCCATACTTATGTAAATTCTCAATGTGCTTCTCCAAATTGACAATCCCCCGCTCCAGTGCGGTCAGATTTTCCTGATTCAGGCTGTCCTTCGAAACTCCGCCGTTGTATTTTAACGCCCTGATTGTGGCGACAAGCACCACCGCATCAGGGGTTAGTCCCGCCTGACGGCATTTAATGTCAAAAAACTTTTCTGCGCCCAAATCCGCTCCAAAGCCTGCCTCCGTCACGACATAATCCGCCATCTTAAGCGCCGCCTTCGTCGCGCGCACGCTGTTGCAGCCATGTGCGATATTGGCAAACGGCCCACCATGCACAATCGCCGGCGTGTGCTCCAACGTCTGAATGAGGTTCGGCTTCATCGCGTCCTTCAAAAGCGCAGCCATCGCCCCGGTTGCCTTTAGCTGACCTGCCGTCACAGGCTCCCCGTCATAATTATACGCGACAATCATTCGGTCAAGACGCCTTTTCAAGTCCTCCATATCCTCCGCAAGACAAAGCACCGCCATGACCTCCGACGCCACCGTGATGACAAAATGATCCTCCCGCACAAAGCCGTCCATCTTGTTCCCCATTCCGACCACAACATTGCGAAGCACCCTGTCGTTCATATCAATGCAGCGTTTCCAAACAATCTGCCTTGTGTCAATCCTTAGCTCATTTCCCTGCTGGATATGGTTATCCAGCAATGCGGCACAAAGATTATTGGCAGCCGTAATCGCATGAAAATCGCCTGTAAAATGCAGGTTCAAATCCTCCATCGGAACAAGCTGCGCCATTCCGCCGCCCGCAGCACCGCCCTTTACGCCAAAACAGGGGCCAAGCGACGGCTCCCGAAGCGCAATCACCGCCTTTTTGCCAAGCCGCCCAAGCGCCTGCCCCAACCCGACACTGGTTGTTGTCTTTCCTTCTCCCGCAGGGGTCGGATTGATTGCCGTCACAAGAATCAGCTTGCCATTTTGATTATTCTCTATCTTTTTTAAATACTCGTCCGATATTTTGGCTTTATATTTCCCGTAAAGCTCCAAATCATCAGCATCTATGTCAAGCACCTTCGCAACCTCCGTAATCGGAAGCAGCTTCGCACTCTGCGCAATCTCAATATCAGATTTCATAAAAACCACCTGTCTCCTTTTCGCTTATTCTAATAGAATACCATTAATCCGGCGCACTGTCCATGAAAACTTTCCATGAGCCTGTCGCTTCCATCATTTCCCTGTCAGCCGTTCTCCTCCAAATAATTCTCAAACTGCTCCATGCTCATCAGGATACGGCGCGGCTTCGTGCCCTCCTCAGCACCCACGACACCCGCCTCCTCAAGCTGGTCAACAATGCGTGCAGCCCTGTTAAAGCCAATTTTAAACACCCGTTGCAGCATTCCAATCGAAGCCTTGTCCTTCTCAATCACAAATTTACCCGCTTCCGCAAAATACGCATCGGTGTCATTTCCGCCACCGCCTGACACACCTGCCGCGGTGCCAGTGCTCTGAATGCTCTTAATTTTATCCTCAATATCACTGCTGTATGTATTTCCAAGCATCTGATTTTTCAAAAAGTCCACCACATTCGCAACCTCGGAGTCCGACACAAACGCCCCCTGTACCCTTGCGGGCTTTGCGTACCCCTGCGGATAAAACAGCATATCACCCTTTCCAAGCAGCTTCTCCGCACCGTTCATGTCAAGAATCGTACGCGAATCCACACCGCTTGAGACACTAAACGCGATACGGCTTGGCATGTTTGCCTTAATCAGTCCCGTGATAACGTCCACAGATGGTCTTTGCGTGGCAATCACCAAATGAATCCCACAGGCTCTTGCAAGCTGCGCCAAACGACAGATGCTCGCCTCAACCTCTCCCGATGCCACCATCATCAAATCGGCAAGCTCGTCCACGATAATGACAATCTGTGGGAGCTTTTGTACCGGCTGACCGTCAGGCAGAAGCTTTCCCTGACTTGCCGCCGCATTATATCCCTTCAAGTCCCTGACACCAAGCTCCGCAAATTTGCGATACCGGTCGTCCATCTCCGTCACACCCCAGTTTAGCGCTGCCGACGCCTTTTTGGGATCTGTCACAACCGGAATCATCAGATGCGGAATG
Organism: uncultured Lachnospiraceae bacterium; assembly: GCA_947567595.1. GTDB lineage: Bacteria > Bacillota > Clostridia > Lachnospirales > Lachnospiraceae > COE1. Next base: position 5,030 of record CANOMQ010000063.1, on the reverse strand, counting down.
CCATTATACACACTAAGCTCCACCACCTTCGGGTCAATCATGATAATCTTGACATCTGACGGGTCTGCCTTATACAAAATGCTCATGATAATTGTGTTGATACAGACCGACTTACCCGAACCCGTAGCGCCCGCAATCAGAACATGCGGCATCTTTGCAATATCCGTCACGACCGTCTGCCCCGCAATATCCTTCCCCACCGCAAATGCAAGGTTGGACGAAAAATCACGGAACGTATCCGTCTCAAGCAAATCCCGGAATGCCACGGCACTGTTCTCCTTATTTGGCACCTCGATTCCGACTGCCGCCTTGCCCGGAATTGGTGCCTCGATTCGAATGTCCGTCGCCGCCAAATTCAGCTTAATATCGTCTGCAAGCCCGACAATCTTACTCACCTTGACACCTTGCTCCGGCTGCATCTCATATCTTGTGACGGAAGGTCCCTGACTGATATCCGTAATCGTCACCCGCACACCAAACGTCTGCAAGGTCTGCTGTAACCGCAATGCAGTCTCCTTCAACTGATTTGTCGAATCCCCCTTTTTGCCTTCCCCCTTTTTGAGCAGCCTGATAGGCGGAAAGACATAGTGGAACGGCTCCTGTGCAGGTGCTTCCTCTCTGAAAGACACAGCCTGCTCCGCTTTCGGAACCGATACCGGTTCCTCCTCCTCGGGGAGTATCTCCTGTACCGGTTCCAAGACAGTATCCTCCGTCACAGGCTCTGGCATACTCTCTAAATCCTGCGCGTCAGCCAAGGTGCCAAAACGGTTTTCAAACGAAAAATCACCCTCCTCAAATTCCTCTGAATAACCACAATCCTCCGCCAAAAAATCATCATAAGCTTCAACCGCGGTATCCGTTACTTCCTGCTCATACTCATATGGCGGCTCCGGAATAACTTCCTGATATGGCTTGACACTGATATCCTCCTCAAGGATTTCCGGTTGCGCATTTTCATCAAGAATTGTAATCTCATGAATATCCTGCCGGACAGCGTCTGTGGGCTTCTCCGCCTTTAAGGTAATCGCCGTGCTCGAAATAACGCCTCTCGTCTTCTTATCCGCCCTGCGTTTTTTCTCCTCCACCGTCTCCCGTGGCACACTATCCGCTTTTCGAACATTTTTTCGATTTACGTCTGCACGCCTTCTTTTTACAGGCACTTCCTCCTCATATTCTTCCTCGTCCTCATAATCGTCCTCATCTTCGTACTCCTCACGCAAGGACTCCCGGTACTCGCGCATTCTGACAGCATCTTCCCTCGCCGTCTCAAGCAAGTATGCGCCGCCCTTTTTCACACCCGAAAGAAAGCTTTTCTCCGTGATAAAGACAATCGAAATAATTGCCAGAACAAGCACTGCAAACAGCGTTCCGCCAAAACCAATCAACTGATACATTCCATAGCCAAGCAGCCCAAAAAGAACGCCGCCACCGCCGCGCTTCTCCTTGGAGGTCTGATAAAGCTCCTTCACGACAGATTCGCCTATCAAATCATACTGCTTCATGATTAAAAATGACAAAATCCCAATCAAAAACACCAGTACCACACAGCTTACAAGCTTCACAACCGCCACCGTGTTACCCCTGTTTGAAATGCCAAAGGCAAAGCCCAAAAATATGATGACCGGCACCGCATATGCCAAAAAGCCAAAAAGCCCAAACATGATGTCCCTGATACCGTTTGCCGCCGTCCCGTGAATGAGCCCCGTCACACACAAAAACGTAAAAATAGCCACCGCAAAAATGACAATCAGCATGACTTCATTTTTTACTGCGATGTCTACATTTTTTCTCTTTTTCGCCCTCGTATTCGTACTTCTTTTTGTATTTTTAGATGTTCCCTTACGTGCATTTGTTCTGCTCTTTGACGTACTTCTCCCCGACGCAGATGCCATAATATCTCCCCCTAGCAAAAACTTTTACATCATATTATAGCATTTTTATGACTGCTTGTCATCCTTTTTCGCGTCAATCAGCTGATGCAGTTTGGCAATCGCCTGCGAAATACCGCCAATTTCATTGATAATGCCTTCCTTGACAGCCTCCTTGCCCTCAAGCACCGTTCCCATATCCTTTGTGAGGATTTCTGTCTCCATCATTAATTCCTCAAACCGGTCCTTGCAAATCCTGCAATGACTGCACACAAAATTTGTAATGCGGTTCTGCACATCTTTAAAATACGTAAACGTCTGCGGCGCGCCAATCACCATTCCGTTTACCCTGACCGGATGTACCACCATCGTCCCCGTCGGCACGATAAACGAATAATCACTGCTCACGGCAATCGGCACCCCGATGCTATGACTCCCCCCAAGCACAAGCGATACCGTCGGCTTGCTCAGTGATGCAATCATTTCCGCAATCGCAAGCCCCGCTTCCACGTCCCCTCCCATGGTATTCAATAAGAAAAGAACGCCGTCAATGTCCTCGCTATCCTCAATCGAGGCAAGCTGTGGCAGCAAAAGCTCATACTTTGTTACCTTTGACTGGTTTCCTGCATTTTCATGCCCCTCAATCTCGCCAATAATCGTAATCAGATGAATCTTATGCTTGTTTTTATTTTCGTCAAGCGTCACCTGTCCCTCTTTTTCAATTTTTTCGTCCTTGTAGCGTTTGCTGTCCAATTCCTCCTCGTTCCCATTGCCGGTACCATTCTTTTCATTCCTTACATTATCACTATTCAACATACACACCTCCAACATTTCCTCCACAAAAAAAGAACCCTTTTTCATGATAAGAGTTCTTTTTATTGTCTGCATATTGCCTGTTTTTATTCAATGTCAAAAAAGTCTTTTCCCGTCATATCCGTGATATCATAATCATCATTCTCATCTGTTTCAATGGCAAAATCCATCTCCCTGTGTGCCCTGCGCTTTGGTACCGGCAGCGGATTTTCTATAAATTTTGGTTTCTCTGCCTCAACATCATCAAGAATAATTTCCTTCATGGAGCTATCAGGCACCGCCAACGCCTGCGTCTGTACAATTGCTTCCTCTTTTGTCATTTCCATCGTTTTCTCCTTCTCTAAAGACGCCTTTTCGTTCTTTTTCCTGTGCAAATACCGGAATAAATACACAATCACGGAAAAGCACCAAAATCCTGCCACTGCCAAAAGCAGCTCCATATTGATTTCGTCCACTTTTGAAACCTGACGAATAATCATTGGAGCAATTGCAAAGGTTGCCGCAAAAACAGTACCAAGTAACCTGTTATAGCAATTTTTCCCCGCACCAAAAAGAATCAGAACCGCAAGCACCTGAAGCCCGACATTTAAATACACACCCGCCACTGCAAAATTCCCGAAAACCATACAGGAAAGTGACATGCATAGTACATAAAGCGCCCTCTCAGAAAAACCGCCTGCAAAAATATCCGAAGCCATCACACCATTTTCGTCAAATGCCACAAGCTTCATAAGCTGCTCGTCCATATGAATCCTGTCCATTCTATTTTCAACATAAAAAACCCGTACAGCAAACGCGGCTATTATGACCAATAAAAGCATCATTGCTGTGGTCAGACCTTTCTTTTTCATAACCTTTTGCATAAAACTCAAAGTTTGGCAAGCGCCTGTTCGATATCGGCAATAATATCATCTGCATTTTCAATCCCAACGGAAAACCGGATTAAATCCGGCTCTACGCCTGCTTCCTTAAGCTGCTCGTCATTCATCTGCCTGTGCGTGTGGCTTGCCGGATGCAAAACACACGTTCTTGCATCTGCCACATGCGTCACAATCGCCGCAAGCTTCAAATGATCCATAAAGGCTTCACATATCGTTCTACCACCCTTTAATCCAAACGAAATTACCCCGCAAGTCCCGTTCGGCATATATTTTTGCGCCAAATCATAATATTTACTGCTTTTTAATCCCGGATAATTCACCCATGCCACCTTATCATTTTCCTCTAACCACGATGCCACCTTAAGCGCATTTTCACAATGTCTTGGTACCCTGAGATGGAGTGTCTCAAGTCCCACATTTAACAAAAACGCATTCATGGGCGACTGTGTGGAACCCAAATCACGCATAAGCTGCACGGTAGCCTTTGTAATATATGCTTTTTTGCCGAATTTCTCCGTGTATGTTATGCCATGATAAGACTCGTCCGGTGTCGTAAGCCCGTGAAATTTATCTCCATATTGATTCCAGTCAAAATTTCCGGAATCGACAATCGCACCGCCTAAGCTCATGGCATGTCCGTCCATATACTTGCTTGTCGAATGCGTCACAATATCCGCACCAAACGCAAACGGACGGCAGTTGATTGGCGTTGCAAACGTATTGTCAACAATCAAGGGAACGCCATGTGCATGTGCCACATTTGCAAACTTTTCAATATCCAGTACCACCAAAGCCGGATTGGCAATCGACTCTGCCATCACACATTTTGTATTTTCCAAAAATGCATTATGTAAAGTTTCCTCGTCAGAATCCGGATCAACGATTGTACAGGATATTCCCATTTTTTTCATTGTGACTGTAAGCAGGTTAAAGGTTCCGCCATAAACCGTTGATGACATAATCACATGGTCGCCTGCCTCACAGATATTAAATACTGCATAATAATTTGCTGCCTGTCCCGAAGACGTAAGCATCGCTGCCACACCGCCCTCTAGCTCACATATTTTTTGTGCTACCATATCATTCGTCGGATTTTGAAGCCTTGTATAAAAATATCCGTCCTTCTCAAGGTCAAACAGCTTTCCCATCTCATCGGACGTCTCATATTTAAAGGTCGTTGACTGATAAATCGGAAGCACCCTTGCCTCCCCGTTTTTGGGTTTCCAGCCAGACTGGATACATTTTGTTTCAATAGAATACTCTTTAGACATCGTCTTCTCCTTTTCTATTCCATATTCAAAACACTTTTTATACCGTAAATTTAACTAATGCGCAGTATAAATTATATCATAGGATACCGATAAGTTCAACAATCAAAAAATGGAGTGTTTTGTTATATACACTCCATTTTTTAATGGGACCTACAGGGCTCGAACCTGTGACCCTCTGCTTGTAAGGCAGATGCTCT
>CANOMQ010000062.1 GCA_947567595.1 uncultured Lachnospiraceae bacterium | reverse complement strand
GATAAAGTAAAAAAGTTTGTTTGATTCTATTTTACCGAATATGGATGCCATACGATAGTGGAAGAAGAGTTAAGCAATGAGAGCGGATAAAAGACTTTATTGATAACTCAGAATAAAATCAATTCATTAACTGACAAATGGGGGGATGATGAGCAGCGTAGATTTTAATAAAATAGAAAAAGGAGTTTTTGTTAAAGAATCCATTGACATACTGCATCAGGCATATGTGTCAAAAAAATTGGTCTTGTTTGTTGGGGCGGGAGTAGATCGGAACTCGGATATGTCTCTCTAGTAATCCGGATGATTTGAAAAGCAGGGAAAATAAATATAAATAATAGAATTGTTGAAGGTTTGGAGAATTATCTATATAATATTTATGATGTTTGATGATCGCTTGAGATGGCATAGACATCACTTTTAGATATCACTTGAAGAAGAAAAATATGAAAAGTATTGTAAAATTCAGATGTTGAGGTGATGTTTTGGCAAAATCGTCAATTATAAATAATCAAAAAAAGCAAAAATCGAATAACTGACAAATACGTAAAATATGGGGTATTGAAAGAACTTTATTTCTTCAATACCCCATTTATCATTTTCAAAGCCAATAGGAATTTATCCTGAAAATTATCTTATAAACTACAAATGACAAATATAACCGATAGCATTCTTATGCCGTATCCCTTATGATAAGATAAGAAAGATATGCCACGCGGTCTGTAATAGTACTAGAAGGCGGGAGTTTGGCAGAGCAGGGAGAATGTATATGTATAAGTTATTGATCGTCGAAGATGAAAAAGCAATCGCACAGGGGATTGCAAAGAGCAATCCGTGGGAAGAGTGGGGATTTCAGGTTGTTGAAATCTGCGATAACGGGGAAGATGCCGTGGCGTTTATTGAGCAAAACAGACCGGATTTGGTGCTCTCCGATATCAGGATGCCGAAGATGGACGGTATTGCCCTGATGCAGTATCTGAATGCGCAGTATCCTGAAATCAAGATTGTCATTCTCAGCGGGTATAATGATTTTGAGTACCTGCAAATGGCAATACGCAACCATGTGGCAGAGTATTTGTTAAAGCCTACGCTGTTGGAAGAGTTTGAAGAGCTGTTTCGTAAAATGAAAATCCGGTTAAAAATCAAGAGGGTTGGCGACCGGCTTGAAATGAAGCTGATTGACAACGGTGTCGGGATTACGAAGGAACGACTTGCGCAGGTACGAAGGAAAATACGGGGTGAGGAGACGGCGCAGGAGGAAAGACCGATTGAACTGCAGCGCAGCAGCGGGATTGGCTTAAATAACGTCGCAGCGCGTATTCGGCTCTATTTCGGGATAGAAGAGCCTGTAAAAATACACAGTATTTATCAGGCTGGAACAATGATTGTTGTGCAGGTTCCCGTGCTCACAAAGGGAGATTTGGACGAAAAAGGCGAATATCAACTGCAAAATGACAAGAAAAACCAATAAACACAAAGTTTAGCTTGTTTATTTTGTGCAGAAACCCCTTTACAATAGAATTATCAAATATATGAAAACAAATGTGAAGGGAGAGACCATTATGAGAATGAAAAACTAAATGAAAAAAGGACTTGTGACGACATTAATCGTCAGCATGGCAGCTTCTGTATTTACAGGCTGCGGCAACAGCAGCAGTAACAGTAGTAGCGGCAGTGGTGACAGCGGGCAATCCACACAGCAGGCGTCAGACCAAGGCGGCAGCACACAGCAGGCGGCAGCCACGGGCGACACGGCAAGTCAGGGCAGCAGCGGCAAGCCATACGACGGCGTGACATTGAAGTGGGCGCTCACGGACAACGCGGCAAGCGGCGCGGAGACCCAGGAGATGGTGGCGCTCATCAAGGAAAAGACGGGAATTAATGTCGAGTTTTCCATTACGCCGACCTCAGCGGCAGGCGAGATTGACAAGGTGCTTGTCAGCCTGATGGCAGGAGACGACATTGATATTTTGGGAAGAACACCCATTCAGCTTGAGGAGTTTTACAACGCGGGCGTGCTTTCACCGCTTGACGAGCTTGCGGCAAATGCGGGCTACGATATGGAAAAGGTATACAGCGGCGCGGCAGTGAAGTTTGACGGACAGACATACGCACTTCCCGCAGAGCGTGACATTTGGCTGACCTACTATAATAAGAAGGTATTTGACGATGCCGGAATTCCGTATCCGGAGGCAGAAGGCTGGACATGGGAGAAATACGTTGAGACAGCACAGAAGCTCAATGACGCAGGCAAGGGTGTATGGGGCTCTTTCATCGGAAATGACGCAGTACACAGCTATATGTACGCGACACAGTCAGGTGTTAATCCCTACAAGGCAGACGGCACATCAAACTTTGACGACCCTGCGTTTGCAAAGAGCATGGAATGGTTCTTCTCACTGGGCAATGATTTGAAAATCCAGCCAAGCAGTGTGGAAGTGGCTTCCGGTACATATCCGTACAACTCCTTCATGATTGGCGACAATATCGGACTTTATGTCTGCGGCGGCTGGGTAGCAAGCACACTGACCACGCTTGATAAGTACCCGAGAGACTGGCAGGCAGGAATCCTTCCTATGCCTTATCCGGAAGGAAGCGAGCCATCTTCCTTAGTTATCGATAGCTGCTACGCAGTACCTGCAACAAGTTCTAACAAGGAAGCGGCTTTTGAGGCAATCAAGTGTATGCACTGGGGAATTTACGCGGTGGACGGCGTCACGGAGTCGTGGAGCTTTGGGCAGGGTACAATGTCCTATGACGACTATATGAAACAACTGGACGGCTTTACCGCGTTAAACTATAATCCCAAAAAGTGAGCGGCGCTTTTTTAGGAAGCAGGGGCAAGATATGCGGTGCTGACGACAAAGCACCATGACGGGGTGTCACTTGCGGATACTAAGCACACGCAGCTAAATGTCGTAGAGAGGACGCCGGCAGGCAGGGACTTGCTGGCGCCCTACTGCGAGGCGCTGCGCGAGGAAGGGCTGAAGGTCGGCTTTTATTTCACCAACACGGATTGGTCGAATGTGGACAATATGCGGGTAATCCTCGACAAGAGCGAGGAGGAAGTCCTTGCATTGCGAAAAGAGGCGGTGAATTATCATGCAATGTATACGGAAATGTGCAAGCTCGGTAAAAATGAGGGCACACAGAAACCGGAAGAACTTGAGGCTTGTTGGGCGCGCTTTATGGAACAGTACCGAATGGGTATTCGGAAATTGATGACAAAGTACGGAAATATTGATGCGATGTGGTTTGATGTCATGCTGACGCGCAAAGACTTTTCATGGGAAGCGGATAAGGTGCGCGAGATGATTCGGGAGCTGAACTCGGATACAATGGTAAACGCACGTTTGGTAGGGCAGGACGATTATGAAACGCCGGAGCTTTACATTCCGCTAAGACCGCTCAAGGAGCATTGGGAGCTTTGCACGACCTTTAACAATTCGTGGGGCTATAAGCCACAGGATATACAGTACAAGGACATTCACGGCAGTGCTTCCGGCGTGCTTTGGCGCAGTCGGAAAGGCTTCGTCCATGTCGGGGATTCTGAATTCCGCCGTGTATTCGGGCGGCGCGGTTTCCGCGTATGGGATTGGCAGCATGGCAGCGTGCTTTGGGTGGACGGCGACAATCCTGATTTGGGCGGTAATGGCAGTATTTGCGTTTCTGATATGCTGCCTTTGTGCCGGAAAATGGGGCGTATACCGCAAAAAACTGGCAAGAAGCAGGTACTAAGTGTTTATATTTCATATAGAAATGAAGCAGGAAAAACAAGGAGATTTGCTCCCAAAACGCAGATACAACGACATGGATTACATTAACGAATATATCCAAAGAATGAAAAAGTACGGCTTTTACGCCTGCTACAACCACCCCTACTGGTTGCTGCAAAACTACGACGACTACAAAAATCTCAGGGGCTTTTGGGGAATGGAGATTTACAACTACGGCTGCGAGCATGACGGGCTTTACGGCTTTAACCCGCAAAGCTACGACGAAATGCTGCGGCTGGGAAACCGCCTGTTCTGCGTTGCCACGGACGACAACCATAACCAGTACCCGTTTGACAATCCGCTGTGCGACTCCTTTGGCGGGTTTGTCATGGTAAAAGCGGAAAGCCTGACCTACGAGGCGGTGACAGGCGCGCTGCTGCGCGGGGATTTTTACAGCTCAATGGGACCCGAAATTTACGCCATGTCCATAACGGACGGCGTACTGGAGATTGAAACAAGCCCTGTGGAAAAAATATATGTGATGACCAGCGGCAGGAACTGCCATAAAACAGTCGTGCCTATGGGGCAGACATTGACAGGCGCGTCATTTACACTTGACGGGACGGAAGAATATATCAGGGTACAAATCCGTGACGCGCAGGGGCGCTATGCGTGCAGCAACGCATATGAGCTGTGCGGGACTGTGCCAAGACTGCGGGCATACAACATGTCGGACGGCTGACAGGGTAACATAAAACGGCTGTTACTGAAACGAAATGAACAGTAATTAAAGATGGAGGAAAACATGGATAAGAATTATGGAAGGGTGACAATACCCACAGACGCGGATATGATAGAGCAGACAAAACAGACGGCGCAGCGCTGGGGCGCGGACGCGATTCGGGACTGCGACGGTACGCAGATGCCGGACGCACTCAAATCCATGCCGGTGAAAATTTATTCGATCTATTATACGACGAGAAAGGACAATGCATGGGCGCAGGCAAATCCCGACGAGGTGCAGCAGGTGTACCTGATGACGGAGTTCTACACCGCAATGGAGGAAGCCGCACCGCTTCGGATACCGCTGATGAAGCATTTTTATCAGGAACAGCTAAAGCCAAACACACTGCACGACATCAAGCGGTGGTGGGAAGTGATTGACCGCACGACCGGAGAGGTCGTTTCGCCCGACGGGTGGGATTACGAAGCAGAGCAGATGGAGGTGGTAATCCACGCGCCAAAGGCATTCCACGAATACACAGTCAGCTTTTTGGCGTTTATCATGTGGGACCCCGTACATATGTACAACTTTATCACCAATAGCTGGGAGGACGTGGAGCATCAAATCACCTTTGACGTGCGCCAGCCAAAGACACAGCGCCATGTGATTGAAAAGCTCAAAAAGTGGCTCGCGGACAATCCCGGCACAGACGTCGTGCGCTTTACGACCTTTTTCCATCAGTTTACGCTGGTATTTGACGAGCTTGCGCGCGAAAAGTTCGTGGACTGGTTTGGCTACAGCGCCAGCGTAAGCCCCTATATTTTAGAGCAGTATAAGGAATTTCGCGATTTTCAGAAATTTCAGCAGCGCGAGGTTGCAAAGCTGATGAAGGTGCTGGTGGACATCTGCCACGAGAACGGCAGGGAAGCAATGATGTTTTTGGGCGACCACTGGATTGGCACAGAGCCGTACGGGGATTATTTTAAAGAGGTCGGCGTGGACGCAGTGGTCGGCTCGGTCGGCAACGGCGCGACACTTCGCCTGATTTCGGACATTCCGGGCGTGAAGTACACGGAAGGCAGAGTTCTCCCCTACTTTTTCCCTGACGTATTCCACGAGGGCGGTGACCCGATACAGGAGGCAAAGACCAACTGGGTGACGGCGCGGCGCGCGATTTTGCGAAAGCCCGTTGACCGGATTGGCTATGGCGGCTATCTCAAGCTTGCGCTGCAATTCCCGGACTTTATGCAGTACATTGAGGATATCTGCAACGAGTTCCGCCTTTTGTATGACAATGTAGGCGGACAGCAGCCCTACAGCCACTTTACGGTCGGCGTACTCAATAGCTGGGGCAAAATTGCGCTCATGGGGCACGCATATGGTGGCGCACGCCATTCCCTACAAGCAGACCTACTCCTATGCCGGCGGTTTTGGAAAGCCTGAGCGGTATGCCGTTTGACGTCCGCTTTATCAGCTTTGACGAGGTATTGGAAAACCCTGCCGTTTTGGACGAATGCAAGGTCATCATCAACGTGGGCGACGCATACACGGCGCCAAGCGGCGGCGATTACTGGAAAAATCCGGCGCTGTCGTGTGCCATCAAAGCGTTTGTTGCAAAGGGCGGTGGCTTCATTGGTGTGGGCGAGCCGAGCGCGTGCCAGTATCAGGGACATTATTTTACACTCGCCAGTGTGCTTGGTGTTGATAAGGAGGTTGGATTCAGCCTTTCCACAGACAAGTACAACTGGGAGGAGCAGGCGCATTTCATCACTGAGGACAGACCGACGCGGATTGACTTTGGCGAGGGCATGAAAAACATCTATGCGCTGCCCGGGACAGCAATCCTCAAAAAAGACGGTCAGGACGTGCAGATGGCGGCACATGACTTTGGCAAGGGAAGAAGCGTTTACATCAGCGGCATTCCGTACTCGTTTGAAAATACCCGCCTGTTCTACCGCGCGGTATTTTGGGCAGCAGGAGAGGAGAGCAATCTCAAAATATGGTACAGCGAGAATGACAAGATTGAGGTGAACTATTATCCGGCGACCGGAAAATACTGTGTAGTCAACAACACCTACGAGCCGCAGGATACGGTCATCTATGACGGACGGGGAACAGATACGAAGATGCATTTGGAACCGAACGGAATTTACTGGTTTGATTTTGATAAAGAAGAACAGGAATGATGTCTTATGATGATTGACAGGAACCGATTTCTATTATATCACGGACGTTCTAGGGAAGAGGTGCGGGCATGCAGAACATATGCTCAAACATGGCGGCAGGAGGAAACCGCTTCGCGCCTTGAGATTGCAGATCAGGTTTGTGAAAACAAATTTATCTTCAACCTTCCGTGGGATATGGAACAGACCGCAGAGATTGTGGCATTTGGGGAAAAGCTCGACTGGCAGTACATGCCGGGCAAGGACGTGGAGTTTATTTATCAGATGAACCGCCACCGCTACTGGATTTGTTTGGGGCAGGCATATGCCATCACCGAAAAGGAAACGTACGTGAAGACCTTTGTCGCCCAAATGACGGACTGGATTCGGAACAATGCCATCACCGCAGGGACAAAGGAAAAGACTTGGCGCACGATTGAAGCCGGAATCCGGGCGGAAAACTGGATTAAGGCAATGGGATATTGAAGCTTGCCGTTTCGTTGGTAGAGGCAAATGTGGACGAGTTTACAGACTGCTTCCCCGACTCTAACAGTCAAAATAACTTTTACCCGAAATCCGAGAACGTGGAGTGGACGACCGGATTTTGGACAGGTGAAATATGGCTTGCTTACGAGGAAACAGGCTCGGAAAAACTAAAACAAGCGGGAGCGGTTCAGGTTGACAGCTTTATGGACAGGATTGTGCGGCGGATTGACGTTGACCACCACGACATGGGATTTTTATATTCGCCGTCATGCGTGGCGGCATGGCAGCTTACAGGGAATGAAACGGCAAAGGCGGCGTTGTTTGCGGCTGACAACCTGATGGAGCGTTTTTGTGAAAAAGGACAGTTTTTTCAGGCATGGGGGCAGATTGGCGCGCCCGACAACTACCGCCTGATTATCGACTGCCTGTTAAACATGCCGTTGCTGTTTTGGGCATCAGAAGTGACAGGCGACACGAAACACGCCGACCACGCAAAGGCGCACATCAAAACCGCAATGAAATATATCGTACGCCCGGATTACTCAACATACCACACCTACTTTTTCAACCCGGAAACCGGAGAACCGCTGCGCGGCGTGACACATCAGGGGCACAGGCACGGCTCTGCGTGGACGCGCGGGCAGGCATGGGGAATTTACGGCTGCACAGAGCCAAGGGACTCATCGTCCGCAGCGATTGCCGCCTGCGGCATGTTAGAAATGGCAAGGCACATGACCGGGGAGAAGGCGCAGTATTATGAGGACATGGCAAAACGGCTCTTGCTTGCGCTGCGCAAAAACTGTGCAGTCACATCAAAGGAGCAGTCCAACGGCTTATTGCTGCACGGCACCTATGCCAGAAAATCCGACGAAAATCCCTGCGCAGACCGCGGCGTGGACGAGTGCAATACATGGGGCGATTACTATTATTTGGAGGGACTTGTCAGGATACACAGGAACTGGAGGTCGTACTGGTAATTTCCGCTAATCATTTCCGCCAGTAATTTCTTTTTCATAAAATTCTCCCATAGCTTGGAACAGGTAATTTATTCCAAGCTATGGGAGAAGTATTCAGATACATTTTTCTTTTTTTCGTTTTACCCTTTCCACAAGAAGTATCAAAAGCAAAATAACGACGCCTTCCGCAAACAAAAGCAGTGCATTGCTGCTAATCACATGAAATTCGTCAAGCGTCCCAATCGTCTCAAACATACGAAGATAATACAGGGACATGTAAAACCCGATAATCCCAAAGCTGCTGCTCACAATGGAAAAATGCGCATTTCGGATATGAAGCACAAGCTCCCGAACCCAAATCACCATCTCCACAACCATCACCAACAGCAACTGATTATGAAGAAACGGCCCCAAGTTTTCATAATCCATACCAAACAAAGCACGCCGGTCATTAATCCAGTTATCAATCGAAAGCTGCAAAACCAGCATGACATACATCGTCAAAAAAACGCTAATCCCATTGACAACAATTGCCCTTGCCCTTTTTTCCGCCTCCATTACCCCATTATGGAAAAACAACAGATAATTGCACAACAGCATGACCGCGACAAGGATAAAAAACGGCTTCGCCCGGTACAAATCCTTTGTGTATCCCAAAAAGAACACCCCCGTCACCAAGACCAGCAAAAAACACACGGCAGACTTCAAATCCGCAAGCCTGCGTATTTTTTTCATATAATCCAAGCCGTCCGCCTCATGCATGACATGCAAATCCGGCTTTCCCAAGCGGCATTTAAAATCCCTGCATTCCGCACACTCTGCAAGATGTTCCTCAATCAGCGTTACCGAATCCTTAGAAGCAATCCCGTCCATGTAGGAAGGCAGCAGGTCGCGTATCACATTGCACGAAATATTACTCATGTTTCATCAATCCTTTCATTATTTTTTCTTTTCCCCGAAAATAAGTTACCCTCGCCCAGTTTTCGCTCTTTCCCAAAATCTCGCCAATCTCACGAAACGTCAGTTCGCTCGACATCTTGATGTAGAGCACCTCCCGCATTTGTTCCGGCAGACCATGAAGCTCCTTTAAAACCTGCATCAGCTCATACTTTGCAAAAACCTGCGTTTCCGCATCCGTACAAAGCGCAACATCCTCTTTTGGTCTGTCTGGTGATTCACGCTTATGCTTCTCCAAATACTGATACCATAAATGTTTCGCAATTTGGCAAAGCCACACGGACAGCTTGCACGTCCCGTCAAAACGCTCCATTGACTGATAGGCACGAAGGAAGGTTTCCTGCGTCAGATCTTCCGCGATATGTGGGTTATGGCAGAGTGACAGCAGAAAATAATATACCGTTTTGGCATGTTCATCATATATTTTTTCGTCCATGCAAATCCTCATGACCTCCTTTCGTGAATATATCGGTTTGGGCGCGGTTTCGTTACAGAAAAAATAAAAAAATTGAAAAATGAAAAAACACCTCAGCCACAAACGAATGTTTAATCAAGACATCAATCAAAGCTTCGATTAAACCATCATTTCAGACTGAGGTGCTTTACTATAGGATTACCATTCTTTCGTAAGCTCCATATTCCAGTCCACCGAGAAAGGACCGTTTGCCTGCGCCTCCATTTCGCTCACCAGCTCGGCACGCTCGCCTGCACTGCTGTCCGCGTCGTCCAGCGCTTCCTCCGCCCAGTAGGAATAACCATAGAGGTAACTCTTGTTAAAGTCCTCCCATGAGTCATAAAGCTCCTGCGCCTTCTTAGCCGCCTCCAGCATTTTGTCCATAGCCTCCTCATAGGTGCAGTAGCCGGATGCATAGCCAAAGCCCATAATGGTTCCGACACGGCTCAAATCCCACGCGGCAATCGCGCCGTCCCCATAAGCCTTCCATGCGTCAAAAGCCGCCAACAGGCTGATATAAGTCCCTTCATCAAGGTTCTGCTCTTTAATCGCAGCGTCAAATGCATCGCGCTGCATATCTTCATTTACGTCAAATTCCGCAAGGAAATCCAAGGCGTCCTGATTATGTCCTTCCGCCATCAGCCAGTCTGCCATTTCCATCAGGTCGTCCGCATTTTCCACACCCCAGCTTCCTGACAGGCTGCTGCGCGCCTGTGAAGCGATTGCCTCAAGCTGCTCCTTGGTAGCGCCAGAGTCCTCCATCGCCTTAAAGGTTTCCATAACACTTGCGCCGTTCACGGAATCCAAAACCGCTGTCATACTGCTGATAAAGTCCTTTGTTCCTGCCGCCGCAGACGATCCCTCTAAAAGTTCCAGTGCAAGGATTTGTCTTGCTTCCTCAATGTCGTCATCATTTCCGACAAGAACCACCATATAGTAGCTGTCCGCCGTTTCCGCAAAATAGCCGTATGCCTGTCCGCTGCTCATACCGCTTCTTGCCACGCCTTCCCATGCAAGACAACGCTCGGCGCCTTCAAGGGAAGGAGCGTCCGTATCCTCCCAGCTCACCGTCACACCGGAGCCCTTTATCGTCATGTCCGTGATATATTCCGCAAAATCCTCCAAGCTCTCAACATCGTCCGGATTTCCCGGAACACTGGATTTGCCGCTTCTTAGGGAAACGCCGGAAAAGCCTGTGCGATCAGAGCCGCCGTCCAATCCCATCATGGCGCCGCCTGCCGGAAGCTGCATATCCGTCTGCGTAAGCCCCTCAAGCAGCGTGACCTTGTAGGTGCCGTCCGAGGAAGCATATTCCTGCGAAGCCGGAAGGTTTTCAGGCTCCTTTTCTTGCGCCTGTTCGCTTTCCTTTTGCGCGGCTGTCCCTTCTGCCGTGGCTGTCCCTTCTGCCATGGCTGTCCCTTCTGCCATGTTGCCCGAGGTAACTCCCGCCGTGTCCTTAGAACCTGTGCAGGCTGTAAGCGTCAGCCCGATAGCCGCTGCTAATAACAAAATGTGTTGCTTTTTCATTGCTTTCATTCTCCTTTTTATCTCATTTCCTGTCATTTCCAAGCCCATACTGTAAAATGCCGTCCGTCGGCTCTTAATTATAGCACCTTCCCACCCGCATTTCCATAGCAATTTTTCAGATAGCGTCCAAATAACCTTCAAAACAAAAAATCCGGTAAAATCAAGCAAAAAATATAAAATATCGAAAAAAGAAGCCTAGCATTATCAGACACATCTGTGCTATAATAAAAAAAGACAGACAATTCGCGAGCGCGATAAGAATGGAGGTTGATTATGGACTTAAAAATTAATGACGCGGAAAACATCACAATGACGCATACAGGACTGCTTCCGGGAAAAAACGGAAAAGTGATACATGTCTGCTTTGAGCGTAAAACAAAGAAGGGAAACGACTATGCCGAAATCATACTCCCAAGCAGAAAGGTGGTCAATTCCAAAGGCTTTGACGAAGGAGAGCTTGCGCAGCTAAGCCTCTACCTCAAAGGACAGGAAAAAAGCATTATCAAAAAAGCAAAGCAAATAGACCACGACTTAATCTTTAATCTGTAAAAACCGGAGGCAGACAAATGTTCCAAACACCTGACGGCACAGCCATGCAAATGTGCGGCTTATGTCCAAGAAACTGTGGCGCGGACAGAAACAACGGTATCAAAGGATACTGCGGGGAAACTGCCTTGGTAAGGGTGGCAAGGGCTTCCCTCCATCTGTGGGAGGAGCCTTGTATCAGCGGGACAAACGGCTCCGGCACCGTCTTTTTCTCCGGCTGCCCGCTTCGCTGTGTCTATTGCCAAAATCAGGACATTGCGTTGGGAAACAAAGGAAAACCGCTTACCACCGACGCGCTTTGCAATACTTTTTTGCTGTTGCAGGAAAAAAACGCCGAAAACATCAACCTCGTGACGCCGACGCATTTCGTACCGCAGATAGCGGCTGCACTAGAGCACGCCAAAAAAAGAGGGCTTGTGCTTCCGGTTGTCTATAATACAGCCAGCTATGAGCACGTGGAGACAATCCGGCGCCTCGACGGGCTGGTAGACATCTATCTGCCAGATTTCAAATATTGGTCAGACACCGTATCACAGCGCTATTCCAATGCACCCGACTACGCCGCCCATGCCCAAAAAGCGATAGCGGAAATGGTAAGACAGACAAAAAGCCCTGTTTTTGCAGACAACATGATGAAGCGCGGCACAATCGTAAGGCACATGGTTCTTCCGGGGCACACAAAGGAGTCGCGCAGTATCCTGCGCTATCTGTACGAAACCTATCAGGACGACATCTATATCAGCATTATGAACCAGTACACACCGCCAAAGTCGATTGCGGCGGCAGGCTTTCCCGAGCTTTCAAGAAGGGTGACCAAACGGGAATACGAGAAAGTCATCGATTACGCAATCCGTCTTGGCGTGACAAACGCCTTCATTCAGGAGGGCGAAACGGCAAAGGAAAGCTTTATCCCCGACTTTGACGATTGCGGGCTTTTGAATGAAATAGAATGCAATACGAACGAAATGGAGTTGACATAAAATGCTTACAAGAGCAGATTTCCTCTCACTCAATTTTATTGAAAAAGAAGATTTTACCGGAAGCCACAAAGGAATGCGCTTCCTGCTCCACAAGGAGGTCGTGGAGGACGAAAAAAAGCTGAAGGCATACGTGTGGAGCGAGCCGTTTTGCTTTACGTCCACACCCGACGAGCAGAAGCTCTCGGAGCTGTTTGCATTTAGCGAGGAAGGGCTGGAACAGGCAATCAACTGGATGAACGAACGCTATGCGCTTGTGCGCAGCCGGGAAGAATACCTGATATAAGCTTGAATAAAAAACAAAAAATAAAACAACCTACATGACGGTATAGGTTGTTTTTCTTTTATTCAGCCTTTATTCAAAAATATATTCAAAAAAATGCTATGCAGAAATTAAGCCATCTGATTGACCGCCTTGGATAAACGGGAAACTTTTCTTGAAGCATAATTCTTATGATATACGCCCTTTGTTGTAGCCTTATCAATCACGCTGGTAGCGTTCAATAAAGCGGCAGCAGCAGCTTCCTTATCCTTGGCATCAATTGCCACGTAAACCTTCTTAATCGCAGTCTTTACACTCGACTTAATCGCTTTATTTCTGTCAGCCTTTGTTCTGTTTACTAAAATTCTCTTCTTAGCAGATTTGATGTTTGCCATGCCTTGACACCTCCCATTTTCTCGAATTTTGTTAAAGTGACATGTTCCATTAAAGCCGGACACGGACGTTTTAATAAAACATACTCACATATTGTAATTTATGGAAGGAAATCTGTCAATACATATTCTCAAAAAAATAAGAAAAAATAGTTACCAACATATCGGTTATTTGATTGGATTATTTTATTTCACAAGGGGGCGCAGATATGCAGCAGTTTCAGATAAGGACAGATTTGGCATTAGAGGCGACGGAGAGCGTTCGCAAAAGTGAAACAGGAAACCTAAGAGGAATTGCAATCGAGGAATATGATGCAATGGAGGACGTCCATATTTCCAAGGTCGTAATCCTGAGCAAAAACGCGGCAAAAAGCATGGGCAAACCGATGGGCACCTATATCACATTAGAAGCGCCCGATTTGCAGGAAAGCGACGAGGACTACCACCGGGAAATCTCCAAGGAGCTTGCAAAACAGTTAAAAGACGTGCTGCCCGACATCAACGAGGAAAAATCCATTCTCGTGGTTGGGCTTGGAAACCGGGACGTGACCGCCGATTCCCTAGGGCCATGTACGGTCGATAACCTGTTCATCACGCGCCACATCATAAAGGAATACGGAAAACAGGCATACCGCGTGCCAAAAATCCACCAAATCAGCGCACTGGTACCGGGCGTCATGGCAAAAACAGGCATGGAAACCGCCGAAATCATAAAGG
This sequence comes from uncultured Lachnospiraceae bacterium, assembly GCA_947567595.1. Lineage (GTDB taxonomy): Bacteria > Bacillota > Clostridia > Lachnospirales > Lachnospiraceae > COE1. The sequence goes on along the minus strand of CANOMQ010000062.1, from coordinate 2,652 downwards.
GTGTCATAAAGGAAACAAAGCCCGACATAGTTATAGTAATAGATGCGCTCGCCGCAAGAAGCACCAAGCGCTTAAACCGCACCGTGCAAATCACAGACACCGGAATCCACCCCGGCTCCGGTGTCGGAAACCACCGAAACGCCCTGACCAAGGAAAGCTTGGGCGTACCGGTAATCGCCATCGGAATCCCAATGGTAGTGGACGCCGGAACCATCGTGTCGGACGCGCTTGAAAAAATATCCCATGAGCATGCGGGCGGAAAATCGTCATTAGACTATTTTAGGAATAGTACGGACACACAGCTTCATAATATGTATGTAACAGCAAAAAATATAGACGAAACCTCAAAAAGGTTAAGCTTTACCTTGTCCGAGGCAATCAACATCGCGCTCGACATGGGGCAGGAGGAGTAATCCGTGAAAAAAAGACTGATACTGGCAGCAGCCTTTGCCATTCTCATGCTCAATCTGATTTTTAAGGCAAAGGCTGACCTATATGGCTCTGATTTGGGAATTTCACAGCGCTTTTTTCGTTTGTCGCTTGAAAACGGGCTATCCTGTTTCAATTCCTTTCTGACATATGCCGACAAAGAATGGAGTGAGGGCAGTCTTTGTCAGAGGGTATGGAACAGGGTGTGGGAAATGACGCCCATCATCACCTTGGCGCAGCATGACTTGGAAGAAAGCGCATATCTGTGCGAGTATCTCCCAAAAAACGAAACGCAGGCGATACCCTCGCTAGAGGAGGCAGTGCTTGCCGAAAATGAGGCGGCAAACGAGCTTTTAAACGAGACCTTAAACGCAAATGCAGGCGGGCTGGCATACGACCCGACGCAGTTTGTTCCCGCGACAGCGCCGCAGGCAGTTTATTCAAGGCAGCAGCTTTTGGACGAAGGCTTTATAAAAGGCACCTTTTATGCGGAAGACCCGACCACCATGATTCGCCCGGGGCAGCTAAAGTATGACACGCTGATGGGCTTTGACGCGACGCTCAAGCAGGACAACACCATGCCCCAGATTTTGATTTATCACACGCACTCACAGGAAACATACATAAACTCCCTGCCAAACGATGAAAGCACATCCATTATGGGTGTCGGAGAGCATTTGAGCAATATCCTGCGGACAAAGTACGGACTGAACGTAATCCACCATATGGGAAAATACGATGTCGGAGGGAGGGACTACGCCTATTCCAATGCAATGGCGGACATTGAAAACGTCCTTGCGCAAAATCCGACAATCGAGGTCATCATCGACCTGCACAGGGACGAAACCAACGCGGATACAAGACTGGTAACGACCATTCAGGACAAAACAATGGCAAAATTCATGTTTTTCAACGGACTAAGCTATACAAGGGAGCTGGGCGAGCTTACCGGACTGCCCAATCCATACGTGCAGGATAACCTGTCCTTTGCGTTCCAGATGCAGCTCTTTGCGGAGGAATATTATCCGGGACTGACAAGACGCATATACCTGAAAGGCTATCGGTATAATATGCATTACAGACCAAAGACCCTGTTAATTGAGCTTGGCTCACAGACAAACACCGTGGAGGAGGCAATGAACTCCTGCGAGCCCTTGGCACACATCATTTCAGAAGTACTAAGCGGGGCAAATAAAGAATAATTCTGCCGTTTTTCCTTGTTTTTTGCGGGGAAAAACGCAATATTGCCTAAAAAACAAGGTGTAAAGCTAGAACAATATCACGAAAATAAGGCTTTGTATGCAGTTTTTCTTACAAAGCCCTTTTTTTAGTGGTATAATAATAAAGTAATGATTGTGTTTTGGTTTTCGAAGAAAGGCGTGAGCGTCAATATGTTTGAAATAGGTGATTTTGTAATTAAGGCGAGCAATGGTATCTGCAGGGTGGATAATATCGGACATCTCAATATTTCCACCGCAAATAAGGAACGGCTGTATTTTTTCCTGACACCGCTCAATGAAACGAATACGAAGCTGTATGTTCCGGCAGATAAGGAGGACAACGGTCTTAGAAGGGTGATAACAAAGGACGAGGCATGGCAGTTTATTGATAAGATACCTGAAATCGCAGAGGCATGGATAACAGATGACAAGCAAAGGGAACAGAAATATAAGGAAGCCATTCAAAGCTGCGACCCGGAAAAGCTGATGAGCATTATCAAAAGCATGTACTCAAGAATGCAGAAACGAACAGCGCAGGGAAAAAAGAGCACCTCGGTTGACGAGCATTTTTTTAAAATTGCCGAAAACAACCTCTATACGGAGCTTGCATTTGCAATCGGAAAAAATAAGGAAGACATGCAGCATATCATTACCGAAAAAATTGCCGAAAAGGTGTAATGGATAATTTGATTGTGGGAAATAAGGGGCTTTTTTGGAATGTAGAAAAATTTTTAAAAATTCCTATAATTTATGGTTGACAGACAAGAATTGAAGTGATAAGATAATTTTTGTCGCTGCGAAACGAACGGTTTCGGGCAGCTAGTATATTTTATTAAAAATAAAATAAAAATATGCTAAAAAGTGCTTGACAAAATATGACAGTCTGTGATAATGTTAATAAGCTGTCACAAATTACAGCAGGCAATCAAAACGGCATACAAAAGCCGCGAACCTTGACAAATAAACAGTAATGCAACCCTGAAAATTCTAGAAGAGAATTATT
>CANOMQ010000061.1 GCA_947567595.1 uncultured Lachnospiraceae bacterium | reverse complement strand
AATAAGTTTCCTTACTGGACAAATTAAATTCGAGCAGTTAGTGAGCAGACACTATATAGAAAATATATCCGAACAGGAAATAGTATGAGGTGTCAATATGGACGCAGTACTTGACCGATTTATAGAGGAAGGAAAAGCAGAAGGAGTAGCTTGTGTCAATAAGCTTGGTGCAAAAATGGCAGAGAGCGGGCGCACAGATGAATTTATTCAATCGCTGACAGATGTTGAACTGCAAAGGCGGCTGTTTATTGAGTTTAAAATAGATACAGGGAAATAAAGTTTCCGTGCGTTTTTCAAATAAAAGTTGATTTTACACACGGAATAAGGTACAATAGTTAAGATTGCAGGAAGCAGTCAGGAATAATGCAGAAGCATTATAAGTGATATTTTTACGACATTATGAAAAAGAAAAAGATGCTTGGAAGGCACACAAAATCTCTGAAGGGAAATTGTGTGTTTTTTTATGCACAGCCCCATGCAAATGTGAAAACCATATATGTGAGTTTTCACATTGGAAATATGCCGCTGAAGCGGCGCATGGGGCGCGCGGCGAGTAGGTGAGAGGGACATTCCCCTACTCGATTACACACAACAGGAGTGACAATATGACACTAGAAGAATTTTTCACACTGCACCCAAGAGTGGCGGTTGCGTTTTCCGGAGGTGTGGACTCCGCATTTCTCCTATACGCGGCGCAAAAATACGCAAAAGAAGTGAGCGCCTACTATGTGAAATCGCAGTTCCAGCCCCAATTTGAATTAGAGGACGCCGTACAGCTTTCAAAGCAGCTCCAAGTAAAATTAAATATCCTTTCGCTGGACATTCTCGCGGACACCTGCGTAAGCGAAAACCCGCCCGACCGTTGCTACCACTGCAAAAAGCAGATTTTTTCTGCAATTATAAAAGCGGCAGCAGCAGACGGATTTACGGTTCTGCTTGATGGGACAAACGCTTCCGACAACGCACAAGACCGCCCCGGTATGCGCGCATTAAAAGAGCTTTCCATCTATTCGCCGTTGCGCGAATGCGCTTTGACAAAAACGCAAATTCGCACGCTTTCCAAAGAAGCAAATCTGTTTACATGGGATAAACCCGCGTACGCCTGCCTTGCAACAAGGATTATCACAGGTGAAACCATTACGCAGGAAAAGCTGTCCGCCACGGAAACAGCGGAAGACTATCTGTTTTCCCTCGGCTTCACGGATTTTCGCATTCGCTCGCAGGACGGTCATGCGAGGCTGCAAATTCTTGAAAAACAACTGGAGCTTCTGATAAAGCATCGGGAAGATATTTTAACAGCATTGAAACAATATTATAAAACCGTATCACTTGATTTGGAGGTGAGAAGATGAACCATGACATCAGAAATTTGTTAGAGGGTGTCAGCGACGGCAGCGTTTCCGTGGAAGATGCACTTTTAAAGCTGAAAACAAAGCCGTTTGAGGATATTGGCTACGCGAAGGTGGATATGCACCGCAGGCTGCGTCAGGGAACGGCGGAGGTTATTTATGGTGCCGGAAAAACGCCGGAGCAGATTATCGGGATTGTGGAAACGATGCTGAAAAACGGGCAGGACACCATTCTTATTACCCGCCTTAGCGAGGAGGCGGCTGCGCTTATCAAAGAGACACATTCCATGCATTATGATAAAAATGCCCGATGCGGGGTGATTGGGCAGATTCCGGTGCCGGACGGTATTGGAAAAATCGTTGTGGCAACGGGGGGAACGAGTGATATCCCGGTTGCCGAGGAGGCGGCGCTGACGGCAACCGTTCTTGGCAATGAGGTGGTGCGCCTGTATGATGTCGGCGTGGCGGGACTGCACAGGACACTCGCGCATCTTGATGACCTTATGAGTTCCAGCGTTATCATTGCGATTGCCGGAATGGAGGGAGCGCTTGCGAGCGTCATCGGCGGACTTGTGGACTGTCCGGTCATTGCCGTGCCGACCAGCGTGGGATACGGCGCTTCGTTTAACGGTTTATCCGCGCTGCTGTCCATGCTAAATTCCTGTGCAAGTGGCGTTTCCGTGGTAAATATTGATAACGGCTTTGGCGCGGGGTATCTTGCGAATATGATTAATCACATGGGTAACAGTTCAGCCATGCAAAAATAAATGAACAAACCGACAGCTTATGAAGGGGCATGACAGAACGGCTTTAGAAAAATATTAGGAGGACAAACAATTGAAAACACTTTATTTGGATTGTTCAATGGGGGCAGCAGGCGATATGCTGACTGCCGCGCTGCTTGAACTGATTCCTGATGCGGAAGATTTTATAAAAGAGCTGAATGCGCTTGGCATTCCAAATGTTTCCATTAAACGGGAAACGGCAGTAAAATGTGGCATTACCGGAACACACGTTTCAGTAACGGTTCACGGCGAGGAAGAAGAAAGCCATGATGTGCACGGGTACCATGACCATATTCATGACCACGAGCACTACGACCACAATCATGAGAACGAGCATCATGAGCATCACCACCATGACCATCACCACAGCACATTACACGATATTGAACATATCATCAAAGACCACCTAAACCTACCACAAAAAGTCCAAACCGACGCCATCGCTGTCTACACCCTGATTGCCGAAGCAGAAAGCAAAGCCCACGGCAGACCAGTAACGCAAATCCATTTCCACGAAGTCGGCACAATGGACGCCATCGCCGACATCGTGGCAGTATGCCTGCTGATGAACAAAATTGCCCCCGACAAAGTAATCGTTTCTCCAATCCACGTAGGAAGTGGTCAGGTTCGCTGCGCACACGGCATACTGCCTGTCCCCGCCCCCGCAACCGCGCATATCCTGCAAAACGTCCCAATCTACGGCGGCAGTATCCGTGGGGAACTCTGCACCCCGACAGGCGCCGCACTGCTCAAGCATTTTGCAGACAGCTTCGGTGAAATGCCCGTAATGCAGACAACCGCAATCGGCTATGGAATGGGAAAAAAAGACTTTGAGGCGGCAAACTGCGTCCGCGCGATGTTAGGCGAAACGAACTATAAGCAGGGACAAATCTGTGAGCTAAGCTGCAACGTGGACGATATGACCGCCGAAGCAGTTGGATTTGCAATGGAACAGCTTTTCCAAGAAGGCGCACTTGACGTATATACCGTCCCAATTGGCATGAAAAAGTCCCGCCCGGGTACCCTCATTCATGTAATGTGCCAAGAAAAAGACAAGGAAGCAATCATTAAATCCATTTTCAAACATACAACCACCATCGGCATACGGGAAAGCAGCCTTAGCCGTTACGTACTCGACCGCAGCATTCAAACTATAAATACGCCCTACGGTTCCGTCAGATGTAAAATATCCTCCGGCTACGGCGTAGAGCGCAGAAAATATGAATACGACGACTTGTCGCGCATCGCAAAAGAACAGAATATCAGCCTGTCCGAAGCAGAAGCATTGATACAAAAACATTGATACAAAAACATTCATACAGAAGCATTCATACGGAAACATTGAAAGGACAAAAAATATGAAGCATAAAAAATCAGGCACAATCCTTTTATCAGCAATCCTCATTTTGTCAATGACCGCCTGCAACAACCGCCCTGCGCAGCCCATAAATGAAACGGTCTTAGCCAAAACCACAAAGGACAGCGTCGTAATCGCCATCGGCTCTGAGCCGGAAACGCTCGACCCGACAAAAGGCTGGGGACACGGCAATTCCCCCATTGTCCAAAGCACCCTTGTAAAATATACCGCCGACCTGACATTTGAAAACGACCTTGCGACAGACTACCAGCTTTCCCCCGACGGACTGACATGGACATTTACCATTCGCGACGACGCATACTTTACGGACGGCGAGAAAGTGAAGGCATCTGACATCGCATTCACCTTGGAGACAGCTAAAGCAGCACAAGGCTCTGTTGACCTGACCTACATGCAAAATGCAGTTGCACAGGACGACAAAACGGTTGTCGTTACCTTGACAAAGCCAACCTCCATTTTCCTCAATACACTCGCATCTGTCGGAATTGTGCCCGAGCACGACTATAATGAGCATTACGGCACAAACCCGATTGGCTCCGGCCCCTACCAGCTCGTGGAATGGATGCCGCAGCAACAGATTTTGTTCACGGCAAATGAGCACTATTACGGCGACAAACCCGCAATCAAAAATGTAACCGTTGTATTCATGTCCGAGGACGCCGCGCTTGCCGCTGTTTTGGCAGGGGAAGTCGATGTTGCGTACTCCACCGCGACACTCGGTGCGACAACTGTGGACGGATACCATGTCGAGGCAATTCCCTCTGCGGATAACCGCGGCTTCACGCTCCCCGTTCTGCCAAATGAGGGAAAGACCACGCCAAGCGGCGCACCGATTGGCAATAACGTAACCTGCAACCGTGAAATCCGTCAGGCAATTGCCTACGGCATCGACCGTCAGCAGATTGCGGACACCGTGTTGAACGGCTTTGGAAGACCTGCGTACTCGGAAAATGACGGTATGCCTTGGAACAATCCTGAGGCAGCAATACAAACAGATGTTCCATATGCAAAAAAACTGCTCGCCGACGCTGGCTGGACAGATACGGACGGCGACGGCATTGTCGAAAAAAATGGTCTGAAAGCGGAATTTTCCTGCATTTACCCTTCCGGCGACTCCGTGCGTCAGGCAGTTGCCGCCGCAGCGGCGGAGCAGGCGAAGGCACTTGGGATTTTAATCAATGTGGAAGGCACAAGCTGGGATGAAATTACGCAGCGCATGTTCTCCGAAGCGGTCATGATGGGCTGGGGTTCCGCAATCCCCAATGAAACGTATTACCTTTACCGTTCCGACGGTGCATTGTCAGACGATTTTTACAATCCCGAAGGCTATCAGAGCACCGTGACAGACGGATATTTAGATGCCGCAATGGAAGCGCTGACCGCCGAAGAAGCAAATGAAAACTGGAAAAAAGTCCAGTGGGACGGCACGACCGGAACGGCAATGCGGGGGGAGTGCCCGTGGGTTTGGATTGTCAATTTAGACCATGTAACCTATGTCCGCGACGGACTTTCCATTGGAAATCAGCCAGTTCATGGGCACGGACACGGACTGCCCCTCATTCAGAATTTGCAGGAATGGACATGGGAGAACTGATTTATGAGTGAATTGTTAAAACGCAGCGTCCGCATTTTCTTTACATATGGCATTCGAACGCTTTCACTGCTGTTTGCGGTAAGCGTAGTTTCCTTTGTGCTAATCAGCGCGTCGCCGATTAATCCGGTGCAGCAGTATCTTATCGGTCTCGGTACAGCCGTGTCCCCGCAGCAGCGGGCAGAATTGGAAGACTACTGGGGTGTCAACGAACCGCCAGTGCAGCGCTATTTTGGCTGGCTGTCCGAGGTGCTGCACGGCAATTTGGGTGAGTCGGCGCTCTACCGCAGACCAGTTGCGGAAATTATCAGCGAACGGTTTTGGAACTCGTTTGCCCTGATGCTTTGCGCGTGGCTGTTGTCCGGTGTGATGGGGTTCGGACTTGGCTGCATCATGGGAATGTATCAGGATAGATGGGCGGACAAAATCCTGAAAAAATGCTGTTACATTCTAAGTGCTGTCCCCACATTCTGGCTGGGACTTGTGCTTCTTTTGGTGTGCAGTGTATGGCTGAAATGGTTTCCAATCGGATTTTCCGCGCCAATAGGTGTACGCAGCGAGGACGTTACATTAGGACAACGGATTTACCATCTGATTTTGCCCGCCTTTACACTCAGCCTGATGTCATTTTCCAATATCGCCCTTCATACGCGCCAAAAGCTGTCCGATGTGCTAAGCAGCGAGTATGTGCTGTTCGCGCGTGCAAGAGGGGAGGGAAAATGGACAATCCTTCGCCGTCACGGACTGCGCAATATCCTGTTCCCCGCACTGACCTTGCAGTTTGCATCGTTTGCGGAGCTGTTCGGCGGCTCCGTCATTGCGGAAAATGTGTTCAGCTATCCCGGACTTGGCAGCGCGGTCTCGGCAGCAGGACTAAATGGCGACGTTGCGCTGCTTCTTGGAATTACGCTTTTTTCCGCCGTGTTTGTCAGCTTTGGCAATATGGCAGCAAATATCCTTTACGGCATCATTGACCCGCAGATACGGGAGGTGGAAGCGTGAAAAAGCACAAAACCGCCCCAAACCGCCGCACAAAGCTTGTGATTTGGACAAGCATCATGGCACTTGCCCTGATTGCCGTATATATACTGGGTATCTTTATCCCCGATACGGCAGTTTTCAGTAGTTTTTTGAATGCAAAACAGCCACCCTCATTTAAACATTTGTTCGGTACAGATGCACTTGGACGGGATATTTTCCTGCGCACACTCAAAGGAATGGCAGTCAGCATGACGGTCGGCATTGCCGCTTCCCTGATTAGCGCAGTGATTGCAATCATTGTCGGAATTGCGGCGGCGACAGGCTCCAAAGCTGCGGACGCTTTTGTAAACTGGCTGATTGACCTTGTCATGAGCGTGCCCCATACCATTCTGATAATCCTGATTTCCTTTGCGCTCGGGCGCGGATTAAAGGGGCTGTTAATCGGAATTGCCGCGACGCATTGGTGCAGCCTTGCGCGCCTAATCCGGGGCGAGGTTCTGCAGCTTCGCGCGCAGCACTACATTGCGGTTTCGCGCAGGCTTGGGAAATCGCATGGCTGGATTTTGACACATCACCTGTTGCCACATCTGATACCACAGTTTTTTGTAGGGCTGGTTCTCATGCTCCCGCACGCGATTTTGCATGAGGCGTCCATCTCCTTTTTAGGCTTCGGACTTTCACCCGAGCAGCCCGCAATCGGCATTATCCTTTCGGAAAGTATGCGGTATCTGTCAGCCGGAATGTGGTGGCAGGCAGTGCTGCCCGGGCTTGTCCTTGTGTTGATGGTACTGCTTGTGGAGCAGACGGGCGAGCACCTACAAACGATACTAAACCCATACAGCGTGCAGCAATAAAAAGTTTATAATAAGAAAGGCTTATTATGGAACAAAAAGACACGACATTACTGGAAATCCATGATTTATCGGTTTCTTTCCGAATGTATGAACACGGCTTAAAGCAGACTGACCTGCAGGTCATCTCAGAACTCCACCTGACCGTATCCCGCGGGGAAATCGTCGCCGTCGCCGGCTCGTCCGGTTCCGGCAAAAGCCTGCTTGCCTCCGCCATTTTGGGAATTTTGCCCGAAAATGCCACCGTGCGCGGGCACATTCACTACCAAGGCGAGGAACTCACAGCCGCACGGCAAGAGCAGCTTCGGGGAACGGAAATTGCACTCGTGCCACAATCGGTCTCTTTTTTAGACCCCTTAATGAAAATCGGCGCACAGTTAGACGGACACCGCAGACCACGGCAGACCGAAAAGCGCAAAAACCTCCTGCGGCGGTTCGGACTGCCGGAAAAAACCCCGCAGCTCTATCCGTTTCAGCTCTCCGGCGGCATGGCAAGGCGTGTGCTGGTATCGACCGCCCTAATCACGGACGCACAGCTGTTAATTGCCGATGAGCCGACACCCGGAATGAGCCTTGAACAGGCATTGGAGGCGCTGCGGCTATTTCGGGAAATGGCAGACGAGGGAAAGGCAGTCATTTTAATAACACATGATATTGATTTGGCAATCGCATTTGCAGACAGAGTTGCCGTATTTTACGCGGGCACAACCGTAGAAACAGCTCCCGCATCCGACTTCCAAAACGGTTCCAAAGCACTGCGCCACCCATACACAAAAGCCCTGTGGAACGCCCTGCCGCAAAACGGCTTTCAACCAATCGAAGGCTTTCAGCCCTATGCAGGAGCACTCCCAAACGGTTGCCTGTTCGCGCCGCGCTGTCCATACAAAACAAGACAGTGTATGGAAAACAACCCTCCGATACGCGAGGTGCGGGGCGGCGAAGTAAGATGCTGGCAGTTTGAACACCCATGCGATGAACGGGAGGTTTATCATGGCACTTGAAGCAAAAAACGTGTATTTCCGTTACAATAAAAAACAGCCATGGGTTCTTGAAGACTGCACGCTGCACGTGGAAAAGGGCGAATGCCTTGCCATTTTTGCGCCAAGCGGATACGGCAAGACAACGCTCGCAATGCTGTTATCAGGCTACCATAAACCCACAAAAGGGCAGATTTTGCTGGAAAATAATCCCCTGCCGCAAAACGGAATCTGCCCTGTCCGGCTCATATACCAGCACCCCGAAAAAGCAGTGAACCCTTGCTGGCAGATGAGACGCGTACTGGAAGAAAGCGGAACATTACGCGAAGAGCTGCTCGACGCTCTCGGCATAGAGCCGGCATGGCTGAACCGCTTCGCGCACGAATTATCCGGTGGGGAGCTGCAGCGCTTCTGCGTTGCACGCGCCTTGCTAAGCGGCGCCGACTATCTCATATGCGACGAAATCAGCACCATGCTGGACGTGATTACACAGGCGCAGCTTTGGAACGTGGTACTGTCGGAAGCCGCAAAGCGCAGCATGGGCGTTGTCGCAATTACACACAACAGGCATCTGGCAGAGCGGATTGCGACGCGGGTTGTCGACTTGCCCAACATGGATAAATAAACAGGAAACAAAGTATCCCTGCGTTTGAAATGCCCATTTATCAATGGACGAACTAAAAAAACTTGAAGCCGGGGTCATGCAGCTAGCATAACCAACCACACCATTCAAAAACCAGATAAACCAACAACATTAAGGCATATAGAACCTAAAACTTCCATATGCCTTAATATCATAAATTACAGAAAAAAATCTTTTTTTCCATAAAAACATTAAAAAACAACAATAGCAAATTAAATCATCATATGCTATACTATTTTCAAATGAAAAATAAATACCGTAAAACGGATACCGACGAACGTTTGTTTTGTGGTATTTTTGTGGGAGAAAACAAATGAAAATAGTAGTCTGTGACGACAGCATGGAGGATTTAACAGAAATAGAAGGACTGTTAACCAAATACAAAGAACGCAATCCAGAACCAAGCCTTGAGATAGAACAATACACAGATGCCGTCAGGCTCTATCAAAAAATACAGGAAAAGGACTTCGCGGATATCTACATATTAGACATGATTATGTCAGAAAAATCAGGCATTGACATTGGCACACTCATCCGAAGCTCCAACAAGGAAAGCATTATCATTTACATCACGTCCTCCGACGATTTTGCGATGGAGGCGTACGGCGTGCGCGCCGTAAGATACCTGCTAAAGCCAGTCAGCGAGGAGCAGTTTTGCGAGGCGCTTACATACGCACTCTCCCTCACAAAGCTTGAAAAAGAGATTACCTATCCCGTCAAAACAAAGGACGGTCTTGTCGCCGTGCCCTACGCGAAAATCGAATACATTGAAAACTATTCCCGACAGCTCAATATCTGCCTAAGCAGCGGGGAAAGCATAAAGAGCATTTTCATCAGGAAATCCTTCGATGAGGAAATCAGGGACATCGCACAGGACAGGCGTTTTTTACAGGTACATAAATCCTTTTTAATAAATATGAACTATGTTAATAAATTAACACAAAACAGTATCCTGATGGAAAGCGGAAAAAGTATTCCCATCAGCAAGAAAAGAGCTACTGACGTAAAAAAAGAGTACCTTTTATATGTGAATGAGCGCTATAGATAAGAGGGGGCATGAACAATGTATTACAACAATATCTATTACATGATTAGCCATTTTTTCCTGTTGTTGTTTCTGTATCTCTTTGTCGTAAGCCGCTACACAAAACGAAAAACAGCAGGAATTTGTGCTGTTGTATTTGTGACACTGTGCCTCACTGATTTTATAAAACTCAACCTGTTTTCAAACATTGATTTATGCTATACCGCAGTAACGCTTTTTCAGATATTTGTGGTGCAGTTTACAGGACTTTTCATTGCCCAAAAACGCGACAGTCAGGCCCTGTTCGTAGGACTGACCGCGTCGAACTATGTCATTGTAGGCAGTGTTGCTGCCTCCGTTTTCCATATTTGGACAGGAAATATGCCTCTGTCCCTCATAGGAAGCACACTTGTACATGCAGGGATTTTGGTCATTTTATACGTCAGGACTAGAACCATATGGACTAAATTTCAGTGCAAGGAAACCCAGAAAAGCTGGTGGGAGCTTTGCCTGATACCCGTGCTTTTTTATTGCAGCTTTTCCTACTTCGCCTTTTTCCCCAACACGCTTTACGATAATCCGCAGAACATCATCGGCGTTTTGGTTTTCATCATAACCATGCTCGTATCCTATGTCATCGCGTTCCGGTACGTGGGAAGCGAGTCGGACAGGGCGGATACCTACTGGAAAAACGTCATGTTTGAGTCCTATATAAAGGGCTTGGAAAACCAATATTATCTGGTAGAACAGTCCGAGAAAAACCTGCAAATCCTGCGACATGACATGCGCCACTACTCCAACATGATTGACGCGCTGTTGGGACAGCAGGAATATGACGAGATTAAAAAAGTAACTGCACACATCAACACTGTAGCAGACGAGAACCAAATAAAGCGCTATTGCAGCAACCTCATTGCCAACACCGTTATTGCCCGCATGATGGACAAAGCACATTCACTGGATATCGAAATCCGCCGGGACATTCTCATCGGAAGGGAAATTCCGGTTAACGGCTACGAGTTCGCGCTCGTGCTTGCCAACATGTTTGAAAATGCGATTGACTGTGTAAAAGATTTTGAGAAACACAAGAAATTCATAGATGTCAAAATCCACTGTGAGGACGACCACCTCCTCATTCATATGAAAAATGAATACGAAAAGGAAATCCTGTTTGACTCCTACACCGGATTGCCAAAGAGCAGAAAGGGCGGAAGCCACGGCTGGGGAATGCAGAGTGTTCAGGCGTTTTCAGATAAAATTGGCGGCAGCATTGGCTGCTACTGTGAGGAAGGAATGTTCCACATTATTTTGTTTGCGAAGCTTTAAATCATAAATTTTCTGACTGCACAAGACTTGTGTAAAATTGAACATTTTTGTGAAGAAAAGGAAACAGACACCCGATGCAAAGTATGTTATAATGAAAACGGGATTGTTAAGAACCCCCTTCTAAACCATCTCAGGAAGAATGCCTAATTTTGGGCATTCTTCCACTGTACGAGGAAGGAATTGATCATATGCAGAAAATGTTTATCAAATATACCGTTATGATTATCACCTCAGCAATATTCCTAATTCTTTTCTTTAATTTCCTATTCAGCAGGCGTACGCTTGAAAACCAGCAGTTCAATACATTTTATACAAAAATTGAACAAGTGATACATACCTTGGAAAGCAACCGCACAGAGCTTGAGTTAGTTAAGAAAAACCTAGATGAGGACTACCTTACCAGAGCAAAAGCGGCTGCATATGTCATGGATCGACAGGAGGAGGTTGTCACAGACGTATCAATGATGCAGTATTTGGCGGAACTGCTCAATGTAGATGAGCTTCATGTCATTGATGAAACCGGGATTATTGTGTCTTCTTCCGTCTCCAAATATGTTGGGTTTGACATGAAAGCAGGTAATCAGACAAGACCGTTTCTTGCGCTTTTGGAAAGTGATGACGAAGGTGCGTATCTCATTCAGGAACCGCAGCCCAATTCAGCGGAAGGAAAGATAATGCAGTATGTAGGTGTTGCCAGAAGAGCGCAAAAAGGTGTTGTACAGGTCGGATTTGTTCCGGAACGGCAGATGGAAGCACAGTCAAGAAATACATATAATTACATTTTTTCCATGTTTCCGACAGACGTGGAGGAGGAACTTTTTGTCGTTGACTGTGAGACCGGAACCGTTTTGGGACATTCTGAAAATATCGAACAAAACTTTGTGGAGGACTGCTACCAGCTTGAACAGCTTATGGATTGTACAGAGGGTGCGTATAAAACAGGGAAGAACGGCAAAAGAATGTATATTGTAAGCAGAAATTATGATGACGTGCTGATATGCGCTGCGCTGCCGGGCAGGGTCTTGTTTCAAAAGCTTTTGGAGAATACCTTTCACACGTTTTTTTACCTGCTCTTTATCGAAGCCGCGGTTATCCTGCTCTTATATTATCTCGTCAAATCAAAGGTAATAAACGGAATACACTGCATTATAGACAAACTGTCAGCCATAACGGACGGCAACCTTGACACAATCGTAGATGTGGGCGGAAACCATGAGTTTGAGGAGCTAAGCGGCGGAATTAATACAATGGTAAAAAGCATCATCAATATCTCTGACAAGATATCCGCCATCATCGATATCAGCGGCATTCCCCTAGCGGCGTTCGAGTACGGGAATGGAAAAGAGCACGTATTCGCAACCTCGGGAATTGGCAAGCTTTTGGAAACTCCGACAGAAAAAATCGCGGAGCTATGCCGGAGCGCGGAATCCTTTGACAAATACATCGGCTGGATTGCAAGAAATCCCGTTGAAGGAGAGGAAGATGTCTATCGGATTAATGACACAAAATATGTCCGTATCCACATGTCAAAGTCGCAGGAGGGAAAGCTGGGAGTCATAACGGATGTCACCACCGACATGATGGAAAAAATGCGAATGCGCTACGAAAACACCCACGACGCGCTCACGAGATTGTACAAATACCGCCATTTCCAACAACTGGCACAGGATATCCTGCAAAATATGCCCGAAGGAAAGCTATGCGCTATTGCCATGCTGGATTTGGATTACTTCAAAAGCATCAATGACACCTTTGGGCACGACATGGGAGACAAATACCTGCAAAGCTTCGCCGCCGTCATGAATGCCATGCCGTCAGACCACTTCCTGACCGCAAGACGCTCCGGCGACGAGTTCTGCATGATGATATATAACTGCGACGATAAAACACAAATTATACAATGCTTGGAAGACTTTTATGCCAAACTCGGACAATACCAAATAACACTGTCCGACACACAAACACGCACAATCAGCGCCTCCACAGGCTTTGCATGGACGACCAGTTCCACCGAAGAGCTGTCAGCCCTCCTAAGCCATGCCGACGAAGCGCTCTATCAAATCAAAAACACAACGAAGGGGACATATGGGGAATACTAAAATTTTATTATTTTTTCTTGACTTTTGTAAGCCATAGATGTTTGATTATATTAAGAAATAATGAAGGGTAGGGATATCAACATGAATAAAAATGCAATGTATAAGTTAACATATGGTTTGTTTGTCCTAACTGCAAAAGACGGCAACAAGGACAACGGCTGTATTGTAAACACCGTATCACAGGTAACGACAGAGCCAAACCGCATTGTTGTGGCAGTTAATAAACAAAATTACACACACGACATGATTGTGAAAACAGGCACCTTCAACGTGTCAATCCTGACAGAAAACTCCAAATTCAGCACCTACAAGCACTGGGGCTTCCAAAGCGGCAGGGACGTTGACAAAATGGAGACAATCACCTATCAGAGAGCGGAAAACGGTGTGATATACCTGACCGAGGAAACTAACGCATATATCTGCGCAAAAGTAGTTTCCATGACGGATTTGGGTACGCATACCCTGTTTCTGGCAGACGTGACAGACTGTGAAATCCTTTCGGAGGACGAGTCTGTGACATACAGCTATTATCAGAAAAATATCAAGACAGCACCCGCCGCCGCAGACAAGAAAAAAGGATTTATCTGCACCGTGTGCGGCTACGTATATGAGGGCGACACACTCCCCGACGATTTCATCTGCCCGTGGTGCAAACACCCCGCGTCAGACTTCAAACGAATTGAGTAAAAACGCGCATGAAATAGCGAAAAGAAAAAGGACAAATGACATTGACCAATCATTTGCCCTTTTTCACTTTTCCAAAAATCATCATTAATAATAAGAAAATAAAGGAGCGGCTCCAAAATGAAAATCATAGATATGCACTGCGATACAATCTCCGAATTGTGGGAAAGCAGACGCAGCGGCAACCCCCAGCAGCTTTCCGAAAACAACCTGCATGTAGATATCAAAAAAATGAAAAAAGCAGACTACATGCTGCAAAATTTTGCAATGTACATAGACCTGAAAAAAGACTTGGATTCATTTGAATACGTATGCAGCTTAATCGACGTTTTCTATGAAGAAATGCAAAAAAATAAAAATGACATACGTGTCATAAAAACATATGAAGAAATTCCACAAAACGAAAAAAATGGAAAAATGTCAGCACTCCTGACAATAGAAGAAGGCGGCTGCTGCAAAGGAAAAATCGAAAATCTTGAAAAGCTCTATGCGTTGGGCGCACGCATGATGACCTTGACATGGAATTACCCAAACGAGCTTGCGTCCCCCAACCTGCCGCAAAAGGAAACCGATGCAGACGGCTTTTTCCGATTTGACAGCACAAAAGGACTTACCAAAACAGGCTATGCGTTCGTACAGCGAATGGAAGAGCTTGGAATGATAATCGACGTATCCCACCTGTCCGACGCCGGATTTTGGGAAATCGCAGACTGCACCAAAAAGCCATTTGTTGCAAGCCATTCCAACGCTCGCGCACTTTGCAGGCACGCAAGAAATCTGACAGACGACATGATAAAAACCATCGCGCAAAGAGGCGGCGTAATCGGACTAAATTATTACGGCTGCTTTTTAAATGCAAAAAACGACAGCGCGTCAACCGTGGCAAAAATCGCTGAGCACGCCCGCCACATCACAAACACAGGCGGCATTGAATGCTTGGGTTTAGGCTCGGATTTTGACGGAATAGATGGCAGCCTCGAAATTGCAGACTGCTCACAGATGGAAAAGCTGTTTGACGCGCTGCAGGCAGCAGGCTTTTCGCAAAGTGCAATCGAAAAAATCGCATACCAAAACGTACTAAACGCATATAAGGAAATTTTGTAGCAATAATTCCTTCCCAAAAAGATTATACAAAACACCGCATTCATGATATAATCAAATAAATTTTGAATAGGAGTACCCAATGGCAAAGTCAAAAGAAATTAAAACAAACGCAATGCGCATACTAGAAACCAAAAAAATCCCATACACCACCCACACCTACGAATGCGACGAATTTATAGACGCAATCCAAATAGCTGACATGCTGTCCTTACCCTATGAAAAAGTCTACAAAACCCTCGTCACACAAGGAACCGGCAAAAACTATTACGTTTTCGTAATCCCCATAGCAGAAGAACTCGACATGAAAAAAGCCGCAAAATCCGTCGGTGAAAAATCCGTAGCAATGCTCCATGTAAAAGACATCAACGCTGTCACCGGCTACATTCGCGGCGGCTGCACCCCCATCGGCATGAAAAAACAATACACCACCCGCATCGAACAATCCGCCCAAGCCCTAGACAAAATCATCGTAAGCGGCGGCAGACTCGGCATGCAGATAGAACTCTCCCCACAAGACCTAGCCACCGCCTCAGCCGCCGAATTTGCGGATATTATAGTGTGATAAAACAGCAATCCAACATGAAAAGGAGCCCCCATGAAAACAATAAACGTAAGTGAAATCACCCAAAACATCAAGGAAATGTGCATAGAAGCAAACCACTTTCTGGCACCCGACATGGCGCAGGCGCTAGAAACCGCCACAGACAATGAAAAAAGTCCTCTCGGAACACAAATCCTAAACCAGCTCCGGCAAAATCTCAAAATTGCAGGAGAAGACATGATTCCCATCTGTCAGGATACCGGAATGGCAGTCATCTTCATGGAAATCGGGCAGGACGTCCATTTCGAAGGCGGAAGCCTTGAAGACGCAGTCAACGAGGGCGTGCGCCAAGGCTACACGGAAGGCTATTTAAGAAAATCCGTCGTAAAAGATCCCCTAATCCGTGAAAACACAAAAGACAACACCCCCGCCATTATCCATTACGAAATCACCACAGGCGAAGCCGTAAAAATCACCGTAGCCCCCAAAGGCTTCGGCAGCGAAAACATGAGCCGCATATTTATGCTCAAACCCGCAGACGGCATAGAAGGCGTCAAAAACGCAATCCTGACCGCAGTCAAAGACGCAGGCCCCAATGCATGCCCACCAATGGTAGTCGGCGTCGGAATTGGCGGAACCTTTGAAAAATGCGCCCTCATGGCAAAAAAAGCACTCACCCGCCCGATAAACGAGCATTCAGAAATTTCCTATATAAAAGAAATGGAAGAGGAACTCCTCGACAAAATAAACCACACAGGAATCGGACCCGGCGGACTAGGCGGCACGACCACAGCCCTCGCAGTCAACATCAACACCTACCCCACGCACATCGCAGGTCTGCCCGTAGCCGTCAACATTTGCTGCCACGTCAACCGACACGCAGTCAGACTCCTGTAAACAAAAGGAAAGCAATGCGCCAAAAGCAGCGCGGAAAAGAGGAAACCAATGGAAAAACACATCACAGCCCCCCTTTCAACCGAAACAACACAAGCCCTGAACGCAGGCGACTACGTATACATCACAGGCACCATCTACACCGCAAGAGACGCCGCACACCTGCGTATGAGCGAAACACTCGATAAAAACGAGCCGCTCCCCATTGCACTGGAAAACAACATCATATATTATATGGGACCCTCCCCCGCAAGAGAAGACAGACCAATCGGCAGCGCAGGCCCCACCACCGCAAGCCGCATGGACAAATACACCCCGCGCCTCCTAGACCTCGGCTTAAAAGGCATGATCGGAAAAGGAAAACGAAGTCAGGCAGTCATAGACGCCATCGTCAGAAACGGTGCCGTATATTTTGCGGCAGTAGGCGGTGCAGGCGCGCTTTTGTCAAAATCCATCACCGCATCGGAAACCATCGCATATGATGATTTAGGCACAGAAGCAATTCGGAAACTCGAAGTCGAAAATTTCCCTGCAATCGTAGTCATAGACGCCAAAGGAAACAACCTATATGAAACGGCTGTAAAAGAAATTACCGAATAATTCAAAAAAATTAAAAATAATTGGAAAAAGTGGTTGACAGTAAGAGGATTGACAGATATAATAATATTTGCGTCAAGAACGACGATGTGCAGTTTAATATTGGTAGAGGATTTAATTCAGTACCGGGGAGAAGTACTCAAGAGGCTGAAGAGGCGCCCCTGCTAAGGGTGTAGGTCGGGTGACCGGCGCGAGGGTTCAAATCCCTTCTTCTCCGTTCATTTATTTTAATAATGAATGAAGGAATGACGAAAGCGTCATCACAGACTGTCAAGGAAAAAGTATCTTAGCAACACCAAGATTCTTTTTTTGATAGCGTAGGTTCACTGTAAAACGACAGTGAAATAAAAATTAAAGATATTTTAAAAAAGTGCTTGACATTGAGTGGCAACATGTGGTAAAGTAAATAAGCTGTCACGAACGAGGACAGGCACACAACAGCTTGCAAAAGCGATGAACCTTGACAAATAAACAGTAATGCAACCCTGAAAATTCTAAAAGAGAATTATTCAGAAAAATGTTCAGAAGAACGAACAGACCTTTAACAAGTAAATCTGTGATGGAAATTGCAGAAAATTTAGTTTAGCCAGTTTATACTGGTGCCAAAATCAACTTTAACATGAGAGTTTGATCCTGGCTCAGGATGAACGCTGGCGGCGTGCCTAACA
>CANOMQ010000060.1 GCA_947567595.1 uncultured Lachnospiraceae bacterium | reverse complement strand
GCCAGAAGAACGCAATGGCGGCTCTGTTGCAGAGTGCAAAGCTAACGGAAGAACAGCTTCAAGAATTGGAAGAAATCTTGGATAAATGCAAAGACAAGGATAATGATAAAGAATGACGGTACAGGAAATTTGGAATAGTGGGATAAGTTTTTTGAACCTTGCGGCTATTTATTATGTCATTCAGATTTTAAAGTGTGTTCAGATTTCTTTCGTGATATTTGCATTTGTGTTTCTCCTGCGGAAAACTCTGTTGAAAAACAAGGTATTCCTAAAGGGTACATTATGGAGTTTGTTTCTTCCAGTCTTATTTGTAGGGAAGATAAAATTTTTTTATGAAGATACAATCGGTGCAATATTGTTTTCTTGGTGGGCTAGAATTTGCCAAATCCATGTATGGATAAATTGGGTTTACTTATGCGGCGTATTTTTATATGCCGCCCGGTTATTTTATAAAAAAAGAAAGTTGAAAAAACTGGTTGCAGGTATGGAAAAAAGAGAAGTTGAGGGTACTTGTATCTATGTTACCAAAATGCCTGTTACACCGTCCACCATAGGAATATTCAGACCAAAGATAATCATGCCGGAAGTTATACTGAAAGAATATGACCAAAAGGATTTACAGACAATTCTGCTCCATGAAAAGACGCATATCCAGTTAGGGCATTTGCTGTTTTATTTTTTGTGGGATATATTGCGGGTTATATTATGGCTCAATCCATTTCTTACCATAGGCACAAGATATTTTCGGGAGGATATGGAGGAAATCTGCGACTTTGTAACAATCCAAAGAAGCCAAAGAAAAGCATATACATACGGGCAGCTATTATTAAAAAGCATGAGGATATTGCAGGCAGAAAGTGAAGATTTCAATATGTATGCTACCTTTACAGGAGATAAAGAATATCAAAATATCCGGCAGAGAGTAACAAGGATTGCCCGGTATAAACCATATAGACGGATTGTGGCAGTTAGTACATTGATTGCTGCGGTTTTGTGCATAGCAGCAACGGGCATATGGATAAATCATATTTCTTATGACAGAAATATTGCAAATAACGCTATCTATACATATGGATTTGACGGTAAAAATGTTACTTTCCAAGATATCAATGATGAATTGCAACAAATGATTTCTTATGATGACAATTTCGTTTATGTAGACAGGAAAACTTTTGAAAGTTATTTGCAGGAAAATAATGCAAGGGGGGAGATTATTATTGTTTTTGGAGGTTTTTATAAACTTCCCGGCGTTGGAGGGATTGGGTGTCACTGTTTTTATGAATTTGGTTCAAAGGAGCAGGTAGTCAAAATCCCTTATGAAAATCCCATGAGCGATTGGCGGGTAAAATTGCTTAAAATGCTATAAGCGCAACATAGAAATGGATTTCAAATAAAGTTTTTATCAAGGAGGACAAAATCATGGCAATGGAGATTACAAACAATTACAGCAGCTACGCAGCGCAGAGCGTAGCAGAAAGCAGTACAGCGAACAGCGCAAAGAAAAAGGAAACAGAAAAAACAACGGAAACAGTGGAAAGTAATAAGGGAAAAAAGACAACTGATTATGCAAAGGGACTAGCAAAACTTGTTCCAAGTGTAGATTTTAAGGTTGGAAATGCCTGTTCATCAGCCAAAAACGGCAAGTCATTGACTGTTAATCCAAAACTTTTGGAAAAAATGCAGAATGACCCCGAAAAAGAGAAGGATATGAAAGACATGATAAAAGGCGTTGAGTCTATGTCTAAATTGGCAGAAAGCATGGCAAAAGCCAGTGGCTGGACTATAGTGTATCAGCACAGTTATATTGATGAAAACGGAAAATATCATTGCAGAATGCAAGGCAGAAACGATGGTATGTTAAAATTGAGTGATAAGCTCCGGGAAGAACGGAAGAAAAATTCTGAAAAGCTGATTGAAAAGACAAAAGAAAAGGCGGCAGAAAAGGAAGAAGAATTATCTGAAACTTTAGAAGAAAAGAAAGAAGTAAAAGAAGATGGCTCAGATGGAAAGATAGAAGAAAAATCAACTCCAAACAAAGCGGAACAGCTTCTAAATGAAAAATTGGCAGCTTCCAAAGACGGAATAATATATCTGAATGATACAGATATTCGGACAATTATTGAAGCAGCCAAAGAAGATAATGCAGGCAGGGAAAATTCAAAACAGCAGGCGGGGGTCGGTGCAAATTTGGACTTAAAGGTTTAACGGGAAAAGCATTTCCAATTTTATTTAAGGTCAAGGAGGAAAAGGAAAATGGAAATTAGCAGTATCAATGGAGCAAATGCACAAGTGCGGCAAATGGGAATAAATCAAGCAACAGATTCTTACAGCCGGAATATCCAGAACCAGATTGCCAATGCACAAAAGCAGTTGCAGGAGCTTTCTTCCAACAAAGATATGACGCAGGAAGAAAAAATGACGAAGCGGCAGGAATTACAGCAGCAGATCAGTGACTTGAATATGCAGCTAAGACAACACCAAGTGGAGCAGCGCAGAGAGAAACAGCAGAAACAATCTTCTTTTGATGATTTGCTCGGTGGAAATCAGAAAACAGGTGTAGCAGATACGGGAGTGATTATTTCCCTTTCAACGACAAAAGAGCAAATTGCAGGCATGAAGAAAGTGCGGACAGACTTGCAGGGGAAATTGCGTACTGCTCAAACGGAGGAGGAAAAAGCAGACTTGCAGGAAAAGATTGACAACATTACCCAAAATATAGGCGACAAGGTAAAAGAAACACAAGACACCATATCGGATTATCAAAAGGCTGAACAGGATAAAGCAGATAAGACACTGGATAAGAAAGAAGATGAAAAAGAGAACGAAACAAATGTTGGTTCGGAAGAAGAAAAAGGTAGTGTTGAGGTCAAGTCTGCGGAAAGTGCGAATACAGACGTAGAGGTGCAAAAAGAAAAGGAACGATAAGAAACAGTTAAATAAGCTAGGCATGCAGGCTGTTTTTGTCCGTAACCATGCCGATCAGCTCCACGCATAGCACATAGGTAATGACAAGCCCCGCAATGGGGAGTATGACGGTCTGTGAAGCCCTGTTGATGAGGGCAAAAGCTATGCATTTCAGTTTGCATTGGCAAAAGGCTACCAAAAAACGAAAAGCTTTGCAGTCAAGGTAAACGGGATAAACGTTACGCTCACCGCGCAGAATACCTATACCATACAGGATATTAGGGAAAACAAGACGGTAACCGTTGAGGGCATAAAGAAGAAATCGTCAGGCGGCAGTTCGGGCAGTTCAGGCGGCTCGTCAGGCAGTGGTTCAGGTGGTTCATCGGGCAGCGGCTCGGGCAGCACACAAACCCCGCCGTCACAAACCCCTAAAACCCCGCCCACGCAAGGCACCCCGCAGGAAACACCGGGCGCGGACGGCAGCAATCCCGCCGCAGACAGCACAAATCCCGCTGCAAACAGCCCCGAGGCGGACAACGAACAGACCGCTAATTCGAGGAAAGACACAGCCGAAACCAAAACGGATAAACCAAAACAGAACAGTCAATCAGAATTAAACAAAGAGCAAACGGATGTTCAAGAAAGCTCCAACGAAGGAACCGATACAGAAGGCGACACACCTTCGGAAACGCAAAATACTGACCAAAACACACGGACATCACCCGAAACCGCAGCGTTGGCAGTCGAAAACGGCGCAGTCACCGTCACCGTAAACAACGTGGACGAAACCGCCTGCACCGCAAAAGTGGCAGACACTGCCGCCGTGGCAGGCGCAGTCCTGACACAGGAGGAGCTTGACACCGCAGGAGAGGCAGGCGACATTGAAATCCGTATCGACGTGGCACGCATGGAAACCGTGCCGCCCGCGGACGCACAGGTCATCGAACAGGGCGTGGAGGCATACCAAAACATCCTCTCTGACCTGAATATGGGCATGTACGTTGACATCTTCATGTTCATGCGAAAAGGCAGCGGCGACTGGAACGCCGTCCACACCACCAGCGAACCCGTGGAAATCGTCCTCGACATCCCGCAGGAGCTCCCTGTCCGCAGACTTCTATATCCTGCGCGCACACGAAGGCGCCTGCCTGCTCCTGGAGGACTTGGACGACAACCCCGAAACCATTACAATCAGGACGGAGGCATTCTCAACCTATGCCATTACCTACCGGGTTAAAAACGATGCAGACACGCAGACGCAGGGCATGGAACGACAGAACGAAGAGGCGCAGGGCGCAGCACAGCCAAAGGAGTGCGGATTATGCCACATCTGCCCGACATTCCTTGGAATATGCTGTTTCCTATGGCTTGCAGTGCTTGTGGTGATTGTGACGGCAGTAGCGATAATCATTGTGAAAAAGAAAAACGGGCGGAAAAAGAATTAGAAAAAACAGCGCAACGAGTAGGGAAGATTTTCCCTACTCGTTTAAGGTTCTCCATATCTGGTAGAATATCGAAATCAGGTTGTTTCAGGCAAAAAGCACTTGAAAAATAAAAAACCAAAGACTATAATAATTAAAGTTAAACGCCCAATAAGGAGTTATTTGTTTTTGTAACAAAAAAAGCTGTATTTATGCGGCTTGCGGCGTTTTGCAATGATCTAAGCAGACATTATCTTTGAAAGGGGCATTGTTACAAAAATGAATGGAGAAGTAAAACGATTAAAAAGAGAACTCCAGTGCGAGGGCGCGATTACAAAATATTATAAGGATTTGGTACAGCTTCCCGACGGAAAGACCGCGGTATGGGATTTTGTCGGACATAACGGCGCTGCCGCCGCGATTGCCGTCTTGGACGACGGCAGGCTTCTGATGGTACGGCAGTACCGCAACGCGTTAGACCGGTTTACGCTGGAAATCCCGGCAGGCGGTCTAAATCCCGGCGAACCAACAATCGACGCGGCTGCAAGGGAGCTTGAGGAGGAAACCGGATATATCTGTGGTAAAATTGAGAAGCTGATTACCATCCGCACGACGGTTGCATTCTGCAATGAAAAGATAGACATCTATCTTGCAACAGATTTAAAGAAAACGCAGCAGCATTTGGACGAAGATGAGTATGTCGATGTGAAGCCGTATGAGCTTTCCGTTTTGGAGGAAATGATTTATTCTGGCAAGATAGAGGATTCCAAGACCATTGCCGCAATTTTTGCATACAAAAATAAGTATGTTAATCAATAGGAATGATATGGTGTACATGGGCATAGGTTTAGGTAAGGAACAATTTTGACCGGAGTGCCTTATGGACAGATTTCGTCAAATTACGGATAACACCAAGAGCTGCGGCGGCAATGCCGAGGTTCCATATCAGAAAATATATTATAGAAACGCCGTACCCGATAGCAGAGTGCTTGTTTTTCTGACAGGCTTCTGCTTGGGCATGGTGTTTTTTTATTTGTCCGGCGCGCGGCTTGTCGGGGGACAATACATTCCCGCCGCATTGTCATCGGAACAAATCGCAAGGCTTCATGATTTTGATTTTAATGCGGCAGGTCTGTTTGAGTTTATCATGTGCAAAAGGCTGGGACAGCTTTTTTTGCTGCTGATATGCGCCACAAGCATTTTGCGGGGCGTGTTTTCCTATGCCATGCTTGGCTGGGGCGGGTTTGAGCTGGGCGTTATGATGTTCACGCTCGTATATCAGTACGGACTAAAGGGACTGCTGCTTTCGCTATTGCTTTTGGTTCCGCATGGGCTCTTTTTCGTTGGCGTCTTTTTGCTGCTTTTTCAGAAAATCTGGCTGGGTGACAAAAACGCTTTGCATAATGACACTGTGATAACGGAAAACAGATTTCATAATCAATTTACGAAAGTTCGGAAAGCAATTGTTATTTTAGCGCTCTGGCTGGCTGGAATTTTATCGGAAATTTATATCAATCCTGAAATTATCAAAAAAATAGCAATATTATTCTAATAATTTCAAAAATTAAAACAATATATAGAAAAGTTTGGAAATAAAACACAATATATTGAGCTGTTACAATAATTAGTAAAAATAATTAAAAAATTCTGAAAAAAGGTTTGATTTTATGTTAAATACCGTATATAATAGAAATAGGCATAAGGGGTAAATAAATACTTCATGAGGAGGTTTTTCAAGAATTTATGGAACGAGAAATTGATGACTTTATTTCTTACTTACATAATATAAAGAAAACTTCGACGAATACTGAATTATCCTACAAGAGAGATCTGGGCAAGTTACGCCAGTATTTAGAAGAAAGGGGAATAACTGAGGTTGGTAATATCACCGCAGAAATTCTGGGTTCCTATATTGTGTATTTAGGGGAAAACCATTTTGCTGCTGCAACCATATCGAGAAACGTTGCTTCGATAAAAGCCTTCTTTCATTATTTATGTAAGGAAGGCATTGTGGAAAAAGACGCGTCAGATGGGTTGAAAGCACCAAAGATCGAGAAGAAAATGCCTGAAATTTTAACACCGGAAGAGGTGATTTGGCTGCTTGAACAGCCAAAGGGGGACACGCCCAAGGAAATCCGCGATAAAGCAATGTTGGAGCTTTTATATGCGACAGGGATAAGGGTAACAGAGCTGATTACCTTAAAGATTTCCGATGTGAACATGCAGATGGGATTTATCATCTGTAGGGACGGCAACAGGGAACGGGTTATCCCATTCGGCGCCGCCGCCAAACGAGCAATGACAAACTATTTGGAAAAAGCACGTAATGTAATGCTGTTTGATTTACAGTCTGATATTCTGTTCGTAAACTGTTCGGGACAACCGATGAGCAGACAGGGCTTTTGGAAATTAATCAAGTACTATGCAAAGAAGGCAGGTATTATGGCAGACATCACGCCGCATACGCTCCGCCATTCGTTTGCAGCACATTTAGTAGAAAATGGTGCGGACTTGAGAAGTGTTCAGGAAATGCTTGGGCATTCGGACATTTCAACAACGCAGGTCTACGCAACACTTACGCATAACAGAATCAGAGAGGTATACGCAAAGGCACATCCAAGAGGATAGCATTGCAAAAAAATCCACCCCTTGCGCAGGGTGGATTTTTTCGTGTCACCACAATATAATTTAAACCAAATCAGCAACCTTATAAATCAGCTCCTCCGTATCCTGCCAGCCAAGACAAGGATCGGTAATTGATTTTCCGTATATATGTTCGCCTATCTTCTGACAGCCTTCCTTGATGTAGCTCTCCACCATGACGCCCTTTACAAGCCTTCCAATCTCGGCATTGTGCCTGCGCGAATGCATTACCTCGTGGACAATGCGGATTTGCTCCTTAAACTGTTTGTTGGAATTATTGTGGTTTG
Organism: uncultured Lachnospiraceae bacterium; assembly: GCA_947567595.1. Taxonomy (GTDB): domain Bacteria; phylum Bacillota; class Clostridia; order Lachnospirales; family Lachnospiraceae; genus COE1. The sequence goes on along the minus strand of CANOMQ010000060.1, from coordinate 10,967 downwards.
CGTCAACAATGCACGCGGGATTGAGCAAATCGCGCTCATTATATTTTTCAAGCAGCCGCATTAAATCCTCATAGTGATAGTTTGGAATGCTGTTGCCGTGCTTGTTCACCGCACCGCGCAAAATCGTGTGGGCTAAAGGATTTCCGGTCGTGTTCACCTCCCAGCCCCGGTAAATGAACGGGTGGGAGTGCTGCGCCGCGTACACCGAGTTGAGCATAACGCTGAAATCGCCGCTCGTAGGGTTTTTCATGCCTGCCGCAACATCAAATCCGCTCACAACAAGGCGGTGCTGCTGGTCCTCCACCGAGCGGGCGCCGATTGCCACATACGATAGAAGGTCGGAAACATAACCCCAGTTCTCGGGATAAAGCATTTCATCGGCTGCGGTAAGTCCCGATTCATTGATTGCATGAAGCTGCATTTTGCGCATGGCGATAATGCCCTTTAAGAAGTCCGTTCCCTTTTCCGGGTCTGGCTGGTGCACGATTCCCTTGTAGCCATCCCCGGTCGTGCGGGGCTTGTTCGTATAAATGCGGGGAATTAAAATCAGCTTGTCATTGACCTTGTCGTTGATTTTGGCGAGCCGTGAAACATATTCACAGACCGCGTCCTCGTTGTCCGCGGAGCAGGGACCGATAATCATCATAAACTTGTCCGATTTTCCGGTAATTACATCGCTGATTTCTGCGTCTCTTTTTTTCTTAAGCTCCTGCATGGAAACAGGAACCGGATATTCCTCCCGAATCTGGTCGGGAGTCGGTAATTTTTTTATAAATTCAAAACTCATGCCTGAAAGAACCTCCATTATTCTTTTTCCCAAAAACACTCTAATTATATATGATATATTTCTTTAGCGCAAGAATAATTAGCAAATCAAAGAAAATTTGGCTGAACAAAATGCCATAAAGATACCCGGAAAAACCAAAAACAGGTACAGCCATAAAAACAAAAGCAAGCCGCAGCAAAATGGAGGACACATTAAAGACAAAGGTAATGCCCGTTTTCCCGAGTCCGTGGAGAATGCTGCAAAGTGCGCCCGACATGTAGAGGAAGGGGCAGACAAAGGAGAGCGCGCGTATCTGCGAGGCAGCCACAGGGCTTGCAAAGAGATATGTTCCAAGCAAATCGGCAAACACCATGAAAAATACCATGCAGCCAACGCCCAAGGCAAAACAGAACGCGGCGGTGGTGCAGATGAGGTTTCTGATACGTCTGTCATTTCCCATAATCTGCGCCTCCGACACGGAGGGGAGCAGCAGGGAGGATACGGCTGCGGTCAGTGCGCTTGGGAACATAACCAGCGGAAACGCCATGCCGGAAAAAACACCATAGACGGACAACGCGTCAGACGCGGTCAGCCCGCTGTTTACAAGCTGCTTTGGGAGCTGCAGCGTTTCGACGGTGGAAATTAAGCTGATACACACGCGGTTTAGGCTGATTGGAAACGCAAGCGCGATGATATTGCTGCACATGTTGGATGAAATGCTTATTTTGTCAACATCAGAGGGGGTAAACGCAAGAAAAATACAAGAGAATATTGCCGATGTAAATTCTCCCGCGAGCATACCGATACAGACAAAGGAAATGGAAACGTTTGCGTGAAGCTTTAGCGTAATCTGATACAAAAGGTAGACACAGAATACGCGCGTGAGCTGTTCAAGGAGCATGGAAATGGCAGGGACAGCGGCGCGCTTTTTTCCGTAAAAATACCCGTTGATACAGCAATGGACGGTCGCAAGCGGAAACGAAAGCGCACTGATACGCAGCAGCGGGACGCAGCGCAGCTCACCTATGATATGCAGCGCAATGTAGTTTGCGTTTGTAAAGACGAGCCATGCCATCAAAAGGGAGAGCGCTACGGAAATAAAAATGCCTACAAAAAGGTATCCAAAGCTTTCGCCCTTTTTGTCCCCCTTTGACGCCGCGACATAGCGCGTGATGGCATTTTGGATTCCGGCGGAGCACACGGAATGGGCAAGCACCATGACCGGAGATACCAGCCCGATAATGCCAAGCCCCTCCTCCTGAAAAATCCTTGAGAGGAAAATCCGGTAAAAAAAGCCGATAAGCTTTGTGAGCAGTCCTGAAAAGGTAAGAAAAAAAGTACCAATGATGATGGGACTTTTGATAAATCGTCTGATTGAATAACGCATGGCACACCCCGGTCTGACTATCCCTATATTCTATGACGAAGCGCGGCAGTTCAGAACACATAAAACAGCGGGCAGACAGTGCGTAAAAAAATGCGCTGATTGACAGCCCGTTATCAAAATGGTATGATAAAACCTAGTAATATGATAGGAAAACAAATCAGGATAAAAATTCGGAGGAAAATATGGCAGAAAAAGTAGTGGTGGGAATGTCGGGTGGCGTGGACTCTGCCGTGGCGGCATATCTGTTAAAAAAACAAGGATATGATGTCATAGGCGTCACAATGCAGCTTTGGCAGAACGATGAAGCGCAGTCAGCCGGGGAGAACGCGGGCTGCTGCGGGCTTAGCGCGGTCGATGACGCGCGCAGGGTGGCGCGGATGCTGGATATTCCGTACTATGTATTCAATTTCAGGGAGACATTTCAGAAATGCGTCATCAAGCCGTTTGTGGAGGAGTACCTTCATGCAAGGACTCCCAATCCCTGTATTCTTTGCAACCGCTATGTGAAATGGGAGGCGCTTTTGCAAAGAAGCAGGGAAATCGGCGCCGACTATATTGCGACAGGACATTACGCGCGCATAAAAAAACTGGAAAACGGCAGGTATGTCGTCCAAAATTCGGTGACGGCAAAAAAAGACCAGACCTATGCGCTTTACGGTCTGACACAGTATCAGCTCTCGAACACGCTTATGCCCGTCGGGGATTATAAAAAAGAAGAAATACGGGAAATCGCGTCTGAGCTTGGATTAAATGTGGCGTCAAAGCCGGACAGTCAGGACATCTGCTTTGTACCGGACAATGACTATGCGGCAGTGGTGGAGCGCGAGGCTGCGGGAACCATACCGCCTCCGGGCAATTTTGTGCTGGCGGACGGGACGGTATTAGGGCAGCACAAGGGGATTATCCACTACACAATCGGGCAGAGAAAGGGACTCAATCTTGCGATGGGGTATCCGGTTTTCGTGACGCAAATCAGACCGGAAACGAACGAGGTGGTCATTGGAACGAACAACGATGTGTTTACGGACAGCCTGCTCTGCCACAGGCTTAATTTCATGGCAGTGGAGGATTTGACGACGCAGACGGAGGTTTTGGCAAAAATCCGGTATTCCCATGCGGGCGCGCCCTGCACAATCCAAAAATGCGGGGACGGACAGGTGCGATGTCAGTTTAAAGAACCTGTCAGGGCTGTTACACCCGGACAGGCTGTTGTGTTTTATCAAAACGATTATGTGTTTGGCGGCGGCACGATTATTCGGTAACTATAGCTTTAAATATTCAGGAATGCGGTTTTGAAAAATACAGTAATATTGGAAACCGCATTCCTTTAAAATGTCACATGCCTTGTCAAAATCTGCCGCAATGTCCTTTGGCCCATGCGCGTCAGAGCCCACGGTGATGATTTCGCCGCCAAGCTCCTTGTAGCGTTTTAAAATATCAACACAGGGGTTTGGCTGGTTTAAACCGCTTCGGAAGCCTCCGGTGTTCAGCTCAATGCCCTTTTCGTTTTCAATGAGCGTGGTAAGGATTTTATCAAACACATCTGCGTGTTTCTGATAGGTATAGCTGTTATTTTTGGTAGGACCGTAGCGTACGACGTAGTCAAGATGTCCATAAATATCAAAATAAGGAAGCGTTTTCACACATTCCAAAACCGCCTCAAAATATTCGCGGTGCGCCTCGTCCTCGCTTCTGCCCTCAAAAAATGCCGGATAGTACGGGTCCTTGCGGTTGCAAAGATGTGACGAGCCGATGATGAAATCAAATTCATGGGACTTTGCATACATGGCAAGCTGCCGCTTTAAATGCGGCTGTAGTCCAAGCTCCACGCCAAACGCGATTTGCAGCTTCCCTTCGAATTTGCTTTTGCATTTTAACAGGTCATATAAATAGGAATCCGTATTGAGCTCAAACATGCCCTCCTCCCCTTGGGGATAGATATAATCCGCGTCATAGTGTTCGGTAAAACAGATATGCGTAAGACCAAGCGCACATGCGTGCCCTGCCATTTCCTCCATCGGTGCGGTGCCGTCGCCCGAGTAAGAGGAGTGCATATGATAATCAGCCCTGACAGCCATAAGAAGCCCTCCTTCATCAAATGAATTTATGTATAGTGTATCACAAAATCCCTTAAAATAGTACATAGCACCTTGCCCAAAAAAGTTCATAAAGATTTTACATAACTTTTTCATTTTTTTTTGAAATATCACTTGAATTTTCTGCCATAATTAGGTAATATAAATGTGTTGATAAAATTTTGTCAATCATCTGTATTTATAAAAAAATGTGGTATCAGAGCAGATGAATTGGACAAGATAAGATAAAATACTATTATTTTATTTTTAGGAGGAAAATGACATGGCAGTAAGAGTAGCAATCAATGGTTTCGGTCGTATTGGTCGTCTTGCATTCAGACAGATGTTTGGAGCAGAAGGGTACGAAGTAGTAGCAATCAATGACTTGACAAGTCCTAAGATGTTGGCACACTTGTTAAAGTATGATTCTTCACAGGGAAAATATGCTTTGGCTGACACAGTTTCAGCAGGCGAGGACACAATCACTGTTGACGGTAAGACACTCAAGATCTACAAAGAGCCCGATGCAAACAACTGCCCTTGGGGTGAGTTAAAGGTTGACGTTGTATTAGAGTGCTCAGGCTTCTATACAAGCAAGGAAAAGGCACAGGCACACATCAACGCAGGTGCAAGAAAGGTTGTTATTTCCGCTCCGGCTGGAAATGATCTTCCGACAATCGTTTACAATGTAAATCACGAGACATTAAAGGCATCAGATACAATCATTTCTGCTGCTTCCTGCACAACAAACTGCTTAGCTCCTATGGCTAAGGCACTCAATGATTTGGCAGGCATTAAGTCTGGTATCATGAGCACAATCCACGCTTACACAGGCGATCAGATGATCCTTGACGGACCGCAGAGAAAGGGCGATTTAAGAAGAAGCCGCGCAGGCGCAGTAAACATCGTTCCCAACTCAACAGGCGCAGCAAAGGCTATCGGTCTTGTTATTCCTGAGCTGAACGGCAAGTTAATCGGTTCTGCACAGCGTGTTCCGACACCGACAGGATCTACAACAATCTTAGTAGCAACCGTTGAGAAGTCCGTTACAAAGGAAGAGATCAACGCAGCTATGAAGGCAGCAGCAACAGAGTCATTCGGCTACAATGAGGACGAAATCGTATCTTCTGACATCGTTGGAAGCACATACGGTTCTATCTTTGACGCAACTCAGACAATGGTTGGCGCTGACAATCTTGTACAGGTTGTATCTTGGTATGACAATGAGAACAGCTACACATCTCAGATGGTAAGAACCATTAAATACTTCTCAGAGTTAGCATAATTTTTGTCAATTAAAAGACCTATCAAAGGTCCGGTCTTATGGACCGGACCTTTTTCAATCTGAAATTTTTTAAGTTTTAAAGATATATGGAGGAATAAAAAAATGGGATTAAACAAAAAATCAGTTGACGACATCAATGTAAAGGGAAAAAGAGTTTTGGTAAGATGTGACTTTAATGTGCCTTTAAAGAACGGCGAGATTACGGACGAAACCCGTATCGTTGCGGCGCTTCCGACAATCAACAAGTTAATCAAGGACGGCGGCAAGGTTATTCTCTGCTCACACTTAGGAAAGGTAAAGAATGGACCAAACGAAGGCGAGTCATTAGCACCTGTTGCAAAGCGGCTTTCAGAGAAGCTTGGCAAGGAAGTAAACTTTGTTTCTGACTACAACGTAACAGGTGAGGCAGCAACAGCAGCAGTTGCGGCAATGAACGAAGGCGATGTTGTATTGTTACAGAACACACGTTTCCGCGGCGCGGACGAGACAAAGAACGGCGCGGAGTTCAGTAAAGAGCTTGCTGATTTGGCTGATTTATATGTATGTGACGCATTTGGTTCTTCCCACAGAGCGCATGCTTCTGTTGAGGGCGTCACAAAGTGCATTACGGCAAAGGGCGGCGAGAACGCGGTTGGCTACTTAATGCAGAAGGAAATCGAATTTTTAGGAAATGCAGTTGAAAATCCCGTAAGACCGTTCGTTGCAATTCTTGGCGGCGCGAAGGTTGCGGACAAGTTAAACGTTATCAACAACCTGCTTGAGAAGTGCGACACGCTTATTATCGGCGGCGGTATGGCATTTACCTTCTTAAAGGCAAAGGGCTATGAAATCGGCAATTCGTTAGTAGATGACGAGAAGCTTGATTATTGTAAGGAAATGATGGCAAAGGCTGAGAAGCTTGGCAAGAAGCTCCTTCTTCCGGTTGACACAACCATTGCGGACGGCTTTCCCAACCCGATTGACGCGGAAATCGCTGTGGAAGTGGTAGACGCGGATAAAATTCCGGCAGGCAAGGAAGGTCTTGACATCGGAACAAAGACACAGGAGCTTTTCGCGGATGCTGTGAAGTCTGCAAAGACTGTTGTATGGAACGGACCGATGGGCGTATTCGAGAACCCGATTCTTGCAAAGGGAACGATTGCAGTTGCAAAGGCACTGGCAGAGACAGAGGCAACGACAATTATCGGCGGCGGTGATTCCGCAGCGGCGGTAAACCAGTTAGGCTTTGCAGACAAGATGAGCCACATTTCAACAGGCGGCGGCGCGTCACTCGAGTTCTTAGAGGGCAAGGAGCTTCCGGGCGTTGTTGCGGCAGATGATAAATAGGCAGCAGGGAACCCGTTATGAGTAATGGGAAGACAATTAGCGGAATTATCATGATTGTACTCGGATCGATTCTGACGATATTAGGGATTTTGTTTGCGGCATTCTTCTTTTTCTCGGGATATGTGGTAAAAGACGAGGAATTGGTAGGCGAAGAGATACAGGAAAAAATGGATCTTTTTAAGCGCAATGCCTTGGAAACGACAGGAGAGATAACGGAAATTGATTACGATGAAGGTACGACTACAATAGGCTTTCGGTCGGATATAGACAATGTTTATTATGAAAAGAAGATCTATACGGTTCTTGACAAGTATTCGGTGGGGGAACCCATTGAGGTATATTATAATATCGATGATCCTTCTGACATTATGATTCAGGAGATTTATGACTTGGCAGCAGACACGGTAGGAAGAATCTTTTTCGTAATTGGAACAGTGGCAGCCTGCGTTGGAGTAGTGGGATTGATTCTTTTGATTGCCGGAATTGTATTGGTGGTCAAGGGAAAGAAAACCGTCCCTCTTCAAAACGGTCAATTTTAAGAATAAGAAAAGAAAGGACATGGTTATAAAATGGCAAGAAGAAAAATAGTAGCCGGCAACTGGAAAATGAACATGACGCCGAGTGAGGCGGTAAAACTGGTTGCCGAATTAAAGGATTTGGTAAAGTCTGATGATGTGGACGTGGTTTATTGCGTACCTGCAATTGATATTGTACCTGTAGTGGAAGCGGTAAAAGGCACAAACGTAGAGGTTGGTGCGGAAAATATGTACATTGAGGAGAAGGGCGCTTACACAGGCGAGATCGCTCCGAATATGCTGGTTGATGCAGGCGCAAAATATGTTATCATCGGACATTCCGAGAGACGCGAGTATTTCAAGGAAGACGACGCGTTCTTAAATAAAAAAGTGGCAAAGGCATTTGAGCATGGACTGACTCCGATTCTTTGCTGCGGTGAAACGCTTGAGCAGAGAGAAATGGGCGTTACGATGGACTGGATCAGACTTCAGATTAAGTCGGATCTTGTAGGAATTACGGCAGATCAGGTGAAAAAGCTTGTCATCGCATATGAGCCGATTTGGGCGATTGGTACGGGTAAGACGGCAACTACAGAGCAGGCGCAGGAGGTTTGTAAAGGCATTCGCGACTGCATCGCAGAGATGTATGACGGGGCAACTGCAGAGGCAGTGCGCATTCAGTACGGCGGTTCCGTAAACGCGGGCAATGCGGCAGAGTTGTTCGCACAGCCCGACATTGACGGCGGACTGGTAGGCGGAGCAAGCCTTAAGGTTGATTTTGGAAAGATTGTAAATTATAAGTAAATAGCAACGTGCACAATAAAAAGTGCCAGATATAGGGTATGAAAGCCTTATATTTGGCACTTTTTTGTTTTATTTTGACAATATATATGTGCTTGATAATGTTTTATAATATAAGTGATATCACCTGTGGTTATCACTTGGATATCACTTAGGGATAACAATATCGAAAGGAGTATCGGTATATGGCAAAGAGAAAAGACGGGGAAGGAAGTGTCAGGCAACTGCCGGATGGTTCGTGGGAATGCCTGATGCAGAGCAAATATATAAATGAGAATGGCAGACCTAAACGAATCAAAAGAAAGGCTGCAACGGAGCAGGGGGCAATCAAATCCTGCAGATTGGCACTAAAAGCTTGGGAAAAAGAATTTGAGAGGGGAAGAAACACAAAAATTGACAAGACAAGAACACTTGGTTCCTATATGGAAGAATATGTGGATAAGGTAGTTAAGAACAGGAGGATAACGGGCAGTACCTATAAGAGTTATATTTATACATTGAATGCAAATTTTTATAACTACAAGATTTCTAAGCTGCAGCTTCATATGCTTAACACAGTTGAGTTTGAGTTGTACTTTGATACCGTTACCCATGATAAGAGCAGGAAGACAGCAAGTGTACCAATACAGTTATGTAAGCAGCTTTCAACATGGTTATACGGAAAAAGTCTGATTCCTGAGGATTATGCCCGGTTTGCAGAAACAAAACACGAAAAAGGGATGAATATTTTAGGGATAAGGAAAATGCGGATAAAAACAGGAAACAGATATTTTCAGATGAAGATATTGTTAAATTCTATAATAGTTATAAGAACAATCTGTCTGAATACAGCTGTGTGATTTTACTGCAATTGGAGACAATGATGCGGGGCAGCGAAGCATTGAATCTGCATATTGAAGATATAGATTTTGACAATAATACAATAACTGTGAGAAGCACAATTGCGGAGCGGTTTATTGATAATGACAAAACAAAAGGACTGGAGAAATATGAAAAAGTTCCAAAGGGAGGAAAGGAGCGGGTAATTTATATGAGTCCCTTTGCAAGGGAACTGGTCTTGTATATGTTGGAGCAGACAAAGTTAAAAAGCAGGCATAATCCTGACAATTTGCTATATCCCAGTTTTTTAAAACATGGGAAGGCAAGAAGCATGGATGCTTACGAGATGCAGCTGAAAGCATTGTGCGACAAAATCGGAGTAGACAGGGATGTAAGGCAGAGAAAGCAGCCATCGGGGAAAGTTATTAATGAAGGACTGAATACTCATGCTTTGCGGCATACAGCTATTACCATTGCGAATACAAGCAGAAATGCCAATGTGGTTGTAAATGCTTTACAGGCAGGGCATACAGCGATACGGACGGAGAATATTTATACTCACAGTAATTTAAAGGCACAGGAGCAGATAGAAACCGCAAGTAAGTCAGTTCTTAATCTGAAGCCGGAAAAAGCTCTTTCTGAGCCGTATACGAAGTCAGAGGATATAAATATAGATAAAGAATCCGAAAGTATGTCGGAACAGGACAAGGAGTTGCATGAAATATATCTGAAACTGAAGGAGAAATTTGGATAGAAAGGGGAGAAATCCCCTTTTTGTGTTATGCACAGACCCGTGTAGATGAAATATGCCACTAAACTGGCGCACGGGTCGTGCGATGAGCAGGTGAAAACATTTCCCCTGTCCGGTGAGATTTTGACCATTACTGTGTCCGGACGAATACCAATACAGATACACCAACACAAACGCCTTCTCCAGCACCAACACTAAATAATGATACTGGCAATACATCAACTAGTACAGGCACACCAGCCCCAACCCAACCATCAGTAGCAACAAATCCTCCTAATGCAAATGGTCAATATACAGATGAATATGGTTATACTCATTCAATAAATCCAGCAACAGGTGATTATTATAAAGAGGGTGATACAAATTCACAAGGTTGGACATATGGATTTGATTTTTAACAGATAATCAACACTGGCAATCCCATAAGGGATTGCCACATTACATTATAAAAGAGTATATTTTTCAGTATATACTAAAATTTCATTATATTATCAATATACTTTTTGGAGTCACAAAAAACACCCTTTCAGCTTTGGACAATTTTTCAAAAATGCATATCTTAATGGAGTATACACTTAACTTAATGACATTGAAGCGAGGGGGCAGATGTTTGGCAGAAGTTATTGATGTGGAAATGTCAAAAAAATTAACCACCGAGAATATTAAAATGAAAAATATGTACCAGTCCGTGTTCCAAAAATGTTTTAAGAATTCCAAGATAGGAAATACTAATTCCTTCAAACTTTCAGAAAAAGAAATCAGCAAGTTTAAGAAGGATGTCAGGGAGTTATACGGACTTAATGAATATGAAATGGTATTTTTTATGGGGATGTTACAGGTCGGACTGGATAAAATGGCGGAAGAGGGGAGCCTGAATTTTACTCCGGATAAAGAGATGTTTCGTAATTTTTTACAGTTAAAACACAGGGTTTCTTATTTTGATAACCCTTATTCCAACGAGGAAACGGAAAAAATTATGGAGTGGGTGGAAATGCATCTTACAGATGTAAAAGGGCTGGCTGTAAGCCTGTGGTTTACCGGAGGCATTTCATTTGTGGAAATTGTTAATTTGGCGAAGACGGATTGCTGGGGAAATAAAAGATCGGCAGACAGTATCATGCAGTTTAGGGAAAACCTGTTTGAAGTGAGTACGAGGGCAAAGACTGTTAGGAATGCATTGAATATGCACCCGGCTTTTTCCAGCTCCCATACGGCGGTGCGGATAGCGTCGATACTTTCCCG
>CANOMQ010000059.1 GCA_947567595.1 uncultured Lachnospiraceae bacterium | reverse complement strand
GGCGTACCATTGCAGTAAAGGTTAAACGCCATCCTGACTACTTTTAAGCTCCCGCTGGTCTGCCATCCTTCATGCAGACACTCCGTTTTTACACAGCCTGTCTTAAAGTTATAAATGCTTTTGATATTTCTTCTTGTGTCATCGCTGATACCAAGACAATATACAAGCGCTTTGTGGTATACGTCCTGATACCTGACCTCTTTCAATTTCTCGTAGTAGAATTTTTCATGTGCATCGCTGATAAAAATAATCGCTTTCTCTGCTCCTAACGCTGTACTACTCATGTTCATTTCCTCCATTTCCTATTTTGTTTTTTGACCATAACAAAAGGACACTTCCCTAAAATTTTCTTTTAGAAAAATGTCCTTATCGTACAAAATATTAACTTGAACTGACACGAGTTTAATTTAAAATCATTTATTTTAACCCTTTAAGAGAGTTTATTTTGTCGTACTCTTGTCGTACCATACTAGCTTTAAGTCCGCAAACCCTTGATTTTACTGGTCTTTTCCGCCAAGCGTTTTCATCGTCGGGAACAAAAGCACATCCCGAATCGCCGGACTATTCGTCATCATCATAACCATTCTGTCAATTCCAAACCCAATACCTCCCGTCGGCGGCATTCCGATACTAAGCGCATTCAAAAAATCCTCGTCCGTATGATTCGCCTCCGCGTCACCGGCAGCCAACAGCGCCTCCTGCGCTGAAAAGCGCTCTCTTTGATCAATCGGGTCATTCAGCTCCGAATACGCGTTCGCCATTTCCCAGCCATTCATGAAAAACTCAAACCGCTCCACATACTCCGGATTTTCCGGTTTCTTTTTCGTCAGCGGAGAAATCTCAATCGGGTGATCCATCACGAACGTCGGCTGGATTAAGTGCTCCTCCACGAACTCTTCAAAGAACAGATTCAAAATATCGCCCTTCTTATGCCGCTCTTCAAACTCGATATGCTTTTCCTTCGCAACTGCCCTTGCTTCCTCGAGCGTGTGAATTTCATTAAAGTCAACGCCAGAATACTTCTTGACCGCATCCACCATTGTAATGCGCTCAAACGGCTTTGACAAATCCATCTGATGTTCACCGTATGTCAGAATTTCCGAGCCTGTCACTTCCTTTGCGACATAGCGGTAAAGGTTCTCCGTCAAATCCATCATGCCGTGATAATCGGTGTAAGCCTGATAAAGCTCCATCAGCGTGAACTCGGGATTATGCCTTGTATCAAGTCCCTCGTTGCGGAAAACACGTCCGATTTCATAAACGCGCTCCATGCCGCCTACAATCAACCTCTTTAAATATAATTCCAAAGAAATCCGAAGCTTCAAGTCCTCATCAAGTGCATTAAAATGCGTCTCAAACGGTCTTGCTGCCGCGCCGCCTGCGTTTGACACGAGCATGGGGGTTTCTACTTCCATAAAGCCCTGTTCGTCGAGGTAGCGGCGTATGCTTGAAAGCACTTTGGAGCGCTTTACGAAGGTGTCCTTGACCTCGGCGTTCATAATCAGGTCAACATAGCGCTGGCGGTAACGCATGTCCGTGTCGGTCAGCCCATGAAATTTTTCAGGTAAAATCTGAAGGCTCTTTGACAAAAGTGTAACGGACGCTGCGTGAATTGACATTTCACCCGTTTTTGTGCGGAACACCTCACCGCTGATTCCGAGAATGTCTCCCACGTCGTATTTTTTGAAATCCGCATAGGGTTCTTCGCCAATACTGTCCCTTGCGACGTAGCACTGAATGCTGCCCTTTAAGTCCTGCACGTTGCAAAAAGACGCTTTGCCCATCACGCGCTTAAACATCATTCTTCCTGCAATGGTGACGGTTTTGCCTTCCAGTGCGTCAAAGTTGTCCTTTATATCCTGACTGTGGTGTGAAACGTCGAATTTTGTTATCAGAAACGGATCCTTGCCTGCTTCCTGCAAGGCTGCAAGCTTCTCGCGGCGAACCTTTAAAAGCTGGTTAACATCCTGCTCGCGGTTTGGCTGATTGTTCTTTTCCTGATTTTTGCTCTGCTCCTGTGACACTTGAACCTTCTCCTCTCTCTGCCTTTGGGCAAATTGTTAAGCCTCCGGCCTGTAAATATCTAATATTGTATACTCAATAACTCCTGCAGGTGCCTCGACCGTGACGACATCGCCTCTCTTTGCGCCAAGAAGCGCCTTACCAAGCGGCGACTCATTGGAAATCTTGCCCTTTAAGCTGTTTGCCTCTGTTGCACCCACGATTTTAAACTCCATCTCATCGTCAAACTCATTATCCTTTACCTTCACAACAAGTCCGAAGCCTACATGGTCAAGATTATTCTCATCGTCGTCCATATCGACAACCTCAACGTTTTTGAGAATTTTCTCAAGCTCCTCAATTCTTGCCTCTATATCACGCTGCTCGTCCTTTGCCGCGTCGTATTCCGCGTTCTCGGAAAGGTCGCCCTGTTCCCTTGCCTCTTTAATTTTCTGAGCGACTTCCTTTCGTTTTACGACTTTTAAATCGTGCAGCTCATCTTCATATTTTTTCAGTCCCTCGCGTGTTAATAAGTTCTTTTTTGCTTCCATAAAAAATCCTCCTTCTTACGCAGCCTTTTTCATAAATATATTGATTATTTTACTGGTAAAATCTTTCGTTTCGTCCATAAACTAGCATATTATAGCCTTTTTTGGGTGCCGTGTCAAGATTTTACACTGCCCATAATACACTTTCCGTAACAGATAAACCTGGAAAAAACGCGGCAGCCTCCCCATTAGGAGAAAATGCTGCGTATTCCCTCCTCAAGCTGCGCGACTGTTTCCATATCATTTACCTTCTGCCGCAGTCTTGCGGAATGCGGATAGCCTGTCGTATACCATGCCACATGCTTTCGCATTTCGCGGATTGCCGTGTATTCTCCCTTGTATTCAAGCTGAAGTGCAGCATGTCTCAAAATCGTATCGCGTACTTCTTCCTTTGACGGTCTTGGTATAAGTGAGCCTGTATCAAAATATGCATTGATTTCCCTGAAAATCCACGGATTGCCGCGGCTCGCCCTGCCTACCATGATACCATCACAGCCGGTCTCTTCCAGCATTTTTGCCGCTGACAGAGCATCCGTTACGTCTCCGTTTCCGATAACGGGTATTTGCACTGCCTCCTTCACCTGCCGGATAATATCCCAGTCTGCAGCACCCGCATAGTACTGCTCCCTCGTGCGCCCGTGGACAGTCACCGCAGCCGCGCCGTTTGCCTCCGCGATTTTTGCGATTTCCACGGCGTTGACATTATTGTCGTCAAAGCCCTTTCTGATTTTGACAGTCACCGGCTTTGATACCGCCCGAACAACCGCATTAATAATCTCGCCCGCAAGCCTCGGATTTTTCATCAACGCGCTTCCCTCACGGTTGTTGACCACCTTTGGCACGGGACAGCCCATGTTGATATCTAGGATTGCAAACAGACGTTCTTCTATGCGTGCAGCCGTTTCCGCCATAATCTCCGGCTCGGAACCGAAAAGCTGTAAGGAGACGGGCAGTTCGTCAGGGTGAATTTCCATAAGTAAATCCGTATTTTTGTTGTTGTAATGCACTGCCTTGGCGCTGACCATTTCCATGCACAAAAGCCCTGCTCCCTGTTCCTTGCAAATCAGGCGAAACGGCAGGTCTGTCACGCCTGCCATCGGGGCAAGAATGACGTTATTTTCCAAGACGACATTGCCGATTTGAAGCTGTCTGCCGAGACTACCTGTTGTTTTTTTCATAAATAATCCTAAGTCCCTCCAGCGTGAGAAAGCTGTCGTATTCCTGTATCAAATCCGTCTCTTCCGCGATAATCCTGCCAAGTCCTCCGGTTGCAACGACTTTCAGGTTGTCGTAGCCGGTTTCGCTTTTTACGCGCTGAATGATATACTCGGTCTGTCCGATTTGCCCGTAGACGAGTCCTGCCTGCATACTGGAGATAGTCTCCTGCGCCAAAATAGAGGCAGGTTTTTTAATCTCAATTTCAGGAAGCTTTGCAGTGTCCTCCCAAAGCGCCTTTGCCGAAATTCGAATGCCGGGAGCGGTAATGCCTGCGCAGAAGCAGCCGTTTTCGTCCACGAGGTCATATGTTGTCGCCGTGCCGAAGTCAAGCACGAGTACAGGCCCTCCATATAATTCATATGCAGCCACTGCGTCAACAATTCTGTCCGGACCGATTTCTTTTGGATTTTCAGTTACAATTTTAATTCCGGTTTTTACGCCCGCACCGACCAGCAAAAGCTTCTCGTTAATATATCGTTTAATTCCGCCAATCAGGGAATGCATTACGTTGGGCACAACACTCGCAATGATTGTTCCCGCTATGTGTTCCCGTTCAATATCGTTTTTTGACAGCAGCTCCGTGATAAGCACGCCATATTCGTCCGATGTGCGCGGTGTTTTTGCCATCAGCCGGAAGGTCGTCACAAGCTTTTTACCGTCATAAACGCCAAATGTAATATTGGTATTCCCTACATCTACTACTAAAACCATTTTCCCAACCCTTCTTCTTTTCTTAATCTTCTTTTATTAATGCATCAATCGGCTCATGGAGTATAAACACTCTATAATAAAGGCTGAGCGACTCCAAAAGCTCCCGACGCTGCATCCTGATTTCCCGCACCAAAAGCCCGCTGCTGATTTCATCATATAGAATGTCCTCCTCGTAGGCGTCCGTCTCAAGGCTTACGCTACCATCCTCCTCAAACACGACGGTGAACACGCCGCCGACTTCTTCCGTGAACAGCACGCAGATGATGTGCAGCTCCTCCTTGATTGATGCAGGAATTGCGTTAAATGTTTCATTATAATAATATTTCTGCTCATAGGCGTTTGCCCCGCATAGCACAATCCGTTCTCCGTTTTTTTCCATTCAAATAAAACTCCTTTTTCTGAAAAGCGTTCGTACTGCCTAAAGCTTGAAATGTCATGCATATTTTTTATGTCATTCCTGATTTTGCAGGCGCTTGACAGTTACATAAACCAGAATATGACAATATACTAATTCAAGTTTGCCAATTTCTTAATATAGTTGGCAATATTATCCTGAATGGAATAGCAAATCTCCATATCTTCTATATCTGATGAATGACTTGGAATTACATCCAGTATATAATACTGATTTTGAGCTTCAAATAATATCAGCTTTTCATTTTCAACCAAATTTTTCCTTGTTGTGTGCCTTTCCAGCTGGTAAGTCGTTATTTCACATATATTACTTTTTTCTTCGGGTAAATCTTCAATTTCCAACCATGTGCTGCGCTTTATCTGGTTATAAAAATCTGCTATTTCTTCTAAATCCGTCATTGTGCAGATAATCCCCAAATCCTGACAAGAAATTTCTAACTTTTGTTCTTTTGAAACCTTGGCAAGGTCATCAGCACTAAATAATTGATTGTACCATTCAGTTTCTGCTTCGAGAATTTCATCTGAACCATTCAAAACGGCTTCCTCTTCCGTTTCCGCCTCAAAGTTGTTTACGTCCCAATTCGCAAAAATTTCATTTTTATCTAAAATATCAGAACCGTTCTGTGCCAGCTTTACCATATATTCTCCTGACGACGCCGGGATACAGTAGTTTGTCACGTAATCCCCGAAAACAGACTCAATATAAAAATCTCCGTTATACTCATAAAGCTTTTCTTCTCCCACACTGATTTCCGGCGCTCCTTTTTTTTGCCAAAATTCATCCGTTACTTTTTCATAGGAGATTATCAAATATTGCAATTTGGCTTGTTTCGGGATTTCACTTACTTCCTCCCATTCTTCCGGTTTTTCATTTTGAATAAAATCAATGACTGCATTTTTCCCGATAAGCTGACAAAGAACAACTTCTTCGGGAGACACAATCTCAATCAATTGCTCATCCGACACTTCTTCGGGATTTATCGTTGTTACCGTTGTTGAAAATGTCCTTTCCGTCTCACACCCTGTAAGCAGGCAGATACAGCACATTGCTATAATAGCCGATATAAATTTTTGATGTATTTTGCTCATCTTTATAACCATGCTCCTAACTCAATGAGTTCCATTGCTCTTTCAAGTTTTTTATCCATAGCTTTTTTCCTTATAAAATGCCTTTTATATCAAAATCTATCTTCCAAAATACTTATTATATTCCCGAAACAGCAAATTCCTTCGCTTGTTGTTCTGCCTTTTATACAGGTCACGAAATGGATTGCCGATTGCCATACCGAAAAGTCCTTTATTCACCAAAAGTTCGTACTTTCCTTTTACAAATGGATATTCTTCAACTACCCATTTCGCGTCCTCATTATTTTTGACAACGACTTCTCCCCAGTAAAAAGACATTATTTGTTCAAATTCTTCCCGTGATAATCCGAACCTGTCGAATGCCTTTGCTTCATACAAATCAAAATACCATTTTTCTATTTTTTTCAGGCTTTCAACAGTATTGTCAGGAACAAATGCGGAGGTCTGCGTGCTGACAGCCTTTAGCTTATTTAGCAAAAAATCCTTGCGCGAAATAAAATAATCCTCAGCCTCGGACAGATTGTTAAAGGCACATAACTTTTTCCCGTATTTTATTGCCGTATTGAATGCATATTTGGACATGTTTCTCCTATTCGTTTTATTCCCGCGAGCCATTTTATTGCTTTTTCACATCGCATACCCGTAAACGCCACGCACCGATACCTCCCCGGCGTATACCAAGACCGTCTCGCCCGTGTCGCTGCGCTCCACGATTAGCTCGCCCTTTTCGTTAATTCCGCGCGCAATGCCGTCATACGCGCCCTTCGGGTCAAGCACGCGCACCTGCCTGTCCATATTGATTAGCATTTTATTATACTTGTCCTGTAAAAGCCCCAAGTCCCAAGTCTGTTCAAACAGCGCATAGTTCTGTTCAAAGAAATGCATTACGTGCGCCGTGAGCTTGGAGCGGTCGGCGGTCTTTCCCGTTTCAAGGAAAAGCGAGGTCGCGGTTTCCCTGATTTCCGGTGGAAAGTCCTGCTGGTTGACGTTAATTCCTGCGCCCGTTACCACGTAATGAATGCAGTCCGGCTCTGCGCTCATCTCTGTCAAAATCCCGCAGATTTTTTTGTTATTCACGACAACGTCGTTTGGCCACTTTATCCCGCACTGCTCTTTGGAAATCAGCTCGCAGACTGCTTCGTACACGGCGATTGCCATGACGAGTGTCAGCGCTGACGCTTTATCCGGCGCACAGTCGGGGCGCAGCAGCAGTGTCATGTAGATATTTTTTCCCGCAGGCGCTACCCAGCCGTGTCCCCTGCGCCCGCGTCCTGCAGTCTGCATGTCCGCCACCACAAGCGTGCCGGACGGTTCATCTTGTTCTGCAAGCTGCTTCGCGTCAATGTTGGTGGAGCCTGTCTCCTTGTGAAACACAAGCTTTTTTCCGATTTGCTTTGTGTCCATGTAGCTTTCGATTGCTGTTTTTGAAAAAACTGCAGACGTTTGCCCTTCAACCAACCGATACCCTTTGTTATTTTGCGCCTCTATCACATAGCCGTCCTTTTCCAACTGCTTGATTGCCTTCCAAACTGCCGTGCGTGACACACCATAAAATTCGCAAAGCTCCTGTCCGCTGACGTAATCGCCCGCGTCTCTTAGCTTTCTTAATATTTCCTCTTTTTTCATAATTTTATGCGCCTAATGTTGCTGCAATGACAGCCTTGATGGTGTGCATACGGTTTTCCGCCTCGTCAAACACGAGCGACTGCTTTGACTCGAATACTTCGTCCGTCACTTCAAGCTCCGTAAAATGATATTTTTCGCCCTGTTCTTTTCCAATCTTCGTCTTTAAATCATGGAAGGCCGGCAGACAGTGCAGGAAAATGGATTGTTCGCCCGCGTTGTCCATAACAGCTTTTGTGACCTTATAAGGCAAAAGCTTTTCAATCCGCTCCGCCCACACTTCTTCCGGCTCGCCCATCGACACCCAAACATCCGTGTAAATCACATCTGCATTTTTTGTGCCCGTGTCCACGTCCTCCGTAAGGGTGATTGTCGCCCCAGACTGCTTTGCGTATTCCTCGCACTCTGCGACAAGCGCCGCGTTGGGGAAATAGTCCTTTGAGGTACACGCCGTAAAATGCATTCCAAGCTTCGCACAGGCTATCATCAGCGAATTGCCCATGTTGTAGCGCGCGTCGCCCATGTAGGTCAGCTTGATATCTTCCAAAAGCCCGAAATGCTCCCGGATTGTCAGCATATCGGCGAGCATTTGCGTGGGGTGATACTCGTTTGTCAGCCCGTTCCATACCGGCACGCCCGCATGTTTTGCAAGCTCCTCCACGATTGTCTGCTCAAAGCCGCGGTATTCAATTCCCTCAAACATTCTGCCAAGCACTCTTGCCGTGTCCGCAATCGACTCTTTTTTTCCTATCTGCGAGCCGGATGGGTCAAGGTAAGTTGTCCCCATGCCCAAATCATGCGCCGCCACTTCAAACGAGCAGCGGGTGCGGGTACTTGTTTTCTCGAAAATGAGCGCGATGTTTTTTCCGCGCAGGGTGTCGTGCAAAATTCCCTTTTTCTTTTTGTCCTTATATTCTGCCGCCAAATCGATGAGATATGTAATCTCCTGCGGCGTGAAATCTTTTAATGTCAGAAAGCTGCGTCCTTTTAAATCCATTTTTGCTTGTACTCCTTTCTCCTTTTCTGATTGTTGTTTTTTGAAACATATTCCATATTTTACTACAATTACGCAAAAGGAGCAACCCTTTTGGAGTTGCTCCTTAATATTACACTGAAAATATCCCGCTCCAAATCGTTATATTGTCTGCTGCGGTTATCTGAAAGGTTATGCTCTTTACGCCACTGTAACCGTTAATGCCTCTGATGAGAATGGTCGCTTTTCCTTTTTTGACATTGTCGTAATAGCCTATGATTTCGTAATCCTCTGCTGATAAATAATTTTTTGTTTTTCCTGTCTGTGTGTAAAGGCTGACTTCGGGTCTGATTTCACTTCCCGTATACTGCCAAGGCGCAATCTTGTCAGACTTAACTTTTGCAATGTCCCTGACTTCTTTTGCCTCCCGTACATAATAGGTTGTGCTTAAAGTACCGGTGTAACTGCTGTTTTCTGCCGCTGTCACGGTCACGCGGATTTGCGTTCCGTTTGCAATGGCGTCGTTCTTTCCGATTTCCTGACCTGTGGACGCATCAAAATATTGGACAGTGTAATCTGTCTTCTGCTTTAGCTGTTTTCCGTCAAGGTCATAGACGCTGGGCGCGGAATAATAGTAGCTCCCCTTCTTCTTGCTGTTGTATGCCTTGTCTGCCGCAGTGATTGTCAGGCTTCCTAAATCCTGCCTGGCAATGCTGTATTGCTCGGTGACAGTTCCGCAGTAATTTCCAGTGCCCGTGATTTTTAAGGTCGGCTTATTCTTTCCATTAACAGATGTGTTATTGCTGTATTTTAATGTATAGTCAACACCTTCCCGAAGCGTGTGGACAGTGCCGTTATTGGTATAGGTAATTACGGGCTGCGGCTTTGCGCCGCCTTTTGCGTATTTTATGTCTTCGGGCATTTTGACGGTTATGCTGCCGTCCGTTTTTCCGACACTGATGTCATATTTTCCGATTGCATAAGACGCGGTTATGCTGCCTGTATATCCTTTTTCCGGAATGCCCGTGACGGTCACGGCTGCTTTGCCGGGGTTTATGTAATTGCTATATCGGACGGTGTATGCGTCAGACGGTATCTGTGTGCCTGTTCCCTTTTTGCCGGAATATACGCGGATTTGCGGTTCGACTGGCTCTCCCGTGTAGGAATATGATTTTTCCAGTCCGGTGACGGAGCCTTTTTTCAAATCCGTTCCCGTAATGGTAAATGAAATCCGTTTTTCCCCGGCATAAGCGCCTGTCTGTGTCGGTTCCAGTATGACTGTCCCTGTTCCCACGGCGTCGGCATTCTCTATGCGGACAGTATAGTCGGTGTCCTTTGTCAGGGTTGTTTTTCCGATTTTTACAACAAGTTTTTCGACGTCCTCCTCCAGCCCAGCCGGAACTTCTTTTCCTTCCTGATAGGGGTAGCTTTTTGCAAGTCCTGTCACCTTTGCGCCGTTTAACAGCGGCGTTCCCTTGGGCGCAACACGGAATTTGCGCACGATGACACCTTTGTAGTTTCCCGTACCGTTAATCGTTACGTTATAGCCTTCTGCGGAAGGGGATTTGATATTTGCGTCATAGGAAAGCGTGTAATCCTTCTTTTCCTTTAGTTTTTTGCCGTTCCATGTGACGATTACTGCGGGTTTGAGGTTTTTGCCTGTTTCTGCGGCGGTTGCAACAAATGCCGAGATATTGGAGTCTGTACTGAAGTCAACCGCTTCAATTGTAAATTCTGCCGTGGCTTTCCCCTTGTAGCTGCCTTTTCCTGATACGATGACCTGCGCAGTACCTACATTCGTGTTATTTTTATAGGAAATGGTGTACTCCGCTTTCTCGCGCAGAAGCGTGCTGCCGTGGTATACGCGAATGCCTTCCGGCATGACTGCGCTTCCAGTATAGGTTACGGACGAAGGCAGTCCGCTGACCCAAAGACCTTCGGGTATCTCCTTTGGAATTGGTTCGATATAAGTGTTGCCACATCTTGAACAGGTGTACGTCCTCTCGCCCTCCGCGTCAACGGTCGGCTTTTTTGTTACCTCGCTTGTGTATTCATGTCCTAATGCCGGAATGACGCTTCCTGCCGCAATCATTTCGCCGCAGACCGTACAATAGGTGTCTCCGCTGTACCCGTTCTGTTCGCAGGCTGCTTCTACCCTGTCTCTGACTTCCGTAATGTCATGACTGCAGTTGATTTTTGTAATGGTGACGGTCTGCTGCAATGTTTCATAGTTTCCGCCGTCTGCGCCGACATAGACTGCCGTCGCTGTTATTGGTTGATTGATTTCCAGCGGCTTGTCTTTGTCCTCTGCCTGCCATTCCCAGCCTTCGGGGAGCGGCACGTCTCCCACCTTTGCGCAGCTTCCTGACGCTTTCATGTCATCAGGCGGCGTATTCTGCGGTTTTTGCGCTTTTTGTATGGTTACTGTGATGACTGCGTCTTTTTCTGCTTTCGTGTTATTTTTTCCTTCTGCCAAGGAAACGATAACCGTGGCAGTTCCCGCGCCTTTTACGGATACGACGCCTTCGGCGGAAACGGTAATAATCGCGTCATTATCCACGGAAACCCCCGACGCATTTTTACTGCCGTCTACCGTATATGTGATTTTTCCGTCCCCATTGGCGGTGCAGCCTAGGGAAAACGCCTCCTCACCGAATATTTTTATGACACTTGTGTCAGATACGGTCAAAACGCCTGCTGCCTTACGAATCGTCACCTCCGTTCGGACTGCCTTATCAGGGTGCGTCAGACGATAATTTTCCTTTTGCTTTCCGGTCAGTGTTAATTTTTCAGGTAAGGTAACTTGCGTGTAACTGCCCGCATCAGCGCTGTCAATGACACCCTTCAAATCCGTAACGGATACTGCCACGTCGTCACCGGCAAAAATCCCCTCCAAAACCACGTCAGTGACCGCCACAGCCCTTGTTCCGTCATATGCCCTGTCCTGCGTTTTGACTTCTGTGACAGTCAGCGTTTTTGGGGCAATTGCAAACGTCATTTCTTTATCAATGCTTTGATAATCCGCCGTGCCTTTTATTTTCACGCTTGCTTTGCCGGCGTTTTTGTTGTCAGCGTAGGTTATGGTATAGTCCGTATTTTCTGTCAGTGTTTTGCCGTCCAATGCCACCGTAACGTCGGGTGTCTGCGCACTGCCGTTGTAGACAAGGTCTGACGCGTTGGAAAGGCTGATTTTGACGCTTGAACCGCAGTCACAGATTCCGGTCTGTGATACCTCTGTTCCGGTGTAAGTATAGCTGCATTCTGCCGCGTCTTCGATCAATCCGCACGCAAGGCAGGTCTGCTTGTGGGTCCCTGTGTCCGCAATGTGTTCTCTCTGCCATATATGATCGGTACAGGGCTTTACGCTGACTGTTCCGGTCAAAACAAGATTGTCGGATTTGTCTGCAGTCAAGCCTTCGGTGACAGGCGTATTCCCATGAAAATAGGCATATCTCTTGTCACCGCTTTGCTCCAAAAAGTCAAGGAAGGAATCCCCTTGAGTGGCTGCTCCGTATTTTATCGCACCTGCCGTCCCGGAAAATGTACCGCCGGACAGGGAAACTTTTTCCGGCCCAATAATATACAATCCTACCCCAATTTCGTCGTCAGTACCGCCTTTTACCCGCACATCTCCCGAAACAGTCAACGCGGAAGAACGATAGTTAACACTGATACCTTTATCAACAGTCCCGATAATCGTAATGGAGCCGCCTTTTATATTTACGGTTCCCTTATCAATCATAATACCCATTGTACCGGAAATTGTGCCGTTTCCGATAATTGTAAGCTCAATGTTCCTGTTTACCAAACATGCTACTCCATTTGCCTGATACAGAGAAAAGCCATTCAAATCCAACGTAAATTGAGAGCCTGTATCGTTGCTGCCAGATGGATAAAGTCCTAGTCCTGTACCCACATTCCTTATAAGCGTCACGGTCGCACCAGAATTTTCCGGCTTAAATGCATCCTCCAGATTTCCCACATAGCGCGTCGTTCCATCCTTCATTGTCAGTTTTACATCGGCGGTTACCGTCACGTCTATATCTTCCTGCGCGCCGCAGTTTGTGTCGGTCTCGATTAGTTTGACGGTGAATGCGGCTTTTTTATTCAACACTTCGTTTGGCAGCAATGCCGTGTCTGCCTTCATGATATAAATCCCGTCTTGCGCGACTGCCGGTTCGGAAAGCTGTGTATCCTTGTAAAAGACTGCCATTTCTCCGGCGGAAGGCTCTGCCAGCGCTGCCTTGGATGCGGCGGTGTCTGCCTGCCCGTATGCCGGTGATACTTTGACAATAATTTTATCGCCAAGGGCAAATGTATCCGCAGGCGTCTTGCCGTTCTCCTTGAAAGTTTCCACCTTACCTTCTAATGTCATCGGCGCTTTTGACACGTCAATCGTCCGGGAAAATTGCCTTCCGTCCGTGTGCGTATAAGTGACCGTATATTGCAGTTTGGAGGTTGTTGGTGAAACATCAAGCGTCCATTCGTTCTCGTCATACGCTATTGTAAATTCTTTCCCCAAAACAGGCATGGTTTCGGGTATTTTGACAGCTTCCTTGATTTTGTCGGTTATATTTTCCTGCCATGTCAGGTCTTTTGGCACAGGAATCACATCTGATGACATCTCTATGATAAATTTGCCGTCTCCGGTTAATGCTCCTGTTCCATCCAAAGCAGACGGGGAAGCAATTTGTATTGTTCCTTCGTTTTTCAGTGTGACGTTTTCGGGAATGGTGAGTTTTGCACCGCCGGGAATTGACAGCGTTTCACCTGTGGCTACTGTCAGAGCTTCGGGAAGAATTGCTTCTCCATAGACATCATACTCTGTGGGAATATCATCGTCTTTGCTGTTGTATGAGGCAATCATTCCATCCAAGTGGCTGTTTTCGTCTACATCAGCCTTTTCTTTTTGTGCGCGGATAATATATCGATACTCCGACGCTGTCTTAATGGCAGCGTTTTTTATCTGCGCTTTGTCACAGTGCATTCCCAAAAATCCGCCATTCATTGTTATTTCAGAATTTGTAATAAATGCATTGTGCGTTGCTGTCGGATCAGGATTGCTGGTCGTATATTTCAGATAGATACACAAACCGTCGGGATTTGGATTTGTGGTATTTACTATGCTGTCTGTCACTGTCATATTTCTATGTATATAAATACAGCAAGTAGCGTCAGGCGTTGAATTGGATACATTCAACGTACTGCGGTTCTTTACTTCAAGAGAGCCATCATTAATATAAAGATAGGAATATACGCCATTACATTGAACATTCAACTGTGCATTATCAATAATCAGGTCCTTATTAATCATAACGTGCTGACCCGTATCAAATGTTACGTTCACGCCATCCTTTATCGTCACATTCTGAGGCAGAAAAAAACCTCCCCTCTCCAAACTTTTAAAAGAAAGCGTTGCTCCTGTTTCCCCTGTAATTGTTACATAATCGGGATAGGGAAGACCGAACCAAAAACGACCATTTGTTCTGATTATATTGTCTCCCTTTAAATAAATCGTAAAATCTTTTTCAAAATTAGTGCGCATAAAATCGACATTGCTGTCAGTCAGGTCAAAGTTATCCAGCGTCAATGTGCCCTCGTCTTCCTTATCTTCATAAGTCCAGCCATCGCCTGACGCATTGCCCTTGACTTCTACTCCGCAAAAAGTAAACAGCACCGGGGTATTGCCTTGTTCCGCTGTTAAGTCTGCCTGAAAATCCATATTTGATTCACTTTCTGTTATTATGGATTTTAATATTTCTTCTGTATCATCGGTTTCCGTTTCCGGCGCTTCTGCACGAAGGCTTTCTTCTGCCTGCTCCTTTGCATCTGTTTCCGGCAGTTCCGTACTGCTGCCTTCCGCTGAGACTTCCATGCTCTCAATTTCCGTCTCCTGCCCCTCTGCCGCAGACACGGTAATCCCGTCAAATGACAGCATGTTGAATACCATAACCGCTGACAGAAGCAGACTACAGCCGCGCTTGAGCTTTCCTTTTTTCCTTCTTTTGAAAAAATTGTCCATATTAGTAAATTCCTCCTAAATGTTACATCGTTTTTCCCTAAATCTGCACATTTTTTCTCTATTTCTCTTCTAAAAGTGCAAATTTTTTATTTATTGTATTGCATTTTCGTCAAAAAACAATGCATTTGGCAGGAACGTCAATTTTCTGGCAAGAACGTCATAACGAACCATACAAAAAGCAGAGGCTCCACAACCTCTGCTCTTCATCAATGCACATGCTTCTGTAATTGTATTTACTATTGCCGCCATTTCGACCATTTACTCTGTAACCGTTCCGCCCTAGAGCGTGTTACTCTATTCTATGCTTATCCCCGAAAAATCAATTTCAAAATCTTGATATATTTCAACTTTTACTTTATCTGAAAAAGAATGCTGTTTAAATATATCCTGCTCAAAATTATAAACCATTATCAGTTGTTTCATCGGATCAACAATCCAATACTCCCTGACCCCCGCCGTCCGGTATTTAAATAATTTCTTATTGTAATCCATCGAACGGCTGGAAGGTGATACAACTTCTATAATCCAATCCGGCGCACCGCTGCAGCCTTCATCGGTAAGCTTGTTTTTATCACAGATTACGGAAATGTCAGGCTCTAGATAAATTTTATCATCAGCATTCAAAAATACTGCAAACGGTGAAGGATATACTTCACAATCTCCGTCTTTGCCATGAATGTAATTTCCAATTGTCCAGTCAAAAAAATGTACAAACTTTTGATGGATTCTATCAGGCGCTGCCATCATATATAATTCACCGTCAATCAGTTCCGCCCTTTGCCCGTCTGGTAAATTATAGATATCTTCAATTGTATAATAATCTAATTGCTTTGCTGCTGTATTCATCTGATCACCATCCTTTCCTATAATTATATAGCGTACACATTACGATTGCAAGTCATTTGCATATTCTGACAAGAACTTATGTAACATTACTACCCCCATTCCAAATCGTTCCATTGTCCACTGCAGTTATCTGAAAAATTATGCTCTTTACGCCGCTGTAACCGTTAATACCTCTGATAAGAATGGTCGCTTTTCCTTTTTTGACATTGTTGTAATAGCCTATGACTTCGTAATCCTCTGTTGTCAAATAATTCTTTGTTTTTCCTGTCTGCGTGTAAAGGCTGACTTCGGGTTTGATTTCACTTCCCGTATACTGACAAGGCGCAATCTTGTCAGACTTAACTTTTGCAATGTCCCTGACTTCTTTTGCCTCCCGTACATAATAGGTTGTGCTTAAAGTACCGGTGTAACTGCTGTTTTCTGCCGCTGTCACGGTCACGCGGATTTGCGTTCCGTTTGCAATGGCGTCGTTCTTTCCGATTTCCTGACCTGTGGA
This sequence comes from uncultured Lachnospiraceae bacterium, assembly GCA_947567595.1. Classification (GTDB taxonomy): domain Bacteria; phylum Bacillota; class Clostridia; order Lachnospirales; family Lachnospiraceae; genus COE1. The sequence goes on along the minus strand of CANOMQ010000059.1, from coordinate 3,027 downwards.
CGCATCAAAATATTGGACAGTGTAATCTGTCTTCTGCTTTAGCTGTTTTCCGTCAAGGTCATAGACGCTGGGCGCGGAATAATAGTAGCTCCCCTTCTTCTTGCTGTTGTATGCCTTGTCTGCCGCAGTGATTGTCAGGCTTCCTAAATCCTGCCTGGCAATGCTGTATTGCTCGGTGACAGTTCCGCAGTAATTTCCAGTGCCCGTGATTTTTAAGGTCGGCTTATTCTTTCCATTAACAGATGTGTTATTGCTGTATTTTAATGTATAGTCAACACCTTCCCGAAGCGTGTGGACAGTGCCGTTATTGGTATAGGTAATTACGGGCTGCGGCTTTGCGCCGCCTTTTGCGTATTTTATGTCTTCGGGCATTTTGACGGTTATGCTGCCGTCCGTTTTTCCGACACTGATGTCATATTTTCCGATTGCATAAGACGCGGTTATGCTGCCTGTATATCCTTTTTCCGGAATGCCCGTGACGGTCACGGCTGCTTTGCCGGGGTTTATGTAATTGCTATATCGGACGGTGTATGCGTCAGACGGTATCTGTGTGCCTGTTCCCTTTTTGCCGGAATATACGCGGATTTGCGGTTCAACCGGCTCTCCCGTGTAGGGATATGATTTTTCCAGTCCGGTGACTGAGCCTTTCTTCAAATCCGTTCCTGTAATGGTAAATAAAATCCGTTTTTCCCCGGCATAAGCGCCTGTCTGCGTTGCTTCTAGCACGACTGTTCCTGTTCCCACAGCGTCGGCATTTTCTATGCGGACAGTATAGTCGGTGTCTTTTATCAGGGGTGTTTTTCCGATATTTACGGCAAGTTTTCCGAGGTCCTCCTCCAACCCAGCCAGAATTTCTTTTCCTTCCTGATAGGGGTAGCTTTTTGCAAGTCCTGCCACCTTTGCGCTGTTTAACAGCGGCGTTCCCTTGGGCGCAACGCGGAATTTCCGCACGATGACACCTTTGTAGTTTCCCGTACCGTTAATCGTTACGTCATAACCTTCCGCGGAAGGGGATTTGATATTTGTATCATAGGAAAGCGTGTAGTCCTTCTTTTCCTTTAGTTTTTTGCCGTTCCATGTGACGGTCACTGCGGGTTTGAGGTTTTTGCCTGTTTCTGTGGCGGTTGAAACAAATGCTGATATATTTTTATCTGTACTGAAGTCAACCGCTTCAATTGTAAATTCCGCCGTGGCTTTCCCCTTGTAGCTGCCTTTTCCTGATACGATGACCTGCGCTGTGCCTGCCTCCGTGTTATTTTTATAGGAAATGGCGTACTCCGCTTTCTCGCGCAGAAGCGTACTGCCGTGGTATACGCGAATGCCTTCCGGCACGACTGCGTTTCCGGTATAGGTTACGGACGATGGCAGTCCGCTGACCCAAAGACCTCCGGGTATCTCTTTTGGAATTGGTTCAGTATACGTATTGCCACATCTTGAACAGATGTACGTCCTCTCGCCCTCCGCATCTACAGTCGGCTCTTTTGTTACCTCGCTTGTGTATTCATGTCCCAATGACTTTACTACAATTCCTCTTTCCATCACTGAGCCACATTTGGTGCATTCTTTATGTCCCAATCCATCCTCCGTACACGTCGGCTCTTTTTCGCCCTCTCCTGTATACAGGATTTCGTCTCCTGACGCATGGTCACAGGATATGTTTGGAATTGCTTCGGTATAAGTATTTCCGCATCTCGAACAGGTGTATCTTCTCTCTCCCTCCGCGTCTACAGTCGGCTCTTTTGTTACCTCGCTTGTATATTCATGTCCCAATGACTTTACTACAATTCCTCTTTCCATCACTGAGCCACATTTGGTGCATTCTTTATGTCCCAATCCATCCTCCGTACACGTCGGCTCTTTTTCGCCCTCTCCTGTATACAGGATTTCGTCTCCTGACGCATGGTCACAGGATATGTTTGGAATTGCTTCGGTATAAGTATTTCCGCATCTCGAACAGGTGTATCTTCTCTCTCCCTCTGTAGATACCGTCGGCTCTTTTATTACCTCGCTAATGTAATCATGCCCCAGCGCCTTTACCACGATGCCTGTTTCCACCACTGCGCCGCACTTGGTGCATTCCTTATGACCCAGTCCGTCCTCCGTACACGTCGGCTCTTTTTCTCCCTCTCCCGTATACAGGACATTGTCTCCTGACGCATGGTCACAGGATGAATTTGTTACTGTAATCGTAATTGTGACGGTTTCCCTTTTATAATTTCCCCGGTCTGCCCCGGTATAAACTGCCGCCGCGGATACCGTCGCCCCGGCTTCAAGGACGGTATCTTGATCTGTCTGCTCCCACTCCCAGCCTTCCGGCAGGGCGATGTCGCCTACTTTTTCAATGCTGCCGGATACATTCATGCCGCTGCCCGGCATATTCGGAGCGTTCTCTGCCTTATCCACAGTCAATGTCACTGCTGCTTCAACAGGAGCATAATTTACAGCATCCTCTGGCGTGAATACGACTGCGTATTCCGTTTTCCCGCTGTCTGACACAGCCGGTTTCGCGGACGGTTCTTTCCATGCAAATGTTCCCTTTACCGGTTCAGAGCTTCCGGCTTCACTTCCTGTCCCGCCTGCCCCGTTGCCGTACTGTGCGGCTCCGTCTGACAGTATACTCGCATCCAAAGCATCCCCATAAGTAATGGCTGACGCCGCCGGAAGCGCGGCAATATAAGGTCTTGCCTTTGTTACCGTTACCGGAATGGTTAGCGTTGCCGTTTTATAATTTGCGGCATCCTCCGGTGTAAATACTGCCTCATAACTGCTGCTGCCCACATTCGGAATAATGTCGGCGGACTTCCAGCTCCATACCCCTTTCAGACCCTTTCCGTCCACGCCTTCCGCAGTGCCGCCTAATAAATCGCCGTCTGCCAAGGAACGTACGGGATTGTAAATCCTGTCTGCCGCGGTTGGGGCTGTTACCTTTGGCGCCGCCTTCTCCACGGTAATGATAATATCCTTACCTGCTGCGGTTCTTTCTGAACTTTGGGTATAGGCAACAAAAATTATAGGTTGAAATCACAT
>CANOMQ010000058.1 GCA_947567595.1 uncultured Lachnospiraceae bacterium | reverse complement strand
AAACAGCTGCTTTGGCATCAATGTAGCGGTTGGCATAAGTTGTAAAGTGGTGTATCATAAAAAGACCTTACATATGTTCTCATTATATTACGAAGCGGCAATTTTATCAACTACTTTTCCGCGCCGTCAGTATGCACACCGTTAGTATGCCGTCAGCAAAAACATTTGTTTTAATAAAAGCCATCTTCGCCCAATTTTCACCCTTTTACGAATAATGAAATGACATCAAACAGGCTCTGTGGTATAATGTCGTTAGACATTTTACTTGTCCGAACGGGCATGAACAAATGTACCATAATTGCGTAGCGGCTTGGTACGTTTGCTATAACTTAAAATGTAATAATTTAAAACAGATGAGGTGAAACTATGGCATACCAAAAAATCGAGTCACATGATGAATATTTAGAAATCGCGGAGAAATACAGTGAATTTCCATGAAGGAAGGCTGGTAGCAGGAGTCATCTAGCATTTCCAAAAAAGCAGGTATGTCATTTAAGGAAAACTGTTCAGGGTGATTTAAAAAATCATCTCTGATGGAATAGTAATCGTCAGCAGTTTCCATGTCGTCGCCATCTTCATCGAAAAGCGGAATGTTGTTTGTATGAATTCCGTCTAAAAAAGCTATTCTTTCGTTTAATGTCATGGACTCGTATGTGCCTGCTTCATAAAAAAATATCCGAACCGAAACGTTTGAGGTTCCTATCAATGCTTCGGGAACATACAAGGTGATTGTGCACGCCGAGGAGCATACGGGTAGTTTTTGGATAGAGCCGCAGGAATAGTATTTGGCATGGCAGTTTCTTTTCTTGTAAGATTTTCTGTTCATTTTCCCATTATACGTCAAACGATACCATAAAATCAACGATCTGTGTCTTATCCGTCCGCCCGTTATATTGCAATATTCCACCAATTTTGTTATGCTGATGGTGTTATAAAATCCGAAAAGTAACCGTTTGGAGAAAGCAAAATGTATTTAAAATCAGAAGAAATTTGCGCAGCAATCAGACAGGGAAAAGACGTTACGGAAGATGTTGCGAAAATGGAACCGCAGTTAAGGCATTACTACAAGGAACGCCGGAAAACGCTACGGGATAAACCGGAATATTCCTATTTTGCGAACGACAATCTTTTACATGCATGGGACGCACTGTATGATGTGAGTGCCAGTGTGAAAAAGCACTGGGATACCATTTATCCGCTCCTTGAAAAGCCGGAGGGCAGGTATCAGGCGATTCTTCGCTTTGTCAATGTGCGTGAAAAATTTTTGGGGATTTCTCAGCTTGATAGCATTCACATTTTAAAAGAACTTGGTTGGACGCCGGCAGATATTATGGCGGCTTATCTGTATAACCGTCATAATACCAGCACGCTTGCCCTGTCTCCCGATGTTGTGGCGGAGGCTGTGCGGGAGGATATGGATACGGCGCTGCTTCTAATGGAAAAGAAGGGGTATGCGTTGTTTTCGAACGGTTATGATATATACAAAAACTTCGAATGGATTGACTTTATGTATTTTTTCATGGAATATCAGAACCGTGCTTTTTTGACTACACAACATAAAAGCAAGCGGCTATGCAAGCATTGTACAGAGGTTTTGGAAAAATTGGAGCGTGGCGCGGCAGTGCACGATACAGTGCAGGCACAGACTGACCTGCCTGATTTTTCTATTTTTGATGAAATTACGCTCAACCAGCGGCATTTGATGGGTTCTGCGGCAGGTCAGCGGCTGCGCAAGGGAAATGAAAATAACGGTTATTATGTGCTGTCATATCATCTAGTTGACGAAGATCATGGATTTGGCGCAGCGCTTCGGTTTCATGCGTTTGACAAGGCGCCCGAGTATTATGATGAGGAACGGGCTGCATGTGGAGTGTATTTTTATCGGTTTCATTATCTCATACTGTTTGACCATGTGCCGGAAAGCTGGCGGTGTAGCCCCGCAGAATTGCCAGAGGATTTTGTGAAAAAGGCATTTCGCGCTTTTTCCAAGCTTGCGGGGTTGGAGAAATAGAGAATACTTTGCTCACACCTCACACTGCCGCTCTTCCATACCCGTACCAAAACACCGTATCACCTTGCACGGGTTTCCCACAGCCACACAGGTTCTAAAAAATGTTGTCCCGCGCTCTTTCCAGTCCGGCACAAGCCGTTCCTGCGGCAAAACCGGGTGTGAGGACGTATAAAGCTGCACATTTGAAGCAATCAAAACCCTGTTGCCAATCCGGATAGGCTTGTTATCAACAAAAGTACAATTCATATTAATTATCACATCATTCCCCACAAAAATATTTTTCCCGTAATCACAGTGAAACGGCGTGTCGATTGCCACATTTTCCCCCATTGCACCCAACAGCTCGCGGAGAATGGCAGCCCTTTTTTCTGTATCCCCATAATCAGAAAAATAATATTCCCTCGTCAGCTCCCTCGCGCGGGCAATCCGCTTTAACGTATCGCTGCCTGCAGTTTCCAAAAAATCGCCTGCCTCGTAATACACAATATCACCTCTCAAATGAAACCTGTCCTCAACAATGCCCAAAAGCAACGTATCAGCAACACAATCAATTTGTTCTTCAAATCTGCTATAAATAGCCATTTGACTTTACAGGTATCATTATAATGCAACATGTGTAGAAAAAATATCTCATTTCTGCCCTGATTTATCACAATCCTGCCATTTCTTCCGGTACTCCGTTGGCGAGCAATGCGCGTATTCCCGAAAAACCTTTCCCGGCGTATTATATTCAAGGCAGCCGCTTTCCATATAAAACAGCTCCACCGTCTTGTGCCAGTGCCACGGCACGAAATGCCCTATATATTTGTCAAGCTCTGCCCGCGAAGCGATATAGGGAAAATCCTCTTCAAAATCAGGAAGCAGTTCTTCCTTGCTTCCGGTATAAAATGCAATGCTATGAATATTTTTCATGACTTTTCACCTGCACGCCTGAAATTCCGTGTTAATTTTACGAATTAACTATACTGGAATGGCTTGGGAATTGTCAATCAATATCGCATGGTTTTAACGCATAGAAAAAATTTGACATTCAAAACCTCGCATTTTCATAATTATAAGGAACGCTCGTTCCCGCAATGACATCTTCAATCTTCTCCAATATCAGCCAGTCGTCCATATTCCCCTGATGTTCAAAATCAAGGGGCGCAATTTTCCATGAAATAAAGACGCTCGCCCGCAAAAACCCTACTGTGTGGAATTTTCCTTCCTGCTGCCCCACGCACCACCATTGTCTTTGTGCCTGCCAAAATCTTATCCAATACCTTTTCCCTTTTTTTGCCTGCGTTATCGCAGTAAACCAAATGTACCATTTTTATGCCTCCTCTATAATTGGTATCCATATTTGACTGAAATAGTCACTGTCATATGCATTCCCGTCGCTATACCATTCCAGCTCCGGGCATTGCGCGTGCTGAAACGGATACTTGACAAGCCATTCCTCATTCAGATACTGCCAGCCCTTTTGTATTGCCTGCGGAACGGCGCCCCTGCAATCAAAAACTGCCCATGTGACGTTTGGAATATTGATTTGTGTAAAATCCTGCGGCGGTTCTTGGTCGGATATTACCATAATGGAATATTCCACTGCATTTGACTGTTCATCATAGGCGCCAAACAGACCAAAAATCCCTTTCGGGGTAGCAGTATCCATGGAAATCAGTTTTGCAAAAATACCATTACGCTGGCATTCATTCCAAAATTCCGGTATTTTTTTGAAATGAAGATTATTTTCGCAGGACACCGTGATACGCTTTCCCACTAACCGGAAACCTTCCTTTTGTTCAAGCCTCCACGAATATTCATGACGCTGCGATAGCTGCATTTTCGGAACAACCTTTAAAACAACGTCAGGATTGCGCGCCTCCTTTGGCGATACCCCATGAAAAAGCTGAAATGCTTTCGCAAATGAGGTCGGGGACTCATAGCCATATTTGTGGCTGGCGGTACTTCCTCTTATTTTTGGTTCTTTGTGAATAGTATCATACGAATAGTATCATACACAACGGATATTGCAAACCATTTTTCTATTTGTTAAAATGGTAAAAAGCGCCTCTTTGGCGGCATATTTTATTGACACGGGGTTGTGCATGGAAATGGAGGCGTATATGAAACGTATCATAAAATCAATGGAACAGCAATATTTCATTCCATCATTAGACTTGGTGGAAGATGTATTTACAAAATCTGACAGTAGGGAAGAAGGGCAGTTTGTCCGGCGGCTGGTCGAGGAAATCCGGGCAAAAAAATATTACATTCCTGCGTTGGAGCTTATCATGACAGATGAGCGAAACGCCATTATTGGCTATGCCATGTTTTCAAGGTTTCACATTGAAGGGAAGTATGAAAACGAACTGCTGATACTTACGCCTGTTGCCGTAAAAACCGAGCTGCAGCGTCAGCATATTTCCAAGGAATTACTGGAATACGGCTTTGAAAAGGCGAAAGCGCTTGGCTTTCAGGCTGTCCTTGTTGAAGGAAATCCGAAAAATTACAATCCGCGCGGTTTTGCGTCAAGCTATCTGTTTGGGATAACCGCAGGCGCTACGGTCAAATTGCCGCGACCGGAATGTCTGATGGTTAAAGAATTGGTGCCGGGTGCGTTGGAGCATATCGGTGGCAATGTCGAGTATTCGTTTTATGAGACGTTGCACGAAAACTAATTTTGCGCTTCTGACTGATAGTTTGGAAGGATTTTTAAAATTTTGAAACCGTTATGATTTTTCTATAAAATCGAACTATAATTGTAGAGCTATAATTATGTAGAGCTATAATTGTGTCAGAAATGGTTGACACGATTGACACGATTTGTTATGATAATGCGCATGGGAATGAAGTTCTCCCGTGGGAAACCAAAACCGCTTTTAAGCTGATGACTTCTGCGATAATTACGCAGAAGCTGTCAGTTTTTTATTTTATAAAAATATGTAAAAGAAAAGGAAAAACAAGGAGGATTTGATATGTTGACAAGTATTGCGCTCATTCTGTTATTGGGGCTGCTTTTGGGAAGCGTGTTTTCAAAATTGCGGCTGCCAAGTCTGCTTGGAATGATGATTGTGGGGATTGTTTTAAGCCCTCACGCACTCAATCTAATTGACCAGTCCATTTTAGACATCTCCACGGATTTGCGTCAGGTTGCGCTGGTCATTATTCTGACAAGGGCAGGATTGTCTTTAAACGTCGCGGATTTAAAAAAGGCAGGCAGACCGGCAATCCTGATGTGTTTTGTCCCGGCGTGCATTGAAATCATCGGAACCGTGATTTTGGCGCCTTCTTTGCTGGGCGTAACCGTGCTGGAGGCTGCCATTATCGGGAGTGTCATCGCGGCGGTATCTCCGGCAGTTATTGTTCCGAGAATGATTAGGCTGATGGATGAGGGCTATGGGAAGGAACGCGGCATTCCACAACTGATATTGGCAGGCGCGTCCGTGGACGATGTTTTTGTGATTGTCGTATTTACGGCTTTTCTTTCTTTGGCTTCAACAGGCACCGTATCTGCCGGCAGTTTTTTGCAGATACCCGTTTCCATTATAACAGGAATTTGTATCGGAGCAGTTACAGGCGGCATTTTGACGGGATTTTTCAGGAAATTTCATATGCGGGACTCTGTTAAAATTTTAATTATCCTCAGCTTTTCCTTTTTGCTGCTCGAATTGCAGAACCGCCTAGAGGGTATCCTTCCGGTTTCCGGGCTTTTGGCGATTATGAGCTTAGGGATTGTCATAAAACAGACCTACGCCGTATTAGCCGAACGGCTGGCGGTCAAATACAATAAATTATGGGTTGCCGCGGAAGTGTTTTTGTTTTTCCTTGTCGGGGCGACAGTCGATTTGCGGTATGTCGCGGACGCAGGCGTCTTTGCCGTTTTATTGGTTTTTGGCGCATTGGTTTTTCGAATGCTTGGCGTGGCGCTATCTTTGGTAAAAACGAAGCTGACAAAGCGGGAGCGGTTGTTCTGCATGATAGCCTATACGCCCAAAGCGACCGTGCAGGCAGCGATTGGGGCAATTCCTCTTTCAATGGGCTTGGCGTGCGGGCAGACGGTTTTGACTGTTGCGGTGCTATCCATTCTGATTACGGCACCGTTTGGGGCAGTCTGTATTGATAATCTTTACAAAAAGCTATTGGAAAAATAAGACTTGCCCCGTCTATTCTGTCATGCTATTATTAAGGAAAAGTCCGTGTTTTTTCAAGGGCAGTACGTTGTTTTGAACTGATGTTTGTTTACGGAAAGGAGGCGCAGGCGGTGAAGCTAGACTTAAATTCCGCGCAGACCACGCGCTATTTACAGGTTTACGACTATTATAAGGAACTCATCACCACCGGACGCCTTGTGGAAGGGACGAAAATGCCCTCGATACGGCGGTGCGCGCAGCAGTTGGGCTTGAGCCGCACGACGATTGAAACGGCGTATCTCTGCCTTGCGGCGGACGGCTACATTATCTCCCGCCCGCAGAGCGGCTACTATGTCACGGGGCGCGCCGTTCGCAAAACCGCCGACCATGCCGCGCAGAGCACCCGCGCTGTTTCCACGCAGACAATCCGTTATAATTTTACCTCGAACAACGTTGACGCCGACAGCTTTGACTTCAACCTTTGGCGGCGTTACATCAAAAGCACACTGCGGCAGGACGGGCGTATGCTGACGTACGGCGAGCCGCAAGGCGAATACGAATTGCGCGAAGTTCTCTGCAAATACGTCATCAACAAGCGCAACGCCGTTTGCCGTCCCGAAAACATTGTAATCGGCGCCGGCTCGCAGGCGTTGATGAACATTTTGTGCCCACTGATTAAGGAGCGGAAAAACGTATGCTTTCACGATATGCATTTTGCGCAGGGCATGGTGATTTTTGAGGACTACGGATTTTCGCTTGTAAAAACCAAGGAAAACGCCGACATTCTTTACATGACGCCTTCGCATATGACATCGCTCGGCGATGTGATGAACGTGGAAAAACGCCTTGCCATGCTCAAGGAATGCGCGGAGCATAACAGGCTGATTATTGAGGACGACTATGACAACGAGTTCCGCTATTTCAGCAAACCAATCCCCTGTCTGCAAGGGCTCGCGGGCGGCGACAACGTGGTCTATTTAAGCACGTTTTCCAAAATGCTGCTGCCTTCCATTCGCTTAAGCTTTATGATTTTGCCTGACGCACTGCTCCCGTTTTATGAGAAAAAAAAGCCGTTATATAATCAGACGGCGTCCAAATCGGAGCAGCTTGCGCTCTGCCAGTTTTTACGGGATGGGCACTTGGAAAGTCAAATCCGCAAACTGAAACGGCTTTACACAAATAAGGCGAAATCCCTGTCCTCATGTCTTGAACACGCATTCAAAAAAAATGCCGTTGTATCACTGGGAGAATCGGTATTTTTGGTGCATTTAAAAGTTAAATGCAGCATGACGGGCGCGCAGCTGCGCGAAAAAGCGCTGCGGCACGGCTTATCAGTTTTTGCCTTCAGCGGCAAGGAGGAAACGGGATATGCGCATATCGCACTCTCCTGCTGCGAGGTGTCGACTGCCGAATTTCCGAATGCAGTGGCATTGTTAAAAGAACTTGTCAAAAATTCAAATAATTAGCCAAACAGAACATCAATAATGACAACTAGGACAATAGACATAATGAAAGACTTACATTAACATTTTATGAAAAAAAGAAGCAGACAGAGCATGAATTGCCAAAGCGTATAAGGCACATTCTGATCAGGGAATTATTTTTCGAATGCTTGTAAAAAAAATATTGAATTAAAATTGCTAAGCCGATATAATATCATCAGCAACAGAAACAAGGGTAGCAGCATGGTTTAACTACGCAAAAAAACTGTTGTACATAAAAGAAAGAAATTCTAATATTGTCTTATGAGCATCTCGCTGATAATAACGCTGATAAAAATAACAAAATGGGAGGTTGAAACATTATGAGCAAAAGATTCGGCATGTTTTTTGCAACCACTGTGTTGGCTGCTGCGTTGTTTGGATGCAGCGGAGCAGGAGAAGAAAACAAAGCTGCAAATTCAGATATTGATGCGGAAAAAACGCCGCCAGTCAGCAAAGACGTGGAATTGGTCGTTTGGGGCGCCGAAGAGGACGAGGCGCTTTTGCAGCAAATTTTTGAGAGCTTTCAGGATGAATACAAAGAACAGGCAACTTTCAATATCACATTTGCCGCCCAAAGTGAAGCCGGCTGCAAAGACGCTTTGATGGCAGATTTGGAAGCAGGCGCCGACGTCTTTGCCTTTGCCGATGATCAGTTGAATACCCTTGTTGCGGCAGGCGCTTTGGAACCGATAGAAAATGCGGACCAAATCAAATCGCAAAATCTGTCTGGCGCCGTAGAAGCCGCCTGCGTCGGGGATGTGCTGTACGCGTATCCTTTAACTGCAGACAACGGCTATTTCCTTTATTATAATAAGCAATATTTCAATGAGAATGATATAAAAACTTTTGACCGTATATTGCAGATTGCTGAAGAAAATGAAAAAAAGATTACGATGGACTGGTCTTCTGCATGGTATGTATACGCCTTCTTTGGCAATACCGGTTTGGAAGTCGGATTAAATGATGACGGAATTACGAATTACTGTACCTGGAATGGAACGGACAGTGACATCAAAGGTGTGGATGTTGCCAACGCCATGCTTTCTATTTCCCGCAGTCCTTCCTTTTTAAGCACCCAGGAACCCGGCTTTCTTGCAGGCATTCAGGATGGTTCCGTAATTGCCGGGGTCAGCGGCGTATGGAATGCGGTTGCCATGAAAGAAACCTTGGGAGCGAATTACGGCGCAGCCAAACTTCCTACATATACCTGCGCAAACCGGCAAATACAAATGGCATCCTTTTCCGGCTATAAATTAATCGGCGTCAACGCCTATTCCAAACAGTACATATGGGCATCCCGGCTTGCAGAATGGATTTCCAATGAAGAAAACCAACAGCTTCGCTTTGAATTGCGTGGTCAGGGACCCGCAAATACAAACGCCGCGGCATCTGCCAGCGTGCAGGATTCCCCAGCCATCACCGCTTTAATTGATCAGTCGGAATTCTCCTGTCTGCAGCGAATCGGCGGCAATTTTTGGGATCCGGTATCTGCATTTGCCACAAACATGGCTAACGGAAATCCGGGAGGAAAAAGATTGCAGGAACAGCTTGATACGATGGTGGAAGGGATTACCGCCCCATAAAAAATACATCTGTTTTGTTTGGAGGATATAGGGATTATGAAGAAAAAACTGAACATCAAATATCGATTAATATTACCCATTGCCCTGCTCGGAATTGTAGCGCTTATATCAAATATCCTTGCAGTTTCCAATATCAAAAATGTCAATGACAATGCCGCCAATATCGCGGATAATTATATGGAAGGAAGAACCCAGCTGGCAAAAATCCACCAGTCCGTTATGAACATACATAAAATGGCATTATCACATATTGTAGCTACCGATTATAATACGATGATTACCCTTGTCAACGACATCAAAGAAGAAGAGAAAAAACTGGATGGTATGCTGACGGAATACGAAATCTACATTACCAATGACGACAGGGAAACTTATAATGCCCTGCTTTCCGACTACGATTCATTAAAGCACGCTCTCGTTTTTCTTGTATGCGCCAGTGCATCCGGAAAAACGCAGGATGCCTATGCCTTTGCCAACGGCGATGTGGCATCCTTCAATACTGCGGTCGAAAACAATATCGCTGTTTTGGACAATTCCATCAGCAGCCGGACAACGCAGGCAAGAGCGCAGCTTTCTTCCGTTTACCTTAGCTCTATGATTACGAACAGTGCATCCGCTCTCACCTGTATTATACTCGTATTCACTACGGTTTCCCTTATCCTAAGATCTGTCGTTAAGCCGATAAAAAATATTTTGGAAACACTTCGGGGATGTTCCGGACGTATCAGCGGCGTGGTTGACGAGGTTTTGTCAAGAACACGCACTTCCGGCGAAAGCGCTATGGACTTATCCGCTCTTGCCGAGGAGCTGTCTGCAACAATTCAGGAAGTGGCAAGCAACACTTCCCTAATTAATCAAAATGCGAAAAACGTACAGCAGGATGCAGAAAGTATGGCAGAGGAATGCGGAAAAATTACTGACTACTGCAACGAAATGAACATACGGGCTGAGGAAATGGGACAATCCGCACAGGTAAGCCTGAATAATACCAACGCCAAAATAAAAGACATTTTAGATGTCCTAAATGAAGCCATCGAGGGAAGCCGCAGCGTAGATCAGGTAGACAGCCTGACCCATGCTATTTTAGGGATTGCTTCGCAAACCAACCTGATTGCCCTGAATGCTTCCGTTGAAGCGGCAAGAGCCGGAGAAGCAGGAAAGAGCTTTGCCGTGGTAGCAGATGAAATCCGTCAGCTTGCCGCCTCCAGCAGCGAAACCGCAAACCGCATTCAAAAAGTGAATGCTACCGTAACCCATGCTGTATACAATCTTTCCGAAAATGCCCAAAATCTTGTAAATTATATTGAAAATTCTATCCTGAAAGAGTTTCTTTCCTTTGTTGCCTCCGGGCAGCAATATCAGGACGATTCCGCTTATATCCGGCAGGCTATGGCTGAGTTTAATGCCAACACTGACCGTTTGAAAGCTTCCATGACGGAAATCGTAGCATCTATAGAAACGATTACAAAAGCCATTGATGACGGAGCTTCGGGAATTTCCGGTGTCGCAGACAGCGCTCAGCATTTGGTAACGGATATGACGGAAATCACAAGCCGCATGGATGTAAATCATAAGGTTGCATGCGAATTGGAACAGGAAACGATAACATTTGCCAATTTGTGATATAACACCAAATACGGCAGATTGGAGGTTAAAATGGCAAAAAGACTTTTGGCACTGATAATTTGTTTCTTTATGATTACACCGCTTTTTTCACAGGCGGCTGAGCAGAACGCAGTCGGTAGCGCTTCCGTTGGTTCGCCGAATCAGAAAACACCCGAAAAAAGCGCTGATAAAGCTCTCACGGCGGCTGAGTTTGCCGCAAAATTAGGCTGCGGAATGAATTTGGGAAACTCCTTAGATGTCGCACATATGCTGCAATACAATCCAAATATGAGTCTTACGGAGTATGAAAAAAGTTGGGGTAATCCATTGATTGCAAAGGAACAGTTTATGGCAATTTATGCTACAGGATTTCAGACGGTTCGTATTCCTGTTTCCTGGGACGAGCATATGGCGGCGGACGGAACGATTAAAACGGATTTTCTTAATCGCGTGCAGGAGGTCGTGGATATGGCGCTTGCAAGCGGGCTTTACGTGATTATCGACACGCACCATGAGGATTGGCTTAATCTTGATTTGAGCAAACAGTCCGAGATTACCGCACGGTTTGCCAATGTGTGGAAACAGATTGCGGTCCGGTTTCAATCGTATGATGAACGCTTGGTTTTTGAGGGTTTAAATGAGCCGCGTCTGAAAAACAGTTCCTATGAATGGACTGGCGGAACAGCAGAATTGCAGGCATTTGTCAATGCGTTGAACGAAACGTTTGTTACGACAGTGCGCGGTGTTGGCGGGAAGAACACGCAGCGGTTTTTAGTGGTCTGTCCCTATTGCCACCGTGTGGAGGAAGACGCACTGCGTGCGTTAAAACTTCCTGACGACGAGCGGCTGATTGTGGCGGTTCATTTGTATGAGCCTTCGGGGTTTTGTTTGGACGCAAATACGTCCCGCAGTTGGAATACAAATACAAATCGTAATGAATTGCAGGCAATGGAGAAAAAGTTTTCTTTGCTGAAAAAATATTTTGTATCGAAGAATACTCCTGTTGTGATTACGGAGTTTGGGTGCATGGATAAAGGAAATTTAGCGGACAGGGTACGTTGGACGCAGGATTTCGTCAGGTGCTGCCATGAGGCGGGTGTTTCTTATTTATGGTGGGACAACGGGGGCGATTTTCGCATTTTAACCCGCGAAATGGGGGAGTTTCTTTATCCTGAGATTGTAAAAGTATTGACGGAGTGATTTTAAATTTTATAAATTTAAATTTAAAAACCTCTTAAAGAAGTATTAGAAAAAATATTGAAATTGTATGAGGTATGGTTTTTATACTTGATATGGCAAAATTAATTAAAATTATTGAAAAAATTGAAAATAAATCAAAAAAATACTTGCAATTTTTCTGCAATGCTTTATAATAGATAATGCATTGTATCGTTGCGTGGCTCAGTTTGGTAGAGCGCTGCGTTCGGGACGCAGAGGTCGCAAGTTCGAATCTTGTCGCAACGACTTCGGTTTGAGATGTCGGAAACCCTTGAAATTAGTGGGTTTCCGACATTCTTTGATTTTTGACCAACTTGGTGAAAATCCTTGAAAATGCCCTTGTTCTAACATTTGTTCTAACAAACTTCCCTGAAAAGGTCTGACGCCGCCGCAGAAATGCTGTTTAAATCGTTCTCGCTTTCATTCAACCGCTTGCGGTTAAAGTGGGAATAGATGTTGAGTGTCGTCGAAGCATCACTGTGTCCAAGCCAGTATTGAAGCTTTTTCAAATCCCACCCTTTATTAATCAGCAGCGAACAGCATGTATGGCGTAGCTTGTGCAGCGTGATTTCAGGTCGCCCAAAATCCGTCATTGCCTTTGTGAACAGATGCGATATGTAATTCGGGTCATAGGAACGTCCGTCTTCCCATGTGAAGACATACCCCTCATGGTTTGCATATTCCTTTCCGAAAAAGGCTCTATCCTCTTCCTGCTGCTGCTTTATCTTGGTCAGGCAGCTTCTTGCCGTATCAAAAAGGTTTAATTCCCTGTGACCTGCCTGCGTTTTCGTTGCGTCCTCCGCCATGACGGACTTGACGCGCACCACAGTATGGCAGATAGAAATTGTTCCCTTATCCCAATTAACGGCAGACCATTTCAGCCCTAATATCTCGGAACGTCTCAGACCATAATAGGCTCCCATAAAAGTGATTCCGACAAGTTTTGGGTATTTTTCATTCATAAAATGAAATATATATACGGTTTTGAATTTATTACTGTATTTTAGGGTAGGGACAGGGTGCATATTTTTTATACACCCTGCTCCGCGTTCCCTTCAAATGCTCTCTTGTTTTTACTGGACATGAGACTTACTCATTTTTCTGTCAAAAAGCCTTCTGCCAACTGTGCTGACTATAATCACTCAGGATTTCGAGAGATTATTTTTATTTATTCCTATATTCCCTATATGGTTATATGGAATTTACATAAAAATACAGACAACAATTGTTGCAATAATTGAAATAATACAAAGCACAATTGTCCAATTTATCCACCGATTCCCTTTTCTATCGTATACCTCCGCACGCTTCCTGTCCCTGACGTCCTCCCCTGTCTTGATTCGATTTAAAGCCCTGTCCAGTTTGCCCTTTGAAGATTGTGCCTTATTAATCCCGTAATTTGTCGTATCTACCGTTTCGTTTACTTCCTCGAGTATATTACTGACTTTGCCCAAAGTATCCCAAAATCCACTCATCCGTATAACTCCTTCCTACTGCCCTTCGTAACCTTTGCATTACATTATGTGAAAATAAATTATCGCTCCGCAAATGCCCCATACGATTGCCAGTATCAAAATACAGCCTCTCCTACTGTTTTTATAAAACTTTTTTGCCCTCTTTAATTCCTCTTCCTCCCACGAGAGAAACACGCTGACGCCCGTATCGAAATACTCGGTAGTATTGTCTATCAGCTCTTTTATCTTCTTGTTTTGAGCACTATATTTCCCCATAGTGTCTCCTTTCCTAAATGACCTGTTCTTTACGGTCTGATTTTATTATACCGAATTTCCATTTAAACATTAAAACTTTGATACAAACTCATTACAAACGCCTCCTGTCGCCAGTTTTAAAATGTTTTTGATAAGGCATTTATTTTTCATAGCTGCATCTACTCTCCACATTCCTTTTCCAAATGCAGGCTCTATTGCTGCGTTTGTAGGGTCGTACCAATGCTTACAAAAAACGCATCTACGGGCTTTTCCATTTAATAATATCTTCATAATAATTATCTTCTCCTATCAGCCCGTACGCTCCCATTTGTGCATTCCATATTTTCCGTTCTTGTCCTTTCTTCCGGGACACCCATTCGTTGTAGGTTTTAATACAGACGTTCTGGTTGTATGACAATACGGACATGTCCATCTTTTAGCTTTATCACTCATTTTCTTTTGCTCCTTTCAATTTATGCGTATAATGTGTTACATAATATTACTTATTGGACGCAATTTTTCTCAAACGACCTCCTTTCTCCCGCCTTCTCTAAGTTCTTTTAAAAGCTGCTTTACCCTGCGCTCACTTAAGTCTAAGTCCTTTGCTATTTCCTGAATCGTTTCTTTTCCATAGTTTTCTATAATATACTGCAAAACAAACTGCCTGTTATATAACTTTTTAGGAAACGTTATCGTTAGCCCTCTATATCTGTTATATATTTTTTCTACTTCTGTTGTGTCCTCCAAAAGAATAGCCAAATCTTCATATATTTCGCAATAATTTTCTGCATTTGTTGTAAGAATACTACCACCACCTTTTGATTATTTTATAAAATTTATAAGTGAAAATACTAGATGCTAATTTCCCATGAAATTTACATCTATTTTGGTTGCAGTGCTTTAATAAACAAGTAGGAAAATTTCTTTTTCCCTACTTGCCTCATGCTCCACAAGCCACTTCAACGGTATATTTCCTTTAAATAGAACTGTGCATAAAATAAAGAAGCGAAACAAGTTCAGCTTCTTGTTTCACTTCTTTATTATTTTAAATATACTTCGTATTCTTTTTTAATCTCCATAAAATTAAGCGATTCTTTATTTTCTCTTTTCTCTTCGCTTTGTTTTGCCTAACCCTGTCATCAGGGGAGTTGTATTCCTCCCTAAAGTCATCATCTGATATGGGTTGTTCTTTTTTCCAAGTTACCAATTTTGCTGCCAATTTCAAAGTGCTTTCAATGTCAACCGCTGCCATCGCTTCACCTCAATTCTTCCAAAATCTTCCAGTTTTCATTTACCGTTATCTCCAGTACCGAATTAACAAACTTTCTATCAAGAAGACATACTTTCATACATATCTAATGAACGTTTATAGATATTCTTCTGCCTCTTTTGCAGAAATACCATGTACTTTTATAATTGCTTTTTTAATTTCTTCATTTCCCTGACCACAATCACGCAAAGCTATAACTGTACCCATAATTCCTTTCTGCCGTTCTCTCTTGGTAACTCTTTCAGACACATCTTTCGCAACTCTTTCAGATACATCTTTCGTTACTTCCTCTTTAACTTTGTCTTTAATCTTATTAATCTCCGGCTCCATAATCTCCAATAATGCCTGACACATACGCTCATCTCCTCTCAATTCTTCCACAACCTGCCAATTTGCGTTCACCGTTACCTCAAGCACCGAATCGGCTAGCTCCCTGTCAAGTTTTGAATCAAATGATTCTATTTTTTCAAGCAGATTTTTTAACTGCTGCTTCTCCAATCCCGCTGACAGTGCAGTCAGCCACATATGTTCAGCAGGATTTAGTTTCTTTGTAACAATAATCTGTGTCGGAAATAAAACCTTATCCGTCACATAATAAATCCCTCTGTATGGGTTTGTATAGTGGATATCATGCTCCCTAAAATACTGGAACAGCTTTACGGGTTCAATCTCCCGAACAAGCGATACTGTAATTTCGTCCGCTTTACGCTCATCAACCGTATCCCCATAGCACTTATAAAGGCTCGCATACGCGCCTACCTTGTAAAATGTGTCAATGCTTAAATGGTCGTCAGGCGATTTGTACTCCACAATATTATATTTGCGGAACAGCTTTCCAATTTCATTGTCAATCGGTGTGTCACTGTCCTTTTTGATAACCAAAAGGTCAATCTCCAATGCTTGCCTGTTCAGATTAAATTCCTTATGGTATGTCAAATCCGACCTGTTTTTTGCCAACTCCAAATCAATGGCAGAGGCAAACCCTAAATGCCATTGTACCTTTGTATTCTCCATACGTTTCTCCTTGTTTCTTATAGTATACCATATTTCCTGTTTTTTTCAATTTTCTTATAAAAAGAATTGTATGCCGCATACCCTTTGTTCTAACGTTGTTCTAACAAATTACTAATTCTTAGTTTTGTTACAATTGTTCAAGCTTTAAATAATTTGACCTCAAAATCCCTGTAAAATCAATGGTTTCAGGCATTTTTACATATGCCTGACTGATGTCTGATGCACCCGCAATAACTGTTTTCGGGACGCAGAGGTCGCAAGTTCGAATCTTGTCGCAACGACTGGCTGAAAGCCTTGTAAACACTGGACTTTTAAGGAATTGTCCAGTGTTTTTTTGTGCCCAAAAAAGGGGCAGGGTCAACAAAGTTCCAACAAAAGTTAAGCTTATCTATTTTATTAAATACGGAAAAAAGCAGGATGCTATCGGCATTGAGAAAGTACAGAATATAATGAGAGTCATGGAAGACATTCGGACAGCACAGTTAAAAGATTTGGGGGAGGCAGGATTGAGGCTATATATAGAAGCATTAAAAAAACATTTGAAACTTGCCGAGTCTGTGTATACGGTTGCCATAGACTGCGACGATTTCAAAATTTAAAAATTTCAAAAAAATTATAAAGTCCACAAATGCATATGAGGGCACAGAAAAAGACCAGAAAATATATTTTCTGGTCTTTTTTGCGTTAGGTAAAGCATACGTGTTTCCAAATTACCGCAGACGTTCTTGGAAGAAGTTTTCTATGGGGCAGGCTATAATTAATTTATCGAAAGCGAGGTGAGCAAAATGTAAAACATAAAAAACCGAACCTTGACAATATCATACCCTAAATTTTCTGTCTGCGCCCATGAAAATTGTCGGTGTGTGTACATATGGAATTTATAAACAATACAGCAGGGACAGTATATCCATTCATAGGGCGCAGTATGGGGATAGTCTGTCCAAAAATAAAAGAAACAGTAAGTTTACTTAAATAACCAAAAGGAGATTATTATGTACAATATTAATATTAATTCAGAAAAAAACATGAAGGAGGAAAGTACAATGACAAACAGCATTTCAAAAAATAACAATACGGAAGTATCAGATATGGCAGACAGCATTTCAAAAAATAACAATACGGAGGTATCAGATATGGCAGGCAGCATTTCAAATAATAATAACATGGCAAAAACATTGGATATGGAAATTCCGGAAAATCTTTCGGAACTGATTTCGGAAGATGAACAGGCTGTCACTGAACTGTCCGTTAATGGGGATGATAAAGTCGCCGTTGTCGAAACACTCCCCCCACTAACGGATATTACAAACGAAATATCCGATGAGGAACGCGGCACGGAGGAAAAGGAATGCACCGTCGAACTGGCGGAAGCAAAAATGTGCGGATGTTTCAACCCTGCACTGGGAATGACGGGATTAGTCCTCAGCACCGGTCACAGGCTCTATGCGAAAATCTGTACGGATGCAAAGGGAAACCGTTTTATCGAATACTGTCAGCAGTATAATGACAACTCCGTTTCAACAAAAATGAGGATCAGACAGGCTGACTTGATGATGGCGGCGTCATGCGGCTTTAGCACCCAAAAACTTAAGGATGCAAAGATGAAAAACCGTGTGACCAGCTTCATTATGAAGGCGGGCGAAGATTATTTCAGTAAAATCCTGTTACCCCTTGAAGCCATAAAAATACTGGATATCCTGTCCATACTGATACAACAATACAACAGCCTAAACGTGGAACAGGAAAACGAAAACTCAAAGCTGGAACACCCCAATAAATTATATCCTGCCGTCATCAGTCTTATCAAAAAGAACCGCCTTGATGTCGTGGATGAACGTAATGCATCCGTACTGTTTATACGGGTGTCCTTTTTTATTATGGTTTTTCGGTGATACAATATCATCAAAAAATGTGGAATAATGTTAATATATGTGCTATACTCTATCTGTTGTCCAACCGATATCCGGCAACGGAAGGAGGTGTTTACATGGAGTATGTTATATCCTTTTTAGGCGCTGTCACGGCTGGTGTAGCCTGCCACTACATCATCAAATGGCTAGACAGTCGTAACAACAGGGACAACAAATAGCCTAGTGGGTGCTTTGCCACTATAAAAGAAAAGAAGAAACCCTAGACTGTACTGCAATACAGTTTAGGGTTTCAATCTTTGTTCACATGGAATAGTTATATCCTTTTTGCCTACTGGCATTATATCATATGTAATTTCCCTTTGCAATATTCTTTCAGAAAATAAGCAGTGCAAAAAAACAGAAAAATCAACGGATTTTTGGGAGGGTCAACAAAGTTCCAACAAAAGTTTGAAAAAGTGCAGGACATAGGCAGGGACAGGGAAAAAAGGACGTATATATCGGGGAAATAATGTATATACAGGGTAAAAAATAACGTATAGGGGCATTTATACCCGTCTTTAGGATTTAGCACCATATATCTTTGAGAGTTAACCATATATCATTTTTCAGCAAGTCAGCATTATTGCTGGCTTTTTTGTTGTCCAATAAAACTTGACAAAATTTCTTTTTATCTATTACATATATGGTGCTATGGTGTTATAATGTAAGAGGGTAATTTTTATGGCTTACTTTCTTAAAAAGACAATTAATAAAAAAGGAACTTATCTTCAGATTTATTCCAGCTTTTATGATCCTGAACGTGGACATACTGCCCATAAAGCATACAGGCCTGTTGGCTATGTTCACGAACTTCAGGCAAAAGGAATTGATGATCCCATCGCATTTTATAAAGAAGAGGTCCTTAAACTCAACCGGGAACTTAAGGCTGCCAAAAAAGCCAGACAGATTTCTGATGATTCCCCGGAAAAACTTATTGGCTATTTTCCCATAAAAAACAGGCTTCGCCTATTCAACTCCCCTGCCCCTCAATCTTGAGGGGTGGGGTTGCTTTCTGGCCTTCATTCCTTCATTATAGTCTTATGAACATCCTACAAAAAATTTTTAAAGAATACTTTGAAGAAATTGAATATATCCTTCATCCCCGTCCCGTCGTCATGGAAAACATCGAAAAAATGATAGACTGCGGGAATCCTTCTTACGGTGGCGCCATGTATGGCTGTTCGCACTGCGGTGAGCTTAAATTTATCCCTTTCCGCTGCCACTCTAAATTTTGTCCCACCTGCGGTCTTTCTTTCTGGGTGGCCGCTCCCCTTCTTGACTGCCTTTTTCGGGCTGTCCGCAGTGTCATCCTCAGGCTCTTCCATAATATGAACAAAAGCAGAAACTTTGTGCCCGGTTTCGTCTGCGTCCTCCATACCTTCGGCAGACCCCTCGAGTGGAATCCCCATATCCACTGTCTCCTTACCGAAGGCGGTTTCTCCGATGACGGCTTCTGGAAGGTTGTGAAACACTTCAGCTATACTTACCTCCGCAAAGCTTTCCAG
>CANOMQ010000057.1 GCA_947567595.1 uncultured Lachnospiraceae bacterium | reverse complement strand
AGGAAAGCATACCAAACAAAGAAACAAAGCGTATTCTGACTGCTGCCGAACTGCCTAAACTGGGAGAGCCTGCAAAGACACAGGGTGAGGACTTGCCGAAATTGGGAATGAAACTGGATTATGAGGAGGGAGAAAATGACATTTAAAAAGCATGTAGAAGAAATCATACAAAATGAGGTTTTAAGTGTGGTTAGGCAGCAGGGCTATGTTCTTGAAACTGAAATTTGCACTATGATATGTGAAAAATACAATCTCCACTTATACATAGTGCGTGCAACGCTTAGAAGAATCTATCCTGAAATGTCGTTACTGAAAAGGCGCATGTCGGACGATTTGAAGCGGTTTTATGGATTGGATGTGAAAGGCTATCCGATTGCATATTTTCCGAATAAATGATTTTTAAGGTTACTATTAAAATTTTTATAAAGAAAGAATGAGGTATAAGAAATGGACTACACACGAATAGCAAAGCTACACAACAAAGTATTTAGCACACCGAGGAATAGCCCGGAGCGAGAGAAAGCCTATTCTGCATTGAATGAAGCAGATCGGGCAGCAGTCTTTGATTATGATATGGGTATCAGAAGTGGACGCATTAAGGCAGTAAATATCAATGAGCAGGAGGAAAGCGAAACTATGACCTATGAAACATTCAAGCGGAAATCAGATAGCGGCGAAAGGGGAACATTGAGAGAATTATCAAAATTTGCTAAAGAATCCCTGGAATTATACCAACAGTACCGGGAGAGATACCACAAGGAGCAGGACGAACAGGCAAAGCTACACAATAGGCGGTTGACTGAAAACACATTCAAAAATAAACCATTTTCGATTAGGTAGGGAGGTAAAATATTATGGAATACAAACATATTCAGACAACAACGGCTTTACGCAATCAGAACGGAATTAAGGCGCATCGGATTTTAGATATTGAAGATAAACATTTAATTTTTCAATTATGGCTAAATAGTGACGAGCAAGGGCGGCTGATGGTATCAATGCCGGAAGAATACCGGATAGGAGAATTTATTGATTTACAAGTGATACGGACAAGTAGAACGTCATATCAAGTAACGCTGATTGGACGGACACCGCAAAAGTTTATTCCTGTAGATGGGCGAGCCATAGCGGTATAAAAGGGCGTACTGAAATTATATCGATTAAGGCTGAAAAAGTAAGACAAAAGCAATATATGACAGTAGATGTAGGCAATGGGATAATAAAATATGGGCATAGGTGCAGGGGCTACTATCTCCTGCATACTAGCCTTATGAAAGAGGTGATAAAGATGCGTAAAAAGAAATATAAGGATTTGACAATGGAGGAACAGACAGTCTACAATTATAAAATTATAGTTAGGCGTTCTAAATGGGTTGTTTTCTTGTGTTGTCTTAATATGCTTATGATTATTTTAGCATATTTAGATAAGATAATATTTTTTGTATATTTTGCCATATCTTATCTGCATTAGCAATAAGAGTTCCTATACAAGAAATTGTGGCAATGATGATAGACCAATTAACTTTTTTCTTGGCTTTAAAAGAATCTTCATTGGCTTTTTCTGCTAATAGTTTTGCAGAATCCGCTTGATTTGAAGCACTATCGGCAATAGACTTAATGGATTCAACTTGTTCCATTGAGTTATTTGCAATTTTTTCCAAGGATGGAATTATGTCTTTAAAATTGTTTTCCATTCTTTTCATGTAATCCATAGGAGATTCTCCATCTTCAAAAGCGGATTCCTGATTGAGTTTCTCAATTTGTTCCCTTGCTCTTTCTTGCATTTCTTCCATTTGTTTTTTGTAATCATCTAAAGGATTGTATGGTACATAGTTCATATTTTCACTCCTTCTGGTTGAGTGATTTAATAAACTCAACCAAGTGCTTTTTTGATATTGCTTTATGTTTTATTGCAATGCTAATTTACGCTTGAAAAGGTAATTTAGATGTGCTATATTAGAATTACAAAAAGGAACAACCGCCCACAAGGTGGGTTGACCTAATAGTAAAGTAGAAATTCCACCCTGCCACTCGGTCAAAGTTTTGGGGTGGTTTTTCTATGTATAGCTACTTACAAAACGTGAAAACGAATGTAAGCAATGCTAAAAGGAATATACCGAAAGTCAATAAATCCTTAAAATCAAAGTTATTCTGATTTTTCATAGCATCACCCCCATTCTATAAAGAATAGAGGTCAACGCCACCCTGCAACACGATTGTTCCTCTCCGATATTCTATCATATTCTTTCTTTTGTGACAATTCCCCTATTAAATTTTGTCAAGTGTCCTTTGGTGATGTGTAAACCGTCAAAATATCTTTTCTTTTTATTGTTGTTATAAAAAGTGTCAAATTATATTGACAAATAGATTAAATGACTGTATAATAAAACTATCAAAATATCTATAGTTTATTTGACGAAAGAAAGGCGGTATTATTGTGTGTAATGTATATAGCTATATGAGGATAAGCACATCAGAGGAAAGAGATTTACAGAAGTTTACCCGTCAGGAAAGTGCGTTACAAAGATATGCAAAAGAGAATGACATTGAATATCTGTTAGAGTTTAGGGAAGATAAAAGCGGAAAGAATTTTACAGAGCGTAAGCAATGGCAAAAGCTAGAGAGCATAGTACAGCCGGGAGATACGATTGTCTTTAAAGATATATGCCGATTTACAAGAGAAGCAGAAGTTGGGTATATGAAGTATATGGAACTCTTGAATAAAGGTGTTGAATTGATTTTCATTGATAATCAGACAGTAAGCACGCCATATATAAAGCAGTTACTGAATGTGGCAAAGGCGCAGAATTTAGTAGCAAGGACGAGCCTTGAAAGCACTGTAAAACTATTGCTGATTGTGGAATTGGACAGAGCAGAGCAGGAAAGAAAAATAACAGTTCAAAGAATTAAGGACGGAATAGAAGCCAGCAGCAAGCGTAGCGGCAGGGCAACAGGGAAGCTTGATAAAATGTCAGACGAGTTGAAAGCGGATATACAGCTATTCATTAAAGATAGAAGTATCAAGCAAATAGATTTGATGCAGAAACATAATATAAGCAGAAATACGTTAAAGAAATACATTGAAATAGTTAAGAATGAGAAATAAATAATACTTCATTAAGGGTATGTGTTCGGTGCGTACCCTTTTATTTTGTTCCAGAGTGAGCATAGGGTGGGGGTTTTATAGCAAAATGCTGCATAGTGGTAGTAAGCGTGCCAAATTGCCGGGCATTTTCAAAAAGGCTTTCTCCTGCTGCCATTCTGAAATATTTTAAAATATGCAAAAAGGCGGTTTTGTGATAAAATAAAAGAGAAGTCATTGCTTTTGTGGGCTGACTTCTCTTTATATCCTGCATCTACTCAAATTATAGCAAAGGGGTAGGTGCATTGCAATGACGAATGAGCAAATTGTTTCTGAAATTAGGAACGGTTATTCTGTAACGGATTATATGCAATTACTGTATGAAAGCAATCTGCCATTGATTAAGAAATTCATAAAACCATATGCCGCCTATGAGCCTATGGAGGACTTAGTGCAGGAATCCTATTTTGGATTGTGGGAAGCGGTACAGCATTATGAAACGTCTGCAAATGTGCGGTTTATGACTTATGCGGAATACTGGATAAGGCAGTCAGTACAGCGGTATCTTGAAAAATGCGGCTCTACGGTGCGAATACCGAGCCACACAAGGCAGAAAATAGCACGTTACAAGAAAACCGTACAGAAGTTGGAGCAGGAATCAGGCAGAGCGCCGACAGACAATGAAATAGCTGATAAAATGCGTGTACCTGTAGGACTGCTGCCGGAATTGAAAATACAGATGCAAGGGGTAGCCAGTTTAGATACCCCTTTAGCAGACGATTACAGTTTGACACTTTCCGATACCATACAAGCCGATTTTAGCCTAGAAGATGAAACAATAGATAAAATGTATGCCGAACACTCTAAAAGCCAATTATGGGGCATTGTGGAACATTTTACAAGCAATAGAGAGAATAATATAATAAGGGAGATATTCATAAATAATCGGACAATGGCAGCGGTAGCCAGAGAGCAGGGCATAACCATAGACAGAATACGCCAGATAAAGGAAAAAGGACTGCGGCGGTTACGGACAGGCAAGGCAAAGCGTGAATTATTGGAAAAATTTGATATTGTGGAAGCCGGGGCATACAGAAACAGTATGAATAAATTCAATGAGCATGGGTTTACTTCTACGGTTGAGTATATCGCTTTATGCAGGGCAGAATTACAGGCAGAATATGAAAAAGAAAGTGTCTATGAGTGTTCAAAAATAGGTAAAAATGGTTTTTCGTAACACACTTGTAGCACACAAATAGCCTGTAAAGCCTTATTTTATGCGGTTTGAAGTTCTCAAAGAGATAATATATTGCATACGAAAACAGAATTTTACCCCCGGTTGTTCTGCCGGGGGCATTTTTATGCTACTCAATTAAATTTAAACGCACAATATATTTCATAAATTCTTTCTTGAAATAAAAAGCTCTGTTTTTATCAGAAATAATGCGGTGATAAATTTCCGAATAAATAGGCTTATAAGGTTTGGAGTCTTTGGTTCTTATCTGAATGAACCTGCCGTTGGCTGTATGTAGCATTGCGTTTGAAGAGCGCTGTAACATATCATTTAGTTGTTTACATATATCATAATAATCATGCTCTAATTGGTCAGCTAAATCTGAATATTTTGGATTTGAAAGGTCAACTTCAATACAAGGTAAGAACATCCATTCTGACTGTGGACCGTCTTTACTGATTGGTACATATAGTAAATGCTCTAATTTTTGATATAACTTACTGTGGTAAAAATCTTTGTATGATAGTAATTCATCCATAATAGATGCTGTCTGTGTTATAAACATGGTTTCGAGTGGTTTTCCATTCCGATCACATTTATTTGTTTTTAACTCTCCGTCCTCAAAGTCTAAAGTGGTGTTGGACAGGCTTAAACCTATGGTAAGTTCAAGCAACTGCCCAGTACGTAGGGAGGCATGGCTTATCAAGTTACAACCAAATAATTTTAAGCTTGAACCAACAACAGTCTGGTCGTTTTCGGACAGGGGAAGTTGGGCAACGCATTCTGGAACGTATCGAGGGAATTGGTCGCCATATGTACCAAGAAATCTGCTGCTTCGTTATTCTAATTCCGGCGATTGGGTTTTGGATCAATTTATGGGTAGTGGAACAACCTTAGTTGAGGCTAAGCTACTCAGTCGCAATGCGGTAGGTGTTGACATCAACCCGCAATCTGTTTCTTACTCTGAAACAAATTTACAATTCCAATGTGAAACAAATTCAAAAATATTTACACGAAATGGTAATGCCACAGATTTGCATTTTATCAAAGATAATCGTATTGATTTTATATGTACGCATCCACCGTATGCCAACATTATTAAATATAGTAACGGAATAGAAGGAGATATTTCCTTGCTTGGCGTAGATGAATTTTTGGCTAAAATGCGTCAGGCTGCAGAAGAATCATTTCGTGTGCTCAGAAGAGGAAAAATGTGTGCTGTGATGATGGGAGATGTAAGAAAATATGGAAAAGTTATACCATTAGGGTTTCGTATGATGGAATGCTTTTTACAGGCAGGATTTACAAATAAAGAGATTATTATTAAGGAGCAGCATAATTGTAGTTCTACAGTTTATTGGGAGAAACAGAACAATGATTTTCTGCTTTTGGCGCATGAGTATATATTTGTGTTTCAAAAATAAATTAATTTTCAAAGAGCGAAAGCTGTGGTTGTTATTTTGTATGTTTACAAGTATAATAGATATGTAAAAAATTGTCCCTTTGCGGACATAGAGAAGAGGACTCAGATGGGTAATTCAAGTGTTGCTCCATTTGTGAAATGGGCTGGTGGAAAGCGTCAGTTACTGCCGCAAATAAAGGAGAGAATGCCGAAAAAATATAATAATTATTTTGAGCCGTTTGTAGGTGGCGGTGCAGTGATATTTGAGCTGCTGCCTGCAAATGCGCTGATAAATGATATTAATAAGGCGTTGATAAATGCTTACAAACAGATTTGTAATGCACCACAAGCGTTTTTGGATGCTACAAAGAAGCTTGATACGGATATGTGGGAGGATGGAAAAAAATACTATTATGCTCTTAGGGAACATTACAATGACAAGCTGATGAAAGCAGAGTATGATGTGGAATTAGCCGCATTGTTTGTATTTATCAATAAGCATTGTTTTAATGGTCTGTATCGTGTAAATGGTAAAGGACTTTTTAACGTTCCATATAACAATAGCCGAAGAACATCTGTTGAAGAACATGTGATTATGGATATTTCGGAATATCTGCGGGGAATAACCATTATTGACGGTGATTTTGAGGTCGCTTGTAAGGAGGCGAAGAAGGGCGATTTTGTATTTATGGATAGCCCCTATGCACCGCTGAATCCTACTTCGTTTGAGTCATATACCAAAGAGGGATTTGATATAGAAAGTCATTGGCGGCTGGCAAAGCTGTTTGATGAATTGACTGCCCGGGGCTGTTATTGTATGCTCACAAATCATAATACAGATTTAATAAATGAGCTGTATGGTAACAAGGGCTGCCGAATGGAGGTTTTACAGTTAATACTAGGTGATTCCTTTAAAATTTTGACAAAAATGGAACCAGAGTCCGTAGATATGATATTTGCGGATCCACCCTATTTTTTAAGCAATGATGGCATTACCTGTCAGGGTGGGAAAATGATTTCAGTGAATAAAGGATCATGGGATAAACTTTCAGAAGGTGGAACCAGCGTTCAAGAGAAACACAGGTTTAACAGGAAGTGGATTAAGCTATGCAAGAAGGTACTAAAGCCGAATGGCACGATTTGGATATCGGGAACATTACACAATATCTATTCGATTGGGATGGCATTGGAGCAGGAAGGCTTTAGGATAATCAACAACATAACATGGCAGAAAACAAATCCACCACCAAACTTAGCATGTCGGTGCTTCACACATTCTACGGAAACTATTTTATGGGCAAGGAAGAATGAAAAGAAGTCTCGGCATTTCTTTGATTACCAAAAGATGAAAGAAATGAATGGTGGCAAGCAGATGAAGGATGTATGGACAGGAGCATTGACAAAGCCTTCAGAGAAGACAGAAGGTAGGCATCCGACACAGAAACCGGAATATTTGCTCGAAAAAATTGTACTAGCATCAACGGAAGAGGGACAGGTTATTTTGGATCCGTTCTGCGGTTCTGGAACTACCGGAGTGGAGGCTGTGCGATACGGGAGGAAGTTTATTGGAATAGATATCAAGAAAGAGTATTTAGAGATATCTAAGAGAAGATTGGAGAAGATTGGGAAAAATGCGAAAGAATAAGGATTGATTTTAGAATGATATATATTCCCCCGAAAAGTTTGTTATTTTGGGGGATTTTATTAATTCCTACAAAATTGTAGTCTCAAAGTCATCTTCCAGTAAGGTAGATGTGAGATACTTCCAATAGCAACAATAAAAAGTACGGTTTTCTGTTTGCGCCTGCAAAGGGTGAATAGATAAAAACAGAAGTGCTTCGCATGAAAGGAATGAGGTGTTATGAATATGGACTTATTGGAAGTACAATCAATTTCGAAAACGTACGGCAGCGGCGAGACAGCCGTTCGGGCGTTAAGGAATGTCAGCTTTTCTGTTCCGAAGGGCGAATTTGTCACGGTGGTCGGGGAGTCGGGTTCCGGCAAGAGCACGCTATTGAATATGCTTGGCGCGCTGGATACGCCGACCTCGGGAAAAGTGTTGATTGACGGAAACGATACGTTTTCCATGAAGGAGCGGGAGCTGACGATTTTCCGCCGCCGCAATATCGGGTTTATTTTTCAGGCGTTTAACCTGATACCGGAGCTGACGGTGGAGCAGAATATGGTTTTCCCGCTGCTGCTGGATTATCAGAAGCCAAACCGCAAGTATTTGGAGGAGCTTTTGGAGGTTCTGAATTTAAAGGAGCGCCGCAGGCACCTGCCAAATCAACTGTCGGGCGGGCAGCAGCAGCGGGTGGCTATCGGACGGGCACTGATTACACGTCCGGCGCTCATTTTGGCGGACGAGCCGACCGGAAACTTGGACACACAGAACAGCAGTGAGGTGATTGCGCTGTTGAAGGAGGCTTCGAGGAAATACGAGCAGACCATCATTATGATTACGCACAACCGCAGCATTGCGCAGACGGCGGACAGGGTGCTGCAGGTGTCGGACGGCGTGCTGACCGATTTTGGGAGGTGCCGCGAATGAAAAGCTATTTGAGTTTAATCCCGATTTCGGCGCATGTCCGCAAAAAGCAGGGCAGAATGATTATGATTTGTATTGTGCTTTCCGTTTTTTTGGTGACGGTGATTTTTTCACTGATGGACGCGGTAATGCGGATGGAGACGCAAAGTACAATCGACAAGGGCGGGTATTGGCATATTTATATCAAGGGCATTGGACAGGACGAGGCGCAGGATATTGCGGCACGCACGGACATTGCAGCTTCGTCTTGGTATGATGTCGTTAATCTTGACGAGCATCTGCAAATGAGCAAGGACTATTCCATTCAGGGTGCACAGACAGCGCTTTGCGGGATTGAACCGCCGTTTATCGGTGCTATCATGCACTTTTTTGACGCGGACGCGCAGGTGACGGAAGAAGATGCGGTAATTCTTACGGAAAACGCGCAGGAGCTTTTAGGTGTTGGCAAAGGTGACATGATTACACTGAATACGCCTGCGGGGGATTATACGTTTCGTGTATCGGGGTTTCGGATTAGCGGGAACGGCAAGTATGTCGGTTCCAATGGCGGGGTGACGCAGGCTTTGCCTGTGAAGGACAATCAGATTGGCGCGTTTATGAACATCAGTACGTTTCGCAGGATTTGCAGGGAAAACGGCGAGACGACGGAACCGCAGTATTATATCCAGTTTGCAAAACATACGAATTTGCGAAAGGCGCTCGCGCAAATCAAGGAGCAGTACGAACTTTCGGACAGCGATATTGGAATGCATACGATTTTAATGGCGTCAAGCGGAATTGCGGATAAGGATTACATTAAAAATGTTTATCCGATTGTGGGGCTTTTGTTTCTGCTGATTTTGACAGCGGGGGTCTTGATGATTTCGGGCAGCATGAACAGCAACGTTGCGCAGCGGCTGCGGTTTTTTGGAATGCTTCGCTGTATTGGCGCAAGCAAAAGCCAGATTATCCGCTTTGTGCGGTTGGAGGCGCTGAACTGGTGTAAAACGGCTGTTCCAATCGGCGTGGCGCTTGGCATTGTGACGACGTGGGGCGTGAGTGCGGGATTGAAATATTTGGTCGGCGGCGAAGTGTCTGATATTCCCGTTTTTGTCGTCAGTCCGATTGGAATTGTAAGCGGTGTTGCTATCGGCGTTGTCACGGTATTTTTGGCGGCGCAGTCTCCCGCAAAGCGTGCGGCGAGGGTATCGCCCGTCGCGGCGGTATCGGGGAATGCGGAGGACGCAAAGCAGGTAAAGCGTGCGGTCAATCTGCGCATGGGAAAGGTGGAAATTGCACTTGGCATTTATCACGCGGTATCGGCAAGGAAAAATCTTTTGCTGCTGACAGGATCGTTTGCGATTAGTATTGTCCTGTTCCTTTGCTTTTCAGTTTTGGTGGCGTTTGTGGACTGTCTGCTGCCGCAAAAGGCGTCCTCTCCTGACCTTGATATTGCGAGTGCAGACTACAGCAACACAATAGAAGCGTCGCTTTTGGACGAAATCAAGAGCGTGGAGGGTGTCGCACACGCGTTTGGGAGGCGCCTTCTGAATGATGTTCCCGCAGTGATTGACGGCACGCCGCAGACAGTCGAACTGATGTCCTATGACAATTATCAGCTTGATTTGCTGGAAAAAGACCATGACCTCAGAAAGGGCAGTCACTTGAAAAAGATGTATGAGGACAACCGCAACGTGCTTGTGATTTGGGACAGGGGAATGCCTTTGGAAATCGGCGATAAACTGGACGTGAACGGGGAGACGCTTTCGATTGTGGGGATGCTCAAATACAGTCCGTTCAGCAATGACGGGAGCAATGGAGGGAAAATTACAGTGATTATGACGGAGGAGCAGTTTACGCGTCTTACAGGAATTACCGAGTACGCATTGATTGACGTGCAGATGGCAAGTAAGATAATCAGCGAGAGCGACGAGGCGGTCGCGCAAATCCGCAGGCTTTCGTCGCAGTATGTATTCCGCGATAGGCGGATAGAAAGTGTTCAGGCAATGTACTATGCGTTTATGACATTTGTTTACAGCTTTTTGATGATTATCGCGCTGATTGCGTTGTTAAACATCATGAACAGCATTTCCATGAGCGTGTCCGCGAGAATGAACCAGTACGGCGCGATGCGGGCGATTGGAATGAGCGCAAGACAGTTAGTGAAAACGGTTGCTGCGGAGACGTTTACCT
This sequence comes from uncultured Lachnospiraceae bacterium, assembly GCA_947567595.1. Classification (GTDB taxonomy): domain Bacteria; phylum Bacillota; class Clostridia; order Lachnospirales; family Lachnospiraceae; genus COE1. Next base: position 9,564 of record CANOMQ010000057.1, on the reverse strand, counting down.
ACGCGGGCTTTGGCTGCGTCGTAGGCTGCGCGGTCGGGATTCCGCTGAGCAAATATATGTACGATTTCCTGATTACAGCGCATTTTTTCTATGCGTCGTGGAGCGTTCCGGTGGGGCAGATGGTTTTGATTGTATTGTTTGTTTTGGCGTCGAGTGCCGCCGCGGTGTACGCTCCGGCGAAACGGCTTTGCGCGATGGAGATTACGGAGACGATTAATGAGTTGTAGATGGGAAGGCGGCTTTTGCGGGGATATGCAAAGCCGCCTTTTATGGGGGAGATGATAAAAAACAAAATGTCGGTTCTTGCTTGAATATGGCAATCAGTAATGTTATCATAGTAAATATGATAGTTTATTTGGGGGTGCACTATGGAAGGCAAGTCATTGCGGGGCAATATCGGAATGATTGTTTTTTGTCTGGTAATCAATGCAGCGGGGAAATTAATCGCTGCCAGCTTCAATCTGCCGATATGGTTCGACGTGGTGGGAACCTGTGTCGCCGCGTATTTTACGGGGCCTGTGGGAGCCATCGCCGCAGGGATAGCCGGAAATCTGCTCTACTCCGTACTGATGCAGAGTGAATGGAGCTGTGTGCTGGTGAATGCGGTGTCAGGCGTTTTGTTCTATGTCTGCGCAAGAAGGAAGTATTTGGAAAAATTTGATACGGCAGTGATGTCAAGCTTTTTAATGACGGTTTCCTCGGTCGCTTTGTCCGTTCCGATGAATTTGCACTTTTACGGGGGAAAATGCGGGAACGTTTGGGGAGACATATTCTTTGACATGCTGGAGTGGTACGGTGCGGGCAGAGTGCTTTGCAGCATTGGCGGCGAGGCGATTATCGATGTCATAGACCGACCGGTCAGCGTGATTGCCGCGTATGTGATGATAAAGCTGATTTTGAAATACAGGGGCGTCAGACAGGAGCGCAATGACGATTTCATAAAGGCGCTTACGGCACTGGCTATGGTTCCGGTGCTGTTGGCGGGAAGCCTTGTGCTAAAATCCCATGCGGCGGAAGTGGGCAGCGAAGTGCCAAAGAGAAATTTTGATGAGAATTATGTCGAGACAATTTATGACAGCAGGACAGGCATGCCCTATTCGGAGGCAAATACAATCGCGGAGACGGCGGACGGTTACATTTGGATTGGCGGCTATGCAGGTCTGACAAAATATAATGGAAAAGAGTTTGCGTTTGTGAGCGGCATTACGGGCGTTTACGCACTGATGACGGACAGCAGGGGGCGGCTTTGGATTAGCACAAACGACAGCGGGATTGTGGTGTATGAGGACGGCGTGTTTCATCGCTTTTCGACAGAGGACGGACTTCCCGCAAACTCTGCAAGGGCAATGCTGGAGGCGCCTGACGGAAGCGTTTATATCGGAACGACGGGAAACCTGTGCAGGGTTTGGGTTGAGGGCGGTGAAATGACCAAGGTTGTGACGATATCGGGCGGGACGTATGCGACCTCACTTGCGATGCATGGCAATAAGCTGGTGGGTGTCACAAATGCAGGCAATGTTTTTGTGCTTGAAAATGACGCGCTTTTGTATGTCGTGGAGCCACAGCTCGAAAATACATACTATACGTGTGTGTCCGCGATAGACGGACACCTGCTTGTCGGTACATCGGAAAGCTATGTGGAGGAGTTTCGGATTTTCAAGAATATGTCCGTGGCAAGCGCTAGGGCAAAGCTGGACGATTTTATCAATGTAAGGGATATCAAGGCATGTGGCGACGGGCGCATATGGATTTGCGCGGACAATGGCATCGGTTATCTAAAAAAGGACAGCAATGGCGGCTGGAGCTTTTTCACACAGCACTTTGACGGCTTTGACACGTCCGTTATGGATATCCATGAGGACTATGAGGGGAATATATGGTTTGCGTCGCAAAGATGCGGCATCATGAAGCTGTCAAGGGGCAGGTTTTTGGATTTGTTTTCGCTCTCGGGTGTTGACGCGGTCAGTGTCAATACGGTCTGTGAGCATGAGGGAAGCTATTACTGCGGTACGGATAACGGGCTGGTCATTTTAAAAGAGGGCAGCTATGGAGCGCATGAGAGTGAAATCACGGATTTGCTGCAGGGAGTGCGTATTCGCAGCATTATGGAGGATTCAGAGGGAACCTTATGGTTTTGCACCTATGGAAAAACCGGACTGGTTTCCCTCAAGAAAAAGGGATACATCAACAGCATCAACAGCAACAGGGGCGCGACGGACGACCGCTTCCGGTGCATGACGCAGCTTCATGACGGGACAATCGCGGTCGGAACCGCGGACGGCATCAACTTTGTGGACGACGACCATGTGATTGGCACGATTACGCAGGACGACGGCTTGGAAAATTCACAGATTTTGAGCCTTTGCGAGGGAGCGGACGGCTTATTGTATGCCACGACGGACGGTGCGGGCATTTACGTCATAAAGAATGGTAAAATTGTGAAAAATATCGGAGTAAAGGACGGCTTGACGGCAGATGTCGTGCTGCGGCTTGTTCCTTACCGGGACGGATTTTTTATTGTGGCTAGCAATGCGCTGTGCTATATGGAAAACGATGTGGTGACGCATCTAGACAGCTTTCCGTATTATGATAATTTTGATATTTTAATCGAGGGTGAAAACGCGTACGTGCTTACGAGCGCGGGCATTTATGTTGTCGGTGTGGAGGCGCTTCGTGCAAACAGGATTGTTTCCTACAAGCTGCTCAATTACAATGACGGTCTGACGCAGGGCATCACCTCAAATTCATGGAACTTCATCGCGGCGGACGGCAGGATTTTCTTTTGCGGAAATAAAGGGGTAAGCTGTTTTGACCCCGATAAGGATATTGATGTGTCGGGGAATTATAAATTCGGGATATCCGTTATTCTAAGTGATGGAACGGTGCTGGACGGTGAGGACGGTGTTTTTACGGTACCGCCCAATGTAAAGACGTTCACGGTAAAGGCGTCCATCAGAAAATATTCCCTCTCCGATGTGCGGACGCGGTTTTATATAGACGGGATTAACGATAAGGTGAAGGCGGTGTCCAGCTACGACTTGGAGCCGATACAGATTACCAACCTCAAGCACGGAGGTTATCCGGTGCACATACAGATTTTAAATGAAGAGGGAACGAGAGTTCTCCAAGAGGGAGAGTACCTTCTGCGAAAGGAAGCGCATGCATGGGAGAATGTGTGGTATGTGCTCTACCTTCTGTTTGTGTGCATATGGATGATTGCGTTTGCCATGTGGATTGGCTTTACGCTCGTCAACACCTTCCGGCGCAGGCGGCAGCTGGAAATGCTTCGGAAGGAGTTGGAAAACAAGGTCAATGTGCAGACGGAGGAAATCCGGGATCAGGCGGAGAAGATGGAAACCTTCCAGTGGGAGGTGATAGAGGGCATGGCGTCCCTGATAGAGAGCAGGGACGGCAATACGGGCGACCATGTGAAAAATGTGTCAAAGTATGTGTCTATTATTGCACAGGAAATGCTGCACATGCACCTGTATTCCAATATTGTGACGCCCAAATATGTTGATATTATTACAAAGGTGTCCCCGCTGCATGATGTCGGGAAGATTAAAATTTCGGACGTGATTTTAAATAAGCCCGGCAAATTTACGCCCGAGGAATATGAGATTATGAAAAATCATGCTGCCTATGGGGGCATGATTGTTGAGGATATTTTGGGGAAGAATGCCACGCCGGAAATGAAGCAGATTGCAAAAGATGTGGCATACTATCATCATGAGAAGTGGGACGGAACCGGCTATCCCGAAGGCAGGGCAGGTGCCGATATACCGCTTGCCGCGCGGATTATGGCGGTGGCGGACGTGTTTGACGCGCTGGTGTCAAAGCGGGTTTATAAGGAAGCCTTTGAGTATGACAAGGCGTTTGACATTATCAGGGAAAAGGCGGGAAAACACTTTGACGCGGAGATTGTCAGGGTATTTTTGAAGAAAAAAGATGTCATTATCAAGGAGCTAAAGGAGCAGACAGACCAATCATAGGAGTTGGAAAAAGGATTAGCTATGGAACGGAAAACGGCGTTGGTGACGGGGGCGTCAAGGGGTATTGGAAAAGCGATTGCAGAGGAGCTTGCCCGCAGGGGGTATGACTTGTTTTTGACGTGCCATAAAAATGAGGCAATGCTTCTTGATACAAAGCGTGTGCTTGAGGAAGCGTTTGGAATAAGCTGTAGAACGTACTGCTTTTCTGTCTGTGATGAGGAAAGGCTTGCAAAGATGTTTGCGGATATTCCATATCTTGATGTGCTTGTGAACAATGCGGGCATTTCATATGTGGGGCTTTTGGCGGATATGTCGTATGCGCAGTGGCAGGAGGTTATTAGCACGAATCTCAGTTCGTGCTTTTTGACGTGCAAATATGCGGTTCCTGAAATGATACGGCGAAAAAGGGGTAAAATAATGAATATCTCGTCGGTTTGGGGGAATGTGGGCGCGTCAATGGAGGTTGCGTATTCCGCGTCGAAGGGCGGTGTGAATGCGTTTACGAAGGCGCTTGCAAAGGAGCTTGCGCCGAGCAACATTCAGGTGAATGCGATTGCCTGCGGGCTGATTGATACGGATATGAACAGCCATCTGAGCAGGCAGGAGCAGGCGGAGCTGATTGAGGAAATCCCTGCGGACCGGATTGGGAAGCCAGAGGACGTGGCGCGGCTTGTGGGAATGCTGTGCGACGGACAGGAGAGCGGTTATCTTGTGGGACAGGTGATTACGCTGGACGGTGGGTGGACATAAGAGGAGTTCAGAATGATTTTTCTGATAGGTATTATCTATTTAGCAGCAGTTGCTTTTGCGATGCGTGAAGTGTCAAAAGAATTACAACGGCGGGACGGGAATAAAGGCATGCTTTGGAATGGGCGGGAGCTGTCGGAGCGGACTATGGGAATTGGACACAGACCACGCATGAAGTTTCTGACGCCTTTTTCCTGTGAGGAGACGTTGGAAAGGCTATCGTCCATGTGTGCACCTTTTGACTGTACTTTTACAAAAGAGTGTGCGGACGAAAAGGACTGCATGTATGTGCTTGATGTTCAGGAATTGCCGTTGTGGTGTTACGGTTTAATGCGTTGCAGTATAAAATACAGGGTATTAGTGACGCCTGCGCAGGAGGGGAGTGCAGTTTGGCTGTTTCCGTTTGCGTTTGAGCGGGGGATTACCAAAATTGATGTATACAGCAATACGGATATGAAGAATATCTTTGCATGGGAAGTGGGAAAGGTGTTTGAAAAGCTGCTAAATGCAGTCAGGGTAGAATGAGGAGGAAAACAAAATGTATGATGTATTAATACTGGGCGCAGGTCCCGCAGGATTAGGGGCGGCAATATACGCGGCAAGGGCGGGGCTTTCCTTGGCGGTCATCGACCAAAGCCCGATTAGCGGCGGACAGGTGTTAAATACCTATGAGGTGGACAATTATCTCGGACTGATGGGAGAAACAGGCGGCGGACTTTCGGACAAATTCCGGGAGCACGCAGATAAGCTCGGAACGGAATTTATTACGGACGAGGTGCAGTCCGTTGAGGACAAGGGCGACAAAAAAATCGTGCACGGCTATGAGGGCGATTACGAGGCAAAAACCCTGATTTTAGCCACAGGTGCAGCCCATTCCAAGCTTGGTGTCCCCGGAGAGGAGAAGCTTTCTGGCATGGGTGTTTCGTACTGCGCCACATGCGACGGGGCATTTTTTAAAAACAGAACCGTGGCGGTTGTCGGCGGCGGCGATGTGGCGGTTGAGGACGCCATTTTCTTATCAAAGCTATGCAAAAAGGTGTATCTCATTCACAGGCGGGATTCGCTTCGGGCGGTAAAGAGCTTGCAGGAACAGCTTTTTGCAAAGGAAAACGTGGAAATTCTTTGGGACAGTGAGGTTACTGAAATCTGCGGGACAAATGCCGTTGAAAAAATCATGCTTTATAATAAGAAGAAACAGCAGACGAGTGAACTGGAAGTCGGCGGCATTTTCATTGCGGTAGGCATTGTGCCAAACACGGAATTGTTCCGCGGGCTTGTCGAACTGGACGAACGCGGCTATATCAAAGCAGGCGAGGACTGTGTTACCTCCTGCAAGGGAATTTTTGCGGCAGGTGACATAAGATTGAAGCCCATGCGGCAGATTATTACGGCGGTAGCGGACGGAGCCAACGCAATTTACGCTGTTCAGGGGGAATTACAAAAAAATTGAAAATTAGTTCACAAAAAGTTCATAAATAAAATGTTACAGGATTTGTAGTGTTATGTAAATTATAATTGCACAAAAATTACGAGAAAAATGACGTAATGTGAGGAAAAACACACAAAGATGTAATAAGTTTGTAAAAATATGGGAAGGAAACAGCCAAAAACCGCGTGAACAGACCGAAAATGATTTTATTTTATGGGTAAACCAACGCTTGACAAGTGCGAAAATATGTGATAATTTATTTCAAGGGTGTAACAAATTTGTAATAATTGACATAAAATACAGTACACCATATGCACTACGAACTCATACACCACAGTTGGAGGAATTAATCATGAACAAGCGCGGCGTTAGGATTGCGGCTTGTACCCTCGTTGGTACGATGGCTCTTTCCGGATACCAAATGACACTTGAGGCAAAAATTCATAATACAACAGATGTACCGACACTTACGACGAAGCTGCATAACGCAACAGATATGCCGTCGGCAGGCTTCGGTGCAGCAATCGAACAGGGAAGTACGATACAGGATCTTCAGGATGATGTGATTCAGAATATAGCATACCTTGAGAGCGTGTCAGGATTACAGCAAAACATACTGCTTGCGTCAGACAAGGTCGCATTGTCAAACATGCCAAAGGCAGACGCACCTGTAAGCGCAGTTCTCGTAAATCCCACAACGACAAAGTCTAAGGCGTCCGCAGAAGTAATGCAGGAGGTTCTTGAGACCATTGCCGATATTGAGACAGATGTTATCCCTGAGATTTCCACACAGGAAGAGACACAGGGCAGCAGTGAGCAGGAAAATGCAGCGGAAACCGAAGCTTATGAGACGGAAACGACTCAGACGATGGAATCGCTGATAGAAGCAATAAAGGAATCGGAGGAGGCTGAGCAGGAGACTGCTTCGACAGATGATGTTCGAACAAGCGCAGGCTTTTCCGCTACCGATAGCTATGAAGATGTAGAGACGGAAACAGAGACAGAGACCACCGAGGACGAGACGACGGAGGAAGTGACCGAAGAGGAAACGACCGAGGAGACAACGGAAACCGTAGAGGAGGAAACACAGGATTTCTCCGGTCTTGTCATCGCAAGGGTAAGCAATTATGTAAATGTAAGAAGCATGCCGAGTGAGGAAGGCGAAATCGTTGGTAAGCTCTATGACAAGTCTGTCGGTGAGTTTATTGAGGAGAAGGACGGCTGGTACAAGATTACATCAGGAAACTGTACAGGCTATGTAAAAGGCGAGTTCTGCGTAGTCGGTGAGGAAGCGGAGTCCCTTGCAAAGGAAGTCGGCACAACCTACGCGATTGTCAATACAACAACCTTAAAGGTGCGTCAGGAAGCAAGCACGGAGTCGGCTGTTTTAGGCCTTGTTCCCATTGAGGAGGAGCTGGTTGTAGTCGAGGAGCTTGATGGCTGGGTAAAGATTGCCATTGAGGAAGGCGACGGCTATGTTTCAAGAGACTATGTAAACTTAAGGACAGATTTCGTACACGCAGAATCAAAAGAGGAAGAGGAAGCAAGACTTGCGAAGGAAGCAAAGGCGCGCGAGGAGGCAAGAGCGGCAGCAGCAGCTACCGAGTCTGCAAGAGCAGCACAGCAGGCAGCAAGGTCAGAGGCAAATCAGGAAACGATTGTGGCAGCACAGAGCACGGCAGCGTCATCTGAAGGAAGCGCTATGGGTAAGGAAGTCATCAACTTTGCGACGCAGTTCGTCGGCAATCCTTATGTATATGGCGGCTCAAGCCTTACAAATGGTACAGACTGCTCCGGCTTCGTCATGAGCGTATACTCAAACTTTGGCGTCAGCCTTCCGCATTCTTCATCAGCAATGAGAAGCTTAGGCTCCGATGTAGGCGGACTTGCAAGCGCACAGCCGGGTGACATTGTATGCTATTCCGGTCATGTAGGACTTTATGTGGGCAACGGACAGATTGTACATGCAAGTACATCTAAGACGGGCATTATCGTATCCAATGCGTCTTACAGAAAAATCCTTACAGTAAGGAGAATTTTCTAATCAGATTGAAATGGTTTACAAGGTAAGCTACATAGAGGGAAGCTGTAATGTAAATTTAAAATAAAAATCGTAGAGGAACACAAAATCATGATATGTGTTCCTCTATTTTGTGCCCTGTTTTTCTGCATAAAAAAGTGCACAAAAAATTGAAAAAACAGATTTATGACACAACCGTCATTTTTTCACAGGTTCACAACATATCCACAGAAAAAAACGGAAAAAAGAGCGAAAAATGGACTTATACACCAAGTTATCCACATTATCCACACGATTGAACACGTTTTCGTGTGGAAATTACACATGAAAAAGAGAATATCTGTTTTATGCAAAATAAACATTAAAAAGAGCGGAAATTGAAAAAATATTTTATAAATCGCAAAATATATTGAAAAAATATCCAGTTATGTTATAATTGAAATACAATTAAAATACGGTTTTTTAATTGCTTATCAAGTAAGAACGGAAGGGATGTGGACACAATGAAATTTATTATCAGTGGTAAGAACATCGACGTAACACCGGGACTAAAGGCGGCAGTTGAGGACAAGATTGGAAAGCTTGAGAAATATTTTACGCCGGAAACGGAGGTTCAGGCGACATTAAGTGTCGAGAAGGAGCGGCAAAAGATTGAAGTCACGATTCCGATGAAAGGAAATATCATTCGCTCGGAGCAGGTAAGCAACGACATGTATGTGTCGATTGACCTTGCGGCGGGCGTGATTGAACGGCAGTTAAAGAAATATAAAAACAAGTTCCGCGCAGACCAGCAGGCAGGCGCGGCAAGCGTGAGGACGGATTTCATTGAGAAGGACGAGCTGCATGAGGACGAGATTAAAATCGTCCGCACCAAGAAGTTCGACATCAAGCCGATGTATCCTGAGGACGCATGTGTTCAGATGGAGCTTTTGGGACATGACTTCTATGTGTTCTGCAACGCGGAGACGGAGGAGGTCAATGTCGTTTACAAGAGAAAGGGAAATACGTACGGACTGATTGAGCCGGAAGTTTAATCAAAAGGAAATACAAAAATCGAGTGCACAGCACTCGATTTTTTGTTGATTAAATATTTGCATTGAATACAGACTTTCAGAAGATGGTGTCAGTCTTTACAAAGCAGATATATAAAACTGCGTTTCAAAAATCAAGTACCAGTACAAAATGAAAGGAGCGGGATATGGATGATATGTATACAGCTATTTATGAAAAGCTCTCCACGCTGCAATGGCTCATGAAACGCCACCAGATGTTCAGTCAGGCGCAGTCCGGACCATTTGCCGATCCGACCAGAGGGCAGGGGAGAATCCTTGCCATGCTGAAAATCCAGCCGGAAATTAAGACAAGGGAGCTGGCGT
>CANOMQ010000056.1 GCA_947567595.1 uncultured Lachnospiraceae bacterium | reverse complement strand
AGATCTTTGACCTGTTCTTTTATTACCTATCATACCCAAAGTTCAGAAAGAACCTAATCCATAGCCTTTTTGATTGCTGCCATCAGTTCGTCATAAGTCTCAAACGCGGGCAAATCGGGATTGTCCGCCTTGATTTTATCGGTGCTCTTAAACAAAAAGCCTGCCTTTCCTGCCTTTATCATTGCAAGGTCATTGTAGCTGTCGCCGCTTGCAATGGTTTCGTAGCCGATGGACTGCAATGCCTTTACGGTCGTAAGCTTTGACTGCGCACAGCGCATCTGAAAGCCCGTGATTTCGCCGTTTGGCGCAACCTCAAGGGAATTGCAGAAGATGGTCGGGTAACCGAGCTTTTTCATGAGTGGTGTGGCAAACTGCTCAAAGGTGTCGCTGATAATGATGACCTGCGTCATGGCGCGCAGCTCGTCCAAAAACTCCTTGGCTCCGGGAATGGGCTCGATTTTGGCGATGGTTTCCTGAATTTCCTTTAAGCCAAGCCCGTGCTCCTTAAGCACGCCAAGTCGCCATGTCATGAGCTTGTCGTAGTCCGGCTCGTCGCGGGTTGTCCTTTTGAGCTCGGGAATGCCGCTCGCCTCGGCGAAGGCAATCCATATTTCGGGGACGAGAACGCCCTCTAGGTCTAAGCATATGATGTACATATTAATTCCTCCATTTCGATACAATATATTTGCTTGTAAACTGTTTCAATATCATAAATGTTTTTTGACGAAACTTATTATAACATACTTTTTTATTTGGGAAAAGTATTTTTGAAACAGCATGGCTTGATACATTTCAACCATTACGTTTTCTCGGGAACCCTGTAGCGTAGTGCAAAGCTCTATCCAAATTGGCAGGATAACCTTGTTAATTTATCCATTTTCCCATATAATAAACTTATCAAGGGAGGCGCAGCTTATGGGAGTTTATTTAAATCCGAAAAATAAAGGCTTTCGGGAAGCAATCCATTCTGAAATTTATGTGGATAAGACAGGGCTGATTGCCTGCACAAACAAATGTATCAATACAGAAGCGAAATTTATCTGCGTCAGCAGACCACGTCGTTTTGGAAAATCAATGACGCTGAAAATGCTTGCCGCCTATTACAGCAGTAATGGAAATTCGGCAGATTTGTTTCAAGGGTTAAAAATAGAACACGATGAAACATTCCAAAAACATCTAAACTGCTACGACGTAATCTATCTGAATATGCAGCAGTTTTTAATTCGGGCAAAAAATCAGGAAGTGACGCAGTATTTGGAGCAGGCTGTAATTGAAGAACTCAGGGAGCAATACGGTGATTATTTTCCAGAACGGGTAACAATTCTGTCAGAGGCACTTGAAAAAATATACGACAAAACAGATAAAGAATTTATATTTTTAATTGACGAATGGGACTGTGTGATGCGCGAACGGCAGGAGTCGGAGGAACTGCAGAAACAGTACCTTGATTTTCTGCGGGATCTTTTAAAGGATCAGTCCTATGTTGCGCTTGCGTATATGACAGGGATTTTACCCGTTAAAAAATACGGCGTCCATTCTGCCCTGAATATGTTTCGTGAGTATTCGATGACAGATCAAAAAATGTTTGAGGAATACACTGGCTTTACAGAGTCGGAGGTTCAGGCGTTATGCAGGCAGTACGACATGGATTTTGAGGAAACAAACAGTTGGTACGACGGATACAGGTTAAGGACGTATCAGCATATTTATAATCCGAAATCCGTTGTGGAGGCGATGAGCTGCCGCCATTTTTCCAACTACTGGACGGCGACGGAGACATATGAGGCGCTAAAAATCTATATGGACATGGACTATGACGGACTGCGGGGGGACATTGTGCGGATGCTTGGCGGCGGACATGTCAAAGTCAATACGCAGAGCTTCCAAAACGATATGCGCAGTTTTAAGACAAAGGATGATGTACTGACGCTGCTTATCCACTTAGGGTATCTTGGATACGATGCGGAAACGGGCGAGGCGTTTATTCCGAATAAGGAGATTATCGGGGAGTTTGAAAATGCGATGAGTGTTGGCGGCTGGTCGGAGGTTATGCGTGTCTTAAAACAGTCGGAAACGCTCCTTGAAGATACGCTTGCCTGCAGGGAGCAGCTTGTCGCTGACGCACTTGACAGGGCGCATACGGAGGTGGCATCAATTCTGACATATAATGATGAAAATTCGCTTGGTTGTGCGATAGGGCTGGCGTATTACAGCGCGAGGAAGGACTACAAGCTGATAAGGGAGCTGCCAACGGGACGCGGTTTTGCGGATGTTGTATTTTTGCCGCTGCCCCATGCAAAAAAGCCTGCTTTGGTTGTGGAGTTAAAATACGATAAGACTGCGGATACCGCAATACGGCAGATAAAGGAAAAACGCTGCACGCAGACGCCGGAGGGCTATTCTGGGGAAATCCTGCTTGTGGGCATTAATTATGAAAAGGATAAACAGAACAAGCTGCATAGCTGTGTGATTGAAAAGCTTAGACTGTAGCATGGAAAATTGTCTAAACTCTCTGTTAAAAAATTGACATTTCCGCCCATTAGCGATATACTAAAGACAGTGCATCATGGAATGTACACGTGTAAATTTCATTAAACAAAAATAAGGTATTGGAGGTTCGTATTATGTTAGTATCAGCAACAGAAATGCTCAAAAAAGCAAAAGAAGGTCACTATGCGGTAGGTCAGTTCAATATCAACAATCTTGAGTGGACAAAGTCTATTTTACAGACAGCACAGGAGTTAAACAGCCCTGTTATTCTCGGTGTATCAGAGGGCGCAGGCAAATACATGACAGGCTTTAATACGGTTGCGGCTATGGTTAAGGCGATGGATCAGGATCTTGGCATCACGGTTCCCGTGGCACTCCACTTGGATCACGGCACATATGACGGATGCTATAAGTGCATCAAGGCGGGCTTTACATCAATCATGTTTGACGGCTCGCACTATGCAATCGAGGAGAACATTGAAAAGACAAAGGAGCTTGTAGCAGTCGCACATGGCATGGGCATGTCAATTGAGGCAGAGGTTGGTTCCATCGGCGGCGAGGAAGACGGCGTTGTCGGCATGGGCGAGTGCGCAGATCCCGCAGAGTGCAAGCAGATTGCTGATTTGGGCGTTGATATGCTCGCGGCAGGCATCGGAAACATTCATGGAAAGTATCCTGCAAACTGGGCAGGCTTAAGCTTTGAGACACTCGATGCAATCCAGCAGAAGACAGGCATTATGCCGCTCGTTCTTCACGGTGGTACAGGCATTCCTGAGGATATGATTAAGAAGGCAATCTCTCTTGGCGTGGCAAAGATTAACGTTAATACAGAGTGCCAGCTTTCGTTCCAAGAGGCGACAAGAAAGTATGTTGAGGCTGGAAAGGATTTGGAGGGCAAGGGATTTGATCCTCGTAAGCTTCTTGCTCCGGGCGCTGAGGCAATTAAGGCGACGGTTAAGACAAAGATGGAGCTTTTCGGCTCTGTTGGAAAGGCTTAATTGAAATAGAACCAATGGATGTTTATCAATAATAAGCAACAGAGAAGGACAGTTGAAACGCTGTCCCTCTCTGTTGCTTTTCTATATTTTTTTGAAAACCGATTACCTGTTAGTGTTTTAACTCAAACTTCTGCACCATCTTATTCAGTACTTCCGCATGAGAAGCAAGCTCTTCTGATGTTGCGGAGGTCTCCTGAGACGCCGCGGAGTTATCCTGTATCGCACGCGCAATCTCATCAATTCCGCTGCGAAGCTGCTCCATGCTTTCCGCCTGAACCACCGCATTTTCCGCTGTCTTTTTAATCATGCTGTTGACATTGCCGACTGCACTGACAGATTCCTTAAGCGCATTCATGGCGCTGTCCGCAATTGTATTTCCCTTGTTAATCTCTTCCATTGAAATCTCAATCAAATCTCTTGTCGTGCTTGCCGCCTTTGAGCTTTCCGTTGCAAGCTTGCCGATTTCGTCAGCAACTACCGAGAAGCCTTTGCCTGCCTCGCCTGCGCGCGCTGCTTCGATAGAAGCGTTCAGGGACAAAAGATTGGTCTGCTCCGCGATTTCCTCGATAGTTTGGATAATGCCGACAACCTGCTGCGAGGTCTGACGGATTTCGTTCATGGCGTCCATCATCAAGGTCATCTTTTCCTGATTTTGCTCGATCATTTCAGTAACATGGTTGGTCTCCTTTGCTGCGTTTTCCGCGTCGTTGCGGCTGTTTTCCACATGGTCTGCGATGGTGTTTGTCGTTGCGGCAATCTGCTGAACGGATGCTGCCTGCACTTCCGCGCCTTCCGCAATCATTTGTGAAGCGGATGCAAGCTCCGTCGCGCCGACAGATACACGCTCGGAGGTTTCGCTGATTCCTTCCATGACATCGTTCATCGAATCTGAAATGTTAATCAGGGCGTCCTTAATCTTTTGGAACTCGCCGACGTAATCATTTTTCAAATGAATGCTCAGCTTTCCGTCCGCAATCTGTGCAAGCACTTCCGCAGTTTCGTCTATGTAAACGATATATTCCTTCAAACGGCTGACGGTCTTTCCGATAGACTCGCCTAACTGTCCGATTTCATCTTCCGACTCAACATGAAGGTGAACGTCCAAATCCCCGTCAGCAAGCTGCTGTGCGATTTGGTTTAATTCCAAAATCGGCTTTGTGAGGTTTGCCGCGCTGCGCTTAATGTTAAATGCGATTAAAATAATGCCGATGATAAAAATAATGATTAGTGCAATCATCATGCCAATCAGCAAAGAGTAATACTCCAAAAGCGGCAGGTTGCTGACAATGATGTATCCGGTATCCCCGGCTGGCTCCACGGAACCATATTTCGGAACGCCGCCTGCGGTGTAGCGAAGGAAGGTATTGCTGCCGGAAAGGACTGCGTCAACAACATTCTTGGAAATGTCGATGTCCGCAATGTTTTTTTGGATAATGTCGTTTTGCGGGTGATACAGGAAGGTACCGCTTTGGGATAATAACAGGATATATCCGCCGCGTCCTATTTTATAGCTGCTCATCACGTCGGTCATATGATCCATTGAAATATCCATGCCGACCGCACCGAGTGCCGCGCCTGAGTCATCATAAACCGGAGCGACAGCGCTTAAAACCATTGTTCCTGTAACAGAGTCTGCATAGGGATCCGTCAGGATTGGTTTTTTCAGTTCGATACACTTGTACCATTCGCGTGTCGTGATGTCCCAGCCCTCACCCGATGTAGAGCCGTCCGACTGCATAAAGATGCTTGCGTCCGAATCGGCAATCCATACAGCCATGATATTGGAGGGATCGAGCTTCGCAATCCCATCAAGATAAGCCACGACCGTATCGATGTTTTCCACTGCCCGAATATCGCCCCCGGGCTTGGTTTGTGCAAATACCTGCTTGATTTCAGGATTGACTGACAAATTTTCCACGCCCTTTGTATATTGCTCCAAAAAGCCTGTCAGTTGGTTCGCGGCAGCGTGTGACTCCAGTGTCAGCTCCGTTTCTTTGGACGTGATAATGCTCCAGCCCACCATACAGATGGCAACGATGGCGACAACCAAAAATACGAGAATAACGCTCTTGCCGATTTGCTTTAGGATTTCGTCGGCAATCCGCTTGCGTGGTTTTGTTGATTGATTCGTTTGTTGACTCATGGTAACCCCCTCCTATGTACATTCTTTTTTTTATTTTATACCCATTTGACTGACAATACAAGAAAGTATTTTGGGTTTTGCTTAATTTTTTTGAAAAACTTTATAAATTTTCGGCAAATTGCACAAAGATAATGTGGAATTTTTTCATAATGGTTAAAAATAAATTTCAGAAATAAATTCTGTAAACTACTTGCGTAAACTTACAAATTGCTTTATCATAGATATGATATAGGGGTATATTTTTTTATACCTTTTTATGGAAACGGATACAAGGGAAATGGATACAAGGGAGATAAACAGGTTAAGATTGGGGGATTTTTGATGAACCGCAAACCAAAAAAAGGTGGCGCAGAGGTAGCTTTTCGCCCAAAAACCATTATTGAGGCGCGATATGACCTTGACAGGAGGCAGAATGACATTTTGGACATTCTGCTTGGAATTGTGGGCGAGGGGAACGACACGGAGGAGAATACAAGATATGAGATTAATATTGCAGATGTGAAACATCTCTACAATCTTCAAGACGAATCGAACGCGTATTCTTATTTACAGAAGGCTGTGAAGAAGTTTGAGGGTCTTGGCTTTCGCCTGAAGGAGGACGAGGGGACGGACATTTATTATCCGTGGTTTAGCAAGATAAAGTATCAGAAAAAGCGCGGCGATGAGGGAAAGAGCAAGATTGTGCTTGACCTGCACCCCGAAGTGAAGCAGATGATTATGGAGGCAAAGCAGGGGGCGTATTACAGGATTGAGTATCCGCTCAACCTGACGAAGAAATACTCCAAGCGGCTCTATTATTTATTGAAGGAACACGAGACGTTCAACAACGGCGTGTATCAGGTGACGTTTGAGGAGCTTCGCAAGATGATGAAAATTCCCGAGTCCTATGCGAACGGGAATGTGAAGCGCGAGATTTTGGAGAAGCCGCATGAGGAGATTAACGGGAACACGGATATTTCGTTTGAGTATGAGCTGATACAGGAAAAGCTTCCAAGTGGTCAGATTGGGCTGGGCGCGGTGCGGTTTAAAATCAAACGGGTGAAGAAAAACCGTGCGGTTGTGGAAATCGTTGAAAATATGGAGCAGGACGGCGGTGTTGTGATTGCGTCGGACGAGGAGCAGGAGGTCATTGACGTGTTCGGGTGCTCCTTGAAGGAAGCCAAGGACATTCTGCGCACGGCAAATGCAAATAACCGGACGCATGAGCAGCTTTTTGAGGTGCTGACGCGTACATTGAATCAGCCGTCGGTTGAGAATAAAGTGGGATATGTGCTGACGATTTTGAAAAACGGCTATAATGAGCCGACCATTTTCAGCGGCAGGCGGGGCAGAGGCTGGAGCAACAATGATTTGAGCAGCTACAGACAGGTGAACATGGCGGATATTGAGGAGCAGATTTTGGCGAATGTGTAGTTCGTACATATGTTTTGCGGCGGAGAGAATGAGGGATTGTGATGGAGCGTGTTGCTGTAAAAAACATTTTCAGCTCTTATGGTAAAAAGCAGGTGCTAAGAGGCGTCAGCCTGTCTGCGAATGTGGGGGAATGCGTCGGCATTGTCGGGAAGAACGGCTGTGGAAAGTCCACGCTGTTCAACATTCTTGCCGGATTAAAAAAGGCAGACAGCGGCGACATTTTGTTTGATACGGGCGAGCCGCCTGCAAGGTGCGTGGGGTACGTGCCGCAGGAGGGCAGTCTGATGGATGAGCTGCGTGTGATTGACAATCTAAGCCTTTGGTATCGGGATAAGGCGGAGCTTCGGCGTTCCTTAGAAGAGGGATTTTTAAAAGAGCTTGGTGTAGATGAAATGTGCCGGCTTCGGGTGGAAAAGCTCTCGGGCGGCATGAAAAAGCGGGTGAGCATTGGCTGCGCATTGGCGGGAAATCCGCCAATTTTAATTTTGGACGAACCGGACGCGGCTTTGGATTTGATGGGCAAGGCGGAAATCCGGGGGTATCTTTCGCAGTATAAGCAGCGTGGCGGGACGATTTTGCTTGCGACGCATGAGGAGAGTGATTTGGCGCTTTGCGACAGGGTTTATGCACTGCACGATGGAAGGAGCAGGGAAATTGACCGGACGCTTCACGGGGAGGCGCTAATCAGGGAAATTCAGGGCTGACTGCTACCAGTAAGTCAGCGGATAGAAAGGGTATGGAATTTGACATGAATACGGAAAAGAAACGAAATACAGGTCTGATTATTGGAATTATCGCGGCGGTCATTGTCGTGATTGGGGCTGCCGTGGCGGTATTTTTTGCGGGGCGTGCGCTTGGGAGCAAGCCGGAGCTGCGGCTTCAGGCAGCCTGTGCAAAAATGGCTGTGGAGATGGCACAATATGGCAGCTCACTTTCGGAGAAAATTCATTATGAGGCACTCAATGAGGCTTGGGATACGGGTGCCATTCACTTAAATACCGACGTGTCGGTGACGATTACGGATGGCGAGACGACCAACGCGGAATTTAGCGTGGACGCACTGTTTAATGAGAGCCGGAAAAAGGGAAACTATCATGTCGGGGTTGGAATGTACGGCTTTCAGGTACCGTTTGCAGACCTTGCGGCGACATCGGATACACTTTATGTGAGCCTGCCGCAGTTCCTCAAGAATACATACCGCGTGGAGCTGACCAACCTTGGTGAAAAATTTAACGATTCCGAGTGGGCGGAGCTTTTGGAGACAACACTTCCGGAGGATTATTCGGTTGCGTTTTTTCAAAGGCAGGAAAACAACAGTGAGGGCGCCTCGCAGGAGCTTGTTTCCATTTTGCGAAAGTCAGAGGCGGTCATTAAGGAGAACACGACATTTGAAAACATTAAAAATAAGGAAATGGGACGTACGGGCGTTCGTGTGACGGTGGCAAAGGACGCGGTCAACCAATATATGGAAGCGCTTGAGCAGGATATATTGGAAAGTGAATTTTATGAGGTTTACATGGACGGTCTTATGGAGCGCGCAGGCGACGCGACGGAGGCTGCACGCGTAAAGGAGCTGTGCGATGAATTGATTGAATTTGCAACGGCAATGCGTCTTCGGACAGATTATGTGCTCGATTTTTACTTCGATGAGAAGGGGCGGATTGTCAATATTTCTTCGCCTGCGGATATGGAGACGGAAGATGGCGCCCTGATGGCGGTTGACGTCAGCTTTTCGGGGGAAGAGCGTGCGCTTGACATTATCGAGGGCGGCGTCTATGTAAAGAATGGAGCCCAAATCACACATTTGGGAATGGAGCGCAATGCTTCGGTTTCGGAGACGGTTTATCAGGAAGACATCAGGGTGCTTTGGCAGACGGACGACCATAAGGAGGACATCACGTTTTCCTACGCGAATGACTTTGATAAGGAAGATTTGAGCTACGATATGGAGCTGTTGGCTGATGTTCCGGAGGGCAAGCTGTTTTTTGCGGCGGATGGTGAGTTTACGGATATTCAGGAGAACGGGGGCTATACGTTGCGTGTGAACAATGCAAGCGTTGCGGTTGACGACGAGGAGCTTTGTTATTTGAGTGCCGTGATAGAGCTGGAACCATCAGATGAGGAGCCTGAAATTCCGACGGAGTCTGTTGATTTGCTCGATATGAGTATGCAGGACATTCAGAAAATGGTTTACGAGGCGCTAGCCTCCATCAGGAATTTTAGTTATGATTAAAAAGTGGTTGAGAACAGAATGGAAGCGGGCGGTTGCGATACTGCCCGCCATATTGAAAAGAGCAGTTTTGCTTGTGCTTGTCTTGGGACTTGTGGCAGGGGCGGCTGCTTTTTGTGTCACAATGGAAAAACGGACGAAGGACGATGGGCGGCTGCGTGTCGGATATGTGGCGGCGGACAACGTGCTGACGGATATGGCAGTTTCCTATGTGGAGCAGATGGAGTCTGTCAGGACGCTTTGCGAGCTGGAGCAAGTATCTTCCAAAGAGCAGGGCTTGGAACGTCTGCACAAAGGAGAGCTTGCGGCGCTTGTCGTTTTGCCGGAGAATGTCGTGGAGGAAATCCTTTCCGGGAAGAATACGCCTGTGACGGTTTATCTGTCCGCTGATGGGGGACTGGACGGCGGGGAATTTGGGGCGATAAAGAGCCTCTTGTTTCAGGAGCTTGCCAATGCCGCGGTGGGAATGCTTGAGGTGGCGCAGGCGGAGATTTATGCGGTGCAGTACGTGATTGGCGATTTGTCTGACACGGACAATGCGCTGGTGCAGAAGCTGTATGACGACATAAACCGGTTTAACATTGGCGCGGCGGCGGGGCGGGAAAACCTGTTTCGGACAAAGAGCGTTTCGGTGACGGAAAATGACACGTATGTCATTTATTATGGGAGCGCGCTGATGGCGGTATATGTGCTTTTGGCAGGTCTTTTTTGGGGCGGATTTTTTTGCCATCGTGAAATGTGGCGGACGATTTTGGAAAAAAGGCTTGGTGTTTCGCGCCTGTGGCAGGTGCTGTGCGGACTGCTTGCGGGACTTTTGCCCATGCTTGTGACGTTGCTTTTGCCGTTTGTGTGTCTGCTTTTGCCGGGTGTAAGGACGCACTTGAACGTGAGGGTATCGCTTTCTGTGATTATGCTGCTGTGTTTGGTGACTGTGTTTGGCGTGTTGTATTTTATGCTGGTTTACGGGCTGTTCGGGGAGCGGCGCAGTGCGCTTTTGGCAATCGGCATTTCGGCGCTGATACAGGCGTATCTGTCGGGGTGTATCGTGCCGTCTGTGTTACTGCCGGATTTGGCGTATCGTGTGGGGGCGGTTCTTCCGGCTTCTTTTTTGAAGGCGGCATTTACGGTGGTGCTTTCGGGTGATGTGCAGAAATTTAGGACCGCGGCTTTGGGGCTTTTGGCTTGGAGCGGTGTGCTTTTGCTGCTGAATGTCGGGCAGGCGTATGCTGCGCGTTTTTGGCATGACAATTCGCTGGAAGGAGCGGGGCGCAGATGTACGCGGACAGGGCTTGTGCCGCCTGTGGTTTTGGTATTGTTTCAGCGGGTGCTTTTTCGCAAGGGGATTTGGATCAGTCTTTTTGTGATGGCGGCGGTGTCTGTTTTGATTACACGGCTTGAAGCGCGCTCGGAGACGACGTTTTTGGCGGCAGTGTATGACGAAGGCGGGGTGTTCGGGGAGCAGCTTTTGGTGCACGAGGGGCTTGTGCGTTTTCAGATGTGCGAGAGCGCGGCTGAGGTGGAACGGCTTGTGTTAAAGGACGAGGTGGAATGCGGGTATGTTCTCCCGGAAACGCTGGCGCATGACCTGATGGCAGGGCGCGCGAACCGTGCGGTTACGGTGTATGAAGATGTTGACAGTGTGTGCGTGCCGATTGTGGATGAGGTTTTGTTTCAGGTGCTTTTTGGGCAGGCGTCGCTTGCTTGGTATGGGGAGTATTTGTCTGGGTTTGGTGTGGACTTTTTAGGAATTGAGGAGGCGGTTTCGTCTCAGATTGAAGGGGGCAGGACATTTGGGATTGAGATTGTGACGGTTGGGGAAGATGGGGTGGTGTGTGTCAATTCTGAGGAGAACGGGAGTTTTCCGGTTGCGGCTGTGGTGGTTGCGGCTGTACTGCTGTGCGGGGTGCAGGGGTTTTGGACTGCGATGGAGGACGGCAGGCGAGGAAGGTTTTATAAGCGTGGCAGGATTGGGGTTACGGTGATTATGACGGTGCTGCCGATGGTTGTGGCTTTGGTGGTTGGCGGGGGATTGCTGCTGTGGCAGGGGTCTTTCCCCTACAACTAGATAAAATAAAAGGAGAAAACAATGGACTTCATAATAGGCGGCTGCCATCAGGGAAAGCTTGAATATGTCAAAACCCAATATCACCTAACCGAAACCGACATCATGTCCGCAGCCGGTTTAACCACCACCAACATAACCACCAAACCCTGCTTAACCGACTTCCACCTTTACATCAGACACCTCATGCAGACCAACCAAAACATCGAAAAAACCATCGCCGACCTCCTTCAAAAAAATGACATTCGTGTCATAATTTCCGACGAAATCGGCTATGGAATCGTCCCCGCCGACGCATTCGAGCGCGCCTACCGGGAAACCGTCGGCAGGCAGTGCTGTATCCTTGCCCAGCACGCGGAAAAAGTCGTGCGCGTAATATGCGGAATAGGTATCGTCATAAAACAATCAACAAACAATACCCCCGCCTAAATCCGATACCCCCGCCGTGTAACCATTTTCCCGTCCAAGACAACCGTCTGCGAATTGCCGATAAACACCGTCGTAAACATATCCACACCAATCTCCCGAAGCTCCTTAAGCGAATACAGACAGCACGCCTCCCCGTCCCGTCCGATATTTTTCGTAACCCCGCAAACCGTCTCTTCGAACGCAAACCGCAAAACCAAATCGCAAGCTCTCTTCAAAAAGTCACTCCGCCTGCGGCTTGAAGGATTGTAAAGACAAATTACCATATCCGCCTGCGCCGCCGCCAAAATACGCTTCTCAATCGTCTCCCACGGCGTTAAAAGGTCACTCAGACTGATAACCGCAAAATCCTGAATTAACGGTGCCCCCAAAACCGCCGCCCCTGAAACCGCCGCAGTAACCCCGCAGACCGTCTCCAATCCAATATCAGGATAATCCCTCCCGACCTCATACATCAGCCCCGCCATACCATACACCCCCGCGTCGCCGCCGCAAATCATCGCAACCGTTTTTCCCTGCTTTGCTTCCTCAAAACACATCTTACACCGCTGCACCTCCTGCGTCATCGGCGTGGAAAGAAACACCTTATCAGGAAAATGCGGCTTCATCAAATCAACATAAACAGGATACCCCACTATGGTATCACACCCCTCCAAAGTCCGTACTGCCTGTATCGTCATCTGCTCATAGCTCCCCGGGCCAATCCCGACAATAAATATTTTACGCATTTCGTACCTCCTCCTTAATCCGTCCAATCAAATCCTCCGCCTTGTCCGACATGGCAAGCACACCGAACACATTAGAAAACAAAATCACTTCTATTTGAATAGTATCTTGTTGAATACCATCACCCAACCGCCGCCGCAAATGCGCAAGCATTTTTCCAAGCGCAATCTCCATCGCCGCCTCCAAAATACGACAATCTGCAAGCAGTTGCAGCGCGTCATCGGTCGTCGTGCAGTCCAAAATCCTGCGCGCCGTCTCTGCGTCCGCTCCTGCAAGCAGCGCACACGCACAAAGCGTCTCAAGCCTTGCGTCCGCCATGTTCGAATGCGTGTTCATCACCCCTGCGGCAACCTTAATCAGTTTCCCGATATGCCCAACCAGTAAAATCCGCGAAACCCCAAGCTCCGCCGCAATATCAAGCGTTTCCCCGATAAAATTGCTGCACTTTACCCCGACATCAAAATCAAGCCCCCACATTTCTAACGCAAAATGCTGCCCGTAATTGCCGGGCGCGAGTAGCAGCGTCCCACACCCAAGCGCTGTTTTCTGTCGTATTTCAAGCCGAATGGTATCAACAATTGCCCGCTCGCTCATGGGCTCGACAATCCCGCTCGTCCCAAGAATGGAAATACCCCCCTCAATCCCAAGCCGCGGATTAAAGGTTTTCTTGGCAAGCTCCACACCCTCCGGCGCAGAAATCACAACCTCCATGCCCCCCTCGTATCCCGCCGCCGCAATCTCCGCAAGCACCACCTTTGCAATCATCGACCGTGGCACGCTGTTAATCGCCGCACTGCCGACAGGCTGCTCCAGTCCCGAACGCGTCACCCTTCCGATACCCGTCCCGCCCTCAATCAAAATCCCGTCGCCCGCACAATAGCGCACCGTTGCAAAAATCCGGATTTGATTTGTGCAGTCCGCATCGTCCCCTGCGTCCTTTTGCACACAGCAAGTCGCTTCCATATTATGAAAAGAACAATCCAGTACCGAAAGCGTAACCGCAATCCCCTTTGGTGTGTCAATGCAGACAGACGAAACCTGCTCTCCCGTAAGCAGCATACGCGCCGCTGCCTTTGCCGCTGCCGCCGCGCAGGTTCCGGTCGTGTAACCGTACCTTAACCTTTTATGGTTTTTGTAAACATATTCTTCCATCAAAACAGAACCCCTTTTTCTATTCAAAATACATTTAAAATCCCCTGCGGAACTTCTGAAATAAAGTTGCAAGTAAAAGCCGCAGTATGATAGAATGATATATAAAACCGTGCAATATGGCTTTTCTGATATGTGAAATATGACGGAAAGCCGGACGCCCCCCAAAAAGGAAAAACAAGGAGGATTTTCATGAAAAAAAAATTACTACTTATGGGAAACAACAAACGTCTCATAACGGACTTTTTCATGCAGCTTGACTTTTACTTTGACTGCGCAAGCACGTCCCTGATTGCATCTGACCTGAGAATACATTACCAGTTTTTTCGCCCCGACGCAATCGTTTATTGCATGCACGCGGAAAGCAGGGACAACATCAACAGTGTGACGAAGTTCGTGGAAGGCGCGCCAAAAGGTGATAACGTTCCCTTCGTTGTCATCGCGGACGGCGGCGACTATGAATTTTTATGCAAAATGCCGGGAGGACGCGCCGACCTGCGCATTGGCGCAAGCGCGACCGCTGCTGAAATGCAGACGGAAATCAATAATGTAATTGTCCGCCATAAAAGCGAAAAATTGGAGGCGGCAAAAACGGAGCCTGTGCTTGACAACGCACTTGACACCCTCTCACAGCTCGACGAGCAGCTCAAAAAGCTGGAAAACGGCGATTTGGATGTCAGCCTGCCCGCAAGCCTTCTGTCAAGGGTTGCACGCCCGCGAATCCTTGTCGTGGACGACTCCACCATTATCCACAAAGCAATCAAGGGCTACATTGAGAGTGAGTACGACATTTCTACCGCAATCAGCGGGACGGCAGCGCTGCGGTTTCTGAAAACAAAGGAAGTCAACCTCATTCTTTTGGACTATGAAATGCCGGACATGAACGGCGCGGAGGTGTTAAAGGCGCTTCGGGAAAATCCGCTAACTGCGACCATTCCCGTCGTTTTCCTGACCGGTGTCAACGACACGGCAAAAATCCAAAAGGCGCTCCGCCTAAAGCCAAACGGCTACCTCTTAAAGCCGATTGACAAAAATGTATTGCTCAGCAAAATCAAGGAAATTTTAGGATAGGAGAGATACATAATGGGCAGCAATGATAGAGAAAGAAATCAGGATAAGGATATTAAACTGACGGATTTGTTTGACGTTGATATGCTCCAACGAATGCAGGACGCATTCTGTAACATGACCGGACTCGCCGCTGTCATCACGGACGCAAACGGCGTGGCGGTCACAAAGGGAAGTAACTTCACGGACTTTTGCCTGTTATACACACGCGCAAACCCCATTGGCTGCCTGCGCTGTCAGGAATGCGACAAGCGCGGCGCGGAGCTTGCGCTTAAGTCAGGCGCGTCCATTCCCTATTACTGCCACGCGGGACTGATGGATTTTGCCGCCCCGATTATGGCAGGAAAGCGCATGATTGGCTGCTTTGTCGGCGGTCAGGTGCTTGCGGACACGCCGGACATTATCAAGGTCATGCAGAGCGCCGGCGAGCTCAAAATCGACCTGATAAAATACCTGCAGGCAGTGATGAAGGTAAAAATTTTGGATAAGGATACCATCGAGCGTCACGCGAACTTTTTATACACGCTGACAGACATCATTTCCAGCATTGCCTATCACAAATATAAAATGGAAGAGGCAAACATCGAAATCGAAAAAGCGGCAAACATGAAGTCGGACTTCCTTGCCAACATGAGCCATGAGCTGCGCACGCCGATGAATGCGGTAATCGGAATGGCGGAGATGGCGCTGCGAAGGGATATGTCAAGCGACGTGCGTGAATATTTAAACCAAATCAGAACCGCCGGAAAGACGCTCCTTACGATTATCAATGATATTCTCGACTTCTCCAAAATCGAGTCGGGAAAAATGGACATCGTTGAATCGGAATTTGACCCGCTGTCGCTCATTCATGACATATCATCAATCATCATGACAAGGATTGAATCGAAGGAGACAGAGCTTTTAATTGACATCAACCCCAACCTGCCGCGCGTGCTCTATGGCGACAACAACCGCATTAAGCAGGTTATTATAAACCTTTCCAACAACGCCGCCAAATTCACGCGGGAAGGAAAGGTGGTGTTAAAGTTTAGCTGCCGCCGCAGAAGCGAGCGTTACATCGACTTTATGTTCAGTGTCGAGGACACGGGAATTGGTATCAAGGAGCAGGATTTGGAAAAAATCTTCCAGTCGTTCCAGCAGGTGGACAGCAAACGAAACCGCAATATCGAAGGTACCGGACTTGGTCTTGCCATCTGCCGCCAGCTCATTTCGCTGATGAACGGAAGCCTTTCCGTAAAAAGCGAGTACGGGGTAGGCTCCTGCTTTTCGTTTGAAATTCCGCTGAAAATCGTAGACGACGCGCCATGCTTGGAAATCCAAAACCCCAATCCCGCGCCCGCGTTCGGCGTTCTTGAAAACGAGTATGCGGACAGCCGTCTAAAGTCGGATATGCGAAAGCTTGGCATAACCTATAAACGAATTGACGACATCAGCGACATCGGGGCAGTGAAGGAATGTATTATGCCAGTCATGGAAGAACACCCGTTTTTGTTTGTGGACAAAGCGGCACTTAGCGACGAGCTCCTCTTGTTTGTGGAAAAGCACCAGCAGCTTACCGTGGTTTCCGTTAACTCCTACAGCTACGCGTCGGACAGCGATTTGCCTAATGTGATGTTCGTCAAAAAGCCCGTGTCCGCAATGATGATAACTGCAATCTACAACAACGAGGATTATGTTGACGAGCATATCGGCGACGCGATGTACGACTTCATGGCGGAGTCGGCGAAGGTGCTGATTGTGGACGACAACACGGTCAACCTCACGGTGGCGGAAGGACTGTTGGAGCCGCTTGGCATGGAAATTGACACGGCGCTCAGCGGAAAGGAAGCAATCGACAAAATTTCGGAGACGCATTACGACCTGATTTTGATGGATCACATGATGCCGGAAATCGACGGCGTGGAGACAACGCGCATTATCCGGCGCTTCCACAAGGAATATGACAACGTCCCGATTATTGCGCTGACTGCAAACGCGGTGGGCGGTGTGAAAAAAATGCTCCTTGAGGAGGGCATGAACGACTTTATCGCAAAGCCAATCGAAGTGAACGTGCTGATGAACAAAATGAAACAGTGGCTGCCAAAGGATAAGATTACAAAGGGCGTAAAACGCAACGCGCACGTTAAGCAGTCACTTCCGCAAATCGAGGGAATTGATTCGGCAGCGGCAATCAGAATGATTGGAAACGAGGATATTTTTTGGTCAATTTTAAAGGATTACTGCCGGATAATCCCGCAGAAAATCAATATGATACAGGAATACTATGACACGCAGAACTGGAAGGGCTACACCATCGAGGTGCACGCGCTCAAAAGCTCTTCACGCCAAATCGGCGCAACTGCGCTTGCCAAAAAAGCGGAGCTGCTTGAGAAGGCGGGAAACGAGCTTGACCTTGATACCATCACGCGCGACACACAGGCGGCGCTCGACGAGTACCAGCACTACTATGAAATCCTAAGCCCCTATTTTACAGTAACGCACAACGAGGCGACCGAGGAGCTTACGGACGAGATTTTAAACGGCGTTTTTGCGGAAATTGAGCACGCGATAGAGGAGCTTGACATGGATTTGCTCGAGGAAGCAGTGCAGCGGCTTGACACGTATAAGCTTGACGCCATGCATTCCGAATATTATAATAAAATGCGCAAGGCGGTTGACGACATGGACGCATACGCCTGCGAGGATATTATGACGGAATGGAAGGAAACACTCTCGGACGGGAGTGACGGGGATTAAAAATGAAAAGAATGAATGTTCGATTAAACAGCCTGCTTGTGCTGCTTTGCGTGGTGTTTTGCGCGGCGGCGCTCGCAGGCTGCCAAGGCAGCACAAACGAGAAAAGGACGGCGGCGTACAGTATCGTCTGCACCACCTTCCCACAATACGACTGGCTCCGGGAAATCATCGGCGCGCAGGAGGAACGCTTCTCATTGACGCTTCTGCTTGACAAGGGCGGTGATTTGCACAGCTATCAGCCGACCGCCGAAAACATCGCGCGGATTTCGTCAGCGGATTTGTTTGTGTATGTCGGCGGCGAATCGGACGCATGGGTGGAGGACGCCCTAAAAGGCGCGGTCAACAAGGAAATGCGCGTCGTGAACTTAATGGACGCGCTCGGCGATAGCGTGCGCGAGGAAGAACTGGTGGAAGGAATGCAGTGTGCCGTGGAGGAAGATGAGAGCGGGGAGCCGGAGTATGACGAGCATATTTGGCTTTCCCTGAAAAATGCCGCTTATCTGACAAACGTCCTCTCGAAAACCATACAGGAGCTGGACGCCCAAAACGCGCAGGATTATGCGGCGAATGCGGCTGCTTATATGGAAGCGTTGGAGGCGCTCGATTCGGAATACGCGGACGCAGTGGCGGCGTCCGAAACAAAAACCCTATTGTTTGGCGACCGCTTCCCGTTTCGCTATCTGACAGAGGATTACGGGATAAATTACTACGCGGCATTTGTCGGCTGCAGCACCGAAACCGACGCAAGCTTCGAGACGATTACATTTCTTTCGGGAAAGGTAGATGAGCTTGGCTTGCACACCATCTTGGCAATCGAAGGCTCCGACCAGAAAATCGCTGAAATCATCCGCGATAACACGCGTGACAAAGACCAGCAGATACAGACCGTCAATTCCTTACAGTCCGTGACGGCAAAAGAGATTGCAGACGGCACGACGTATCTTGGTGCAATGCGGGAAAATTTGGAAGTCCTAAAAAGCGCACTGAATTAAGAAAACACACAAAGAGAATGAAATAGGAGTAACATCAATCATGAACAAATTTGTACTGCGCCAGTCCTTCATCCTGTTCCTCACGGCATGTATCTGGGGACTGGGCTTTATCGCGCAGAGCGTCGGCATGGATTACGTGGAGCCGTTCACCTTTACGGCGGCGCGCAACAGCTTGGCGTTCCTTGTGCTCATACCATACATCATGATAGCAGACAAAAGGGCAAAAAAAAATGACACGCGTGTCATAAATAACGAACCATTTATCAAAAGAATAACAGACAGCAAACAATTAATCATAGGAGGCATATGCTGCGGCGTATGTCTTTTTGCGGCGAGCAGTTTACAGCAGTTCGGCGTCAAATACACAACCGTCGGAAAGGCAGGCTTTATCACCGCAATGTACATGGTGCTAGTGCCAATCTTCGGCATTTTCCTCCACAAGAAAGCAGGCTTAAAGGTATGGGCAGCAGTTGCCCTCGCCGCCTTTGGCATGTATCTGCTTTGCATCACAAAAGGCGAATTTCGCCTGCAATTTGGCGACAGCCTTGTATTTGTCTGCGCAGTCGGCTTTACGTTCCATATCCTGACAATCGATTATTTTTCACCCAAAACGGACGGCGTAAAACTTTCCTGCATTCAGTTTTTCGTCTGCTTTATCCTTGCCAGCGTCTGTGCCTTTCTTTTTGAAACGCCAAACCTGCAAGCTATTTTCGCGGCAGGCGTCCCTATTTTATACGCAGGCGTCTTTTCAAGCGGCATCGCCTATACCTTGCAGATTATCGGGCAAAAAGGCATGAACCCGACCGTGGCGTCCCTGATATTAAGCCTAGAATCCGTTGTTTCTGTGCTTGCAGGCTGGCTGATTTTAGGGCAGACACTCTCGACAAGGGAAATCTGTGGCTGTATCCTCGCGTTTGCGGCAATCATACTCGTGCAGCTTCCCGACAGCAAAGGGGTGAATTAAGACAGAAAACAATTCCTATTCAGCAGCTTTTGTGTTATGATACCTGTCTTTCGGAGTTGAATTAAAAAAATAGTGCTAAGCCATAGTTTAGAACCTATGACTTAGCATTTTATTTATGTCTTCATTTCCAAGAAAATAAGAGGTCAGTGGCAAGCCGGTTTTTGTAGATAACTCTTTAATGAAAGAGGAGTTTCTGGTTAGATTTATGTATTTCCGTTCAGATACTTTGGCAACTCTGAAATCATGCATAAAATCAAAAATCTCTTCCGTACCAAAGTTGTCATTTAAGATATGTATTTGGAAAAGTCTTGTCAGCAGTACGGCAAGGTAACAGATAAGAAAATGTCCGGTTATGGTATCCCGCTTTTGCAGATATACAGGCTTTGCATCCAGCTGGGATTTCATGACACGGAAAGACTCCTCGATCCGCCAGAGGTTATGATATGCTGCGTATATTTCAGGAGCGCCCATACGGGTTTCAGAAGTTACGATCATGTTGTAGCCGGCAAGTGCTCTCGCATTTTCTATAGCTTTTTTGTTTATTTCGACATTGACCTTACCATCTGTCTTTTGTCCTTTTTTATCAGCAGAAACAAAGGTGACGTATTTTGCGCTGTCACCATATTCGGATTTTTTTGCTTCGCATGCTTTCAGTTTCTTTGCTTTCTCCACCTGCCTGTTGATTTCATACTTCTGTTTTTCTGCAAGTTTGGGGGTGAATGTAACAATACGTTTTTCCGGAAGCTTCAGCATTTTTTTGTGTCCGTCGGCATCCGTGTAAGTATACGGGAAATCACCGACACATTCCTTGATGCGGTAGAGGACCTCCCCTTTCTTGTTTTTTATATCCAGATAACCGTCCTGGAGCAGTACCCAGGTCTTTTCTGTTTCCGGCAGTGTCTTAACAGATTTAGAAAAAATGTACCCGTCGCCGGCTTTCAGTGCATGGAGGATGTTGTTAAAACAGTTAAGGCCTTTATCGGCTACCTGGATGGTCCTTCCGGATATATGATTTCTTTGTTTCAGGTCATCAATGATATTCCGGAGTACGGGTTTTTCACTTTCGTTGCCGGGATACATCTTCATTCCTGCCGGTATCTGGTTTGCATCAAGGAGCAGGCCCAGTCCGACGATTGGCTCTTTTTTGTTTTCCTTTGACGGTCCTTTTAAGCGGAAATCATCTTCTTTGCCAGTTTCAAAATAGAAGTTGGCACAGTCAAAATAGGTGTGGGAAGTATCGAACCTATATTTTTGGCTGACCTGGTGGTTGTAGATTTCGATGAGTTTCTCATATTCAGAGCCGATGTATTCAAGACCGGAATAAAGCTGGTCCAGGGAAAAGTCATGCTTTTCAAAGAGTTTAGGAATAACCTCATCATATGTTCTGGACTTCGAGCATGGATGGACAGCCCTTGCATAAACAAGGGCAGATGCCATATCAAACACGTTGAATCTAAAACCGGTCGCAGCCTGCATGAGGTCAATGTATTTTTTGCAGCCAAGCGAATCGTTAAGATTTTTTAAGGGGAAATAGCCAAGAAGTTTTTCGGGAGACTCATCGGATATCTGCCGTGACTTTTCGGTCTGCTTTCTTTCTTTGTATTGCCGGTTGAGTTTCCGGACCTCTTCGCCATAAAAAGTGATGGGATCGTCAATGCCGCCTGCCTGCAGTTCATGAACATATCCGATCGGTTTGTAGGAACGATGGGCGCCGCCTTTGCGTTCAGGATCATAGTAACTTTCGTAAATCTGTAGATAGGTACCTTTTTTGTTGTTTGTTTTCTTTAAGAAATATGCCATAAAAATCACCCTCTTACATTATAACACTATAGCACTATAGCACTATACAGTCAAGGGCTGAAAAGATTATTTGTCAAGTTTTATGAAATAACACCACTTTACAACTTATTGAAACAGCCATTTTGTTGTTTCAATAGCCGTTGCAGGACTTTTATAACGATACTTGATTTTATCCCTGTTTCGATATTTTGCAGCAAACTGGCATAAAATATCTGCTGG
>CANOMQ010000055.1 GCA_947567595.1 uncultured Lachnospiraceae bacterium | reverse complement strand
AGAAAAAGCAATAAAACCCAGTAAAATCAATGGGGTTGGCAATTTAACAATTATCATACATTTTTAAGAAAAGGAGGGCATAAACCATGTTAGCAGTAAAATCTGTAAATGTTCGGGATAATTTTAAAGAATGGTGTGATAAAATCAGCAAGGGTGAAACCGTTGTTATTTCAAGACCGCGAAACGAAAATATTTACATGATAAATGAGACCGAATATAACGCCTTGCAGAAAGCGAAGCGAAACGCTGAATATCTTGCTATGATTGATGAAAGCGTGGCACAATTTGAGCGTGGGGAAACGATATCATTTACACTGGAGGAATTACAGGCAATGGAAGCCGAGGATTGGAAGCCAACTGAAAAGATACTGGAATTTGAGAAAAAACATGGAATACAAAGGCAGGGCTAATGCTAATGGCAGATTTTACATTTACCGGAAAAGCAATGGAACAGTATATTTACTGGCAGATGCAGGATAGAAAGACGTTAAAGAAAATAAACAGCCTTATAACGGATATAAAGCGAAACGGAGCAATGCAGGGCATAGGAAAGCCGGAACTGCTAAAGCATAATAAATCAGGGCTATACAGCAGACGGATAGACGAAGCAAACCGCCTTGTATATAGTATTGATGAAGCGCAGAATATCAGGATTATATCATGTAAAGGGCATTATGAGGATTAAAGAATGGGAAGCTGTCAGAGGGCAGCTTCCTTATTTGCGCTTTATGGCAGCAGAACGCTTGCGCAGGGGGCTTTCCTTACCCCTGCGTTTTCACATCATTATGCTTAATAAACGCCACACTCAGCAAATAAAACAGCAGTATAAAGATGACCGAAGAAGTCAAAAACAATTCATAATTGAGCGCCCTGTTCGGATTGTTCGCGCGTAGCCCAATGCTCAGCAACCCATAAGGCAGTGCATACTCAAATCCTTTCGCCGTGACAACCAGTCCTGCAACACCGCCGACCAGTCCCAACCCGATTGGAACAGCGAAGCTTCGAATAATAAGTGATAAAAACAACTGCACTGCACAAACCGAAACGCTGCCGATAAACCCAAAGAACAGCCAATCCCAAAGCTCGACCGGAACCGGCGCGGTAATGCCCGCACACCGCCCGCAAACAATAAACACGCCGCCAAGCCACAGCATGGAAAACAGCGAAACAACCGCGCAGACCGCCAGCTTATTCCACACAATCCGGTACGCGGAGGAATGCGTCAAAATCATGTTCCAGTTCGTGCCGCTATGCTCCAACCGCCACAGGTAGCTCGCATAAACACCAAGCAAAGGCGGCATGAACACATAACAGAGAAACAGCGAAACCTGCGTCCACAGCGAGTACCACCCGCTCGTTAAAATCTCGATATTGTTCAAAAAATTCGCCGTTCCAATCACCGCGGAAATCAGTGGAAGAACGAGAAACGCAAGCCATATCGGAGTCCGTTTTACCTTCATCAGCTCCGTCGGCAGAGCCGGAATGTGCACAGGCTTTTGCGACAATAAAGCGGCATTCTTACTCCGTCTGCCCAAAATGCCCTGAAAATGATACCCGTCCGTGTCCATGTTTTGGAACAAAAGCCACCCGCCGACAATCAGAACAAGAAACCACACCGCAATAAAAAACACCGCGCCGTTGCCCTGACGCATATAATAAAATCCGACCACTTTTTTCGTTTCCTCATTCCAGTCCATGCCCACAAACATCGTCGCGCCATAATGCCCCCACGGAATAATGCACCGCAGAACCGGGTACTGCGGCAGAAACATCAGAAACAAGCCCGCCATACTCCCGCAAAGCCCGATACAAAGCGCAACCGCCTGATTGGAAAACACAATCGAAATAATCATTTGCAGCAGATATAGATTAAAGCTGATGACAAGCGTCTGCACGAAAAACAAGCCAAGCGCCCACCAATCTGGCGTGCCCGCAAACTGAAACAGCGTTCCAAGCACAAGAAACCCAAGCACCTCCGCAAGGGAAAAGAGAAACACCGCGCAAAAACCGTATTGTACTTTTGCAAAAAACAGCGCGCGCCTGCTCTGCATGGTTTCAAGCTGTTTCCACATATTGCCCTTATGCTCCATATCAATCACTCTGCTCGCAAGCACCGCAATCGCCGTCGGAACCAAAATCGCGTTGAGCAACGGCGTATTGTAAAGTATGTCCTTCCAGCCAAACTGCGCAAAAAGCTTGCCGTTGTGTCCCGTGTAGGAGTGCCCGAGCCACATCATAATGAAAAGTATCAGCGCAGTGGGAACAAGCCAAATGCCGCGCCGTTTTGTTTTTCGCAATTCAATTGATAAATAATTCACAGACTTTCACCACCTTCCGTCAGCTTCAAAAAGACTTCCTCAAGCCCGTCGCCCTGTGCCTCGAGCGTCGCCATCGTTCCTTGAAAAACAAGCCTTCCGTGATGGATAATGCCAACCATGTCCGCCATCTGCTCCACCTCGCTCAAAAGGTGGCTGGACACAATGACCGTCATTTGGTGCGTCGTGGGGAGGTCTTTGATAAACTCGCGCATTTCCTGTATACCCGCAGGGTCAAGACCGTTCGTCGGTTCATCCAAAATCAGCACGCGCGGATTGCCAAGCAGCGCCATCGCAATCCCAAGCCGCTGCTTCATGCCAAGCGAGTATTGCCTGACCTTTTTGTCCTTCTGCTCATAAAGGCGCACAGTGTTCAGCGCTTTTTCAATCTCCGCAGCGGGAACTTTTTTGAGCTTTGCAATGATTTGAAGGTTTTCCAGCCCCGTTAAGTGCCCATAGTAGCTCGGATTTTCAATCAGGCTCCCCGTGTGGGAGAGAATGGACAGGCGGTTCTGCTCCGTCATTTTCTGCCCGAAAAAGGTGATAGTGCCATTCGTCGGCTTGAGCAGCCCGAGCAGAAGCTTGAGCGTCGTCGTCTTGCCCGCGCCGTTTGGACCAAGAAAGCCGTAGACACAGCCCTCGGGAACTGCTAAGTCAAGGTCACTGACACGCATTGCTGCGCCGGTGCCTTTGGTGAGATTTTTTGTTTCAATAATGTTCATGGTGTTTCGTCCTTTCTGTTAAAGTATTTGCATTTGTTCCGACTGCCGTTTTTGGTGGTCGGGGTGCTGCTTTTAACAGAAAGTATAAAGTTGGTATTTTAAACGAACATGAAGGTTATCTTATATTTATCTTAATTTTTCCCAAAACGAATGCGAACCCGAATAATCCGTATTATAATGAATGTAAACCACTGCAATCGCAAATCCAAGAACAGAAAAGAGGTGCAAAACCATGACGCTACACGACAGCAAAATCCTTTTAGTAGACGACGAAGCACCGCTCCTAAAAATGCTAAAAGACCTGATCAAAAATGACGGCTTTGGGCACATAGACACAGCAGCAAACAGCACACAGGCAATCGCGCTCATCGAAAAAAACGAATACCACCTTCTGATTTTGGACGTCATGCTCCCCGACGACGATGGATTTCACTTGTTTGAAGAAGTCAAAAAAATAAAGGGAAATGACACCTGTGTCATATTTCTCTCCGCGCGCGACGAGGACAGGGCAAGACTGCGCGGACTTGGACTCGGCGCCGACGATTACGTCACCAAGCCGTTCCTGCCCGAAGAACTGCTGCTGCGGATAAAATCCGTCCTAAGGCGTACCTACCACATCGACGCCGAAAACGCAGTGGACAAAATCGGGAAAGCCACGGTTGACTGGAACGCAGGCACAATCAACGCGGGCGACAAAAGCTACGCGCTTACGGCAAAGGAGTATGCACTTTTGAAAAAGCTCTGTGAAAACAAAGGACGCATTCTGTCAATCAACACCCTCTGCGACACCCTATGGCCCGACGGCAGCTACGGCTATGAAAATTCCCTCATGGTGCACATCAGACATCTGCGCGAGAAAATCGAGGAAAATCCGTCTAAGCCTGCGCACCTGCTCAACATCAGGGGATTGGGATACAAATTAAAGGACTGACGATATGAAAAAACTTGAAAGCCTGATAAAATACATTGTATTGACAATTGGAACTCTGTTTTTCCTGTTTATTGCAGACATTTTCGTACTGGCATATGTCCAGTCAAAAGACAGTACCAAAAGTGTCCATGTAGAATATGTGGCAAACCGACTTGAAAAAACGACAAACGAAGACGGAACGGTTCATTATGACCTGACACAGGAATGCAAAGACTATATAGACGCACATTACGGATTTGTGTTTTTGATGGATAATGACGGCATCGTGCGGTGGGAGTACCATATGCCGGACGAACTGCCAAGACAGTACACCGTAGAGGACGCAGTAAAATTTTCGCGCTATTACTTACAGGACTACCCCGTCTATACACACGTCACGGATAACGGAATTGTGGTGCTCGGAACGGAAAAGGGAAAGACATGGAAATACACACTGACCTATCAGGGAACAACAGTCATAACCTATCTGTATGTCCTCCCAACCATGCTCATTGCAAATACCGTGGTACTCATTCTCGTCCTGCTGATCACCGTAAAACACGACCACCGCAGGTATGAAATGGAGCGCACGACATGGATTGCAGGCGTGTCCCATGACATTCGCACACCGTTGTCTTTGGTAATCGGATATGCCGACGAAATCCTCCATATCACACAGAAAAATGGCGAGCCAACTACCAACGAAAAAATGACACATGTGTCAGAAAACGACGACAATATTCTACGACGCGCACAGGCAATTGAAGAGCAGGTAGTGCGCATCAAAAATCTGGTCACCAACCTCAACACCGAAAACAAACTCACCTACGGAATGGGAAGTTGGAAAAAGGAGCCTGTTTTGCTGCCCGCCGTTATTCGCGACACCATCTGCGAAATCCTGAACAGGAATATCGACGAAAAATATGACATTCGTGTCAGTATTTCCGAAGACCTCGAGCAGTTGACCGTCAAAGGCGACAAGGAGCTCATCAAACGCCTGCTTGAAAATCTGATAAACAATTCCGTCATTCACAACCCACAAGGCTGCGAAATTACAGTATCTTTGCAAAAGTGCAGGCAGTCCGTATTCCGAAGCTATACGCTGGAGCTGTCCGACAACGGCTGCGGCGCAAGCCCGAACCAACTGCGGCGCTTCAACGCCCAAACGGAATCAAACAAGCTCCCCGAGCACGGATTGGGAATACGCCTCGTGCGCCAAATCGCGGCATTCCACCATTGGAGCGTGCGGTTCCAAGCAAGCAAAGAAGGCGGGTTTTGCTGCCGGATTAATTTATAAAACAAGCGCATAAAAACGAGCCAAAGGCATTATGAAATCTAAGTCTTCTGACTTACTCCGGATATGCCAGTGATAAAATATTGCACTTGACAACCCGTATATAGCGTAGTAGAATACTTTAAGGTAAACTATTGTTTGTGGTTTTCCGTGCTAAATTGCATGATTTAGGAAATTACAGGAGAAAGATTTTATGCACTGTCACATTAGCAGTGCGGAAAGGACAAAAGAAAATGAACGCAAAGGTAACAGGAATTGTTAGTTATATTTCATGGATTGGCTGGATTGTTGCATTCCTTGCAGGTGATAAGGAGGGTGCTAAATTCCATTTAAACCAGTCATTAATTCTGATGATTGCCATGATGGTTGTATCAATTCTTTCTGCATTTGGAGGCTTTATTGCGCTTGTAGCAGGATTATGCAGTCTTGTATTGCTTGTATTTTGGATTATGGGACTTATTGCTGCTTGCAAGGAGGAGGAGAAAGCGCTTCCTATTATCGGTAATATTCAGCTTTTGAAATAATCAGGACAGCTTTGCTTTTTGCAAATAGTCGGGCGGTTTCTTTGCGAAGCCGCTTTTTTTATGCACAGCCCTGTGCAGAGGAAATATGCCGCAAAAGCGGCGCATGGGCGTCCAAATAAAGTTTAATGTTGAATTTCATTGCACATTTTATTTTTTCCATATATACTAATCCGTGGGAACCTTACGTTTCTGAATGCGAATAAATTGAAATTACGAAAGGCTTGGGATTTTACAATGAGTATTTTGAATGTGGAAAATTTATCTCACGGGTTTGGCGACCGGACGATTTTTACGAATGTTTCGTTTCGGCTTTTAAAGGGCGAGCATATTGGGTTAGTCGGGGCGAACGGCGAGGGGAAATCTACTTTTATGAATATTATTACGGGGAAGCTGATGCCTGATGAGGGGAAGGTAGAGTGGGCGAAAAATGTGCGCGTGGGGTATCTTGACCAGCATACAGCGCTTGAGAAGGGCATGACGGTGCGCGATGTGCTGGCGTCGGCGTTTGATTTTTTGTATGAAATGGAGCGGCGCATGAATGAGATTTGCGACAAGATGGGCGAAGCGTCGGAGGCGGAGCTTGAGGCTTACATGGAGGAGCTTGGAACCATTCAGGAGCTTTTGGATCATCATGATTTTTATATGATTGACGCAAAGGTGGAGGAGGTTGCGCGGGCGATTGGCATTCTTGAGGTCGGGCTGGAAACAGATGTGACGGATTTGAGCGGGGGGCAGCGGACGAAGCTGCTGCTTGGGAAGCTTTTGCTGGAAAAACCGGATATTTTGCTGTTGGACGAGCCGACGAACTATCTTGACGTCAATCATATTGAATGGCTGAAACGTTATTTGCAGGAGTATGAGAATGCGTTTATTCTGATTTCGCATGATATTCCGTTTTTGAATAGTGTCGTCAATCTGATTTATCATATGGATAATGCGGAGTTGAATCGGTATGTGGGCGATTATGACAAGTTTCAGGAGGTCTATGCGATGAAAAAGT
This sequence comes from uncultured Lachnospiraceae bacterium, assembly GCA_947567595.1. GTDB lineage: Bacteria > Bacillota > Clostridia > Lachnospirales > Lachnospiraceae > COE1. Next base: position 14,813 of record CANOMQ010000055.1, on the reverse strand, counting down.
CGCAGCTTGAGGCGGCTTATAATAAGCAGCAGAAGGAGATTGCCGATTTGAAGGATTTCGTGGCGCGCAACAAGGCGCGGGTCGCGACGCGGAATATGGCGATGTCACGGCAGAAAAAGCTGGATAAGATGGACGTGATTGAACTTGCGTCGGAAAAGCCAAAGCCGATATTTCATTTTCAGGAGGCACGTACGAGCGGGCGGTATATTTTCACCACAAATGGTCTTGTGATTGGGTATGATGAGGCGCTTTCGAAGCCGCTGGATTTGTCGATGGAGCGCGGACAGAAGGTAGTGCTTACGGGCGCGAACGGGATTGGGAAGACGACGCTTTTGAAAAGTATTTTGGGACTGACTGCGCCGCTTGACGGACGTGTGGAGCTTGGGGATTATCTTGAGATTGGGTATTTTGAACAGGAGATGGATCAGTCGGTCGCAACGACTTGCATTGAGGAGATTTGGAATACGTTTCCTTCGTATACACAGTATGAGGTGCGTTCGGCGCTTGCAAAGTGCGGGCTTACGACGAAGCATATTGAGAGCAAGGTGAAGGTGCTTAGTGGCGGGGAACAGGCGAAGGTGCGGCTTTGCAAGCTGATTAACCGTCCGACGAATATTCTGTTGTTGGACGAGCCGACTAATCATTTAGATGTGGACGCGAAGGCGGAGCTGCGGCAGGCTTTGCAGGCGTATAAGGGAAGTATTTTGATGGTTTGCCATGAGCCGGAGTTTTATGAGGGACTAGCGACGGATGTTTGGGATTGTTCGGAGTGGAGTTTGCGGGTTTAGAACTGGCGTTTGCCATAGGGTATTGCTTAGGCGGTGGCTCATGAAGTGTGCTGACGTTTGATATACATGGGCGTCCAAATGAAAGATGGCAGAAAGCTAGTGGACGCCCATTCTGTAAATATGGAAAACTTGTTTCCTTGTTTGACGAATTTCTAAATATTAAATTCATACATCTTTGCTGTTTCTGCATTTCTGTATTCGTGCTTTTCGTAGTATCCTATCAAAGCACCGTTTTCGTCGCGCAGTGCAACCATATACACGTCTTTATTTTCTTTTTCGTTGTGTGTGGTGTAGATGATGTTGTTATCTTTGCTTTTTGCGAACCACAGGACTACCTTTTTAATCATGTTGGAGGAGTTTGGGTTATGGCAGTCCAAGAGGCTTTTTCCTATGAGCGCCGCGCCTCCCCATTTTTGATAGCGTGTGATTGCGGAGGGGTTCATGTAGATTATCTCATCTTCTAAATTGCATATTACGACTGCGCATTGGTCTTGGTCAATAATGCTTTTAAAGTATTTTGAAAGTTCCATTTGTTTTTCTCCTTAATATGACAGTGGTGTCATTTTTTATCTGATAACTTGAATTTCAAATGCGGTTGTCTGCGGCGGAATGCTTGCGGTCATGAATGCGGCGTGGCGCACGCGGACGCGCATTCCGGGAAGTAAGCCGGAGAACTGCATTGGTCTGCCGAAGGCGTTGAATATCTGCGCGTTGTCTGCGACGTTAAAGCGAACAACGGAGGATATGTTTCCGCTGCTGATTGTTGTGAAGCTCCTGTTTTGCCTGTCAATATCAACAATTCTTCCGATTGTTACGTTGCTTTCAGTTTGTGGTCTTCGGGTTATCTGTATCACATATGCCACTGACTGTGGCGGGATACTTCTTGTCGCTGCGTTGGAAAATGCAGCGTTTACGGTCATTCCAACGCTTAAATCCGTTATGGGTATGCGGTTGCTGCTTTCGTCCAAAATAACGGTGTTTCCAGTGATGTTGAGACGGATTTGCTGATTGTCATGGTTGCAGCTTGGGCAGTCGGGGTATGATACCAGTACAAAGGAACCGCCTCTGCCAGTTTCAATTGCTTCAATTGTGCCGTTTGTAAGTTGGGTTAAAAAGTTGTTGTCCATTATGGTCAATCCTTGTGTTTTCTTTTAGTATATGCAAGGGTGACTTTTTTTGACAAAATAAGTACGTTTTTTTCATTCTGTTCGTGTGCTTTTTTCAAGTGTTTGCAGCTTTGGTCTGTTCTGAATGCCATTGGCGTCAATACGGCAGAGCCATTTTACATAGGGAAAGCATGGGTATTTATTCAAATCATGTTTGATAACGGTGCCTTCCGCAATCAGATATTCAAACTCCCCGTCCTCGTAAACACTCTCCTCATAGATGCTGATTGGCATTCCCTCGTACAATGTAATAGGTGTTCCCTGTGAATTGAACTTTGTGTCATTGAACATTCCGATGGAGCTGATGTAGGCGGGTAATGTTTTATGTGTGCTTGCAAAGTCTTTTAGCTTTTCAATGCAGTGGTATTTGTCCACATCATTGAAGCAGGCGAGTGTCAGATGTGGTCTTGATTTCCATTCCAAAAATTTTGTACTGATATGTTTGTCCGCAATTTTTTGGGCGAGGTGATTAAGTTTTTTTTCGGTTTCTTTGTCAAAGTATAATTCGATTGACTTTGCAGTAATTTCTTTTTCTTTTGACTTTGCCTGTATCAGCTCGTCAACAGTCACATTAAAAATTTCGGCAAGCTTTGGAATTGTATTTACGTCCGGAAAAGATAAATCCCGTTCCCACTTTGAAACGGCTTTATCTGTGACGCCCATTTTCTCTGCAAGCTCAAGCTGTGTCATGCCTTTTTTCTTACGCAACGCTGCTACCATATTTCCGAATGTTTCTTTTTCCATTTTTCATTCGCCCCTTTGCTTTTTTTTGATAATAGCATGATAGCATTTGTTCGTTTTCCACACAACCGATTAACAGTTTAGTCCGCTCTACTTATAGTTTACCAGCCATTTTACCTGCACAACGCGATCCCATCACAACACCATCAGCCAAAGCACCGCCGCCGAAATCATAATCTGAATAATCGCAAACTTAAACACCGTCTGCGCGTTCGACCAGTTGCGGTTTTTGCGGACGTGGTCGTGGAGCGGGGTGCGCACCTTTGTCAGAATTTTAATCTTAAAAAACCGCAGAAGCGACACCTTGACAAGTCCGATACCGCCATCTACCATCAGTACAAACGCCACAAGCAGGTAAAGGAACGGACTGCCTGTCTTGATTGCGGAAATGGCGATAAACAGACCGATTGCGCGCGAGCCTGCATCGCCCATCATCAGGCAGCTCGGCGTCGCGTTATACCACAAATAGCCCAAAATGCAGGCAACGAACAGCAATATCGTATAGGCAAATTCCGGCGCGGTTCCCCTTGTGCTCATAATCGCATACATCGTGCCAAGCGTGATGGACGAGAGTGTGCCCGAAAGCCCGTCAACGCCGTCGGCGCAGTTTGTCACGTTAATCGAACCCCATACAAGGACGACCGCAAGCGCGCCGTAAACAACAGGGTGAAAATGGATTGTTTGTCCCGTAAACGAAATCAGTACGTCGCTGCCGTTGAAATTGACGACCGTAATCGCTGTCATAACTGCAATCACAAGGTCGAGCAGACCTTTCCGAAGCTCGCCCCAAGACACCTTTGCGCAGTCGTCGAGAAAGCCTGTCATCATTGCGGCTACCGTTAAAATAAGGTAGATAATCATTTCCCTGTCGGGATTGCCAAACAGTAGCACCGCAATCACGAAGACAAGGATAAACACAAAGCCCGCGCCGCGCGGCTTTCCTGCCGAAATTGCGCCGTCGTGGGCGTATGCCCTGCCGTGGTCGCGAGGGAGCCTGTTCATGCCTGTGCCAAGCAGAAAGCACGTGCCGAGGTAGGAAAAGACCACTCCTAAAAATCCCAAAATGCTGTAATCTGAAAGATTTAAAAAATTATTTATCATTGACTCAACCTTGGCGAATATCGCCATTCTCCTTTCCTAATCCTAAGCACGCTCATTTCCCTAAACATCAGTTTATGCCGTAAACTGGCTTGCGTACAGGTTCGCGTAAAATCCGTTTTCTTTCTTTAGCAGTGTTTCGTGGTTACCTTGCTCGATGATGTTTCCGTCCTTCATGACAAGAATGATGTCCGCTTCCCGAATTGTTGACAGGCGGTGCGCCACAATAAAGCTTGTTCGCCCTTTCATCATGGTGTTGAACGCCTTTGAAATGCGGATTTCCGTGCGCGTGTCAATCGAAGAGGTTGCCTCGTCGAGAATTAACATCGGCGGCAGGCAGAGCATGACTCTTGTGATACACAAAAGCTGTTTCTGTCCCTGTGAAAGACTTCCGCCGTCCTCGGTAATCACGGTGTCATAACCCATCGGCAGACGCTTGATAAAGCTGTGGGCGTGTGCCGCCTTTGCCGCCGCAATCACCTCGTCGTCGGTCGCGTCGAGCTTGCCCATCACGATGTTCTCGCGGATTGTTCCGGCGTGCAGCCATGTGTCTTGTAAAACCATGCCGAAGCTGTCACGCAGGCTTTTTCGCGTCATGTTCCGAATGTCTGTTCCATCGATTTTAATGCTTCCGTTATTAACATCATAGAAGCGCATGAGCAGATTTATGACAGTCGTTTTTCCGCAGCCCGTAGGTCCGACAATCGCCACGCGCTGTCCAGATTTTACCTCCAAGTTAAAGTTGCGGATAAGCTTTTGGTCGGGATTGTAGGAAAAGCTGACGTTTTCCATTGTAATCTGTCCGCGCGGCGCACGCAGTACAACGGCATTTTCCGCGTCCGGTATCTGCGGCTCTTCTTCGATAAACTCAAAAATCCTGCCCGCGCATGCAAGCGCTGTCTGCAGCTCCGTCACAACGCCGGAAATTTCGTTAAACGGCTTTGTGTACTGGTTTGCATAGCTCAAAAAGCTGGTAAGCTGACCGACGCTGATACGTCCTCTTATGGCAAGAAACGCGCCCAAAATGCCGACGCCTGCGTATACGAGGCTGTTGACAAAACGGGTGCACGGATTGGTGAGCGAAGAAAAGAAAATTGCCTTGACGCTCGCTTTTTCCAGCCGGAGGTTGATTTCGTCGAACTGCTCCGTGACCTGTGTTTCGTGGTTAAATGCCTTTACAACCTTCTCGTTTCCAATCATTTCGTCAATCAGCGCGGTCTGTTCTCCACGCGTTTCTGACTGTACCTTCGACATATTGAAGGTGCGCTTTGCGATAAAGCCTGCGACAAAAAATGACAGTGGTGTCAGAATTACGACAACGAGGGTACTTGTCACGTTAATGGAAAACATGAAAAGCAGTGTACCGACGATTGTCACGACGCCTGTAAAAAGCTGTGTAAAGCCCATGAGCAGACCGTCCGAAAACTGGTCTACGTCCGCGATGATACGGCTTACGATGTCGCCGTGCGAATGACCATCGATGTATTTGAGTGGCAGGATTTCCAGCTTTTTAAATGCCTCGTCGCGCACATCGCGCACGACCTGATAGGCGATTTTGTTGTTGCAGGCGTTCATCAGCCATTGTGCCGCTGCCGTGAGAAGGATAATTATGGTCATTTCCTTTAATATCTGTAAAATGCCGTCAAAGTCAACCGCGCCCGCGCCGACAATGCAGTCAACCGCACGTCCTGTCAGAATGGGGATATATAATGTCAGTATAACGGAAATTGCGGCTAATACAATGGAACATAACAGGAAAAATTTGTATTTTCCGATGTAATTGAGTACCTTTTTTAAAATTCCTTTGTTTTGGTTTTTCATATTTGTAAACAGCGCTCCTTTCTGAACAGTTTATCACGCATTTTTTTCGTTCTCTTTGGGAAATTGCGAATAATAAATCTCCTGATAAATCTCATTCTCCGCAAGCAGTTGCTCATGCGTTCCGATGCCCGCCATTGCGCCGTCGTCCATCACGATAATCTTGTCCGCGTACTGTATGGAAGAGGCGCGCTGTGATACAATTATGACACTCATGTCATTTTTCATGCTTTTGATTGCCTGTCTCAATTTTGCGTCTGTTGCAAAATCAAGCGCGGACGCGCTGTCGTCCAAAATCAAAATCTGCGGATTTCTGACAATGGCACGCGCAATTGTCAGACGCTGTTTTTGTCCGCCGGAAAGGTTCTTTCCGCCCTGCGCCACCATGAAATCCAGTCTGCCCTCTTTCGTATCGACAAACTCCTTTGCCTGTGAAATTTCAAGCGCTTTCTCCAAATCCGTTTCCGTTGCGTTCTCATTTCCCCACAAAAGATTGTCCTTAATGCTGCCCTTGAACAAGACTGCCTTCTGTGGTACAATACCGATTTGCTCACGCAACGCGGCAATTTTATAATCCTTCACATCTGCACCATCAATCATCACGCGCCCTTTTGTCGCGTCGTAAAACCGTGGGATAAGGTTTACCACAGATGTTTTTCCGGAGCCTGTACCGCCAATAATGCCGACCGTTTCACCCTTTTGTACCGTGAAATTAATATCCGTCAGCGACTCGTCGCCGCCGCCGCTGTAGGTAAGGCATACATGGTCAAAGACAATCGCCGCGTTCTTTTCTGCGTTCTTCTTATTTATGACACTTGTGTCATTTTTTGAATTGGATATGCCAGTATTCAATGAATTGATTGCGTCAGTATTCAAGTTTCCGTCGCTCATGCTTGAGGTTATCGCAAAAATAGCTTCGACACGTTTCGCGCAGGCGAGCGCTTTTGTGAGCTGGATAATCAGGTTTGCCATTTTCACAAGCTCCACCAAAATCTGCGACATGTAATTTACCAGCGCAACTACGGCACCCTGTGTAATAATGCCGCTGTCAACGCGGATTGCGCCTGTCCATAAAAGGACGACAAGGGCAATGTTTACAATAACATATGTGACGGGGTTCATCGCCGCCGAGATTTTTCCGACAAATACCTGCGTATTTAAAAGCAGCTCATTTTCCTTTTCAAACTCCGCAATTTCCGACTCTTCGTTTGTGAATGCCCTGATAACGCGCGCACCTGCAAGGTTCTCGCGCGTCCTGCCGAGAATTTTATCCAACGCCGCCTGCACTTTTTTGTAGAGCGGCATACTGGCAATCATAATGCCGAATACGACGATGGAGAGCAGCGGGATTGCCACTACAAAAATGAGCGCCGCTTTTACGTCCACCGTGAACGCCATAATCATCGCGCCGAACACGATAAACGGCGAGCGCAGGAGCAGGCGCAGTGTCAGGTTGACGCCGTTTTGCAGTTGGTTGACGTCGCTGGTCATGCGCGTAATCAGCGTGTTTGTACCGATGGTGTCAAGCTCCGTGTAGGACAGGTTTTGTATGTGCGAAAACAGTGCAGAACGTAGCTTGGTCGCAAATCCGACTGCCGCTTTGGCGCTGAAATACTGTGCGGTTACTGCGCTGATTAGTCCGACCGCTGCCAAAAGCACAAGGATTAGTCCCATTTTTATAATGTAGGCGGTGTCCGCGTTTGCGATACCGCGGTCGATAATCGACGCCATGACAAGCGGCACCATCAGCTCAAAGGACGCCTCGAGCATTTTAAATAAAGGGGCAAGGACGCTTTCCTTTTTGTAATCTTTTATGTATTTTAGCAGGCTTTTCATCGTAAAATCCTCCATTTTTGTTTTTTGATTTTTTATCATGGTCAGCGAATGTCTTGTCCACTATGCGGGGAAAAACGGGTTGGTTATTCATATAGATTCCCCATGTACAAAACCTTCGCCATTGTTTGATAATCGGGCTGTTTCCAGTTACGGGCTTTGTGAGGCTTCCGCGTTTTCGGGATTTGGGTGAAATTTCGCTTCTAACAATATCTTATGCAGATTGACGAGTGAATAATAGTCTTTTGTTTGTAAAATATATGATTTTGTGTCCAAGATGGTTCTCCATAAAGGTTGTATGCGTAGGTTTTAAGATGGCATTTCTTGTGGCTGGGGCGTGGTAACTTTTAGTATACACAAATTGCGGGGAAAATACAACGGTTCTCGGGGAGATAACCACGCTTTGTTATGATTGGGGCGCTTTGTTTTGGAACAGGCAAGTCCATAAAAGTCTATACCTTGAATGGTTTTTTGCTGAAAAAGGCTATACGTTTCCGCATAGCCATCTTTTTGTATCATTTTACCAGTTATTTTTGGAGTGCTTTCAGTTGAGCCTCAAGCGTAGCAATGGTCGCGGCACTTTCTGCGAGTGCGGCGTCTTTTTCGGCAAGCGCATTGTCTTTTTCTGCAATCACAGCGTCTTTTTTCGCAAGCTCGTTATCTTTCTGCGCAAGCTTATCCTCTCCTTTCCGGATAAGGCTCTGATACGTCCGCAAAATACGCTGCCCCTCTTCGCGCATTTCACATAAATAGCGCATTTCGTCGTCTTGATTAAGCTTATAAAGCGTTTCCCCCGCTTCTTTAAAAACAGTATTATTCTGCGCCACCATCTTCAACTCCTCCCATGTTTTCGCCCGAAACAGCCTTGCCCAATAGTCAAGCTGATAGGCTTTATCCTCTTCGGTTGCCAATTCTATCTGATTTAAGTCTAACACATTTAACGTAAAATTGTCATTATAAATATAGTGTTTTTTCACATTCATCATTTTGTTCGTGGCATAAAACTCAGGATAGTCGGGAAATGGGGAGAAATCCAAAATACCGATGTGATAAGCTGGCTTCACTTGGGAATAATCCTCACCATGCTTAAGATTTTCAAAAATGCTGCAAAGAAAGGAAAGCGAGCGGTTTGTCCAAAAACCCTGATTAACGACCTGCATTTCGATATTGATAACGGTTTCATCATTGAGCAGTGCCTTCACGTCCAAAACAAATGTTTTGTCATCATACCCTTTGCCCAGCTCAATCGGGTTCATGATGGTAACCGTTTTTACATCGTCAGGGTGTAAGTACAGCAGGGAGCAAATCAGCCCCTTTAAAACGATTACATTTTCCTGCAATACTGCGCGGAACATGTAATCGTTCATTAATGTGTAGTCAATTTTACTGGTTGCGTCTTGAAATGTGTTTTGTTGTGAAAAATTCATTTGATTGTCCTTTCTTTTGTGAACATTATAGATTTTTTAGATGTTCCGATTTGATTTTTTAGAATACTGGAACAGTATAACATCTTGGCTTGATGAAAACAAGTGCGATTTTTGACATTTCACGAACGTTTTTTGCCCCGTGGCGGCGGAAGCATTCCGAGCCGGAGCTTTCCTTTTGTTTTTTGCTGATAGGGAAAACCAGCATAATCAGATAACTTGATTATGCATAAGAATAATGATATGATACAAAAGAAATTTCAATGAGATAGGGGACTTGAATATGAGACGATATGTTATGCCTGCATAGCACTGGCTAATGCAATAAAAACAGCAGATGTTGCCGCAGGATGGTTCATCTTTATGTTCATTAAATTGTTATAGCCAATGCTATTCCTAAAAAATATCCGTTTAGGAGGCAAATATGGGCTATATAAGAGCAGAGGAAATTCTGCCCATCGAAGTAATTGAGTTGATACAACAGTATGTTGACGGGAAAAATATTTATATCCCACGCAAGCCGACACATAGGCAGGCATGGGGCTAAAGGCGAGCTTGAAAGCCACCGTGAAGAAACCTTCATTGATGACATCATTCAAAAGAGTCATATTGAAAAGGAACTGCTTTCTCATTTAAATGGAATAAAAACAGTATTTGATGGTGGAGCGGGCTGTGGCAGATTTTCCATTCTTCTTGCAAAGCATGGCTGTAAGGTTACACATTTTGACATTTTACAGCCCATGATAGATAAAGCAAGAGAATTGGCAAAGAAAGAGGGCGTCCTCGACAAAATTGTTTTTGTGAAGGGGGCATTGGAGAACCTTCGCGATTACAAAGATAACGCCTTTGATATGGTTATTTCCTTTGACACCCCTGTTTCATATACCTACCCTAATCAGGAACGGGTTATTGGGGAACTCATTCGCATATGTCGCAAACGCATTATGATTAGTGTGTCGAGCCGGTTAGGATACCTTCCTTATTTGGCAAATCCGATACAGAAAAACCAATTCATATTAGATACAACCTGTGATGATCCATTTGTCAAATGGTGCATTGATAATAAAGAAAATGCAGTTGAAGCATTTCACTTCAATAAAAATGCAGTAATGAAGCTATGGAATGACGGGCTTATGGGTGGTGATAATGAAATTTCCGAATATGAAAACGGGGGTGTACCGTGGTGTATCACATATACCTTTATGCCAAATGAATTACTGGTAAAAATCATGAAGGATACAAAGCAGCGTTCTGACTTTTTGGAATTTTGCCACTGTTATGACTCTAATCCCTTTGTATGCGGCATGGGAAAAGATAACTTGTTTGCACAGGGCGAACTTTAATTCTTTGCAGCTTTGTTTTAACAGATAAGATAGATTTGCTTTGAGAGAGAGACGGGAAATGTTATGAAAAGAATTGTTTTGACGAAGATATTGATTATGAAAAGGAACTTTGCGAATGGAACAAAAAATAAGAAGAGACAGAAATATCGGCAGTAATCTAAAGGTACTCCGGGAACAACATAAAATTTCACAAGAAAAGCTCTGCGTACTACTGCAAAACCGCGGCTGCGACATCGCCCGGTCTACTTATGCCAAATATGAAAATGGTGAATTAAATATTAAAGTGAGCGTCCTTATCGAACTGCGCAAAATTTATGGCTGTGTGTATGATGATTTTTTTGAAGGATTGGACACATAAATATAAAACGAATATTTCCTATCCTGCAAATCAAATATCAGAACCCGTCAGACGAATGCTATTTTACCATTCTGTAAAATCCCACTTTCCAAAGCCCAACTCCCCACTTGACAACACGCACACGTCATGCTATGATTTATTTGCGAATATTAATATAAACATATTCGCAAATAAAAACAAATGCTAAAGGAGCACGCAACCATGCCATCGAAACCCGTCCTTTCCGACGCCGATAAAAAAGCAATCCGCCAAAGCTTAATAAAGCAATGTGAAGAACACTGGATTGCGCAAGGCTACAAAAAGACAAGCATAAAAAAGCTATGTGACAACGTCGCAATCTCCATCGGCACGTTTTACACGTTTTACCCAACAAAGGAGGATTTGTTCGTTGAAACAATCGCAAATATCCAGCAAAGGCTCACAGAAAAAATGCTTGAAATCAACAGAAACAGCCAAACAAAGGAAGGCTTTGCAAAATCCATGAAAATGCTGTTTCGGGAATACGACAGCAAGCCGTTCCTGTACAATGTGAACACGCCGGACTTTCAATCGTTCGTGACAAAGCTGCCCGAGGAGGCGGTTGCAAAAATCAAGTTCGACAGTTTTGACTTTTTCAGGCAGATTGTCCATGCCGCGAACCTCAGCCTGAAAATAGAGGAGGCACAGGCATATGGTATTTTGGGTGCACTCCTGTCAACAATCAGCGCAAAAGAAACGTTGAGCGTCACCTGCGATTTTTTTGCGGTTTTTGATTTTATGACGGACAGCCTTGTGGCAGATATTTTCATATAAAATATGGAGGATTAAGATGATTAAAGAAGTAAATCAGGCGTGTGAAAAGCTGAATAACAGACTGGGAATTTCCGTAGCGCTTCCCAACCCTAAGAAGAATGCACTGAAATTGGCTGCGGTATGTAACCTGATTGCCGGCACTGGTCTTGTGGCGGCAGGAATTGCGTTCTCTTCAAAATCCTACGCGGTGTTGGGCGGGATTGGCGTTATCAGTAGTATTATATTACGAAAAGAGTGCAACCGTAAAACGCACAAAAAATAGCAAACAAATGAGGCACAAAACACTAGGATACTATAATCACATGCTTGCTTCTATTACATTCCCATTAAATTTTTCTTTAACAAAACGTTATGTGGGCAGTGACCATATACATCTGTTGGTGTCAGTACCACCCCATTTGTCAGCAAGTAAGTTAGTACAATATATAAAAGGGAACACATCAAGAAAGTTACAAATGGAGTATAAGGAATTGAATAAACAATTTTGGGGACAGCATTTGTGGGCAAGAGGCTACTTTGTGGCAAGCAGTGGAAATGTGACAGATGAAATAATCAAAGCATACATTCAAAACCAAGACATTCAGGAAAAGAGTAACTCTGATAACTTCGAAATAGGGTAAGAAATAAAGGGAGAAGAAGACCTTTCGGAGCACACTTTAGGCTGCTTTAGCAGCATACCGAACCTACCGGCTTTAGCCGGTAGTGGTTCAGTTTGCAAAATCCACAAAATTTTCCGGATATAATTTATAATCCACAAATGACTGTAATTCACCCACCTGATTTTTCCAAGCATTTTCCCGAACACGTAATTTGGTAAACCCAAGCGCTTCATAAACATGCTGCGCCCTTTTATTCTTTACATTGGTATCAAGAATGATTGCCTCATATCCCATATCCCGAAACAGAAAAGAAATCAATCTTTATGACAAATCCATATGAAACATGCCCTATATTTGAAAATGAAAACTATTGTTTGAAATTCGTTGACGCGTCCGACGCGGAGAATTTGCTGCGGCTGGATTTAAGGAGTGATTACGAGCAGGAATCGGCAATATTTGAAATCCTGTCGCTAATCATACCGCCAGCGTTTGCTCTCATTTTCTACTTTATAATAGCATTCCTTTGATGCAAACATTTGCCTACCGCATATAACTCCCTTCCAGCAGCGGCATAACCTCCGGATTTTCCTGAACCCATTTCACCGCGCAATAGCACATTCTATGAACCATCGCGTCACACACATCGCCGTCCTTTAGCGCGTCGATGATTTCATCAAGCCACGCGTCCGAGTCCTCCAAGGGTGTTCCGTAGCGTAGGTATTTGCGAAACGTAAAAAGCATATTACGAAAATCGTCGTCCCAGTTCATTCCGCCATTGCACATCAGCTCATGGCGTATTTTGCCCGCAATGCGGATAACCTCGCCCTGAGCAGTCTGCGCCCTGCCGCTTTCGGGAACAAGAAACTGCCACAGCTCCTCAAAATGGTTTGAATATCCCAAAAAGTTTGTCACGAGAATAGGCGATTTGCCGTCATGGAATGGTGTTTCCGTAAGCATTTCCACCCCAAACAGACTACAAAGCTTTTCTAACGCCGCCGCTTGATTTTGCAGCGATTTTGAAGCCTTTTTCCCCGCATTGTGCCGATGAAAAACCTCGGAAAACGCAGACACGAATTGCCGGCTGCGCTGTGTCATTTCGGCGCCACGGTCGAGCAAAAGCTTGGAAAGCTCGTACTTTGTGATACTGCTTAGGCTCGACTCAAAAAGGACTTTTTCAAGGGGTGTGAAATGACCAAATCCGTTGTCTGCTTCTGTATTGCTTCCTTTAAAAAAACCGTTTGGTCAATTTCAAATCCTCTTTCAAAGCCTCATAAGTCCTAGTTGCGTTTTCTTCTTTTGCTAATAACATGCGTTTTTGAACCTTTTGAAAATCATTTACAGACCTTTCGATAATTTCCCCGTTACTAGGCATTGGCTCACCTCCTAATTGCGAAAAACATTGTTGTATCATTTTTAGTATAACATAATCGGACAACAAAGTCTATTTATTTACTCGTTCTCACCAATCTTAAAACGATAACTTATCCGAAAGTCCATCACCTCATCAGGCTGTCACTCCTTGATTATTTGACAATGAAAATCAGATTCTCTGCCTATTCGTAAAACTTTTTGCCCAAATAACGATAACAATTGCCGTTGCAATAAAAAACTCCGCAAAGATTACAGGCTTTCCCCATGCTTCCCATTCCAATGTGAAAAAGAAGTAATGCCCTACAAAGAATGCCGCAAAGAATACGAAATAAATAGCAGCCGAATATAAAATGTTTTGAAAAATTTTTGCTCGTGCCTGCTCCCTGTTTAGCAGTTGCTTTTGCTGTTGTTCCAATATATCTGTCTTAACGGATAATTCATCTATTTCCGACGGCTTCAACAGATAATCCAGTGTAACATGAAATACCTTGCTCAATTCGACAATCTTATCGACCTCGGGTATCACCTGCCCACTTTCCCATTTTGAGACAGATTGTCTCGAGACATTTAACTGTTCGGCTAATTGCTCCTGCGTCAAGTCCCTGCCTTTGCGTAACGTGATAAGCTTTTCTGAAAATTCCATATGTGTTCCTCCTTTTGGTTTTGTAACACAATCCTATCAAAAACCTCGTTTGCACGCTATCAATCCGGCTTTACATTTCCAAAACAAACCGTGGAATTTACGGGATTTTTGTAATGGGTATTTTCTTTTTCATACACCTATCAATTTTTTTAATTGTCAGCTTTGGCAGCTCTTTTTTATTTGCGGCACCCGCACATACAATTTTGCCAACCGGCTTCATTCCTGCGGTCTTAAAAAATTCGTCCATACTGCGGATTGCCCCTCTGCTTTGTCCGAATATCCACGAAAAAGGCGAAGGCGTATTGCAGGCGGTTAAAAGCATATAGCTCCTGCCCTTCAAACGTGGCTTAGGAAACGTGCTTGTTTCCTCCATCGCCGTTCCCAATAATCGGTCAAATAAATTCTTAACGGGAGCAGGTACATTCGCCCAGTAGACAGGAGCCGCAAGCACAACCGTCTGGCATTTCTGTAAACACATCACAATTTCCTGTATATCGTCCTTTTGAATACAAGTCTGTGTATCCATACAAGCCCTGCAGCCCGTACAGTAAGAAAGATTTTTTTCGTATAGGTTAATCTTCGTTACGTTATAGCCCATTTCCTCGGCTCTGCGAATTGCATAATTCAGCATAGTAGCGGTCATTCCGTTTGCATGAGGACTTCCCAAAATAGCAAGCAGCCCTTTTCCATTCATACGCGTTCCCCCTTGTCTGCAATAGCGCAGTACAGCATTTGGAAATCATATTCCAAAAACTGGATTTTTGACAAGCCCATTGCTTTTTTGATATATTCTTCTTTATTTGCCGCAAACTGAATAAGCCCGGACAGCATACCCCAAA
>CANOMQ010000054.1 GCA_947567595.1 uncultured Lachnospiraceae bacterium | reverse complement strand
TCCAACGAACTGGATGTTTCCTGTCTTAACCTCTAAGCTGTTAAATTATTGTTTACCCAATTGAAGTGCTTTAGCTTGCAGCGCAAGAGTTAGCCGCACATATTGTTATTTCATCGCTCGTAGTCTTATTTATTGTCGCAATAGTAAAGACTTTACTTGAGATGAAAGGAGACAACGCCATGAAAAATAAAATAAAAAGATTTGCTAATATGAATTTGGATATTTTATATACTATGAGCGCTAATTTGGCAGGAGGCGCGCTGCTAACTAAAGCACTTCAATTAAAAATAATTACATAACTGCAACTAAGAAGGGGAATATTTTAGCAATCATCATTTAAATTAAAAACACGAAATAGAAAAACATTTAACAATTAATATCATAAAAAAGAAAATCAACACACACAAAGAGGTGATACATATGTCCACAACCTTTACGGAAGCAAACTACGAAAATTCTATCATAGAATTACTCCAAAATATGGGATACCAGCATATATATGGACCAAATATCGACCGAGACTTCTATAGCCCATTACACAATAATGTACTTGAAGAATACATCCGTAGGCTTAACCCTGCCCTTTCGGAAGACGCAATTTCGGACGCTCTGTATAAATTAAAAAATTATGAAAACGGAGACCTTGTACAGAAAAACGAAGTATTCATGGATTACCTTCAAAATGGTATTCCGGTCAGATACAATGTGAATGGGGAACAGCGGTCTTCCATTGCATATGTTGTGGATTATAATAATGTGGAAAATAATTCTTTTATCGTAGCAAATCAGTGGACATTTATTGAGAACAGTAATAAAAGACCGGATATAATTTTATTTTTAAACGGACTTCCGGTTGTCGTGATAGAGTTAAAATCGCCGTCAAGAGAAGAAACAGACGCATCAGAAGGGTATGCGCAGATAAGAAACTATATCCATGAAATACCGTCCATGTTTATTTATAACTGCATTATTGCAATCAGTGATTTGAACACCTCAAAAGCAGGGACAATTACTTCGGGTGAAGACCGTTTCATGGAATGGAAAACCAAAGATGGTGATTATGAAAATACACAGTATGCTCAGTTTGATACATTTTTTGAGGGAATGTTTGAGAAAACAAGACTGTTGGATATAATTAAAAATTTTATCTGCTTTTCCGATGAGGGTACAAACAAATATAAAATACTCGCCGGATATCATCAGTATTTTGCAGTGAATAAAGCAGTACAGATGGCAAAGAAAGCAACCGTTACAGACGGTAAAGGCGGTGTATTTTGGCACACACAGGGTTCTGGGAAATCCTTGTCAATGGTTTTCTATGCACATTTGCTACAGGAGGCATTGGATAGTCCGACAATTGTGGTCATCACGGATAGAAATGATTTGGACGACCAGCTTTTTGGACAGTTTGCAAAGTGCAGTTCGTTTTTAAGGCAAACCCCAGTTCAGGCTACCTGTAGGAAATTGGGAGCAAATGCAACAAAAAATGATATAGGGCTGAAGGACTGGTTAGGTGGCAGACAGGCAAATGGGATTATTTTTACAACCATGCAGAAGTTTGAGGAATCCGAGGAGCCGTTATCACAACGCCGTAATATTATTGTGATGGCAGACGAGGCACATCGTGGACAATATGGATTAAGCGAAAAGGTAAAAATAGTAGAAAACGAAGATGGAGATAAAGAGGCAAAAATTATTATAGGTACAGCAAGAATTATCAGAAATTGTCTGCCAAATGCGACATATGTGGGATTTACGGGAACACCCATATCCATGAAGGACAGGAGCACAAGAGAAGTTTTTGGTGATTACATTGATGTGTATGATATGACGCAGGCGGTGGAGGATGGGGCAACAAGACCGGTTTATTATGAAAGCCGTGTTATCAAGTTAAAATTAGATGAGGCAACGCTAAAACTTATTGACGCGGAATATGATTTGATGGCAGAAAATGCTGACGCCCAAGTCGTGGAGCAGAGTAAGAAGCAATTAGGTCAGATGGAAGCAATTCTTGGCAATGATAAAACAATTCATTCTCTTGTTTGTGATATTTTAGACCATTATGAGAAAAACAGGGCTGATTTACTCACTGGTAAGGCAATGATTGTAGCGTACTCCCGTGCGATTGCTGTGAAAATATACAACACAATTTTGGAGTTACGTCCGACATGGACTGAAAAAGTCGGGGTTATCATGACGGACAGCAATAAAGATCCGGAAGAATGGAAAGCGATTACCGGGAATAAGCGTTATAAAGAAGAGATGGCAAAGCAGTTTAAGGACAATGACAGCCCGTTTAAAATTGCTATTGTTGTCGACATGTGGCTGACGGGGTTCGATGTACCGTCGCTTGCAACAATGTATGTGTATAAGCCGATGAAGGGTTACAATCTTATGCAGGCGATAGCAAGGGTAAACCGTGTATTTCAGGATAAGGAGGGCGGGCTTGTTGTTGATTATGTGGGCATAGCATCTGCCCTGAAAGAGGCAATGAATGATTATACGTCCCGTGATAAGAAAAATTACGGAGATACGGACGTTGCGAAGGTTGCGTATCCGAAATTTTTGGAAAAGCTGTCTGTATGTCAGGACTTCTTTCATGGATACGATTATTCAAGGTTTATGACTGGCACGGATTTGGAACGTTCCAAATCAATTAGCGGAGGTGTGAATTTTATTGTTGGAATTGATAAGGAAAAAGAAAAGACAGAATTTTTGAAGGAAGCATTCCTATTGAGACAGGCATTGTCTTTATGTTCTTCTATGGTGGAAGAATCGCTTCGCGTTGAGGCTGCCTTTTTTGAAGCTGTCAGGGTACTGGTAATGCGGCTTATCAACCAAGGACAAGGAAAGAAAATATCCCTTCCCGAAATGAATGCCAAAATAAATGAACTGTTAAAGGCAAGCATTAAGAGTGATGGCGTCATTAACCTGTTCTCTGACGTATCACAAAATTTTTCCCTTTTTGATCCGAAATTTCTTGAGGAAATATCGAAGATGAAAGAAAAGAATTTGGCAGTAGAGCTGTTGAAAAAACTGATTGCCGAACAGGTACAAATATACAGAAGAACGAATGTTGTCAAATCGGAAAAATTTAGTGAGATGATACAGGAGGCAATGAACCGATACCTGAATGGAATGCTTACAAATGAACAGGTGATAGAGGAGCTTCTTAACCTTGCAAAGCAGATTGCAGCAGCCAAAAAAGAAGGGGACAGGCTTGGTCTGACAGCAGATGAACTGGCTTTCTATGACGCGCTTACAAAACCACAGGCAATTAAGGATTTCTATGAAAATGAGGAACTGATTGCAATTACAAAGGAGCTTGCAGATACACTGCGCAAAAATCGCACGATTGACTGGCAAAAGCGTGATTGTGCAAGAGCGAAAATGCGTATGATGATTAAGAAGCTTCTGAAAAAACATAAGTATCCACCAGAGGGAATGGACGACGCAGTGCAGACTGTCATGACACAATGTGAGCTATGGACAGATAATAATGACATGGGGAGAGCGGAGAACATTGCTGATTTCAGTAAAGAATCTTTTACTTATGATAATGATATTAGTACTGTAATGATGGTGGCGGAAGCACCAGTGGAATATGGGGAGCATTCGTAATCGTTTTAAGAAAAGGAGCTGAAAAGGAGCTGGAAAGGAGCTGAAAGAAAGCAGGGAAGGCTCCGATAGAAATGGAAGTTGGCAGGTACAAACTGTCATACCCCGCGTACAAGGCTCATAAAATAAGATATAAAACTACTTTCCATAAAATTTTAACAAATTTGCACAAAACACTACCATTTTTTACAGATTTATAGTATAATTTCGATAACGGTTTTTCACTAAAATGAATGCGTAAGGAGGATGCAGAACATATGGCAAAAGAAATGATTGCAATGCTGCTCGCCGGAGGGCAGGGCTCGCGTCTGTACACGTTGACACAGAAGCTTGCTAAACCTGCGGTTCCCTTTGGTGGGAAATACAGAATTATTGATTTCCCGCTGTCAAACTGTGTAAATTCAGGAATTGACACAGTCGGTATCCTGACACAGTATCAGCCGTTGGTACTCAACGAGTATATTGGAAACGGACAGCCGTGGGATTTGGACAGACTTCACGGCGGCGTACATGTGCTTCCGCCGTATCAGCAGGCAAGCGGCTCTGACTGGTATAAGGGCACGGCAAATGCTATCTATCAGAACATTAACTTTATTGAAAGGTATGATCCGAAGTATGTCATCATTCTTTCAGGCGACCAGATTTGCAAGCAGGATTACAGCGACTTTTTGAAGTTCCATAAGGAAAAAGGCGCAGAGTTCAGCGTGGCGGTTATGGAGGTTCCTTGGGAGGAGGCAAGCCGCTTTGGTCTGATGGTATCGGACGAGAATGACAAGATTACGGAGTTTCAGGAGAAACCGAAGGAGCCGAAGTCGAACCTTGCGTCGATGGGTATCTACATCTTTAACTGGGATATTTTAAAGAAATACCTGATTGAGGACGAGAAGGATCCCGAGTCTGAGAACGACTTTGGCAACAACATTATTCCAAACCTGCTGCGGGATAAGAGACAGATGTACGCATATCGGTTTGACGGATACTGGAAGGACGTTGGAACGATTTCGTCTTTGTGGGAAGCAAATATGGAAGTGCTTGACCCCGAGAACAGCGGAATTAACATTTTTGATGACAACTGGCATATTTACAGCCGAAACAGCGGCATGACCGGTCATCGGGTTGGCGAGGAAGCAGAGCTTGACAACTGTATGATTACCGACGGCTGCAGCATTGAAGGAAAAGTAAAGCATTCCATTTTGTTTGCGGGCGTTAAGGTTGAGAAGGGCGCGGAGATTGAGGACGCAGTCATCATGGGCGGCAGCGTTATCAAGGAAGGCGCGAAGGTAAAACATTGTATTATAGCAGAGAACGTAGTGATAGAAAAAGATGCGGTAGTCGGCGTAATGCCTGAAGGTGACGAGAAGGGTGTTGCGACGGTCGGTTCCGGCGTGGTAGTCGGCGAGGGCGCGATTGTGGGACCCAAGGCTATGGTATCAGAAGATGTTAAGGGAGGTGACAAGGTATGGTAAATTATAATGCAGATTCAGCAATGGGTATTTTGTTCCCGAACAGCTACGATTCATTAGTACCGGAACTTGTTTCAGAACGTCTGATGGCATCGATACCATTTGCAAGTCGTTACAGACTGATTGACTTCATGCTTTCGAGCATGGTAAACTGCGGTATTGACAATATTTCGGTAATTGTTAAGAGAAATTATCATTCCCTGATGGATCATCTCGGCGCAGGCCGTGAGTGGGATTTGACGCGCAAGAATGGTGGTCTGAATATTATCCCGCCGTTTGCGCAGAAGACGGTTAATATCTACAACGGCAGGGTTGAGGCGATTGCGAGCATTCTTGATTACTTAAACCGTCAGAAGGAAAAGTATGTCATTATGGCGGACACGAATGTTGCCGTAAACTTTGACTTTACTGCATTTTTGCAGAAACATATTGACAGCGGTGCGGATATTACGATTGCTTACACAAAGGAAGAAGTTCCAAAGGCGTTCATTGATATTGACATGACGAAGAAGGATTTGTATTATACGCTTGACATTAACGAGGACGACAAGGTTCAGAAGATTATTGTCAACAATAAGGACAAGGGCGAGCAGAATATGTCCATGAACATTTATGTGATGGAGCGGAAGCTTTTGCTTGACCAAATCAGAGAGGCGTATGTCAATGGCTTGACGTATTTCGAGCGCGACATTGTTTCTCCGCAGCTTGACAAGCTGAATGTCAGGGCATATCAGCATACGGGTTATTATGCGCGTATCCTCGATGTGAAGAGCTATTTTGCGGAAAATATGAAGCTGCTTAAGGAGGAGAATGTCAATGCATTGTTCTCACCAAGCACGATTTACACGAAAATCCGTGACGATAACCCGACAAGATACGCGACAGGCTCTCACGCAAAGAACGCGATGGTTGCTGACGGCTGCGTGATTGAGGGTGAAGTTGAGAACAGTGTTCTCTTTAGAGGTGTTAAGATTGGTAAGGGCGCGAAGGTAAGAAACTGCGTGCTCATGCAGGATACCGTAATTGAAACGGGCGCAACCGTGGAATATACAATTACGGATAAGAATGTTACGGTTTCTTCTTATAAGGAACTGAAGGGTACAGAGTCGTTCCCGGTGTTTGTGGAGAAGAGGAAGACGGTTTAAAAAGTTTGTGAAAAAATGCGAGGCTGCTCAGATTTTGGGCAGCCTTGACTTTTTTGTCTCTTTCATCAATTCCACATAATGTACCGCATTCTCACGGTTTTGTTCAATTTCATGCTCCATTAATGGACGAACGACCTTCGCGGGACTGCCCATAACGAGCGAGCCGTCGGGGATATTCATTTTGCCTGTCACAAGCGCCCCTGCGCCGATAATGCAGTTTTTGCCGATAATCGCGCCGCTCAAAACGATACTCCCCATACCAATCACAGTATTGTCGCCCACCGTGCAGCCGTGTACGACCGCATTGTGCCCAATCGTCACGCCCTCGCCGATATGCAGCTTATAATCCTTATCCGTATGCAGCGTCGCGTTATCCTGCACATTCGTATTGCTTCCGATCACGATACTGTTCGTATCACCGCGCACGACCGCGTTATACCAAATTCCGACATTTTCGCCAAGCGTCACATCTCCGACAACAACAGCGCCGCCGGCAAGATAAACTGTTTTGTTTTCCAAAGTACCCCTCCTTCTCCTAATACTGATAGCATTTTCACCAGTATAACATAATCGTGCGCAATTCCGCAATCCTGAGCTTACCGCCTGTCTCGCGCAGACAGCAGCGTCCTTTGGTATGCCACAATCGAAAGCCCGCAAAATGCCGCAAACACTGCTGACACCACAACCGTGCTGACCACATAAATCCCAAACAAATCCGCCCGCATCATCTTTCCGAGCGCAAGCACGGAAAAATACGCCGACACCGTCATCACGGCAAAGGGCAGCAGATACGCCGTCACCAGCTCATGTGCAATCGACGCCGAGAGAGTCCTTGTTGAAAACCCAAGCTTTCTCAAAACCGCATACCGTTGCGTTTCCTCAAACGAATCGTTATACAGTTTCATAAACATAATGCACCCACTCGCCACGATAAACACCAAAAACATAAAAATACAAAGCGAATGGAGCGCCTTAATCCACTCTCCCTCATTGCTGAACGGATCAATCGAAACGCGCGCAGTATAATTCTCGTCCGTATTGCTGACAATCGCGTCAAACGCCGCGCGTACTTCCCAAAAAACAGTATCATCCGCAAGTTTGTAATTACAGATATAATACACTCCGCTTTGTGCCTGCAGTCGCTCATATTCTTTATCAGAAACTACATAAAGACATCCTAGTTCCTTCTGCAAATACCCCAAGTAAGGTATCATAATCCGCTCCGTTTGCCGATACGTTTTTCCCGCAATTTCAACAGGTTCCGCTTCTCCGTTTCCAATAAAAGACAGCAGAACCAAATGTGAAAGATAATACACCTCGTCGTCCGCAGGTTCCTCAAAGGAAAACGTCACGTCCGCCGCCTGCGCCGCCCGCACAATATCAGAATAGGAGAGCAGAAGGTGCATTTGCGATACGTCCATATAGGTTGCCAAAAGCCGCTCACTGTCCGGCGAAAGCGCACAGAGCGCGCTCTGATAAGTCACGTCGTTTCCGTCAATCAGCGTTTCGGTGGTTGTTCCAATATCGCTCTGATTGCTGAGAAACTGGAACGTGTACTGAGTGTCGAACGCGACCATATTTTCATAACGGCTTCGCATTGCAAAGCCCGTCGCAAGTGCGGTGACAGAGCAAATGCCCATAATGCACACCATCGCATACGTGCGGTAATTTTTGCGCATTCGAAAAATCGTCTGATTAACCCACAGACACCGCTGTCCGCGATACAAAAAGCCCTTGCACGACACAAGAAGCTGAAAAACAAGTGGAATCAGACCGCCAAACAGCAGATACACACCGATAATCACCAACAAAACAGCCCAAAACGCGTTTGTCAGCGTATCATATCTGCCGCCCTTGTTCGCATAATAATACCCCAAAATGAGCACCCCTGCGCCCAAAACGGCTTTCAGCAGCAAGACAATCGGCTTGACATGAAGATATTCGTTCTGCTTTGCCGCGGAAATCATGTTCAGAACACTGCTGCGGGTAATGTTCCAAAAGTCTTTGAGGGCAAAGAACAGATACATGCACATAAATGACACAGATGTCATTTTTATTGCCTTGATGGAAATCCCGAATCGAACATCAACCGCAAGGTCGGAAACCGCACCCATAATCATCTGAAAAAGCCCCGAAAACAGTGCGCCGAACCCGATACCCATTACGAGCGCAGTCATACCGACAAAGCTGATTTCAACAAGGTAGAGGCTTCCGATTTTTTGATTGGACATTCCCATAAAGACGTAAATGCCGATTTCGCGCTTGCGCCGTGTCAGAAAAACATTGGTCGCGTACCAAAGGAAAAAGAAGAGAAAGCACAGCAGTACGGCAAGGCAGACCTTTAGCAGCATATCAATATAATTTTTGTTGCGCTGTCCCAACTCCACGAACACGTCGGAATAAATGAGATTTAGGAAGTTGAAAAACACCAGTATCGTAAATGCAAGGGACAGCATGAGGGACAGGTAATTTTTAAAGCTGTTTTTAAAATTCAAAAAGGCAAGCCGTAGGATATTCATGCGAAGTCACCTCCAATGGAAGTCTGTAAATCGATAATCCTGTTGTAAAATTCTTTGCGGTCGTTTCCGCGGTTAATACGGCATTTTATCGTGCCGTCGCTCAAAAGATACACGTCCTTTGCATACGACGCGCAGTGCGGATCGTGCGTTACCATCAAAATGGTCGCCTGCCCGCTTTCGTTGACCTTACACAGGCATTGCAGCAAATCCTTTCCCGCCTTGGAATCCAGCGCGCCCGTCGGCTCGTCCGCAAAGATAATTTCGGGGTTTGTAATCAGCGCCCGACACACCGCGCCCCGCTGCTTTTGACCGCCCGAAAGCTGATACGGGTACTGGCGAAGCTGTGCTTCTAATCCGAACGCGGCGGCAAGCTCTTTGATACGCGCAAGAATGTCTTTTGGCGCCGCACCGTCCAGCGCGAGCGGGAGCGCGATGTTGTCCTGTAAAGTCATCGTGTCCAACAGGTTGTAATCCTGAAAAATAAACCCGATTTTGTCCTTGCGCAGTTTGGCAAGCGCTTTGTTGGAAATTCGTGTGACGTCCTGCCCGTCAAGCATTACCATGCCCTGCGTGGGCTTGTCAATCGTCGAGAGAATGTTTAACAGCGTCGTTTTTCCCGAACCCGACGGTCCCATGATTGCAATAAAATCCCCCTTGTAAATCGTCAAATCAATGCCCTTTAATGCCGTCGTCTGAAAATCACGCGCGCCGTAGCGCTTGATGAGATTTTTGATTTCCACTACTTTTTTATCGTTCATAATGCTCCTCCGTATGTTTTTTGTTTTTTATTTCGATAGTTGTATTGTAGTGTATTTTTTCGTGAAAATCCTTACAGATGGGTTACAATTAGTTGAGTAGGGAAGATTTATCTTCTATGCTTGCCCGCGTCCTTGTGCGCCAATTCAGCGACATATTTCATCTGTACGGGGCTGCTGCATAAAAAGGCAGCGCATTTTCCGTTGAAAAAATCGCTGCCAAGGTATCCGTTATGATTGCAACAAAAAAACAATTATCCTTCTGTTAAATAAGTCACCATGAAATCAATTACACGCTGTGTTTTCCCGCATTCCGGACAGGTAAAGGTTCCGTAGAGGTATCGCAAAACCTCCAGTTGGTTTTCCAGGCCGAGCAAATCTGCTACGGCGCTGGTCCAGATAAACGCATTCTGATAAGAGCTTCCATCCCATGCACCTGATTGGTATTCGGCAGCGAGGACAATTTCAGCGTCTTGTTCCTCCTGTGGTTCATAGCATTCCTCGTAATATTCGCAGTCGCCTCCGCATACGAGACTAAGCTCGTCAATCGCTCCGCTTGCCAGTTGGTCAAAAGCCGCATAGGTTGTTTCCCGCTCTCCCAATATGGCAAGCGTCGCGACAAAGAGCATACTGCGAAGGTCTTCATCCAGCTCCCGTAGCTGTGCTTCATATGTATTGAGATATTGCTTTGTCAGTCCCGCCAGTTTTTGCGCGGCGGCGTTATAATCATCAAGAATAGGGCTATCAGTTTCCTCGGAACGATTTTCGGGAATATCCGTCATCAGGCAAATACCGAGATTAAAGATTAACGTATGAGCGTGCGCCGCATCACCTTCCGACATGACCTGCTCTAAAAGCCTGACCATGTGGGGGAGCACAACATAGGTTGCGGAGTAAAAAGACATCTGATGGGTAATGTTTTGAAAAATAATATCCAATTCATTCCAGTCCCTGTTTTGAATGGCTTCCGGCAATTTTGTTTTCAGCTCCATCTGACTTGCCGTCTGCACAACATCCCAAAATGGAGAGGTAAATGGTTCTGTCTGAAATGTAATGTTCATTTCGCTTTCGTTTAACTGGAACATAATCGTCCTCCTGTATTGAATCGTATTTTGGCGTAATTACGCGAAACGTGTCCCTGTGTGGACAGAGAGATAGCATTTGATAGTATTGTATCATAAACAGAATGCACGCACAATGGAATTATAATGCTCTTCTGTTGGAATTGTGCATTTGTGAAAAAAATATCAATTCACAGACGACTGATATAGGTGGGGGATTGGATTTTGGATTAATTGTCCAATGCAAACCTTAAAAATATAGGGTATGATGGAAGCATCATTTGATAAGCTTGTATTAAAACAGGGACAAATGAGCGGTTGAATGTGCTTTAAATAATTGATATAATAAGGAGGTACAACAGATGACAGATGCAAAGGTAAACCGAAAATACAAGGACAGGCTTTTCAGACTTCGGTTTGGAACGGAAGCGTATAAGGAAGATATGCTGTCGTTGTATAATGCGTTAAACAAAACGGCGTATACAGATGTGGAGGATCTTTCGATTACGACAATCGAAGATGCCATTTATATCTGCATGAAGAATGACGTATCCCTGCTGTTGGACGGAAACCTGTCTTTGTGGGAACAGCAGAGCACGCTGAATCCGAATATGCCGTTAAGAGGGCTCATGTATTTTGGAAACCTGTATAGCAGACGGGGTTATGGTGAAATTTCTGACAAAGCATAAAGCGGAGGTGATGAGTGTGTGTTTGACGGAATTTGACGAAGAGGTATTTGTAGATGGAATACGGGAAGAGGGAAAAGAAGAGGGAAAAAAAGAGGGCATGATAGAAGGTCGGCTGAAAGAAAGGGCGGAAAGCATTTTGGAATTCCTGGAGGACTGCGGGGAAATCCCCGAACAGTTAAGAGCGCTGATTAGGGAAAAGGGGTAAAGTCTTCCCCTTTCCCGAGTGAGCCCGCGCGCATCACCACACAAAACCGCGTATACTCCCCGCAAACACTCTCGACAGATAATTCATGCTCCAGCTTTTTGGCAATCTGCGCCGCCAAATATAACCCCATGCCCGTAGATTTATACTTTCCGTTGTGGTAATTGCTTCCCGTATACCCTTTCTCAAAAACGCGTCGTATATCGCATTGCGCAATCCCTTCGCCGTTATCCTCCACCCAAAGCGTAACAAAATCACCCCCGTGCTCACACCAAACCCGAATGCGCTGCCTCTCCTGCGCCTTCTCACCTATGCACGCATACTTCACCGCATTGCTCAAAATCTGATCCAAAATATACGTAAGCCATGCCTTATCCGTATACACAACCACATCATCATCAACTGCCACATCCATCTGAAACCGTTCCTTTATCAAAAAGAACTGGTTATTGCGAATGGACGCCCGCACGCACTCTGACAGCGGCGTCTGATGGATTTGCAGGTCAAACAGCGGGCTTTGCAGGCGGCATCCTTGCAGCATTTGACTGACCTGTAAATTCATACGCTCCAACTGCTCGCGCATAGAAATTCTGACACTTGTGTCATTTATTTTATCCGACACCAAAAGCGCCGCCGCAAGCGGTATCTTAAATTCATGACACCATTTTGCAACATAATCCTGCAAATCACACTGCGCGTCAAAGCTGTCCTGAACGCGCCGCTCCAAAACTGCCAAATCGTGCGCAAAAACTTCCGCGTCCTCCGGCATGGAAAGCACATCAAAAACCAGCTCGTCTTCCTTCAAAAAGCGCTGTTTTCTGCGCTCTTTCTTTTGATATGCAAAAAAAGCCGTACCCTCCGCAATCACCCAAAGAACAAGCAAAAGCAAATCAAGATACAACAGATACGCCACCTGCGTCGCTCGCATTAAAAACAGAAAATACAGATTAAAAGACAAGACAAAAAACGCAAGGACAACATAATCGCGCGCCCTTTTTCGCAGCCACTTCATTGTACAAAATACCCCTGCCCTTTCTTCGTAAAAATCACATCTTCCCCGCAGACGGCGTGCAGCTTGCTCCGAAGCCTGCTGATAATGGTCGTCAGCGCTGCGTCCGTAACATATTCGTCCGTGTTCCAAAGTTCCATCATCAGCTCATCGCGTGTCACAACGTCCGGCTTATTCTGCACAAGCCGTGCAAAAAGCCGCCGCTCCGATTTTGTCAATTCAATTTCTTCCTCCGCAAAATACAGGCTTTGCAACGCACTGTCAAACAAAAGCCCCGCATTCAGATAAAGATAATCCGTCACCTTATATTCATACGTCCTGCGCAGCAGTGCCGCAATCTTAGCCCGCAGCAGCTCCATGCAGAACGGCTTCTGCACATAATCGTCGCCGCCCTGCGCAACCGCTGTAATTTTATCACTGTCGTCGTCGCGGCTGCTGATATAAATAATCGGCACTTTAGAAACCTGCCGGATTTTGCTGCACCAGTAAAACCCGTCATGATATGGCAGATTGATGTCCAACAACACAAGCTGCGGTTTTTCGTTGATAAACTCCTGCAAAAGATTGTCGAACTGCCTCGCCCAAAATGCCTCATAATGCCACTTGGCAAGTGCTTCGCAAAGCGCACCCGCAAGTGCCGCGTCGTCCTCAATAATCATTAGTTTTATTTTTGTATCCACAATTGTCAATGCCCTCCGTTTTGATGAGCTATCCTATGGAAATATTATAACGTTTTTTGGATTTGTTGAAAATGGAAATTGCAAATGTTACAAAACTGTAAGGTTTGGAGGGAAGCGATACCCGATAAAAAGCTGTGGGAGATTACAACAAATAGCAGCAGGGAATATACAAAAAAAGATAGCAAAATCTACGATTATCCGCTATACTATGTATCATAAACAAGTGATTATACAAAACATTTTCACATTGTAAAAAATACGAAAGGAGCATCATCATGATTTCGCAAGAAGACAAAGACTTTATCGAACACGCATTTCAAAAACTGAAAGCCCGCGGTTGGTTTTTGGGGCAGGAGTTTGAAAAATCCACCATCACAGAAGAGGAAATCGCCGCCTTTGAGCAAAAACATCAAGTAACACTGCCATCGCTTTACAAGGCATTTCTGACCTCCTACCGTCTCCCTGAAACGCAGAGCAATGAAGTCTGCGCAATCATTGATAACTGGGACGGTCTGGAACCGCTTTGGCTGATGATTGACAGTCCTGAAAATATGACACAGGTGTCAGAACGGATGGAATTTTTACAGGAAATCCGTGATTTTTGTGAACTCCCTGACGGCTGTTTTCAAAACCTCATTCCGATAGGAGACTGGGGCGCAGGGTGGGGGCCATTGTGCATTGACTTATCGAAACCGGAGAGTGAAGTGGATAAGGACAACGAAGAGACTTGGAGTTTGGTGTGGTTTGACCATGAAGAATTTGACTGGGATAAGATTTACCTTGGCAACGACGGACTGCTGCACGGGCGTGAGGGCGCGCCGGATTTCAAAACCCTGATTGCGTGGTATTTCTGCGGCGCGCTGGAAGAAGAGTATGAGCAGGAAAACGACGAAAAGCCGACCTATGAGTGGTATCAGAATTTATAAGGAACTATTGCAAATAGTTCACCGCAAGGATTGCCACGCCTAAAACGGCAAGCACAACACCTGTCGCGCGGTTGAGTGTAACGGCACTGGCTTTGTTTGCAAATTTTGCGGCGACGCGTGCCCAAAGAAGGGTTGACGCTATGCAAAACAGCAGACATTTGAGATCAGGCATTCCGCCAATGGCAAAATGGCTGACCGAGCCGGTCAGTGCCGTAAACGTCATGATAAAAACGCTTGTCCCGACCGCTGTTTTCAGCTCATATCCCAATACACTTGTCAAAATCAGCAGCATCATCATGCCGCCGCCCGCGCCGATAAATCCACAGATGAATCCGACCATCATGCCGCAGATAATTGACTGTATGACACGCTTTTTCCCGCTGACTGCCGTCATTGCCTCTTTTGTCGTCATTACGGGTTTTACGATAAATTTAATGCCAAGCAACAGTGTCATAAACACAGAAAAGCTGCCCATTGTGGTGTTGGGCAAAAGACTAGCTACCCAACTGCCAAACAGTGTGAACAGCAAAACCGTAATCATCATGACCAAGCCGTTTTTGATATCAAGATTTTTATTCTTTCCATACGTATACGCGCTCACCGCACTTGCCAACACGTCGCTTGCGAGCGCAATCCCGACCGCCTCATATGCGGGAAGTCCCAAGAATGTAATCAACATCGGACTAATCACCGCCGCCGCGCTCATGCCCGCAAATCCCGTGCCAAGTCCCGCACCAATTCCTGCGATAAAACAAATGACAAACTGAAACATATGCCCCGTCCCTTTCTCTTAAAAGTAGTTTCAATCAATCACTCCATTCCTCGTGGTTAATCCTTTTATCTTTAAAATAATAATTCCGGTCACGCTCGCCCACCTCGCGCAAAACCTTGCAAGGATTTCCAACCGCGACAACATTTGACGGAATGTCCTTCGTCACAATGCTCCCCGCGCCGATGACCACATTGTCGCCAATCGTAATTCCCGGCATGATAATCGCGCCTGCGCCAATCCAGCAGTTTTCGCCAATATGAACGGGCATGTTATATTGCAGTCCTTTTTGGCGAAGTTCGGGTAAAATCGGGTGCCCTGCCGTTGCGATTGTCACGTTGGGACCAAGCATGGTATAGTCGCCGATATAAATATGCGTGTCGTCCACACATGTCAAATGATAATTTGCGTACACCATTTTTCCAAAGTGGCAGTTGTGTCCGCCGAAATTGGCATAAAACGGCGCCTCGATATACACGCCTTCGCCGCAGTCGCCCAACATTTGTTTCAGCAGCGCAGCCCTTTTTTCTGTTTCCGACGGTTTTGTCAGATTGTACTCACACAGCAAATCCTGATAACCCATCTGTTCCTTCATAATTGAGTCGTCCCCCGGAAAATAAAGCTCTCCGGTGTGCAGCCGTTTTTTCATTTCGCTCATGCCTAAAACTCCATTTGTTCTTATACATCATATATATATCAATCTGTCTGCTTCTATTTTACCTGCTGCCTGCGAAAAGTCAAGGTTTTATGAACGGCTGTCGGTCTGTTCAAAAATGCGGATATTGTCCTTGGATAAGGCTTCGATAATCCGTATCATTTCCTCAAAATCAGCGATTAAATCCTCGGAGCAGGTCTTGGCTGTCTCGTAAATCCGCTGTAAGTCCTCGCTGCGTCCGGAGCGGATTGCGGCAATCATTTCCGTACCATAGGAATGGAAGGTTTTATGCTTATTTTCTAATTTGTTCCAAATATCGACAATCTGCGGGTGGACTGGCTTGAACGCATAATAAAAATGACCAAGCCCGCATTTGGTGCAATCGGTCTGCAAAATCCTGAGCGAGCCGCTCTGCGCCATGTCATGCAGGGTTTTCAGCCAGTTGCGGTGGGCGGCGACAGCACTGTTTAAGCAATTCAACATAACGTGATTGTCCAGCATGTAAAATGCGTCCTGTACCATTGAGCCGATGATTTTTGTCGAGTCCTCCAAATGCTGTTCAATGATTTTGGACGGCTCCACAAGCTCTGCGATGGAATGGCTGGAAATCCGAAGCGCCTCGGTATTGTCATGCAGGTTCTGACATTCGCTGCTGACGTACTGCATTTGGTTGTCCAGCTCATGCATGGAGCTGCTGATTTCCTCGCTGACAGCGGCAAGGGAGGAAACGGAATCGTTGATGTGGTCCATGCCCTTGCGGTTGTTTTCGGTAATTTTCCACACATTTTGGATATTTTCATTGATGTGCTCCAGCTCGGCGACAGTCGTGTCAACGCTTTCGGTGCTTTTGTGGGAGGCGTCCTGAATTGCCTCAACAAAGGTGCCCATGCGTTTGGTCAGAGTTTTCGTTTCTTCTGCAAGTGTACGGATTTCTTCTGCAACAACGGAAAATCCTTTTCCGGCTTCTCCGGCGCGTGCCGCCTCGATGGATGCGTTCAACGCCAAAAGGTTTGTCTGTGAGGATATAGAGTTGATAGCCCCGATTACGTTTGTCATATTTTCAATGACTTCGATTAACCCGTGGAGGTCGGTTTTCATATCTTGGGCGGTGGAAATCGCAGTGGCGGACAGACCGGAAATGGAAGTCAGCTCGTTTTCACAGTTTCGGATGTCTTCCATAATATTGCCGGACTCGTTGGAGACCTCGATAATGGTCGAGGTCAGGTTTTCGTGCGCCTTTGACACCTCCGAGGTGATTTTTGCGGTGGAGTCCGCTGCGGTATTGATGGTTTCTACAGCAGTGGAAATCGCGGTATTGACCTGTTCTATGGTGTTGGCATTTGTTTCCAGTGTCAAATCCATCGCGCTCATGCGAATGACGGCGTCCATGATTTTGGTCGTAGCCTGCTCAAATGCACCGCGCCCCTTCATCAGGCGTTGGTGAATGCTGTTGAGTGCCCCGTTTTGGGTATCGTAGCGCATGGGCACAAGCTTGGAAATGCTTTCAATGGTTGCAACGGACGATTTTTTTCTAATTTTCATTGTGTTGTTCCTCTCAGTCATTATCGTTTGTCAAGCCCTGCTGCTTTTTTATGCAGTCCTCACAGAAATAATTGATTTTCAAATCGTAGGAGAGCATGGGGATTTTTAGCTGATTTTGCAGGCTTTGCGTCAAGTCTTCCAGCACAATATCCGACAATTTCCCGCAGCCCTTGCAAATCAGGTGGTCGTGCCGGCGCACGTTGTCGTAGCGGTCAGGGTAGCCCTCCACCGAAATTTTGCGGACAAGTCCTTCGTTGTAGAGGGAGGCTAAATTGTTGTATACGGTGGCGAGAACGACGCTTTGGTTGTATTCCTTCAGACGCAGGAAAATCTGTTCGGCGGATAAGTGCTCGCAGGAGCCGTTTATGATTTTTAAAATTTGTTCGGCATTTTTTGTCATAGTGCTCCTTTTATCAACAGAAATTCAAAATTAATAGTTTTCTGCGTGTACTTCGAAATAGCTCTGCGGGTGATTGCAGGTCGGGCAGACCTCGGGTGCTTTTGTGCCGACAACAATGTGCCCGCAGTTGCGGCATTCCCATACCTTCACTTCGCTTTTTTCAAATACGGCTGCGGTCTCTATGTTCTTTAAGAGGGCACGGTAGCGTTCCTCGTGGTGCTTTTCAATCTCGCCGACAAGCCGGAATTTTTCCGCAAGCTCGGGAAAGCCTTCCGCCTCCGCTGTCTTTGCGAAATTTTCATACATGTCAGTCCACTCAAAATTCTCACCGTCTGCGGCAGCAGCAAGGTTTTCCTTGGTGTCGCCTATGCCGTTTAACTCCTTAAACCACATTTTCGCGTGCTCTTTTTCGTTGTCGGCGGTTTTTAGGAACAGGGCGGCAATCTGCTCGTAGCCTTCCTTTTTTGCCTTGGAGGCGAAATAGGTGTATTTATTGCGCGCCTGCGATTCTCCTGCAAATGCTGCCTCGAGATTTTTTTCGGTTTGTGTTCCTGCATATTTTGTCTGGTTCATGGTGTTTCCTCCTTGTTTTTGAAATTATGGTTCAAAATGTAAAAATTTAGAATTATTCTAATTATATTATGGTTTTCCTGTTTTGTCGAGGGGGGTTCCATGAATTTGTGGAAATTTTTTACTCTGCCCGAAGCCGCTCCACAACGCTTTGCCGTTCCAAATTGCGAAAGCACAAATATGGGATTGTCGCCGCCAAAATTATCAAAACCGGTGTGCAGCACACGAGCGGCAGGAGCGTAAAGCGGAATGTTGAAAAGCCGCCTTCCACCATTGCACGGACAATCACACCGACCGTCAGCGCGCTAAGAAGATAGGACAAAACCAATGTCATTCCTACGTAATAACCGCCCTCGAACAACAGCATTTGACATAATTGCCGCTTCGTCATTCCGATACTCTGTATCATTGCAAACTCTCTTTTGCGCGAAAGAATTGCCGTCACCATGCTGTTTGCAAAATTCAACACGCCCACAAGCGCAATCACGACGCTGATGGCATATCCCATAACTGCGGACGCGCGCGTCTGCGCCTCGTATTGCTCGGTCATTTTTTTGCGGGAAACAATATTCAGTCCTATGGCGCTGTTTTGCTGGTAATCCGTCAACAGTGTCAGCGCGTCCGCCATTGCTTCGTCCTGCACATTAAAGTAAAATTTGCGCAGACCGCTCTCGCCCCAAAGCTCCTCGAATACCTTCGCAGGTATCACAAGCGGAAGGTTGAACGTCGGCTCGGCGATATTGGCAACCATTGGCTGCAACGGGCTTACCACTGCCATAACCTCAAACGCGCGTCCCGCAATCTGCACCGTTTCTCCCACGGAATACGTCGGGAGTACATCACGCGGCGATGTTGACGGACCGATTGCAAGACAGTAATAATAAGGGGTGGTTGACGGTTTTTATGACGGATGTGGTTAATCCAAAAAGCACCTCGCCAGACCAATTACTCCCTTATCATAAAAAAATAAGTGCAGAAGGTAAAGCACTGATGAAATGCTTTATCTCTTACACTTATATGGTACTAAAAAGCTCATCAGAACAAGCCCGAGCGTCAATGAGCAGAGTACCATAACCGTCCGTTTGCGGCTGCGCCATAAATTTCCCCATGCCATTTTTGGCAGGAATGCGCCGTTTTTTGTCCGTTTTTGCTGTTTGCTTTTGCGAAATGCGCGCGCGGTGCTGTCTGCGTCCGTGTAGCGCAGTGCCTCGATTGGGGAGACTTTTCCGGCAAGGCGTGCGGGCAGCATACAGGAAATCAGCACTGTGACATAGGAGAAGAGTGCTGCGCCGATAAAGATGACAGGGTTGACTGATATAGTCAGTTCTGTTTCCATTGTGGGGAGCAGGAAGGGAACGAGCACCACGCCCCAAAAGTAGCCCACGGCAAGTCCTACAGGTATGCCAATCGCGCAGAGGCGGTTTCCATGACCGTAAACAATTTTTTTAATCTGCCTTGTCGTTGTGCCGAGCGTTTTTAATTTTCCGTAAAACAAAATGTCAGCGGCAACGGAGATTTGGAATACATTATAAATAATGAAATATCCTGCGATAAACACCAGCAGCATTCCGCCGTACATTGGCAGATTTTCCGCAAAAATACTGTATTGTACCTCTGTGCTGTACGCTAAATTCGGTTCAAATTCCAAGTCTGTGAGACCACAGTCCATAAGCATTTGTTTGGTCTTTTGGGCGATGTTTTTGTCGTCCGAAAAGGTAATGCCCATCATGCGCTGTCCCAAAATCTGATTGTCCTGCGGCTTGGGTGCATTGTTGCAGGCGCCCCGCACAAACGCTTCGCTCACCCATGCCATGCTTGCATAGGACGACTGGTTGCCCTCCCACCAGCCGCAGAGTGTAAAGGTGCTTGATGTTATTTGGGGCGCATTGATATTCGGACGCCATTCCAATGTCACAGGCTGCCCTAATTCTAAGGGAATGTTCAGCCGTTCGAGAATGAAGGTGTCCAGTGCAATTTCGTCCTGTTTTGCGGGCATTGCTCCGGTGGTCGGGTAGGCAAATGCGTCTTTGGCGTATTGGTCGCTGCCATAGCGGATTTCCAACTGCCGTCCGGCAAGGCGCGCGTTTTCGGCAATGCCTGCGATAATGGACGTGCCGTAACATGCGACATCGGGGTGACTGGCAAGCTGTTTTATTTGCGCGTCCGTGATTTTTTTGGTGGACGTGTGCGCCGTTGTTCCCGACTGGCGCAGGTACATCTGTGTCATGTTCTGACCAATGCTTTGTGCCATTGTAAAGAGTGTCGTAAACATCATAGATGTCAGAATGATGGCGAGCACGGCTACCATGTTGCGTCCTTTATTTTTGCGAAAGCTGCGATTTGTTAATGTGCGTATCATATGCGTATTCCTCCCTTGCTTTGTACTGCTGCGATGTGGTTTTTATACAATTTTGCCGTCCTCAATCTGAATGCGGCGATCTGCCTGACTGGCAATTTCCGGGTTGTGCGTAATCATGACGATTGTCTGATGGAAGGCTTTGCCTGTGACCTTGAGCACCGGTTTTTTTTCGTCGGGCTGGATTGGCATGACGATGTTTTCATACACGTTCAAAATCGGGACGAGGTTGTAATTTTGGAATACAAATCCGATACGTCGGCGGCGAAAGACGGTCAAATCCTCGTCGGAAAGCTTTCCCAGTTCAAAGTTGTCCGCTTTGACGCTGCCGGCGCTTGGTCGGTCGAGACCACCCAGCATGTTTAACAGGGTTGATTTCCCGCTGCCAGATGTGCCGATAACGGCGACAAATTCGCCTTGGGTGATGGTGATGGATACGTCGTCTAAAGCCTTTACGATGTTTGGTGATGTGCCGTATTGTTTTGTCAGGTGGGTTGTTTGTAAAATGGGTTGGTTGTTCATATGGGGTACCTCTTTTCGTATATATTTTTAATGGGTGGTTTGGGCGGGAAACTGGTTTAGGTGTTTGAGATGGGTTTCATTTGGGTTTGCCGCCGACTTATTTTTCATTATATTGTTGGGGGAGAGCGGGGCAAGGGAGAATGAATAAACTAATATTGACAGGGTAAAAATTAAGAGAATTGGGTTGGGATATCCTGTTGACTTCCTAAAATAAAAAAGTGCAAAGCCCTTGATAATTCAATAGACTTTGCATTCCTTTGGGAGTGTATTTCGTTTTTGATTAGATGAGTGTACCTGTTTCAAGCCATTTACGATTTTCGGCAGTAGCTGCAAGTGCATCAAGAGCTACACCGTAAGTATCTTCAATTTTTCGGCTGATTTTATAGAGTTCATTTTGCATTCTAGTTTGTTCTAATGCTATTTTATCTACCTTCTTTTTCATTTCGGACTGTTCTGTTGCCAACTTATCAACTTTCTCTTTCATTTCGGACTGTTCCGTTGCCAACTTATCAACTTTCTCTTTCATTTCGGACTGTTCCGTTGCCAACTTATCAACTTTCTGATTGATATCTTGCATTTCAGTTAAGAGTAAATCAAGTTTTTCACTATCTGTCATATGCTTATACCTCCTGTGTGATTACTATATCACATTTAGGATAAAAAGTCTATTTAATTATCAGGGCGGGTTACTCCCGTGTGATTTTTACAATATTTTATCAAAAATTATAAAATACTTTGTAAATAACGGACAAATGTTTTATAATCGGGTATATTAATTTGGGATTTGGAGGAATGGAGATATGCTTATCAGGGTAGCAAATAAAGATGATGTTGAGCGGCTAAGGTGTTTGTATTCTGAATTAGAAATTGACGCTGTAAAATATCAACCGGAGCATTTTGTAATGGGCTATCGTGACGATGATTTTTTTAAGTCAATATTTGAAAGTGGAAATCAGGACATCCTCGTAGCAGAAGTTGACGGAACAGTGATAGGGTTTTCTCATATTATGATTTTGAAACAGAAAAATATAGCGTGTTTAAAACCACAAACCGTGGTTTACATACAGGATATGAGTGTTTTGGAATGTGAGAGGAGCAAAGGAATTGGAACGCTTCTCCTAAATGCCAGCAAGGAATATGGAAAGAGAAGAGGGGCAGATTTTATTCGGGCTGAGGTTTTTCCGCAAAATATTGACGGAATGAGATTTTATGAAAGAAACGGTTTTTGTGAAATGATGAAAACGATTGAATGTCAATTGTGATTGAACCGTTGGAGGAATTAAAGGTGTAGTATCAGGAGATTCTGGAGCGGCTTGATGAACTGGAACGGCAGGGAGTAATTGGGGCGTTTGACAAGCGGACAATAATAGAGCTTTCAAGTGATGTAATAAAAGAAATAACGCAGAAATATGAGAATGTGCAGAAAGGCGTAGGTGATATTATGGGCGGAGCATTGA
>CANOMQ010000053.1 GCA_947567595.1 uncultured Lachnospiraceae bacterium | reverse complement strand
TACAACAGGAAGCCCCGTACGATATTTTTTTATTTAAAAACTTGTAAAGTGGTGAAAGAATAGAATAATGATACTCCCGCGTTGAACGCTTCACAGCATTGCGCGGCGCACCCACAGGCATGGGACGGGGTGAGATTCCCGTGGAGCTGACCAACAGCCGCCGGCATATTAGTCTTTTTAAAGTGGCGTAAAAACCACAAAAAAATTCATTGGACAAGATGTGGCAGACATTCTTCTCCCCAATCGGAATGTCCGTCACTTTAAGAAGACTAATATTTGAATGTTACAAGCAGTTGACTCATACAATAAATAAAGCAGAAATGGGGAATTTAATTATGATGGAAACAATTTCTGAAAAAAGCTGTGTTAGTGTGTTTGCGCATAATGATGAGGAAGAAATTGCAAAGGCTTTTACAAACCTTTGGATACAGGTCATTAACCAAAAGGAAAACCAGCAGCTTTGTATTTTACAAACCAATGAATCGGATTTATAATAAATCTGAGATATTGGTTTGCTTTATTTTGAGAGGGTAATATGAATGAGATTGTAGCAATTTACAGCAGATTATCCGAGGAGGATAAAGACAAACTGAATGAAGAGGACGAGAGCCGAAGCATTCAAAATCAGAAAAGCCTGTTAATTTCTTATGCGACATCACATAACTGGGAAATCTATCAGATTTATTCCGATGATGATTATAAGGGAAGTGACAGGAACAGGCCGGCATTTAATCAGCTTTTAAAGGACGCACAAAATCACAAATTTAATATTGTATTATGCAAATCACAAAGCAGATTTACCCGTGAGCTGGAACTTGTGGAAAAAATCATACACGGGGATTTTGCGAAATGGGGTATCCGTTTTGTCGGGCTTGCTGACAACGCCGACACAGCAAACAAGGGAAACAAAAAGTCCCGGCAAATTAACGGGCTTGTCAATGAATGGTATCTTGAGGATTTATCCGATAATATCAAAACGGTTCTTACGGATCACCGCAGGAAGGGCTTGCATATCGGCGCCTTTGCACTATATGGCTATCTAAAAGATCCAAACCAAAAAGGGCATTTGATTATTGACGAGGAAGCTGCCAAGATAGTAAAAGAGGTATTTGAGCTTTATGCAGCAGGAACAGGACGCACAAACATAGCAAGAATATTAAATGCAAGAGGCATTCCGAACCCGACAGAATATAAACGGCGACAGGGTTTGAAATATGGAGGAACAGGCAATAAGGCACACAGCTCTTTATGGAAATATTATGCCATATCTTCCATGCTGGAAAACGAAATGTACATCGGGAACATGGTGCAAGGCAAATACGAAAACCCTACATATAAATGCAGGCACAGCCGTCCTGTACCAAAGGAAAAATGGATTCGCGTGGAAGGAACACATGATCCGATTATAGACAAGGAGCTATGGGAACGTGTACAACGGCGCAGATTAGAGAAAGCAAAGCCTATGTGTACTGGAGAACTCGGCATTTTTGCTGCAAAGACAAAATGTATGTATTGTGGTTACACATTGCGTTCCAGTACCACAAGGGGCTTAAAATACCTGAAATGTCCTACGAAGTATGTCAGTAAGGAGTCCTGTGAGGGTGCTTTTATTGCGCAGCGTTTTTTGGAGCAGGCAGTATTAACGGAACTAAACAGCATTATCTCCAGTTATTTTGACGAGGTATCTGCGGAGCCAAAGATTACTGCTGCAAAAAGGCGGGAAAACGAAAAAAGAAAACTCAAGCAGGAAATGTCTTTATTTTATTCTAAAATAGAGCATTTAAGAAAGGCAATACAGAGTTTATATGCGGATAAGGCAAATGGTATTATATCGGAGGCAGAATATATTGAATTTAAAGCTGCCTTTACGGAGCAGGCAGAACAATTGACAAGGCAATGCAAGGAAAAACAGGATATTCTAAACCAATGGGAGAGCGAAGAACGTAACATTCGTTCCAAAGAAGACATTCTCAATAAATACCGGAATATTGAAAAACTGGATAGGAATATCGTAGAAACGCTGATTGACTACATCGAAATAGGGCGTTGCCAGCATAAGGTTCACAGAAATGATTTGCCGCCGATTATTATACATTGGAGATTTTAGTTGTGCATTGCAAAGTGCGGCAGAGCAGAAGGCGCGCACAACATATGACAATATCCTGCGGCTTGTAAAAGATCCGGAGGTCTGCGAACCGATTAAGTTTTTGCGCGCACGGGAGATTGTGCATTTTCAGCGGTTTGGGGAAGCGCTGCGGATTGCGCAGGAGAACCTTGACTCGCGCAACTTCTATGCATTTAACCCCGAGTTTGACAAATAAATAAAGAGGAAACTTTGAGAAGATAAAAAAGAAACGGCGGCTTTGATCTCCCAAAAGCCGCCGTGTAAGAATAGGCGTGCGGCAAGTTGTAATTTTATATTTTTAGTTGTTTTTCTTCTTCCATTTAGCGATTGTTAAATAAAGTAAAAACCAGACAATACAATGTGCTATAAGGATAAGAATATCCTTTGTAATTATTTGTTCGGTGTCACTTGCTAAACTCATAATGCCCTCAAAAGTTGCATTGGACGGAATAAGATTGCAGAATATCAAAGCGAAACCGTCTGCTCCCAGCAGATAGGATAGTAATGGTACGGCAATAAATATTATCAGTACTACCTTGATATAAACAACTCCAACCATAAGGTTTTCCGCAAATTCTCCTATAAACAGCCCGATCAATGCAGCTACAAATGCCGAAAGAATAATCAGTACCAACATAAAAAGCGCACTTTGGATTGATAATCGGAAACATATACAGGCTGTGAGGATAGTAGACAGACCTCCGCAGACAAAGCCAACAAAAATTTTTTGAATGATATATTGGCTATGTGTCATAGGTAATATTTGATTGACCAGCGCAACGCCATTTTCCTTTTCTTCTATGATGTTCATTGCATTAAAAGTGCATCCCATAAACATTGCTACAATCAGCGTTGCAGCAATAAATATGTTTTGAAATCCCTCCATTGGGTCGGGACGCTCTAAAACTGTAACCGTTATTTCTTCTGCGTTTTCATAATCTCTGTATAATGCAGGAAGTGTATCTGCTGTTTGTCGCCATAAATCCATTTCATCACCGGACAGCATTGTTCTAATACCGTTGCTGTCAGCTTCTACACCTATAAAGTTTATAGAGGGATCATTGACAGCAGCAATCAAATCCTCCTGCGTCTTATATTCGGTTACAGCTCCATATCGTTCTAACCATGAGATTGCTCCGGCGGGCAAATTATCCTGTATTACACCAAAGTGAAATTCACTTAGCGTGGAAAAATCAATAGCTCCTATAAAATTTAGGATAAAAGCAACTATCAGTGGCAAGAGAAAAGACATGATAAAAAAATAATAACCTTCGATAAAATAAACAGACACTTTTTCAAGGGAAGAATAGCATGAACGCGAATAACTCCCATTTGCTTTTCTTTGAACAGAACAGAAGCAATCCCTAAAAATCCAACAGCAACAATCTCAATAAATAACAATTCGCAAGTTATTTCCTTCCGCTGTTTTAATTCGGGTGTATTTGCCCCTGCTGTTTTAGCAGTATATCCATTATCCGGGTACAAAAGTGAGCGTGCATAGTCAGCACGGTGCCTGTCAACCTTTTCACTCCCATAATGAACCGCATGTTCCACAAGATGAGCCACGCGTGCGCGACCAATCAGGTAAACTGCGATTTCATGCGGGAGATGATACCGCACCACGAGGGGGCGGTTGAGATGTCAAAAACCACGTTACAGTTTGGAATTTGCCCGCAGCTTGTGTCGGTCTTGGACGCGATTATCAGCTCACAGGAGCGTGGGATTATCCAAATGCAGAATTTAATGAAATGCCTTGGCTGTGAGCCGTGAGAGTGTCCCGAAAAATCATTACCAAAAGCTGCATAATTTTCAAATTTCCGGTAATCCTTTTGGTAGGCAAATGGTACAGGAAACGCTGTTTGCGGATAGGAGGATTGTTATGATTTTAAAGCAGAAGGAAAAGGACGCGATTTCGGAATTGCAGACGCAGGAAAAAATCTGTGTGGAGAAGTACCGCAGATACAAGGAGCAGGCAAAGGACCCCGAGCTCAAAAAACTGTTTGGTAAGCTTGAGCAGGAGGAGCAGAAGCATTATGAGTCTTTGGAGCAGGTGTTAAATGGCAGCGTGCCCGCGTGCGACTGCAACGATTCGGACGGGGCAAACTATAAGCCGCAGGCAACATATGACACAATGGCGCAGAACAATGATAAGCAGTCCGATAACTTTTTGGCAACGGATTGTATCGGCACCGAGAAGTATGTTTCATCCGAATACAATACGAATGTGTTCAAGTTTGCGGACGCGGCACTGCGCAAGCTCTTGGCGGATATTCAGATTGAGGAGCAGAACCATGCGGAAATGCTCTACAAGTATAAGACGGCAAACGGAATGGCTTAACTGATTGGAAACGGGACTTTTTGCGCACGGCTTTGCGACGGCGCAAAAGGTTCCTTTTTTTGTGGAATGCTGTGGGGGAATGTGGTAGAATGGAAACGGAAGAAAAGTAAAGAGAATATATGTTCTTTATAATAAAAATGATACTATGGAGGCAAATGATGAAAACAGCAGATTTATTTTCACAAAAAACAGTATTGTCGTACGAGGTTTTTCCACCGAAAACGACGGATGACGCGCATACGA
The DNA here is from genome assembly GCA_947567595.1 of uncultured Lachnospiraceae bacterium. Classification (GTDB taxonomy): domain Bacteria; phylum Bacillota; class Clostridia; order Lachnospirales; family Lachnospiraceae; genus COE1. Next base: position 17,963 of record CANOMQ010000053.1, on the reverse strand, counting down.
TTTACGAGGCGCTAGACGGGCTGCGCGAGCTTTCCCCCGATTTTATCAGCGTTACATACGGGGCAGGCGGCGGTACGAACTGCGCCAAGACGCTTGACATTGCGGCGGCGGTTAAAAACCAGTATCAGATTGAGAGCGTTGCGCATTTAAGGGGACTGGATTTGACGCGCGATGAGGTGTTACGGATTATCGGGGAATTAAAGGAAAAGGGGATTGAGAACGTGCTTGCGCTGCGGGGCGACGCAGTGCAGGATATGGTTCCGACGGGGGATTTTCAGCACGCGGACGAGCTGATTGCGTTTCTTCGCGCGCACAGTGATTTGAACATTCTTGCGGCGTGCTATCCGGAAGGGCACCCCGAATGCGAAAGCCTTGCGCAGGATATTGCGTACTTGAAACGCAAGGCAGACGCGGGCGCAAGCCAGTTGATTACACAGTTTTTCCTTGACAATGAGGATTATTACGGCTTTCTTGAAAAGGTGCGTGCGGCGGGAATTACACTTCCGATACAGGCGGGAATTATGCCTGTGACAAACAGGAAGTCGATTGAGCGCATGGTTAAGATGTGCGGGATTAAGCTTCCGAAAAAGTTCATGCGGATTATGGACCGCTATGAGCACAGCCCTGTGGCTTTGCGCGACGCGGGGATTGCGTATGCGATTGATCAGGTGATTGATTTGCTGGCGCATGATGTGGACGGGATTCACTTGTACATTATGAACAGGCCGTATACGGCGAAACGGATTTATGAGTCGGTGCAGAACATTATTTCGGCATGATTGACATAAGGCGTAAAATGACGGTTTCTCGGTCATAATACGGACTATGGTAAACGGATTATGTCGGAAAGGTTTACAAAAGAAGGGCATTTTGAAAGAATGGCTGCAAAATGAATGAAGTACGAGAAAGGATACCGCACTTCATACAACACTATAGCATACCATGAAATACAAGTTGTCGCAAATGCCCTGAAACCGGGCGGGAAGCATTTTATGGACATTATGAATGCGGACTACGCCAAGGGGCATTTTCCCTGTCAGCTATGGGACGCGGGGGAAAAGTGCCTGACGCTTTCAAAATTTGAATGGGACGAGGCTACGCAGACAATGTTATATGGGCAGACGGATTATCCGTATGGGGAGCCGTTTTGTAAGCCTGTTATAGAGGAAGGTAATCCGACACGGCTGTATGGGGTGGCGGAGATTGATATGATTATGCAGGCGCGGGGCATGATGGTCAAAGATTGTTTTTCTGATTTCTTCGGGGCGCGGTTTGATACGCAGAAGAGTATTCAGCTTATGGTATTTTCCTGTAAACAATCGTGATTTGGTAAAATGGGGTGAATGTCATAAAACGAATATTGAAAATTATAATGAAAATTGTGCTGGATTTTGGGATTTTTGTCGTTGCCGTTGTGTTTTTAATGAGCGTATATTATTTTATCCACGGTTCCTTTGAATGGGTTCCGACGCAAGAGCAGATGGAAAAGGCAAAAATCACGGCGGCGTTTTTGGGAACGTTGTGCTTAACGGTGGGGGCATTTCTTTTGATGTGCAGAATAAAATTAGATAGAAAAGGAGATTGATTGCAGATGAAAATTGAACATATTGCACTATACGTAACCGATTTGGAAGGAGCGCGGGATTTTTTTACGAAATATTTTCAGGCGGTTTCCAATGACGGGTATCATAATGAAAATACGGATTTCCGCTCGTATTTTCTGACGTTTGAGGACGGTGCGCGGCTGGAAATCATGCAGAAACCACAAATGCAGGACATTGAAAAATCTGCCGCAAGGACAGGGTATATTCATATTGCATTCAGCGTAGGCAGCAAGGAGCGGGTGGACGAGCTGACGCAGACGCTGGGAAACGACGGATATGCGGTGATAAGCGGTCCCCGCACGACGGGCGACGGGTATTACGAGAGCTGCGTCGTCGGGATTGAGGGAAATCAGATTGAGATAACGGTATAAAATGGTATATCCTTGAAATCACAAGCAGAAAAAGAACAGGCTGTTTTGCTGGAAGACCAGTTTAGCAGCGTATCCCACATTCCAAAAATAAATGACTGACCGCGATTTTATAGTCACTGTAACCGGACGCCTTGCGGATTTTTTTGAGGTGCTTTTGTGCCCCGTCAAAGCTTTCAATCAGATACGTCCACAAGTCCTTCATTTTAAAGAGCGTCGGCGTCTCTCCCGACATCTGTGCGGCGTAGCCTTCAAATATTTCGTCATGGAACGCTTTTAACAATTCTTTTGGGCACGGATTAGTATTTTTGTGTTCTTTCAATTGAAAAACCAGTGCAGGATTGCGCAAAATCCCACGCCCAATCATCACGCAGTCCGTCTGCGGAACGGCGTCAAGCACCGCCGAAAGGCTCTGCGCTGACGTAATATCCCCGTTATAGCACAAAGGAATATCAGAAAGGGTAGCAGCCGCAGCGGCAAACGCCTCCTTATGCGGCGTAAACTGATAAAATTCCTTTTGCAGGCGCGGGTGGATAATCAGCTCCGCGACAGGATATTTTTGGTATACCGCAAGAATTTCTGCCCACTCGTCAACGGATGATACGCCAATACGCGTTTTAATGGAAATGTTTAGCGGCGACTGTGTATAGATGGTATCTAAAAAGCGGTCAAGCTCGTCCAATACACCCAAAAATCCTGCGCCGCGCTTTCTTGCCGTAACCGTGCCGGAAGGGCAGCCGAGGTTGAGATTGACGGTATCGTAGCCATATTCCGCGATTTTGCGCGCAATCTGCAAAAATTCCTCCGCGCGGTTTGTCAAAATCTGCGGAACGACGCAAAGTCCCTGATTGTGCTCAGGAAGGATTTCGTTCAATTCGCGGCGGTTCATTTTTTTGCTTGCGATAAACGGTGTGAAATATTTATCAATCCCGCCAAAATAACGGTTGTAGGCGTTTCGATAAATATAGGTGGTAATCCCCTCCATCGGGGCAAGGTAAAATTTCATGGAAGTCCTCCGGTTTTTTATTTTGCGTATAACAAGTTTGTGACAGGCAACACGCAGACACAAATCTTGTATCATTATAAATTGTAACAAGCGTAAACGTCAAGGTTGAAAAGAGGTAACAGAATGGAATATGGGAATGCAATCAGAAAAGAAATTGGGAATAAAAAAATCACGATTTATGCAAGCGAATCTGCGGATATGCCTGTGATATACCTGAACGCTGTTTCAGAAGAGGAAGGCGATAAGGTTTATCATGTGCTGTCACAAAGCGAATGTCCGGATTTTACGCTTGCCATGATAAGCGGGCTGGATTGGAACCATGACATGGCGCCGTGGGACGCTGCGCCTATATTTCCAAAAAATGATGCGCCATTTACGCAGGGCGCGGACACATACTTAAAACAATTGACGACGCAAATCATTCCAGGCGTGGAATGCTGTATCCAAGGAAAAGCGGCATGGAGCGGGCTGGCGGGATATTCCCTTGCAGGTCTGTTCGCCGTCTATGCCATGTATCAGACTGCTCTTTTTGAACGCATTGCCAGTATTTCAGGTTCACTTTGGTTTCCCGATTTTACGGCGTATGCTGTTTCGAATGAGTTGGTAAAAAAGCCAAAACGCCTGTACTTTTCGCTTGGTGATGCAGAGAGCAAAACCAAAAATCCATATCTGAAAACAGTGCAAAGCCGTACGGAAGAGTTGGAGGCGTTTTATCGCAAGCAGGGCATTGAGACGACGTTTTGCAGGAATACGGGAGGACATTTTAAGGATACAGACAGACGCACGGCGGCGGGGATTTTGTGGCTGTTATCAAAACTGCCTTAAAAATCAAATTTTAGGGGTTGGGAGTTCAATGCAAAAATCATTGAAACAACGATATTTTTATGGTAAGGTAGCTTATGAGAGAACCGAGGAGAGGAGTGGGGATCTATGGCGCTTTATCTGAATACCAGTGCGGCATACAAGGATTTTGAGATGCTTCGCAATGATTTCTTTTTTATCCGCGACGGAAAAATCTTCCGGGAATGATCATTGAGCTGAAAGCAAACAGCACGCCAAAGGACGCAATACGGCAGATTAAAGAGAAGGAATACTGTGAAAAGTTAAGGAGCGAAGCGGTTGGGCGTATTCTTATGGTAGGAATGAATTACCAAACCGATACAAAAGAGCACCAGTGTATCATCGAAGAAGCTTAACCCCATCGAGGTATCATAATGGACTATTTAGAAAACACGAAAAAGGAAATTTATTTTGGTGATATTTTCATGATTCCACTGTTTCTGCCTTTCGAACAGTTTGAGGATTTGATTGATTATAAAAAATATCGGTTCCGCAAGGACGACATTTATGCATTCGGGCGGCTGATTGATATTGACATGGGAAACTGCAAGTTAATAGAAGTCTTTTCGTATGTTGGAAAAATCCCGGACACACCCGAAATAATCCTACGTTCCGGACGAATGTTTGCGCCTGTATTTGTGGTGGGTGCATTTCAGAAAAGCCGTTGGCGTTTCCTGTTTGGCAATCCGAATTATGACAAGTATAGAGATTCCGATTATGAAAATATTATGTTCTGGTACCCTGCGATGCCTCGGATATGGAAAGGCGGTCGGGACATCGGCCTTACACGGCAGCAGCTTGATGAGCTGATAAAAGCGGGTGTAAAAAGCACGATCATACACGGCGGCAGCAACATTGAGGCGAAAATCCGCACGCTGCTGGCAGAGCAGGGATTGGAACTGGACTATGAAAAAATTGTGGAAGAGCGCAAAAATGAATACCCAAAGCCACGCGATACGGACAAAAAGTTAAAACAGACCATCGCCCCGTTTCGTTGGGTGGTGGAGAATGGGGAATATTCGCTTATCCTTGACGCAGGTCTGATAAACCAAGCGTTCTTTGAAAAAAATAATCTGTTAGGGAACGGATACGATTGGGAAAAAGCTGCTTTAGCATTCATGGAAGAAAATAGAATAGATTCAAAAGCTTTCCGGTTCGACTGCGAAGCAGATACCTTTTCCATGCAGTCCTCCAAAAAGAAAGCGTTGAAAGAATTTGCGCTTGCGTTTCACGAATTTTCAACGGACACAGCAGCGTTTGATGCATTATTGCGCGAAGTCAAAGAATGAAAATTTAACTTTTCAATTGGCAAGCTTTGCTCAACAGTAATGAAACAATTTCATATGAAGCTTGCAGACTATGAAAGAAACATGGTTATAATAATGAAGCAGATATGGGAAAAAATGGATACAAAATCAAATAAAATGACAGGAGAGATAAAACAATGTATATCGGAAACCATTTATCATCATCAAAGGGATTTGAACATATGGGAAAAGAAGCGCTTAAGCTTGGGGCAAACACCTTTGCATTTTTTACAAGAAACCCAAGAGGCGGCGCTGCAAAAGAACTATCAGAGGACGACGCGAAAAAGCTGCTTGCGCTTATGGAAGAGCACCAGTTCGGAAAGCTTGTCGCGCACGCCCCTTATACCATGAACGTGTGTGCGGAGAAGGAAAACGTGCGAAGCTTCTCAAGAGAAATGCTTGCGGACGACCTTGTACGCATGGAATACCTCCCCAACAACTACTACAATTTCCACCCCGGCTCCCACGTCGGACAAGGCGCGGAGCAGGGAATCGAACTGATTGCGGACGCGCTCAACGCCGCCCTGAAACCAGAGCAGCAAACAACAGTTCTTCTTGAGACAATGGCGGGAAAGGGCTCAGAGGTCGGCAGAAACTTTGAGGAATTAAAAGCCATTCTTGACCGCGTAACGCTTTCCGACAAAGTCGGTGTCTGCTTTGACACCTGCCATGTTTGGGACGCAGGGTATGATATTGTGCATGACCTTGACGGCGTGCTCCAAAAATTTGATGAAATTATCGGATTAAACAGGCTCTATGCCGTCCATTTCAACGACAGCATGAACGACTGCGGCTCCCACAAGGACCGCCATCAGAAAATCGGCGAGGGAAAAATCGGGGCGGACGCGCTGCTTGCCGTCGCAAACCACCCGCTTCTTGCAGGCAGACCGTTTATCCTTGAAACGCCCAACGACGACGAAGGCTATGCAAGGGAAATTGCAATGGTGCGAAAATATTGTTTATAGTTGTTAATTTTTGTAAAAAATGATACAATAGAGATAACATTCACAAAAGCGTATGTGCCATCGGACAATGGTGGCAGTACAGGAGGGGGAACAGTGTATATGAACGTTCGAAAGATTTTAGCCCTGACGGTGGCAGCAGGGCTTCTTGCGGGCTCTTTGTGCGGCTGCGGTGCACAGGAGACATCGAATCGAAGAACCATCGGCTCCATCTCACAGGGCAGCGCACAAAACAATGACCAAGCGGATAAGCCCGTATTGCAGCTTACCATCGCGTCCAATCAGACCTCGCAGGACAACCCATATCACTTCGGGTTAGAAACCTTTAAGGAGGTTGCGGAGGAACTGTCGGAGGGCACCATTCAGGTGACATGCAGTGACGGAACCCTTTCCGAGGACGAGGGCGAGCTGATCGGAATGCTTGACAGCGGCGAAATTCAAATGGCTGTCTGCTCACCGGGAAACATGTCTTCGGCAGGTGTTTCGGAAGTGAACATGCTTTCGCTGCTTTATCTGTTCAACGGCTTTAGCCACTGGGAAACCGCGATGGACGGAGAGTTCGGCTCGGCAATGTCGGATGTGATTTTGGAAAAGACGAACAATAAGTACCGCATTATGGGCTACTGGTCGGCAGGCGTGCGGGACTATTATGGAAAAATCCCCATAAAAGCGCCGCAGGACGTGCAGACGCTCACAATCCGGACACAGACCTCGGGTGTCGTATCCGATTACTGGACTTCTCTTGGCGCACAGTAGGACGGAGAGGTCGCGCATGACGGTTCGTTCTCCTTTGGCGCACAGTCGTATTTTACGGAGGCAATGGCGGACGACGCGGCGACCATTATTGACTATGTTACATATGAGGGGCAGCAGTATCTTTTTATGGTAAGCAAGAGCTACCGCAACGGCTCCGCAATCTGTGCGATGGTTCCGGTGCGGCTGGTAAACGAGGGCGCGGCTTCGATTAAAAACATAACGGTATTTATGGTTGCCATTTCATGGATGATTGCGATTGCCGCAGGCGTTTTAATCATTGTAGGGATTACCGCTACAATCCGGCAAATCAGTAGCAAGCTCGCGTCTGTGTCCGAAGGCGACCTGACGGTCAGCGTGCGGGGCAGGACAGACGAGTTTAAGGTTTTGGTCAGAAGCGTTGCGGACATGATTAAAAATTCCCGCGATTTGATTGTACAGGTACTAAACACGACGGAAAACGTATCTGCTTCCACGACAAGTCTGTCTGAGGCATCAGGGGTGCTCACAAGCTCCAGCAATCAGATTTCCACTGCAGTGGACGAGATGGACGAGGGCTTAAACCGTCAGGCGCAGGACGCACGGAACTGTCTGATGCAGATGGACGAGCTTTCACAGAGAATTACGCACGCAGTGGAGACGGTTCAGCGCATGGGAAGCATTACCGACGATACAAAGCGCATAATTGCGGGCGGAATGTCCACAATGGACGATTTGACCGACAAATCTGCAGCGACGACCGATATTACCAAGAACGTGACTACCAATATCAGAAATTTGGAAGAGAGCCTTTCAGAGGTTGAGAACTTTGTGGAAACAATTGACGAGATTGCAAACGAGACAAGTCTGCTTTCGTTAAATGCTTCCATCGAGGCAGCGCGCGCCGGAGAAGCGGGCAAAGGCTTTGCCGTGGTTGCACAGTCCGTAAGTTCTTTGTCGGACGGCACGATTGAGGCGGCAAGGAAAATTCAGAGCGTGATGGAGCAGATTAAGGCATATGCGAACGATACGGTTCAGGTTGCCGCGCAGGCGGAGATGATTGTGTCAAATCAGTCCAAGACAGTCAATGACACCATTCACGTATTTGGCGATATGAATGGATATTTACAAAATTTGATTGATGAAATTGCGTCCTTGGAGCAGATTATTGAGAGCATGGAGCGGCATAGAAACGACACGCTTGCGGCGATTGAAAGCATTTCTTCCGTATCGGAGGAAACGGCGGCTTCGGTTTCCACAGTCAACGACTCCTTAAAGGAACAGCGGACGATGATGGAAAATCTGAACCAGTCAACCATCGAGCTGCAGGAGCGGGCAAAGGAACTGACTCAGGCAGTCAACGCTTTCAAGATTTAGACAAGAGCCATAGAAGCAGACTCATGGCAGGTTTCATCTGTTGCGAATATACAAAGGAAATCAGAATAGCAAAATAAAAGCGGAATAAGGCAGGAGATTGGAATGGATTTGGAACAGCAAATCAAACGGATTAACGAGCTTTATCACAAGTCGCAGTCGGTAGGGCTGTCTGAGAACGAAAAGCTTGAGCAGGCAAAGCTTCGGGCAGCATACATTGCAAACATCAGGGCGAATTTAAAGAGCCAGTTAGACAACGTTTCCATACAGGAGGCGGACGGCAGCATTACAAACCTTGGGGAGAAGTTCGGGAAACAGACCTCATAAATCCGTGTATCATAAAATATGACAGAAAGGAAAAGCAGGGAAACCACCCCTGACACCAAAGCATGGAAACAAAGTCAGAAATCAGAAAACGAATACTGGAGGCAAGGGGCGCGCTGACGCAGGACGAGGTTGCGGCAAAGAGCGACGCGATTTTGCAAAAGGTGCTCAAAACGCCGGAATATATGGAAGCGGACAACATTCTGCTCTATGCGGATTATAACCGTGAGGTGATGACGCGGGGGATTTTTGAGGACGCGATTTTGCGCAAAAAACGTGTCTACTTCCCGAAATCCGACCAGCTCACCAACACGATGGCGTTTTATCAGACGGTGTCCGTTAAGCAGTTGGAAAAGGGCTTTATGGGGATTCCCGAGCCAAAGGAAAACCCGCAGCTTTGCTATAAATTCAACGCCAGTGAGGATACACTTGTGATTGTACCGGGCGTTGCGTTTGACATGGCGGGCTTCCGGCTTGGCTACGGGAAAGGATTTTATGACAAATTTTTATCAAACAAACGGCAGCTCTCGACAATGGCGCTCGCGTTTGCCTGTCAGATTGTGGAGGAGCTGCCAAGCGAGCCGCATGACATCAAAATGGATAAGATTGTGACAGAGGAAATTATTTATTCGTTTTTGCGGATTTAGCGCGGCAGGATTGATTACAGGATAAAACAGGAAAAAGGAGCATGGTTTGAGATGACAGTTCAGGAAAAGGCAACGGCGATGAAGCTTGACAGCCCGCAGATGGCGGTGGCACCAGAGAGTCTTAGGAATAACGCGCTTTTGGAGATTAAGAATGCGCTGCTTGCAAACAAGGAGGCAATTTTTGCCGCAAACGCACAGGATTTATCGGAGGCGCAAAAAAACAACATACCGGAGGCAGTGGTAAAACGGCTCAAGTTTACCGAGCAGAAGCTGCTTGACGTGACAAAGGGGCTTGAGAACCTGATTGCACTTGCCGATCCGGTTCATAAAATCCAGTTTACAAGGGAGCTTGACGAGGGGCTTACGCTTGTGCGGGAAAGCTGCCCGATTGGCGTAATCGGTGTGATTTTTGAGGCAAGACCGGACGCTTTGGTGCAGATTGCGTCGCTTTGTATCAAAAGCGGAAACTGTGCCATTTTAAAAGGCGGCAGTGAGACAAAGCACACCAATAAGGTACTGTTTGAGCTGATTTATCAGGCGGCGGTACAAAGCGGGCTGCCCGAAAACTGTCTGTTTCAGGCAGAGCTGCGGGAAGAAATCTCGGCGCTTTTAAGCTGTCATGAGTCGGTGGATTTGATTATTCCAAGAGGCTCGAATGCGTTTGTGCAGTATATTATGAACAATACGAAAATCCCCGTGATGGGGCACGCAGACGGGATTTGCCACATCTATGTGGATAAGGACTTTGATGTGGAAAAGGCAATCCCTGTAATTATCGACGCAAAAACGCAGTACACGGCGGCATGCAACGCGGTGGAAACGCTTTTAATCCACAAAGACGCGCTCGATACGCTTATGCCGCGGTTAAATGAAGCACTTAAGGCACATCAGATTGAGCTGCGTGCAACGCGTGACATTGCGGAACAATATGAGAGTGTGCCTGCGACGCAGGAGGATTTTGCAACCGAATATCTTGACCTTATTCTTTCGGCAAAAACGGTCGAAAATATTGAGGAGGCGGTGCGCCATATTAACCGCTACGGCTCGCACCACACGGACTGCATTATCACAGAGGATACCACAGCGGCACAGTATTTCATGGAAATGGTGGACTCCGCGGGCGTTTATCAGAACTGCTCGACGCGCTTTGCGGACGGATTCCGCTACGGATTTGGCGCGGAGGTCGGAATCAGCACGGGCAAAATCCACGCAAGAGGTCCGGTCGGGCTGGAAGGGCTTCTGACCTACAAATACAAGCTGTTTGGAAACGGGCAGATTGTTGCGGACTATGCTTCGGGGAAAAAAGAATTTCACTTTAAGGACATCAAATAACGGAGAGGAGAACAGGATTATGAAAAAAGGAACAAGAAAGCTTATTGTCGCGGCGGCGCTTCTTTTCATTGCAGTCGCCTTTACAACCCCCGCGCAGGCGTATGCGCTCAATATCATTCCCATGCAGCTTGAGATGTACTCCACCTCCGCAACGCCGGTCTATGCGTCGCCTGACGTTTATTCGCCGATTGTGACGTATTTGGACCGTTTCTTAAATGTGCGCGTTACGGGGATTACGGAGAATGGCTTTTTTCAAGTGGATTTAAACGGGCCGTTTTACATTCCGGGGGCGTATCTTGTGCCGAAGGTAGAGAAGGAAAAGTCATCGTATCAGAAGGCGCATGAAAGGCTTGACGAGGTTACGGAGGTATACCGGACACAGCTTCAGATGATGGACGGCGTCTGGTCAAAATTTGCGCTCAAGGACGTGACAGGCGACGGCGTGCCGGAGCTGATTGATGACGCCGGAAAAGAGATTTATAGCTGCTATGACGACGGGGACCATATGCGGCTTGTCATTCTGTATTATTCGGGAAATCCGGTGACGTTTTATTATTCCAAGAACAATAATAAGCTGCTTGGAAAATACCGCTGGAACGATAAGGATTATTGGGAAGTCTATAACAAGGATACCACCTTTGTCCCTTGGGGACAGTTCCGCTGTGTCTCAACGGACGCGTCGGCATATAAAGGAAATGCGACCGCGATTGAGAGAGACCGCGATAACAATCAGGAGACACGCAATGATTTGTATAATATTCTGCATGAAATGCTAGGACTTGGGACGGAGCATTCGGAGGAGAAGGAGAATAAATAATCTGTTGTCAAAAAAGTTCCGAGAGGAGACGTTATATTTGGATATTCAGTATTCTAAGCAGGCAGTAAAATTTTTGAAAAAACAGGATAGCATTGTTCAAACATTAGGTTTTATGCATTATTCATGGGAAGAGATACCAGAGATCACACCGGACGAAATTGATTTGCAGATGATTAAAGAGATGGAAAGTGATCCGGACTGCCATGAATTTATTTCAGAAGAAGAACTGCTGAAAGAACTTGGAATATAGATGTTAAGGCAATAAAGAAAGGGAAATCGTCAAGTAGAATGTATCACGAAATAAATTTAGACAATATAAACATAAGCTTACCCCCGCCCACCGAAGAACCCGCCCGCCAATACTACTTTATCAAAAAAGCCCGCGAAATCGTGGCGGAAGAGAGCAAAAAACTAGGCAGGCGCCTGACTGCGGACGGGGAGACATTCGGATGTCAGATGAACGCAAAGGACAGCGAGAAGCTCATCGGCATTCTTGAAAACATCGGCTTTGAAATGATTGACGACGAGTCGGCGGACTTAGTCTTTTACAACACCTGCACCGTACGCGACAACGCAAACCAGCGCGTATACGGTCGGCTTGGGCTTATGCACAGCATGAAAAAGAAAAATCCGCACAAAAAAGTCGCCCTGTGCGGCTGCATGATGCAGGAGCCAAGCGTAATCGAAAAAATCAAAAAAAGCTACCCGTTTGTAGACCTCATATTCGGCACACACAATATCTATAAATTCGCGGAGCTTCTTGTCGCAATGTATACCGCCGAGGGCATGATTATCGACATTTGGGAGGACACCGACAAAATCGTGGAGGACTTGCCCGCACAGCGTAAATACCCGTTTAAATCGGGCGTCAACATCATGTACGGCTGCAACAATTTTTGCAGCTACTGTATCGTCCCATACGTGCGCGGACGCGAGCGCAGCCGCAGCCCCAAGGACATTATCCACGAAATCGAAACGCTTGTTGCGGACGGCGTTGTGGAAGTTATGCTCTTAGGACAGAACGTCAACTCCTACGGAAAAACCTTGGACGAGCCAATAAGCTTCGCCGAACTCTTACAGGAGGTCGAGAAAATAGAAGGCTTGGAGCGCATTCGTTTTATGACCTCCCACCCAAAGGATTTGTCAGACGAGCTGATACAGGTGATGAAGCATTCCAAAAAAATATGCCGTCACCTGCACTTACCGCTGCAGGCAGGCTCGACACGGATTTTAACGGCAATGAACAGACGCTACACCAAGGAGCAGTATTTGGAGCTGGCGCAGAAAATCAGGCGCGAAATCCCTGATATTTCCCTCACGACGGACATTATTGTCGGTTTTCCGGGTGAGACGGCAGCGGACGTGGACGAGACCATCGAAGTGGTCAAGGCAGTGGAATATGACAACGCCTTCACCTTCATTTACTCCAAGCGGACAGGCACGCCCGCGGCAGCAATGCCCAATCCGGTGAGCGACGCAGAAATCAAGGAAAATTTTGACAGGCTTTTAAAGGTCGTGCAGGAGACCGCAAGGGCGCGTGTCGGGCGTCTGACCGGTGAAGTGCATAGCGCGCTTGTGGAGGAAATCAATGAACACGACAGCACACTTGTTTCAGGAAGGCTGTCCAACAACACAATCGTCCATTTTCCCGGCGGCGCGTCCCTGATTGGGAAAATCGTGGACGTTAAGCTTGTGGAGTCGCATGGCTTTTATTATATTGGCGAGCTGGTATGACAGCATTCATTTTTTCTGTTATGCACAAAAATGCAGAAACAAAAATGTAAGAAATGTAAAAATTACGAAAAATCAGTGGAATATTCAGCGATAAATGATATAATGAATACAATATATCATTTGTTTGAACATTATGCAAAATTACACAAAACATTTAGAAAATAAATGATAAAAAATAAGAAATGTGAAATTGCAGGAGGTTCATTATGAAGGGTGGAAGTGTAAAACGTTCCTTGGTTTTCATGTCGCTGATTCTTGTCCTGATGTCTGTCCTTATCATTGGCGGCGTGGCAATCCTAGGAATTGAGTCCATGTCAAAAATGGCAAACAACGATTATGAAAGTGCCAAAATCGAAGGCTATGACAATGAAATCATGTCACAGGTTCAGGCAGTGTTAAGCATTTTGCAAAGCGAGTATGAAAAGGTGCAAAGCGGCGAGCTGTCTGAGGACGAGGCAAAGCATGAGGCGTCGGAGATTGTGCGCGCCATGCGCTATGGCGACGACAGCAGCGGGTATTTTTGGATTGATGATACGGATTACATTCTTATCATGCACCCGATTTTGCCGGAGCAGGAGGGAAACAACCGCTATACGCTGGAAGATCCGAACGGAACAATGATTATCCAAAGTATCTATTCCGTGTGTACAAGCGCAGACAAGGGCGGATTTAACGAATTTTATTTTACAAAATCGGACGGCGTCACGGTAGCACCCAAGCGTGCCTACTCGGCAATGTTCGAACCGTGGAGCTGGATGATTTCCACGGGAAATTACATTGACGACATGGAAGCGGATATGGAAAGCGTCAAGGCAGCCATTGACAAAACGGGGCGGCAGATGGAAATTACGATGGTCGTTGCCGGAATTGTGATTGCAGCCGCGGCAATGTTTGTTGCCATTCTCTATGGAAATGTCATCTGCGCACCGCTCGTAAAAATCCAGCAGCTTGCAGACCGCATGGCGGTAGGGGATTTGTCCTCCAACGTGGAAATACATAGCAACAACGAATACGGAAGAACCGGAAAGGCACTGAACGACGCACAGACGCAGATGGTCGGCTTGATTGCCAACATCAAAAATACCTCGACAGACTTAGAGCATGCCGTATCGGATTTTTCCGACAATTTTTCCCGCATGGACGAATCAATCCAAAACGTTTCCATTGCAATCAACGAGATTGCGGAAAATATCAATACACAGGCGGAGTCGACGGCAACGGCGTCCGACAACGTGGAACATATGGCGGAAGGGATTGCAGAGACTGCGCGTGAGATTACAACGCTAGAGGAAAATTCCGAGATTATGGCAGACCGTTCCACAAAGTCGATGGAGTCCTTTAAGCAGTTGATTGATATCAACGAAAAGACCAAGGTTGACATTGATTCCATGTATACACAGACCGAGAGCAACAACGAGGCGGTGAACCGAATCCGCGAGGCGGCGGGACTGATTGGCGATATTGCGGAGCAGACCAATTTATTGTCTTTAAATGCTTCGATTGAGGCGGCAAGGGCAGGCGAAGCAGGAAAAGGCTTCTCCGTTGTGGCGGAGGAAATCGGAAAGCTTGCGCAGCAGTCGGACGATACGGTCGGGCAGATTGCGGCAATTATTGAGGAGCTTACGGCAAATTCCGAAAATTCAATGCACCTGATGAAGGAAATGAGCGAGGCGTCCGACGTACAGGTCAGCGTAATCGAGCAGACGCAGGCGATGTTCATGGAGCTTAAGAATGCGTCCGACGCGTGCGCGTCCTCTGTCAGGACAATCGGCGAAAAGATGGACAACCTGAACGCGCAAAGAGAGTCCATTACCGACACGATTGCCACACTCAACAATATTGCAACGGACAATGCGTCCTCCACACAGGAGACCTCCGCGATGGCTTCCGAGCTTGGCACTGCGGTCAGCCAGTCGTCACAGCTTGTAACGACACTGGCAGATGATGTCAATGTCCTGACGGGGAATTTAAAAATCTTTAAGCTTCGGGCAGGGGAAGCAGGCGGGGCACAAGCACCATCAGAACAGTGATTTTACAAACAGGTATCAGAAAAGGTATCATAAATAAGAACGAAAATAATGTGAAAAAGGAGCATGGTTATAAAATGAAAATTCAGGATTTCTGCAATATGGATAAATTCGAGGACATTATGGCGAACTGGGCAAAATGCACCGGGCTTGCCACGGTAGCGGTGGGCGACGACGGAAAGTACATCAGCGATTGTTACAACTTTACCGATTTTTGCATTAAATATACAAGGGGCAGCGCGGAAGGCTGCAAGCGGTGTGAGAAAAATGACAGGGAAGGAAAGGGCGTCTATAACTGCCATGCGGGACTGGTGGATTTCGGTATTCCGATTACACTCGACGACGGCACCGTCCTTGGCAGCGTAATCGGCGGTCAGGTACTGCCTGTAAATCCTGATGAGGACAAGTTTCGGGCAACGGCAAGGGAGCTTGGCATTGATGAGGATAAGTATATCGAGGCGTTAAAGAAGGTTTCCGTAAAATCAAGGGACGAGATTGAGGCGTCGGCGAAGCTTTTGGGCGATGTCATCAATATGTTTGTGCGCGCAAGCTATTCCACCTACAAAAACCAAAATATTTTAGGGAATTTAAAAGAGGGAATACAGAAGGCGGCTGACCAAGTCGTGATTGCCAACGAGAGCAGGAAGCAGATTGAGGCATTCAGCAGCAGGCAGAAAATCCTTGCGTTAAATGCCAGCATTGAGGCGGCAAGGGCAGGCGAGAGCGGAAAGGGCTTTGCTGTTGTGGCGACGGAGGTAAAGAAGCTTGCGGAGGGCATGGCGGAAACAAGCGTAACGATTAAGAAAGCGCTTGACGCCGTTACAGAGACGGTTATGAGTTTGAATAAATAGCGTAAAATTGATGAAAACAAAAACACTATGGAATGCACGAGAACAAATGCACTGCCATAGTGTTTTTTTATGAAGATAAAAGTATAAGGCACCTATTTTGTGCATATGCAACGAAGCGTTGAGTTCCAAATGCTTCATTCGAAAAGACGGTTATTGCAGAAAACAGGCTGGATTGCGTATACTGATATCAGGGGTGAGGAAGATGTTTGATAAAGAACGATTTGGAAAGACAATCGCATTTTACAGGAAGGAGCTTGGGTTGACGCAAAAGGATTTGGCAGACCGTCTGCATATTTCCTATCAGGCAGTATCCAAGTGGGAGGTCGGCGCGGGAATCCCGACGCTTGAAATGCTTTGTGAGCTTTCGTCCATTTTCCATGTATCCGTTGACGCACTCATCAATGACACACAGTGGGATAACAGGGTGCTTACGTACCGTGACGTTGGATTGGACACAAAACGGCTGGGTAAGCTAAAAAGGGATTTGTTAGCCCTAAACACCCAAAGCCCAAATCTGCTTTCTGCCAATTATGCGGACGCGGCAGTCTTTCAGCTTGATATGCCTGCATATCAGGATTTGGTATTTTCGATGATTACGTGTGTTCCCGGTTCGAAGGAACAGCTTGCGATTACGTATGGATATGACAGGGAAATCTGTATGGATACGGCAGCCAGCGGAATGAACCACTTGCTGCAGCATGGCATGAAGCCTGTCATCTTAAAAGCCAACGTTTTGTGTTCCGGCGAGCGGCATGACCGTCTACGTCAAATGGCACAGGCATTTCGGGACATCTGCGAGGAAAACCATGTAATGTTTGCAGACATGGAGATTGCGGCGCAGCCACTCAATTACCGGCATGATGAATTTCATATCCATGTTGGGCTGGTCGGTGTGGCAAAAAAGGAGGATTGGAGCTGTTTCCAAGATACCATTCATGCGCAGGCGAAAGATGTCGTCATTGGCATTCATACGAACGGCATTGACGGTACGAATTATCCTTTTATCAAGGTGATGGCGGACAAAAATAAAGATTTTTTTCAGGAACGGCTTGCAAATGGGACAATGGTTTTAGATGAAATTTTGAAGGCAAATACGGCGTACACGCATGAAATCTTAGCTTTACAGAAAGAAAAGCTGCTGCTTGGAGCCTCCCGTGTCAGTAACCGGATCACAAATGACAGAGTCGCGCACAAATTGCCAAATGACCTTGGAATCTGTATTGACCTATCTTCCATTCCGATAACGGATTTGTACCGTTTCCTGTATCAACAGGATTTGATTGGAAGAAACGTGTTCCACAATCATTTTCATTTTGGGATTGGAATGCTGGTGATTGTCGCAAAAGAGAACAAGGAACGCGCAATGGAGCTGATTTCGCAGTACCACCCGTGTTTTTGCATTGGAAGTATTGAAAAATGCCAGCATAAGGACGATTATGGCAAAATTTGGACAAAGGGGGTCATTCAATGGTGACAAAATCAAAGCAGCGGTTTTGGTGGAAGGCAATGCGAACGCACGTATGGCTTTTGGCTGGCTATCTTGTGCTTGCGTTTGTCTTAAATCAGGTGATTATTTACGGGAATGACGTAATTGCAAAAGCCACTGACCAAGTGCTTGCGGGACAACAGACTACGCTTAACGGCTTGTTGAAGGTGCTTGCGGGCTTGGCGGTGGGCGGCGCGGCGGCTGCTTACGGAAAAAGTCTATGCGCCAGTGTGTACAATGCGGCAATCCAGCGCGATGTGAAAAATGACTTATGTACCCATATTTTGGCGCTTCCGCTTGGCTATTTTGAGAAAAACGGCTCGGGCGGTCTGATGACAAAGCTGTCGTCGGATATGAATGCGATTGGTCTTTTCTTCGCGGAGGTTCTGCCGTTACTGCTCGTTGACCTGATTACGGTGCTTACCATTACGGTTTACTTTGTAAAAATGGATTTTATGCTGATTGTGATTTTGTTTGCAAGCTATCCGCTCATGCTGCTGGTTCTTTCTGAACTTTGGGTATAGGCAACAAAAATTATAGGTTGAAATCACA
>CANOMQ010000052.1 GCA_947567595.1 uncultured Lachnospiraceae bacterium | reverse complement strand
GCTTATACATGGACAGACCGGACTTCCAGAGAATGTTAGCCGACTGCAAACAGGGCAAGATTGACATTGTGGTGACTAAGGATATGTCAAGGCTTACCCGGAACAGCACACATTCAGGACAGTTGAGGGATGAATTTTTCCCAAAACACCATATCCGCTACATAGGCGTGACAGACGGCGTGGATACTGGGAAAGATGATGACCTTATCGCATTCCGCAGTGTTTTCAACGAGATTTATTCAAAGGACATCGGAAAAAAGGTACATTCCTCTTATGTCATCAAGGCGAAAAAGGGTAAGTTTACCGGATGCATTGCACCGTTTGGCTATATGAAGTCACCGGAGGACAAAAACTTCCTGATACCGGACAAGGACACCGCTTGGATTGTGCAGAAGATATTCGGATGGGCGGCTGAAGGGCATGGAACGAACTGGATCAGGCGCAGGCTGGAGGACGAGAAAATCCCCGCTCCCTGCTGGTGGAACAGAAAGAAAGGCTTGCGCAACCATGTGACCAAATGGGAAAAAGAATACGGCGAAAAGGGCATTTATATGTGGGATTTCTCCACAATCAAGCAGATACTCGCCAATCCCGTCTATATCGGAACGATAGCGTCACAGAAAGCGGACTATCGTTTCAAAGTCGGCTGGATTGGGGATAAAAAGCCGGAGGAATGGATTCAGGTGGAGAACGCGCATGAGCTGCTTGTGGATATGGATACTTACAATCTTGTGCAGGAAAAAGTGAAGATGCGCAAAAGACCGGACGCATGGGGAAACTATGGGATATTTGCAGGACTTGTCAAATGTGGGGAATGTGGCAGCACCATGAACCAGCGTGTGGCAAATGCAAAGGCAAAAACAAGGATACTGACCTGCGCAAAGTATAACCGTTACGGGGTGGCGCATTGCAGCCAGCACCGGTTGGAGCTTGACACGCTGTATCAGATTGTTTTGGAGCAGATACGCTCCTGTGCGGCACTCGCCCTTGCAGATGAAACAAAAGTCATGGAGGAACTTCGGAAAAGCAATCAGTGTGACAGTGAGGAAGAAAGCAGGCGCATGAAGGCAAAACTTTCTGAGAGTGTACGCAGGCTTTCCGAGCTGGATGCACTTGTTTCAAAACTCTATGAGGACTGGGTAGCGGGCAGGATTAACGAAACGAATTTTACCCGCATGATGGAGAAAGCACAGACCGAACAGGAAACTTTGCAGAAAAAGGCAGACATGATGCGTGAGCGTCTTAACGGGGCGGCAAGGGAACAGGAGGACAATTCAAAGTGGCTTTCACTGATTAGGCAGTATGCAGACATTAAGGAACTTGACAGGGAAATGTTACATCTGCTCATCAAAGAGATTGTTGTCCATGAGGATATGGCACAGGGAAAACGCAACACAACAGTGGAGATACACTTTAATTTTATGAAACAGGGAAGCCAGCTAACAGTAAAAAGTTAGGATGATGCTTTCAAAAACCGCATACAGGGGAATAAGGTTTATCCCCTGTGGCGGAGAAATATCTATAAAACACAATCAAATCTTGAAGTTTCACAATCATTTCGATTATTATTCAACTATTTAGGTATGACACAGCTTATGAGTGGAGGAGGCATCATCATTGTGGCGCAGACGGTAATCCCACAGCTTACGAGCCTGTTCTCATAAGATAAATGGGCGGGATCATAGACAAAATTACTGAGTTCATAAAGGATATTTTGAAAGGGTGGGTGCTGTCCAATCTCGACACCATGTTTACCGACGTTAATGACAAGGTAGGCACGATTGCGGGAGAGGTTGCAACCACGCCGAGCGCATGGAACAGTGGCATTTTCAACATGATAAGAACCTTATCGGAGAATGTCATTGTCCCTATAGCGGGAATGATTATCAGCTTTGTGCTGATTTATGAACTGATTACTATGGTGATTGACAAGAATAATATGCACGATTTCGATACAAGCCTGTTTTTCCGTTTTTTATTCAAGGCTTGCATCGCCGTCATGCTGCTTTCCAAAACCTTTGACATTGTCATGGCGGTGTTTGACGTGGGCAGCCACATGGTGACGCAGGCGGCGGCTTCCATATCAGGCTCAACAAGCCTTGACGTGCAGGCAGCACTCAACTCCATGTTCAACAGTCAGATTGAGAACATGGAAATCGGGGAGCTGGTCGGTCTTGGTCTTGAAACAATGGTAATCAGCCTGTGTATGAAGATTATGTCCGTACTGATAACCGTCATTCTGTATGGGCGTATGATTGAAATATACCTTTATGTGTCAGTAGCCCCCATTCCGGCAGCAACCGTTACGAACAGGGAGTGGGGCAGTATCGGGACAAACTATTTGAAAGGGCTTGTCGCGCTTGCGTTTCAGGGGTTTTTTATCATGGTATGTGTGGCGATTTATGCGGTGCTGGTTGCCAGTGTCGCGGTCGCGGGAAACCTGCACAGCGCCTTATGGTCGGTTGCGGCATATACCGTTATCCTCTGTTTCAGCTTATTCAAGACAGGCTCGCTCAGCAAGGCAATTCTGAACACCCATTGACGGGGCAGTACCCATGAAAAAAGTATAGCCGCCTGCCGCTGCTTTGGCGGGCGGTGCATGGGTAAAACTTTACAGAAAGGAGATGCAGGGAAAAATGGCTATATCAGTGGCAGTGCCGAAAGATTTAAGCGGCATCAAGACGAAAGTGGCGCTGAACCTGACTAAAAGGCAGATTATCTGCTTTTCGGGGGCAGCTCTCTTTGGTGTTCCGGTTTACCTTTTTACAAAGGGAATTATCGGGACACAGGCGGCAGCGATTGTCATGGTCGCGGTGATGCTTCCGTTTTTCTTTTTGGCAATGTATGAAAAAGACGGGTTTCCGGCGGAGAAGATACTGTACTTCATGGTGCGGCAGAAGTTCCTCACGCCGGGCATCAGACCCTATAAATCGGAAAACCTCTATAAGACATTGGAGGAACGGGAACAGTTAGAGAAGGAGGTACGCAGCCTTGAGCAGAAAGCAAAAGGAAAACAGAAACGGGCGTAAGTCCCTCTTTCATTTTATATCGGGATTATTACCGAATCAGGGACTAAACGCAACGGAGAAGAAGCAGCTTATGGAAGATAAGCGCAAACTCTCAGGCAGAACGCATGAAAAGCCCTCGACGGCACAGCAGACTATTACCTTTGAAAAGATGTACCATGACGGCATCTGTCTGGTGCAGAAAGGTTTTTACACAAAGATGGTGGAATTTTTCGACATCAACTATGACCTGCTGGAAGTGGAGGATCAGGGGGATATTTTGGAGGAATACAGCAAGCTCATCAATTATTTTGACCCGTCGATACGGTTTGAAGTGTTCCTGTTCAACCGTCAGGTCAGCGAACAGGCACTTGCGGAACAGTTTGACATTCCCCTGCAGGGCGATGATTTTGACGACATTCGTGAGGAATACACACAGATGTTAAAAAAACAGTCGGCAAAGGGAAACAACGGCATCATCAAATCAAAGTATATCATATTCGGCGTGGATGCTGCCGGATTGAAGGAGGCAAGGAGCAAACTGAATAACATCGAGGCAGACGTTATCAAAAACCTCAACAGCATCGGCACGAACGCAAAGCCGCTTGACGGAAGGGAAAGACTCCGTATCCTGCATGAGTATTTTAATCAGGGCACAATGGAGCCTTTCCGTTTTTCATTTAAGGAGCTGTCACAGTCGGGGAAGTCGGTCAAGGATTACATAGCGCCGCCCGGTTTTGACTTCCGCTATCCGAGCCGTTTCCGGTCGGGGAGTATGTACGGAAGGGTGCATTACCTTGACATCATTGCGCCGAGGTTCAATGACGAGCTGTTAAAAAAGCTGCTGGACATTGACGACAACCTTTCCGTTACCATGCATATGCAGACGATGGACCCGGTAAAGGCAATCAAGATGTTAAAGGGCGCGCTGACCAACATACAGAAAAATAAGATTGAGGAGCAAAAGAAAGCAGTCCGCAGCGGGTATGACATGGACATTCTGCCCACGGACATCATCACTTATGAAAAGGACACGCTGGAGCTTTTGGACGATCTGAACACCAGCAACCAGAAAATTATCAAGATGACGTTCCTGATTACCTGTTACGGCAGGACAAAAAGGGACTTGGACAACAACACGCAGCGGGTGTCGGGCATTATCCAGCAGGCAAACTGCAACCTACGGTGTTTACAGTACCTGCAGGAACAGGGGCTTATGGCGAGTGCGCCGATTGGGTGTAACGACACGGGTATTGAACGCGTGCTGACGACAAAAAGCACGGCTATTTTAGTGCCGTTCTGCACGCAGGAGTTATTCATGCCCGCCCCGGCTATCTATTATGGTCTGAACGCACTTTCAAACAACATGATTATGGCAGACCGGAAAAGGCTTCGTACACCGAACGGTGTAATTTTGGGAACACCGGGCAGCGGAAAATCATTCAGCGCAAAGCGTGAGATTTTATCCTGCTTCCTTATGACGAGGGACGACATCATTGTATGCGATCCGGAGGGCGAGTATTTTCCGCTTGTTCAGGCGCTGCACGGGCAGGTGGTAAAACTTGCCACCAATTCAAAGGACTTCCTGAACCCGATGGACATTCAGCTTTCCCATAAGGGGGACAAGGAGGCATTAAAGCTGAAAAGCGACTTTATCATTACGCTCTGTGATTTGATTGCAGGGGGAAAGGACGGGCTGGAAAACGACGAGAAAGGTATTATCGACGAGTGCATCAGGCATATTTATGATGACTATTTTGCAAATCCCATACCGGAAAATATGCCAATACTGGAAGATTTGTATAATGCGCTTTTAAAGCACAGGAACAAGAAGGCGGAGCGCATTGCCAATTCCTTGGTGTTATATGTGCATGGCTCGCAGAATTATTTTAACCACCGTACCAACGTGGACTCAGAGAACCGTATCATGTGTTTTGACATTCGCGATTTGGGAAACCAACTGAAAGAGCTTGGAATGTTAATCGTTCAGGATGCGGTCTGGAACCGTGTTTCGCAGAACAGGGAGCGTAAGATTGCCACACGGTACTACTGTGATGAATTCCACCTGCTTCTGAAAGAAAAGCAGACCGCCGTTTATTCGGTGGAGATTTGGAAAAGGTTCAGGAAGTGGGGCGGGATACCGACAGGGCTTACGCAGAATGTGGGCGATTTCCTGAAGTCGGAGGAAATCGAGGGCATCTTGGGAAACAGCGATTTTGTCTATCTTTTAAACCAGAATGCAAAAGACCAGAGTATCCTCGCAGACAAACTGGGGCTTTCGGAAAAACAGCTCATGCACGTTACCAATTCCGAACCGGGAAGCGGTCTGATACTGTTTGACAACGTGGTAATCCCGTTCGTGGACAAGTACCCGACTGATACAAAGACATTCAGGATCATGAACACGAAATTGGAGGAAAATGCCAAGGAGGGGGAGAAATGAAAATAGGACTGCGGGATGTGGACGGACACCGTTTTCCCAACCTGTGCCTGATGAAGCTGTCAGCATACCACAAGGCAAGGGGCGATACGGTGGAGTGGCACGACGGGAGAAAGCATTATGACATTGTTTACATGAGCCGTGTGTTCACGGATACCTATTCCAAAGATTATACGGGGGCGGTACACGCCGACATGGTCATCAGGGGCGGCACAGGCTACGGGCTTGACAATAAGCTGCCTGATGAAGTCGAACATACCTGTCCCGATTACAGCTTATATCCGCAGTTTGCAGGCACAGCCTACGGTTTTCTGTCACGGGGCTGTCCCCGCGGCTGCGGGTTCTGCATTGTCGGGGAAAAAGAGGGCAGGCGGAGCGTGGCTGTAGCAGATTTGTCGGAATTCTGGCACGGGGAAAAGGAAATCAAGCTGCTTGATGCAAACCTGTTAGCCTGTCCCGACTGGGAGCGGCTTTTAGGGCAGCTTTCGGAGAGCGGTGCGAATGTGGATTTTACGCAGGGGCTTGACGTGCGCCTTGCAACGCCGGAGAAAGTGGAGGCGCTCAACCGTGTCAAGACAAAAATGCTGCACTTTGCATGGGACAATCCCAAAGATGACCTGACACCGCATTTCAGGCGGTTCGCGGGGCTGACTTCCATTCAGGACAGCCGGAAACGGCGTGTCTATGTGCTTACGAATTTCGGTAGCACGCAGGAAGAAGATTTATACCGTATTTATACTTTGCGGGATATGGGATATGACCCGTATGTGATGGTGTATGAAAAGCCGACTGCGCCGCAGGAAACACGCAGCCTGCAGCGGTGGGTGAACAACAAGTGGATTTTCTGGTCGGTGCGTGATTTTAAGGATTATGACCCGAATTACGGGAGAACACGGAAAGAAACCGTCAGCGGTCAGAAATAAAAATAGCGGAGGAATGGAATGACAGAAATAAAGAGGAAACAGGCGGCTGCATTTGTGGAAGATAAAGGAACCTTTGCAGGGAATAGCCCGGAGAAAAAAGCCAGCGCCCAAAAGGGACAGCCCAAAAAGTCCGGCGCACACCAGCCGAGGGACGGCAACAACGTCCTGCATCAGGAAAACCGGAAAACAGGGCAGGGCGCAGATTTTGGACGGAATGACCGGAAGACAGAGCCGGAGAAAACCTTTGGACAGGGTGACCAAAGGGCAGAAAGTGGCGGGACTTTCAGCCGCAGTGTCCAAAAGCCGCCACAAAAAAGTGCATCGAAGAAAAACAGACAGAAAAAACAGTATCAGAAAGAAAATTCTTTTGGACAGAGTGACCAAAAGAGGGAAGATGGGAAAGCTACCCATGAGTATAAAAACGGTTTTGAACAAGCCGCCCATGAACATAAAAACGGTTTTGAACAAGCCACCCATGAATGCAAAAATGGTTTTTCCACGGCTGGAAACGCTTTTACGCCGGAAGCCGACGAAGATCAGGGAGAACAGCAGGCAGAGCGGCAGGGGGACGACAGTTACCGCCGCAGGGACACATACCGACAGTCGGAGAAAAAAGGGAGATACCACAGGCGTGAATATCAGGACAGGCAGCGCACCAAAGATTCCGATTTTGAGCGTGATTTTCAGACAAAAAGCGGCACGTTTACAGAGAATGGCGCTTTTTCCAAAGATGCGGACAAAGAACCGGAGTTTTCCGGCAGCAAAAAATTAGACAGGCTGCAAAAGAAAGCGGAGAAAGCAGGGAAGAAAGCGCAGAAGGCAGGGGCAAAACTGCCAAAGAAAACGGAGTATTCCTTTGAACGTGTCTTTGATGAAAAGACAGGCAGGGCGAAATATGTGCTAACCGCTGTCAAAAAGGAAAAGCCGTACAAACCAGACGGCGTGTTGAAAAGAACAGCGGGCAGGATCGGCATGGAATTTTCCAATTCCGCCCACGGCAGGGTTGCGGAGGTGGAGAAAGAAAATTCTGCGGTGGAGGGTGCGCATAAATCAGAACAAAAAGCCGAAGATGCATACCGTTTCGTAAAAAACCACAGAAAAAACGGACAGCAGAGACGGCGGGAAAAGGCGGCAGGACTGGAAAAGAAACATTTTAAGAAAGAAGTCAGTTTCCAGTACCAAAAATTCCTTGAAGAAAATCCCCAAATGCAGAAAAAAATATTGCGGAAACGGCTGCAAAAAGAGCGCATCAAGCGCGAATACCGCAAAGCAGGGCAGAAGGCGGCGACGACAAAGGCGGCAGGGCAGGCGCTGGAACAGAGCAAAAATGTGACAGTTGCGGTGGCGAGGAAACTGCAGGAAATTGCACGGAGAAACGTGGGCGTGCTTGTGACGCTCGGCATTATGGCTGTGTTGCTTATCATGATTATGACATCGGTATCGTCGTGCGGTGCGATGTTTGCGGACACGCAGGCAACGCTTCTAGCGTCGAGTTATTTAAGCAAACCAAAGGAAATTGACGCGGCAGATTTGCAGATGACACAGCTTGAACTTGACCTGCAGAAAGAAATTGATGCAGTCGAAACGGATTATCCGGATTATGACGAGTATTCCTATAACTTAGGGGAAATCGGGCATAACCCTTTTACCTTAATCAGCTACCTTTCCGCCCTGCATACGGAGTTTACCGCCAGCGAAGTTGAAAGTGCAATACAGTCGCTTTTTGACGAGATGTATACGCTGACCATGACGCCGGACACCGAAACAAGGACAGGCACAAGGACGGTCACTGACCCGGAAACAGGGGAGGAAACGGAAGAAGAATACGAGTATGAGGTCAGTATCCTGCGTGTCGCGCTGACAGCCACACCGCTTGAAACGCTTGTTGCTGGCAAACTGGACGGTGAACAGACAGAAATCTATGCCACATACAATGAAACGGGCGGTCTTTTGCAGGAATTTGACTCACCGCTTGCGTTATATTGGTACAACTATGTTTCCGGCTACTACGGATACCGCAAAAATCCCGTAACCGGAAATGATGAGTTCCACCGCGGCGTGGACATAGCGGTGCCGACAGGAACAGCCGTTTATGCGGCGCATGACGGAACGGTAATGACAGCCGCCTATGACAGCCATTACGGGAATTATGTGGTGCTTGAAAAGGACGGCTACGCGACAAAATATGCCCACATGGACAGTTTAAGCGTCAGTGAGGGGCAGGAGCTGGAAAAGGGTACGGTCATCGGGACAACGGGAAACACGGGAAGCAGTACCGGAAGCCACCTGCATATCGAATGCCTTTATGACGGGGAGTATTATAACCCGTTATTTTACTTTGATGCAGGTGAGGGGACGCTGTACGGCGAAGCGCCGGGAGGCGGGGGCGGAGTGCCGCCGGGAAATGTGATACCGCCCGATTCCTATGATGATGCATCGGTGCAGGCGCTTTTGGAGGAAGCTGCAAAATATCTCGGCTACCCGTATGTGTGGGGCGGTTCTTCCCCGTCAACAAGTTTTGACTGTTCCGGCTTTGTCTGCTGGGTGTTTACCAACAGCGGCGTGCATGACCTGCCACGGACGACGGCGCAGGGGATTTATAACCAGTGTACTCCGGTTTCGGCGGCAGACGCAAAGGCGGGGGACATCATCTTTTTTACGGGTACATACAATTCGGGCAATCCGGTTACCCATGTAGGAATTTACTGTGGAAACGGCGTTATGATACACGCGGGTGATCCGATCAAGTATTCCTCAATCAACACGTCGTACTGGCAGAGTCATTATTTTTCATTCGGGCGTCTGAACTGAGTGCATATTGTTGAGTGACAATTATAACTGATAAAGTTACAAAAAAGATTGATAATTTACAATTAAAAATGATAAAAGCTGTTTCAACAAAAAAGTGACAAATAGCTTGATAAAAACAGTATGAAAAAGACAATTATGTTTGATAATGCGGGGCTGTTTCTGAAACGTATATCTTTTTGCGACAAGTATTTTAGAGTGAGTACGTTTAGGTGTAGCCTTACTTTTATGCCGGATAAAATCAAAAGGCATTTTATCAATCATAATTGTAAAAATCGTGCGGGAAATTATCAGTTTTAATTGTAAACAGACACATATGTCTGATGATAATAAAGTCCGACAGAATGATGATTTATAACAAAATAACAACGGAAAGGGAGGATATTGTGACAAAGGACAGGTTAAAAAAGGAGCTTTCCAAAGTGGATGACCAGCTTGCGGGACTGCAGGCAAGAAAAAAGGATTTGGAAGAACAGCTCCAGATGGCGGAAGATGCGGAGAAGATGAAATTCATTGAAAAGAATAAAATCTCATTGGACAGGCTGGCGCTTCTGAATAAGGTCAGCGAGGAAGAAATTTTAAGCCTGCTGAAACAGAAGGAAAAAGAGCAGGATGGACAGGCAGAAAAGGAGGCAGGAAACAATGAAGAAAAACAGGTTATCAATTAAGGCGGTCATTTCGCTTATTTTATCACTGATATTTTTATGTATGCCCGCTATGGCATTTTCCATGAACGGGAATTATGCGGTGAACGTGCGGGCGGAGGATAAGACCGGAACGGAGGAAAGCACGGACGTTGAAACGGAGTCCGGTTCGGAAGAAAACAGCACAGAGGACACCACGGAAAATGAAACAGATACCGGGGAGGACTCTGACACTTCCGGGGACGGTATGGAAAGTTCCACGGAAAACGTGGAGGAAACGACGGAGAATAACACGGAGGACAGCACGGTTTCAGGAAACGAAGTACCGGAGCCAGTATGCAGCTGTGAGGACAAATGCGGTTCTTATGAGTATGACCGGAACTGTCCTGTATGTGTGGAGGATTACAAAAAGTGCGCTTACAAAAAGCCCAATGTCACAATCAGCATCAACAAGCCGGACGGCTGGTATAATGATACCGCTATCGTTTCTTTTACCGTCACAGATACGGCGCACACAGGCAATTTTGAAACTGCCAAAATTCAGGCAAAAATAGGGCAGAACGGAAGCTGGACGGACGTGACGGAGGACAGGAAACTGGAGATTTCCGAAAACTGCACGGTCTATGTGCAGGTTACAGACCAGAAAGGCATTACATACGAGAGAAGCCGTACAGTAAAGTGTTTTGACACGACAAAACCTACCTTAAATGCGGCTGTCAGCGACGGACTGCTCACGGTGCAGGTGCATGACACGGATTCCGGCGCAAAAGCGGTCTATGTCAACGGATATGAATTTACGGAGCTTACAAACGGCACATTAAATGTCCGCCTGCAGCAGTTTGATGCGGGCTATGAATATTTTACCATATCCGCAATGGACAATGCTGGAAATATGTCGGAGGTCTATAAGACCAAAAATCCGTATTATAAAGACCCTGCGGACGAGGGCGACGACAATCCCGCAGAACAGCTTCCAGTCAGCGCCGAAGCCACCAAGCCGGGGAACGCCACGGCAGCCGTAACAGAACATACCAAAACGGACGGTGAGGGAAATACTGTTTCCGAAAACAGCATTGCGGAGCAGAAAAAACAGGCTTTTGCCGAGGCTGATGCTGCGGAGGCGGCGGAAAAAAGCAGCAAGGACAGTCAGGAGAGCAGCCAGTCAGAAAAGGGAAAGGAATTTTATACGATACAGACGGCTAACGACAAGGTATTTTATTTAATCATCGACAGGGACGGGGAGGAAGAACTGGTCTACTTCCTTACGGAGATAACGGAAAATGACCTGCTGAATGCCACTTCCGACAACAGTGATACCCTGCCGAAAAATTCCGCCGCACTGGAATCCGCAATCCCCGTGACGGATGGGGCGCTGCCAAACAATAATACCGTGCAGAAAACGGAGCCGGAAGAAAATACGGAAAATGCAGAAAGCACGGAGGAAAGTGCGGAAGATGTACAAAGTACGGAAGAAACAGCAGAGCCGGAACAGGAGAACCCTGCGGCGTCGTATCTTCTGATGGGCGGTCTTGCCGCAGCGTTTATCGGTGCAGCCTACTATTTCAAGGTAGTCCGCAAAAAGAAAGAGGATTTTCTTGATGAGGACGACGAGGAAGATGAGGAAGAATACGAAAACGAGGACGGGGATACAGGGGACGGTACAGACGATGATTTCTTTGCCGATGATGACAGGGAAGCAGATGCGGCGGAAACCGCCCAAGAACCTGACAACGAATAAAAATACCATGAATGACGGGAGCCGGGGCGGAAGCTCCGGTTTCGTCATGGAAAGGAGGTCACAATGGGGCAGGAAAATATACAGCAGACGGTTGACAGGGTGCTTGACGGAATTGCCGAAAAGCGCAGGGCAGCCATGCAGACGGCAGGGCAGACGCAGGATAAAGGCGCGGGCAGTCCCAAAAAGGAGTTTCAGGAGATTACGCTGAAATTCGGGAAAGGCTGTGTCGGGGAAGAATTTCAGGGACGGGACGGCAACAGGTATAAGGAGATACTTGTCCCCAATCCCGATAAGAATGACCACAGACCGTGGCAGACCTTTGTCGTGAAGTCAAACCACGTCCATGAGGATAAATTCGGCAAAGGAATGTGGATCAAGCTCCCGTCAGAGGGACACACCACGCTGCACCGTTCAGTTGTCGTTGGAGAAAAGCCTGACGGCAGGAAAGAGTGGGGGACGGAGAAAACCCGCGTTTCCAATGCTGAACTTAAAAAAATGGTGGAGGCGTACAAGGAGCGTCCGAGGGAATCCATAAAGGGCAGGCTTGCGGAAAAGAAAGCAGAGGCTGCGGCGCTAAAGCCAGCGGAGCAGACACAGGACAGGAAAAAATCAAAAGGTGCGGAATTATAGGAGGACAGGAAATGAAATTAGTCATAACAGAAAAACCGAGTGTGGCACAGGCGGTTTCCGCCGTAATCGGTGCAGACGAAAGAAAAGACGGATACATGGAGGGAAACGGTTACATCGTTTCATGGTGCGTGGGGCATCTTGTGGAACTGGCACAGCCGGAAAGCTACTGTGATGCATGGAAAAAGTGGAATTATGAGAGCCTGCCCATGATACCTGACAAATGGCAGCATGAAGTAAAAAAGGAAACGGCGGCACAGTATAAAGTGCTGAAAAACCTGATGCACGATGACAGGATTGATACGGTCATCGCTGCGACAGACGCAGGCAGAGAAGGCGAGCTGATTTTCCGCCTTGTGTATGAAATGGCAGGGTGCAGGAAGCCGACAGAGCGGTTATGGATTTCTTCTATGGAGGAAAATGCCATTCGTGAGGGCTTTGCAAATTTGCAGCCGGGAAATAATTATGATAACCTTTATCATTCCGCATTATGCAGACAGGAAGCGGACTGGCTGGTGGGACTGAACGGAACGCGGCTCTTTACCGTGCTTTACGGCGGAAAGGTCTTAAAGGTAGGCAGGGTGCAGACACCGACGCTTGCGATGCTGGTGGAGCGCGAAGCAAAGATTATGAATTTTAAGAAAGAGCAGTATTTTATGGCGCATATTTTATTTGGCGGCGTGGATGCCGTATCGGGGCGCATTGATAAAAAAGATGAGGCACAACAGCTTTCGGAGGCTTGTAAAAACGGGCAGGCTATTGTCACTTCCATTATAAAGGAAGAAAAGGCGTCTGCGCCGCCGAAACTCTATGACCTCACCACACTCCAGCGTGATGCGAACCGTCTGTTCGGCTTTACCGCAAAACAGACTTTGGAGTACACGCAGAGCCTTTATGAGAAAAAACTGGCTACCTATCCGAGAACGGACAGCCAGTTTTTATCCGATGACATGGAACAGACGGCAAAAAATGTAATCAATGCGGTTTTCCAGTCGATTCTATTTGAGGAAAGCGTGATATTCAATCCTGATATTAAAAGGGTGATGGACAGCAGAAAGGTGACAGACCACCACGCCATTATCCCCACAATGGAGATTGCCAAAGCTGACCTTGCGGCGCTGCCGGAAACGGAGCGGAAAATCCTATCCTTAATCGCGAACCGCCTTTTATGTGCGACAGGGGAGAAACACCTGTATGAAACGGTAAAGGCAGAGCTTACCTGCAGCGGACATATTTTCACGGTTTCGGGAAAGAGTGTCACGCGCAACGGCTGGAAGGATTTTGAAGATGCCTTTAAGCGTTCTTTCAAAACATCGGAAGATGCGGATAAAAATGCTGCGGAAGAAAAGAAGCTGCCGGAACTTTCCAAAGGGCAGGCGTTTGACGGGGTGCAGACAAAAATCAGTGAACATTTCACAAATCCGCCCAAAAGATATACGGAGGATTCGCTGCTTTCCATGATGGAGCGCGCCGGATCAGAAGATATGGACGATGATGTGGAGAGGAAAGGATTGGGGACGCCTGCGACACGGGCGGACATTATTGAAAAATTAGTAAAGGACGGATTTATCAGGCGGGAGAAAAAGCAGATTATCCCCACGGAGGACGGCATCAGGCTGATTACGGTTCTTCCCGATGTGGTAAAATCCCCGAAACTGACCGCTGACTGGGAGAATGCCCTTACCCTTGTAGCAAAAGGGGAGTATTCCATGCAGGAATTTATGGACGGTATAGGGGATATGGTCAGAGGGCTTGTGCAGACCTACCACAGCGTCAGTGACGAGCAAAAATCCGTGTTTGGAAACGGTGCGCAGGGAACAGACGTATTGGGAAAATGTCCGAAATGCGGCGGCAATGTGACAAAGGGAAAATTCGGCGCTTACTGCAAGAGCAGATGCGGCATGAATGTGGGGCGCGCTATGGGAGCCGTTCTTTCCGACAGTCAGGTAAAAAGTATGCTGGAGGGGAAAAAGACATTCGTAAAAGGCTTGAAAGGAAAGAAAGGCAGCTATGATGCATATCTGATACCGGAGGGTATTGAGGATTATTCTTATACCAAAGACGGAAAAGAAATCAGAGGCTCACAGTACAAAGTCAGGCTGGAATTTCCAAAAAAGAAATAGAAAAATAAGTACAACTGTGATACAATTTTAAAAGTGAGTACTAAAATAATTATTTCAAAATATAAATAACTCTATTTGGATTAGAAAGTAATCAATGCATCATAGGAGGTTATAGTGTGTTTGTAAATGGAAAGACTACAGTACGAATTGACGAAATGGAATATAATATAAATGTGATATTTCAAGTGCCTTCGCGGAGGTTAAAAATAATTATTCCATTGGAGTCAGCAAAATCATATAAGGTAGCTGATTTCTTATTTGCTAAAAGATTTAACTCAATTGTTATTGTTAATGAAATAGGGAAAGAATTTACGGCGTTTGATTGTGTTTGTATAAGGAAAATAACACAAATAGATGAGATTGTGGTTGTAGGACAGTATAAAACTCTGATAAAGGGAAGAAATATTCCTAACAGAGGTGTTCTTTCATTTCATTTTGAAGGGTTAGAGCATTTTCTAAGTCGTTTTTCGGATTTTAAGGGTTATGAACTTTCACAGAAAGAAAATAATTGGAGTCTTTTAAATAATGAAGGGACACTAGAAGCAGTCGTTAAAGTAAATAATATAAATTGTATAGATTCCTTGATTACTCTATTGGTAAAAGTACGAGAATATTTTGAATTTATGATTGACAGAGAAATTTATGTTGATCGGGTTGCATATTCAGATGGACTTGGAGCATCAATAGAAGTTTTAAATGACAAATTACTAATGTCACAAAATGATTGTTTGATTAATGAGGTGAGCCTAGAGCAACCAAAAACAATTGTAGAAGGTATAAATCAATGGTTATTGCATTACGAGCCTTATAAGGAAGTAATCAATATATGGAAAAAAACTATATATAATCGACATGTATCTGATGAAGATGTTTTTATTTGGAGATGTCAGTCATTAGAATTATTATGTACGTTGTATAAGCCATTATTAGATGAGGCTAAGAGTCAGATTAAAAATCCTAAACAATCTTTTCCAAATTTGTCCAATTTTTTGGATGCACTGAATATTAAGCACGAGTTTATTAAATGTGATAAGGATTATTTTGATGAAGTAAAAGATGTTAGGAATGTATATACTCATTATAATCCTGATAAGCATGTTTCTGAGAGAGAATGGAGGAATGCATCATATATAATAAAGAGCGCATTGAAGGCAGCATTAGGATTTGTAATGCAGTTGGATATTAAAAATAACGATTTTGGTTTTCTTATACCGAAAGGAACTATGGAAGAAATAAGACGTTAACAGAGGAAAATGTTAAATTGGTATTAATAAGTTGGTATGAATAATTTTGACAATTGATTGTAAGCCATAATAAACAGATAGCTGTTTTAAAATATCAATTACATTAATCATAACTGAATATTGTTTACAGCGGCAGAGCATATAGATCAATCTATATGCTTTTTTGCTTATGGTATAAAAATG
Source organism: uncultured Lachnospiraceae bacterium (assembly GCA_947567595.1). Classification (GTDB taxonomy): domain Bacteria; phylum Bacillota; class Clostridia; order Lachnospirales; family Lachnospiraceae; genus COE1. Next base: position 7,279 of record CANOMQ010000052.1, on the reverse strand, counting down.
TCATAACTAAAAATAAGTAATTAGGCTTAAATATTTTAATATATGGAGGATATGAATATGAGCGATGTAACAAAAAATGTAGCGGTAGACATAGTAGCACAGGAAACAAAAGCAGAGAAGTTTATCAGGATTGGGGAGTACCGCATGAATAAAGCACTCGACGCAATCGGGAGGCTTGAGAATCTCGCCAACAGATCAGCATATGAGTATACACAGGAACAGGCGGAGGCAATGTTTTCGGTACTGGAGCAGCGTGTGGCGGATATTAAGGCAAAATTTACGGCGGCGAAACAGAAAGAAGGCGTTTCGTTCTCTTTCGGGACAAAGGCAGGACAGGAGGGCGCAAGATGAGCATGGCGGTTTTAGGCACGGGTGACAAGATTTTAAGCCTTATGAAAGAGATGGAGATAAGCATTCCGGGGCTGGCGTCGCTGTCCGGCATACAGGAGAATGAACTTCTGAATATACTGGCGGGCATCTGCGAGCCGGACATCACGGCAGCCTGCAGGATTGCGGACGCGCTCGGTGTCTGCGTGCGGGAACTCTGCCCGGATGAGGAGCAGTATACCATTCCGGTCAGAAAAGGAACGCTTGCAAAGCTGATAGTGGTAAGCGAGATGAACGGCGTGGAGCTGGATGACCTAATCAGCTCCATACTGGAAAAGGGCATTGAGGAAAACGGATTTTATGATTAAACGGCGCGGCGGGATTTCCCGCCGTCATTTTTGGGAGGAAAGCCTATGACAAAATATCAGTATGTTTCCGCAATGGCGGAAGATACCGCAGTGAGGATTGCAAAAAACGGGGCGTTGTGGACGGCATTTCTTGATACGGCGGCGCGGCTGTACAAGCGCCCGTACAACGAGCAGCTCCTGATCCATGCGCAAAGACCGGACGCGTCAGTCTGCGCATCACTGGAGGACTGGAACGAAAAAATGTACTGCTGGGTAAACCGCGGTGCAAAAGGAATTGCGCTGATTGACACGGCGAGCGAGCGCCCAAAACTGAAATATGTCTTTGACGTATCGGACGTGCATAAGGCAAGGCGCATCGGGCGAGACCCGTACATATGGGAACTGAAAGAAGAACATAAGGAAGCGGTGCTTGCACGGCTGGAACAGACCTATGGCGGCACGGACAGGGAACAGTCCTTTGAACAGCGGATTATCGAAATTGCCGAAAGGATTGCATCGGATTATTATGGGGATTTGCTGCCTCAGATTGGATATGCCAAAGAGGGCAGCTTTCTTGAGGAAATGGACGAACTCAATGTGGGGATATGCCTGCGGGATACGCTGGCATCGAGCATTGCCTACACGGTGCTGTCGCGCTGCGGGGCGGACACGGATTTTTGGAAAAACGAACTTGATTTTACCCATATCAGCGAGTTTAATACGCCGGATACGCTTGCGGTAATCGGAAACGCCACTGCGGAAATGTGCAAGCCGCTTCTTTTGGAAATCGGCAGGACGGTAGTGGCGCAGGAAAGGCAGGCGGCACAAAACGTAACAAGGGAAAATGCAGGCATGGAAGCAGCAGAGCCGGAAAAAGAGGAAACGCAGAAAAATAATAAAAATATCGAAAAAGTGCTTGCAAAAGAAACGGATGCGGACTATAATGCTTTAAAGCGTGAAAGTGAAAAAGAAGAACCAGAAAGACCGGAAACGGCGGAAAATAAAGAAACGGAGGGCGCTGCATATGGAACTGACATACGAGAAGAACGGGGATTACCTGATACCGAACTTGATGGCGGACGAGGAGCCGGAGGGCGTGCTGACGAAGTACGGGCTGATGAGGAAGAATTTCCTGAAGGAACACAGGGGAGGGATTTATCAGGGCATGATACTGTCGGGAAAACTGAAAGCGCACTGTCTGATGATACAGGAGCAGGCGGAACAGAGAATGGACTTCCTGACCGCGCAGATGGCGGAAGCAGAGGGCGTGACGGAGGAACTGAAAGAAACGGATCAGATGAAGTGGGTGGGCATGATGAACAACATCAGACACTCGGCGGAGGAGAACGTACTGACGGAACTGATTTACGTTTAGAAAGCGAAATTGACCACCTCAAAACACAATTAAATACGGAAACATCAGAGCCGGATAATGACCACGGAAGTGGGGAAACATCATTATCCGGCTCTTTCATTGCCGAACTGCGTGCAGCCGATAATTTCATGGATATTCAGAAAGGAATTCTGTGTTCCGACGCTTTCCTTATCCATAAAAGACCGGAAATTGCGGGGTATTTTCAGATGGAGCAGGATACACGTCTGCAAACGGAGTATCTGAAAAATTCTTTCCGCATGGAGGAATTTACGGAGCTTGACATCGGGGAGATCAGGGCAGGATACCGCGCCGGTGAGGACGGTCTTACCATGTGGAAAGGGCATTACCTTACCCGTGAGGCAGAAACAAAAATATCATGGGAAGATGCCCGCTTCTTTGTAAATTCCTATATCGAGGACGGCGAATACCTGCTTCCGGGGGAAAAGGCAGAGCAGATTGATACGGACGGTATAACGGAGCCGGATTGCCAATTATGTATATTTTTTCTTCCGTGACGGAATGGGGGAAATACCGGAGGAACTGGGATTAGGTGATAAAAATGCTCCTGACAGCCATGCACATCTGATTGGGCTGCTTTCAGACCCGGCAGGTATAGATTTGGTTGCCGCCCACATGGACAAGGCTATTACGGAGCTGGAATCAGGCGAGAAGAAAATGCGTTACCGTGCTGTTTATACGCCGAAAGGACTGCGGGAGGAGCTTGCAGATTTGCGCCTGCCTAAAACAGAATATCCGCTTGCGGAAAGCGTGGAGATAAAGAAAGAGGATTTTATTACACAGGACGAGATAGACCACCGTCTTGGCAGGGGGAGCGGTTATGAACATGGCGCTTTCCGCATCTATAAGTATTTTATGGAGGGGCATGACAGTTCAGATGCGGTTAAATTTTTAAAACAGGAGTACGGCATCGGCGGCAGTTCCCATGCCCTGCCGGGAAATGATAAGAGTTATGAGGATCATAACGGTAAAGGAATACGACTGGAAAAGGGACAGATTGGAAGTCCGTATACGGGGGTTCTGCTGTCATGGAAAGTTGTGGAAAAGCGTATCCGTAAGCTGATTGAGGAAGATAAGTATTTATCCCCGAAAGGCAAGGAAGCCTATGTGGATTACAAATGGGAACAGGCACAGAAAGAGCTTGAAAAAGCGCAGGCGAAGATGGAGCGTGACACAAAGGCTGCCTGCAAAGACGCCATAGAAAGGGCAATTGCTGAAAAGTTTGACGGCAGACGGCTCCCAAAGGAAACAGCCGAGGGCGTTATCAGGGAATATGGCATTGAGCGGGTGCGCTATGTACTTTCCCATACCGTCGCCCATAAAACGCAGGAACAGCGTATTTCCGATGAAAATAAGGAGTGGGCAAAGGAAACTGCGCCCTATTCCACATGGGAAACCAACGACATGGTGGTAAATTCCCACCCTGCGGTGCTGAATGGCTTTATCAATCAGGCAAGGCGCTACATTGAACGGGAAAATATTCTTGCGGCGCAGACAGCCGGACAGGAGCAGCCGAAAGAGAATGCAGCGGAAAATGTCACAGGGCTGCCCGTCCAAAACGAAGAAAAAGAAATTGGGGACAGCAGCAATGTTGTTCCTGACACTGATGCGGCGGCAGTCCGTGAAAAACCGGGAAACGGCGAAGCAGACAGGGAAGCGGAAGCCACACCTGATTTTGCGGAGCAGGCGGCAGGGAAAACGGACGAAAAAGAAACTGCAAAAGGGCTGTATGCTGAAACCGCAAAGGAAGCGGTTGAAGAACCTGAACAGGACACCTTTGGACAGAGTGACCAAAAGGTGGAGATGGAAACGCCGCAGGGAGAGATTGCCGATACTTTAGGTCGCGATGTCCAAAAGCCAGATTATGAAGTTGGAGATACCGTAACCATTGAGGGGACGGAGTTTATTATCGAGGATATTTCCGACAGGGAAGTGCAGATGCGTGACCCGAAGCTGCTTTATCCGATTTTCAGGGTGGAAAGCAGGGAGAATTTTGAACGCCTCTTGGCGGAGGAAAAAGAGCAGGACACTTTTGGACACACTGACCAAAAGCAGCCGACAGTCAGTGAAACGACGGTGTATCCGGGGGATAAAAACGGACTTCCCTATGATATTGTCGTGGAGAAGCTGCATTTTGACGAACCGGAACAGGCTGAACCGGAGAAAACGCCGCAGACTGACAAATCCAGTGCCGTCAATTTCCATATTACGGACGACGCACTTGGTGTTGGGACTGCAAAAGAGAAATTTCGGCGGAATGTGGAGGCAATCCGAACCTTAGAAAAAATTGAGGGAGAAAACCGAACCGCGACACCGGAAGAACAAAAGATTTTATCACAGTATGTCGGTTGGGGCGGTCTTGCCGATGCCTTTGATGAAACAAAGGCGAACTGGGCAAATGAATATCAGGAATTAAAAAATCTTTTATCCCAACAGGAATATGCATCTGCAAGGGAGAGTACCTTAAATGCCCACTATACAAGCCCCGTCATTATCCGCAGCATCTATGAAGCACTTGAAAAAATGGGTTTTGAGAAGGGAAACATTTTGGAACCGGCGATGGGCATCGGGAACTTTTTCGGAATGCTGCCGGAGAAAATGCAGGAAAGCAGGCTTTACGGTGTGGAACTGGACGGCATCACAGGCAGGATTGCAAGACAGCTCTATCCGAAAGCGGACATTAAAATCTCCAGCTTTGAAAAGACGGATTATCCGAACGACTTTTTTGACGTGGCTGTCGGCAACGTGCCGTTTGGTCAGTACAAGGTTGCGGACAAAAAGTATGATAAGAATAATTTTTTAATCCATGATTATTTTTTTGCAAAAGCACTGGACAGGGTGCGCCCCGGCGGCGTTGTCGCTTTTGTCACGAGCAAGGGCACGATGGACAAGAAAAGCCCCGAAGTGCGCAAATATCTCGCACAGCGGGCGGAGCTTCTGGGCGCGGTCAGACTTCCAAACACGGCGTTTAAGGAAAATGCGGGGACGGAAGTCACGTCGGACATTCTTTTCCTGAAAAAGCGTGACCGTGTGATGGACATAGAGCCGGAATGGGTGCATCTTACGGAAAAAGGCGGCATTGTGATGAACAGCTATTTTGCAGAACACCCGGAGATGGTCGTGGGAAAAATGGAAATGGTGTCGGGACCCTACGGCATGGAAAGCACCTGCCAGCCCGACACGTCAAGACCGTTTGCGGAGCAGTTGCGGGAAGCGGTCAGCCATATTGACGGGGAGATTGAAACGGTAGAGCTTGACGGACTTGCAGAGGAAAAGGAGGATAATGTAATCCCCGCAGCTCCTGACGTGAAGAATTACAGCTACACCCTTGTTGATGACAAAGTATATTACCGTGAAAATTCCATAATGAAGCTCGTGGAAATGCCCGATACCATGCAGGAACGGATTAAGGGCATGGTGGCTATCCGCGACTGTACACAGGAGCTTATCAGTTTACAGTTAGAAGAATACCCTGACACAGCCATTACGGAAAAGCAGGCGGAATTAAACCATCTGTATGACAGTTTTTCCAAGAAATACGGCATTATCAGTTCGCAGACCAACAGGAGGGCATTCAATCAGGATTCCAGCTACTGCCTGCTCTGTTCATTGGAGAAAATCGACGACGAGGGCAATTTCAAGGGCAAGGCGGATATGTTCACAAAGCGCACAATCAAGAAGGCAGAAGTTGTCACAAGTGTTGACACGGCAACAGAGGCGCTGGCGGTGTCCTTATCGGAAAAGGCAAAAGTTGACCTTGACTATATGGCGGAGCTTTCCGGAAAAGACATTGATTCCGTCAAAGAGGAACTGGCAGGCATTATCTTCCAAAATCCCGTGACGGACAAATGGGAAACCGCCGATGCATATTTAAGCGGCAACGTGCGTGAAAAGCTGGAAACGGCGAAAATCTATGCGGAGAACCACCCGGAGTATGCCGTAAACGTGCAGGCGCTCATGCAGGTGCAGCCGAAAGAGCTGGACGCATCGGAAATCGAGGTGCGCATCGGCGCGACATGGATTGAGCCGAAATATATCGAGGACTTCATGCGTGACACCTTTGAAACGCCACAGCATTTATTTGACAGGAACATGATGGGCATACAGTTTTCCGACGTGACGGGACAGTGGAACGTGAAAGGAAAAAATGCAGACCACGGCAATTCCCTTGTCAACATGACTTACGGCACAAGCCGGAGGAATGCCTACACGATTCTGGAGGACTCCCTGAACCTGAAGGACAGCCGTGTGTATGACACCATAGTGGAGGACGGGAAAGAGAAGCGCGTGCTGAATAAGCAGGAAACCACCATAGCATCACAGAAACAGGAGGCGGTACGCGAAGCGTTCAAAGACTGGGTATTCCGTGACGCGGAAAGGCGGCAGGATTTGGTGGGAAAATACAATAAGCTGTTTAATTCCACAAGACCACGGGAGTATGACGGATCGCACTTAAAATTCCCCGGAATGACGCCGGACATCGAGTTAAGACCGCACCAGCTTAACGCAGTTGCACATCAGTTATACGGTGACAACACCCTGCTTGCCCACTGTGTCGGCGCAGGCAAGACGTTTGAGATGATTGCGGCGGCAATGGAGAGTAAGCGTCTGGGCTTGTGCCAGAAAAGTTTATTTGTCGTACCGAACCATTTAACGGAACAGTGGGCAGGTGATTTCCTGCGGCTGTATCCCGGTGCGAATATCTTAGCGGCAACCAAGAAGGATTTTGAGCCTGCAAACCGCAAAAAATTCTGTTCCCGTATCTCAACAGGGGATTATGATGCGGTCATTATCGGACATACGCAGTTTGAAAAAATCTCTTTGTCGCAGGAGCGTCAGGCGGCAATCATAGAACGTCAGATAGACGAAATCGAAACAGCGATTGCGATGGCAAAAGCGGATAACGGGGAACGCTACACAATCAAGCAGATGGAGAAAACGAAAAAATCCCTGACGGCAAGGCTTGAGAAACTCAACGACGCCACACGCAAGGATAATGTTGTGACCTTTGAACAGCTTGGCGTGGACAGGCTTTTCGTTGATGAAAGCCACAATTACAAAAACCTTTTTTTATACACAAAAATGCGCAACGTGGCGGGTATCGCACAGACCGAGGCGCAGAAATCCTCGGATATGTTCGCCAAGTGCCAGTACCTTGATGATGTGATATGTTGTGAACTGTAGATGTAAACATTTTCGGCAAACGCAGTAT
>CANOMQ010000051.1 GCA_947567595.1 uncultured Lachnospiraceae bacterium | reverse complement strand
CAGAAATATGAGAATGTGCAGAAAGGCGTAGGTGATATTATGGGCGGAGCATTGATTGAAACAAGCGCAAGGACGATTTTAAATCAGGGAAAAAGCCAAGGCATTAGCCAAAACCAAAAAGAGACAGCACTGAGAATGCTACAGGACGGAGAACTACCGATTAGGAAAATAGCAAAATACACAGGTCTTGCGGTTGAGGAAATAGAACAGCTTGCAGGACTTGAGACAGTATGACAATCTAAGGTGACAAAGCAGGAAAGTAACTGATTTTTTTCAGAATATTTTCCTGCTTTTGCATTATAGATTTCTGCATAAGTATTTTAAAAAGAAGTTATAGAATTTACGACAAAGTATGGCAAAATCCGCACCTATCCGTTATAATGATACTATTGCAGAATAAATCCCCCCATTTCTGAATAAGCATAAATAAAAACACAGGAGGAACATCACGATGGCAAAACGAAAAGCAACCATAAATCAAAAACAATGCGTTGCCTGCGGGTGCTGCATGAAGGTCTGTCCGAGGGGGGCAATCGCCATTCCAAACGGCGTCTGCGCGCAGGTTGACAAGGGGCTGTGCGTCGGGTGCGGGCTTTGTGCAAGGGAGTGTCCGGCGAGCGTCATCGCATTGGAGGAGGTAGCGGAATGAAACAGAAAAAGAGGTGGTACGATTACCTATGGATTGCGTCCCTGACCTACTTGATTTTGGGATTTTTTAATATTTTATTTGCGTGGCTTGAGCTGCTGTGCTTTTTTATCCCGCTGTTAATCGCAGTGATTAAGGGCAACAAGGCATACTGCAACAAATATTGCGGCAGAGGACAGTTGTTTTCCCTTGTCGGCGGCAGGTTCGGGCTTTCACGCAAAAAAGACGTACCGCAATGGATAAAATCCGCCTATTTCCGGTACGGCTTTTTGATTTTTTTCTTTACAATGTTCTTTCTCATGCTGTGGAACACGTATTTGGTGTTTGCAGGTGCAAGGGATTTGCGCACGACCGTAACCCTGCTTTGGACCTTTAAGCTTCCGTGGCACTGGGCATATCACGGAACCCTGTTTTCGGACGGTGTCGCGCAGTTTGCCTTTGGCTTTTACAGCGTCATGCTCACCTCGACCGTACTTGGGTTTGTGACAATGCTTTTGTTCAAGCCGCGCTCGTGGTGCGTGTACTGCCCGATGGGAACAATGACGCAGCTCATTTGCAAAGCAAAACATACATTCTCATCACGCGAGTGACACCGGAATGACAATCTGCAAAACAAACATACCGTTTTCATAACTGGTACTGCACTGTCCGTCATATTTCTGCACGGCGTTTCTGATGTTCGACAGTCCGAACCCGTGCAAAAATGTGTCTTTTTTGGTCGTTTTTTCCAAATTGCCCGTCATCGCGGGCGCATTGTTTTCCACCGTAATCACCATCATATCGCGCACACGGTTCGCCCGCACCGTAATCAGACGCTGTTCCTGCGCAAGCTTGCGGCTCGCCTCGATTGCATTGTCAATCGCATTCCCGAAAATCGTACTGATGTCCAAAGGCGCAACGAGTCCGTCGTCCGCAAAGGAAATCGCGGCGCTAAAATCAATCTGCTCCTGCTGCGCAATTTTCGCCTTGTCCCGAATGAGAATATCCAAAACCGCATTCCCCGTATGATAATAATTTTCGTACGCTTGGATTTGGCTTTGCAGCTCGGCAATGGACGCCTCAACCGCCTGCCCGTTTCCCGCCTGCGCCTCTAGCACCAAAAGGTGGTTTTTCAAATCGTGGTAAATGCTGCGCACCCGCTCCTCATCGCGCATACGGTCGGCATAATAGGACTGCCGAAGCTCCAGCTCCTGCACGCGGTATGCCGTCTGCACGGAATTGCAGATATAGGACGCAAGGTAAATACAGCCAAAGCTTGAAAAAATCGACGCGCTGCAAATCGGATAGACAATCGCAAAATTCGCCGGCATAAAATAAATGATTGTGAAAATTGCAACAAACGACGCAAGCATTAAGGTGTCGATAATCAGCCACATTTTCGTCGTGAGATTGGAGCGAACCTGCCGCAGATATTTGCGCAGAAACAGCCATGCCCCAATCCAAAACAAAAGCCGCAGCAGCAAAAACAGCGTATTAATGGCAGTACTCATAAAAAGCTGTTCCCGCGTCCACCCAAGCGTTATTCCGGAAGGCGCATTCGTTATCGCGAAAAAAAGCCGTCTGCCGGTAGTTTCCTCTAAATAATTTACGGCAATGACAGTCGGATAAAAAATCAGCACGGTCGTCAGCTTTTCCACCCACCGCCCGCGGTGAAAGACAATGACATACGCGCAAAAGCCCAAAAGCATTCCAAGAAGGTTCGCAAGGTCGTTGGAATAAATCGTCGTGACAGAGAACAGATACGTTGCAGCCAATGCCAGTATGCGCATAATCCAGTTTTTGCGCAGCGGCAGAAAGTTGAGCAAAATCACGAAAAAGACCGACACATAGGCGTACTGCAAAAGAAGCGCGAGTAATTATCAGTTTACGAGAATTTCTGGGCAATTACAAGTGTAAATGAAGGTAAACATGGGTGCTTTTCTGCCGTTTCGATAGAACTCAATGGTTCGTTGTTTTACGAATGCTCCTTGTGTGTGATAAGATAAATATATACTCCCCACATATTGTCTTCCTGTTTTCAACCATTTTTGCGTTTATATTCCGTCCCCCACGCAACCATAGCGTCCAAAATCGGTTTCAGGCTGTACCCGGTTTCGGTCAAGGTATATTCAACCCGTGGCGGCACTTCGGGATACACTGTTCGGGTAAGCAGCCCGCTGTCCTCCATGGAACGCAGGTTTGCCGTTAAAACCTTCTGCGAAACCGTTCCGATTGATTTTTTTAATTCCCCGAACCGCTTTGTGCCGTCGAGCAAATCACGGATAATTAACACCTTCCAACGGTCGCTGATAAGCATTAAAGTTGTCTCTACCGGACAGGCAGGTAAATTTTTTTGCATAAAAAACCCCCATTTTTCCATAATCGTTTCTTTTTGGTAACTATGGCACAAAAAAGTGCTTACTTTACGTTTCTTCGCTACGGATATATTATAATCTTACAAGCGGGAAAAAACAAGCCGCATACGAAACCAAATAATCAAAAAAACAAAAAGAAAACAGGAGGAATAAAATCATGAAAATGGCAGTTATTTGTGCAAATGGAAAAGAAGGGAAACTGATTGTTGAGGAAGCGATTGCAAGGGGCGTGGACGTGACTGCGGTTGTCCGTGGCGAAAACCAGTCCGTGGCAGATAAGGTTATCCAAAAAGATCTGTTTGATTTGAACGCCGCCGATTTGGAGGGATTTGATGTTGTGGTTGACGCATTCGGGGCGTGGACACCGGAAACCCTGCCGCAGCACAGCACCTCCCTGAAACATCTTTGTGACCTTGTAAGCGGCAAGGAAACAAGACTTCTTGTTGTCGGTGGTGCAGGCAGTCTGTATGTGAACCCAGAGCATACCGCACAGGTCATGGACGGCGCAGACTTCCCGGAGCTGTTCAAGCCGCTTGCTTCCCATATGGGCAAGGCGCTTGACGAGCTGCGCAAAAGAACCGATGTAAAATGGACATATATAAGCCCCGCCGGAGATTTTCAGGCAGACGGCGCGAGGACGGGAAAATACATTTTAGGCGGCGAGGAACTGACGCTGAATGCCAAGGGGGAAAGTGTAATCAGCTATGCCGACTATGCGGTTGCGATGGTCGATGAAGCGTTGGACGGAAACCATACTCAGCAGAGAATTTCGGTTGTAGCAGAGTAAGCAGTTCAGCGTACATGCATTTAAAGCAGAAGCCTTTTGCCCTTGCCCCGTAAAGGCAGGAGACTTCTTGCAGGCGAGAGGAGGATGCTATGGCACAGACGAAAAACCATGATGTGGAAAAAGCAAAAAGGCTGATTGAAAACGCGGACACAATTGTAATCGGCGCAGGCGCGGGATTGTCTGCGTCCGCCGGATTTACGTATTCCGGGGAGCGCTTTGCGGAGCATTTTGCGGATTATATTGAAAAATATGGGTTTCGCGATATGTATTCCGCAGGCTTTTATCCGTTTGATACACCGGAGGAATTTTGGGCGTACTGGAGCCGCTATATTTTTATCAACCGCTATCAAAATGCGCCGAAAAGCGTTTACCATGATTTATACAATTTGGTGTGGGATAAGGATTATTTTGTTTTGACAACGAACGTAGACCATTGCTTTCAAAAGGCGGGTTTTGACAAGCAAAGACTTTTTTATACACAGGGAGATTACGGGCTGTGGCAATGTTCAAAGCCTTGTTATAAAAAGACTTACGATAATGAAAGTACCGTTAAAAAGATGGTTGCCGAGCAGAAAAATATGCGCGTTGCGTCCGGGCTTGTTCCGTATTGCCCTGTCTGCGGTGCGCCCATGTCGATGAATTTGCGGGCAGACAATACCTTCGTGGAGGACAGCGGTTGGCATGACGCAGCAAAACGGTATCAGACTTTTATCCGTAACCATGAGAGAGGGCATATTTTGTTTATGGAGCTAGGCGTTGGCAACAATACGCCGGGGATTATCAAGTATCCGTTTTGGCAGATGACATATGACAATCCAAATGCGACGTACCTTTGTATTAATTATGGGGAGGCGGGCTGCCCGCAGGAGATTAAGGAGCAGTCCATATGCATTGATGGGGATATTGGGGAGGTTTTGCTGGTTGAAGAGATAGAGTAATAGAACTTTGGGGAATGGCAGTCTGCAAATTGCCATTCTTTTTATGCATACGGGTGTCCAAAGGAAATATGTCAGCAGAAACTGGCGGACACCTAACACGCGAGTAGGGGAAGATGGCTCTTTTGTACTTAGCAAAAATCATTACACTTGAAACTTGTTGACTAGGAAACAAGTTTGGGCTATACTGTTGAAAAGAGGTGAAATATGGAAACAGACATATTGAAATATTTTTCTGAATTTTTAGAAAAGCAGGACATGTTATGCAAATTAACGGAAAACCAAAAATTACATAGCTACGGCTATTCGGAGATACATACGCTAAAGGCAGTACATGACCTGCCACAGCCAAATGTAACTTCCATTGCAGAGCATTTAAGGCTGACAAAAGGCGCAGTCAGTAAAATAACCAAAAAGCTCGTATCATCAAAACTTATAGATACGTATAGGCTGGCAGATAACAACCAAAAGCTATTTTTTTCACTGACCGAAAAAGGCGAGAAGCTTTATGAGGAGCATGAAAAACGGCATTCCCTTTGGCGGGAACGCGACAACAAATTTTTGTCGTCTTTCCCTGAACAGGAATTGCAGCAAATTGTCCTGTTTATGGAACAATATAACCAATATTTGGAAGAACAGATTGCGGGATTAAGCAGAAAGGATTAAATAAAACCATACAGATTGGAGGGGAAGGAATTGAATATTACAATGTTAGGAACCGGTCAAGCAACGGTTACGCAATGCTGCAATACGTGTTTCGTATTGTGGGAACCGTCTGTATATTCATCAGAATATTTTCTTATTGACGGAAGCGGCGGAAATGTCATATTTAAGCAGCTTTTGGACGCAGGGATTGACTGGAAAAATATACGGACGGTTTTCGTAACACATAAACATTTAGACCACCTTTTCGGAATTATCTGGCTCATCAGAATGGCGGGCGGATACATGAGCAGGCAGCAGTACGAGGGGACTTTGACGATTTATGCACATGACGAGTTGATTAAAATAATACAGAATATGGCGGAAATGCTTCTTCAGGAAAAAGAAATTTTTTTCTTGGGAAAACGTATTTTACTGGAAACAGTAAAGGACAAAGAATGTAAAACCATACTTGGGAAAAAAGTTACCTTTTTTGATATTCATTCAACAAAAGCCAAACAATATGGCTTTTGTATGGAATTTGAAGAGAATAAAAAATTAACCTGTTTAGGAGATGAGCCGTACAACGAAACCACATATCAATATGTAATAAACAGTGAATGGCTGCTGCATGAAGCATTTTGTCTGTATTCACAGGCAAAATTATTTGAGCCATACGAAAAACACCATTCCACAGTAAAAGAAGCCTGCGAAACAGCACAGGCGATGCATGTCAGAAACCTGCTTTTGTATCATACAGAGGACAGTAATATAAAAAACCGTAAACTGACATATACCGCAGAGGGCAGAAAATTTTACAGCGGCAATTTGGTTGTCCCCGATGATTTGGAAGTAATCAGGCTCTAAATCTGCAAAGCCCCCGTGATTACAAAGTATTAGACTATAATTTTCAAGAAGGTGATAATAATGAAGCAAGAAGAATATTGGAATAGTGTATCGGAAAAAAAGGAATTTACTACGCCCTTTCAAGTCGGGGCATTTTCAAAATATGTGAAAAGGGATAGTAGAATTCTTGATGTGGGCTGCGGATATGGAAGGACGCTTGACGAGCTGTATCATAACGGCTACCATAACCTGATTGGCATAGACTTTTCAAAAGGCATGATAGAAAGGGGAAAACAGCAGTTTCCTTATCTTGATTTACGAGTAAAGGATAATGAGAAAATATCCCTGCCGGACGCAAGCGTTGATGCCGTAATCCTCTTTGCGGTTCTGACCTGCATACAGACAAATGAAGAACAAAAGCAGCTCCTGACGGAAATTAAGCGGGTATTGAAACCACAGGGAATTTTGTATGTAAATGATTTCCTGCTGAATACAGATGAACGGAATTTGACCAGATATGCAGAATACAAAGAAGCATATGGCATATATGGCGTGTTTGAACTTCCGGAAGGTGCGGTATGCCGACACCATGATGAAGCATGGATAAAACAGCTTTTGAAGGATTTTTCCGAACAGGAATACAGCCATTTGACATTTACAACAATGAATGGAAATCAATCGAATGGCTTTTATTTTATAGGACAGTTCAATCCGTCCTAAGCAGTCACAACGAAATCTGCGAACGGCTGTTTTTTCCGAATACATAAAGAAGAAATTTCAGAAAAGGAGGTTTCAAAATGATTATCAACACAGGAGGGCGGACAGACACCGTCCAGTATTACACAAAGTGGCTTTTGAACCGCTTTGCGCAAGGGTATGTCCTTTCACGCAACCCGCTGTTTCCAAACAAGGTCACACGCTATGAACTGACGCCCGACACGGTAGACTGCGTTGTGTTCTGCTCCAAGAATTACAAGCCCATATTACCGCGTCTGCATGATATCGAGAGCCGGGACATCGGGGCTTATGATACTTGCATGAATGGCTGTAAATACTGCTATGCCAATCTTTTCTAGCCCGCACGTGATACTGGGTTGTTTTGTTTTTTCCATATGAAATGCAGGGCAAGCCGGATAACGCCGCTAAAAATTGTGATTTGAAATCCGGTTCCTGTCAGGACACTGCCAATTCCGGCGTTGATTTGATATTGTATCTGCAGCTCCAGCGGCGGGTCTTGGTATGGAATGCCTGCTTTAATCATCGCATAGTATATTCCTATCAATAAAATAATGAGTCCTGCTATGAGAAAGGCATTGCAAATGGAACATAGCAGGTTTCTTGCTTTTTGGTTCATTGGTTTTGCTCCGTTTTCTGTGTTTTGATAAATGATTAATTAATGATTACTTAGGGTATACCAGTGTGCAGTTTTCTAAGTCGGCTTCTTCCTGTTCAGAAATATAGATTTGCGCCGATTTCGATAAATCGTTTCCTAGGAACAGCTCCTTTTGAAACAAGTCGCTGATGATAGACCAGTTTGCTTCTGCGTTTTCGGTTTCAAGCACAATTGCCATCAACGGTCCGGGCTGTCCGGGCTCGGTGTCTATAAAATCATAATAGTTGCTTTGAATTAGGGCGTCAGAGACTTCCTCGATTCGGTTTGGAACGCGGTAGCATAAATCCATTTCACGGTTTTCCAACGCTCCCGGATTGAGTAGGACAATGATTGTCTGCATATTTTTTATCTCCATGTTTTTTTTGTTTGGTTGTATAAGGGTTTTTTACAGTTCTATAAATGGGATTTCAATACCCTTTATTTCTTTTTTCTATGTGCCGTTATAATCGTATAACTATATGCGTTTATTGTTAAAATATCGTTGTCTACATTCACATACCAGTTTTTTCCGTTTCGGGTAATCGCGGCATTTGCAGAATTGATTTTATTTTTACACCAGTCAACCACATCATCTGTATCCAAAGACAGATTTCTTTTAATGCGCTCTACGCCTAATTCGGTTGTGTGCAATTTGTCCAAATTTTTTAATAGTTCATTATCTGTATTCATTTTACGATTATCCATCTCCTTAGTTATAGAAAATCCTGATTTATATAGTGGATTATAAAATGGTTATCTGCCATTTACAATGTATATTTTAAGGCATTTCTGAATGGGTACATAATTTGAAAAGGGAGTAATTTTGTTATTCTCATATAATCATAGGGATAGGTATTATTAGTTTCTTTATAAAGTATTTTTTGAAAATAGTCAATTACTTTTACATAAAATGCGAATTTGATTGTAAAGGCAGGTGTTTTTTTGTATAATTGAAGTGTGGCAAGGAGTAAGTTATATCGTATTTTTGATATATTTTATGAAGCGATAGCCGTTCCATAAGTATGGAATTATAGAAATTGGGGGAGTAAAAAAGTGCAGGACGATACAAAGCAGAAACAAGAGGCTGATGTGACAAACCACATGGCAAAGCGCACCGCAAAAAACAGCGTATTCCTTGACCTTTTTCAGGATAAGCGTTATCTGTTAAAGCTGTACAAAACGCTCCATCCGGAGGATACCGCGGCGACAGAGGACTCACTGACTGATATAACGATAGAAAATGTGCTGACTGACAATTTGTATAATGATTTAGGTTTTATTGCGAATAATAAGCTGATGATTTTAGTAGAAGCACAGTCTACTTGGACGATGAATATTTTAGTAAGGGTTTTACTGTATTTGGCGCAAAGCTATCACGAATATTTTCAGCGCACCAGCCAAAACTATTACAAAAGCAAGAAAGTGAAAATGCCAAAGCCCGAGCTTTATGTGATTTTTACAGGGAATAAAGGGCGTAAACCTGAAAAAATATTTTTGTCCAAGGAATTTTTTGAGGGTGCGGATATTGACATTGAAGTGAAGGCAAAGGTCATCTATGAAAGTGATAAAGACGACATCATAAATCAGTACATTATTTTCTGTAAAGTTTTTAATGAGCAGACAAAGCTGCATGGAATGACAAGGAAGGCAGTCACGGAAACAATTCGGATATGTAAGGACAGGAATGCTTTAAAGGAATATTTGGCGCAAAGGGAAAAGGAGGTTGTTACGATTATGATGAGTTTGTTTGATGAAGAGCAGATTTTGAAGTCGTTTATTAAGAGCGAACGACACGACGAGGCGAGGGAAACTGCGGAAAGACTTATAAAGAAAGGTAAGATGTCACTTGATGAAATTGCAGAATGTGTTCCAACGTTATCATTTGATGAATTAAAGGAACTTGAAGCCGAGATTATGCAGTTAGCATAATCAATCATATCAATTAAAATCATATTATGCTGTATACAAGAAAAGCGGTCACGGAAACAATTCAGATATGCAAGGACAGGAATGATTTAAAGGAATATTTAGCGCAAAGAGAAAAGGAGGTATGGTCTGCGTAGCAGACCTTGGACGATTATGATGAATTTGTTTGATGAAGAACAGATTATGAGGTCGTTTATTAAGAGCGAACGTGTAGATGAAGCAAGAGAAAATGCAAGGATAATGTTAAAAAACGGGAGAATATCGGTAGAAGAGATACCGAATTTTTTCCCTAAATTAACATTAGAAGATGCGAAGGAACTTGAAGCTGAGATTATGCAGTTAGCGTAATCGACTATATCAATTAAAACCAAATATAACAACAGCGTTAGAGCATATAGAAACTGAAAGCTATATGCTCTATTTTTGTAATTAAAGAAGGAATACGCGCGATAACATACTGACAATACCGTTTATTACTACAGAACAGATACCACCCTGCCTACAGCAGAGTATTGACAAGACAAAGTATTAGTTGAGATACATTAACGAATATTAAGAAAAGTTTAATAGAAAAGTAAATGTATGTGTGATATAATTTTGACAAATAATACATGTCCAAATAGACATAAATTCACTATAATACCATAATAGAGAAGCGATTATGAAAACCTATCCATACAAAATGATTTATTAAACCATTAATTGAAAGAAGAGTGTTGTTTATATGAAAAGATACAATAAAGCAATCGTATGTATAAGTCCTCTGCTTGCCAGTGCCCTCATCGGGTGCGCACAAAACGACATTGAAAACATTCCCGACAATCCACTCCAAGCACACCAATCAACTGAAAACACAGACCAGCCAAAATCCATTATCCACGAAAGCACAGACATTTTATATTACGATAACGGCTACCCTTACATTCACGATATACTGACAAATCACACAGACAATACAATCACGGAAACGGAGTATTGTATGCTCGCATACGATAAAAACGGTGTACCGTTAAAACTATACTGGAATTTTTTAGACAGCAGCGCAGAATGCAGTTATGATTATACTGTCAGAACCGACAATGTAAATCTTTTGCCGAACCAAACGGAAAACTACAATGGCGGCTGGTCCTTATATGACGGCGTAAAAATGACAGACTTTCCCCAAGTCGGAAACGGGGAAGCAAATGAGGTAGCATATTCGCTGTTTTGCCTAAAAGAAGTCGTTTTTGAAAACGGTTCTGTATGGAGCAACCCCGAATATGATACCTTTTACCAAACCTATGCAGGCAGGCAAATCGATGTTGATACGCTGCAAAACTATTACCCATACACATACAATCTGAAAATAGATAACGATTTATAATACAATGAATTTCTAAAAAGACATTGCGGATATAAATTGACAAACAACATTATATGAAAAAACAACATAAGGCGCATGAAACGGCAAATTGCAGTCCATGTGTCTTTTTTGTGCCCGAAAAGCAGGAATATAAGCATTCCATATGGCAGTACCGCCCCTGTTGTGTTAAAATGGAAAAATAAGAGAGCGTAATAATGCTAGAAAGGTGGTCACAAATGAGCAGGATAATTATTTTGGTCGGCAGTATGCGAAGCGGCGGCAACACGCAGCTCCTTGCGCAGGCGTTTGCGGAGGGCGCGAAAAAGCGCAATGAAGTCGAAATCGTATCCGTTGCCGACTACAAGGTCACCCCCTGTATCGGCTGCAATTCGTGCTTTACAAGGGAAAACAACAGGTGCTTTCAAGAGGACGATATGACACAAATCTATGAAAAATTAAAAACCGCCGACATTGTCGTGATTGCTTCGCCCGTGTATTTTTACGGTATCAGCGCACAGCTCAAGGCAATC
Source organism: uncultured Lachnospiraceae bacterium (assembly GCA_947567595.1). Lineage (GTDB taxonomy): Bacteria > Bacillota > Clostridia > Lachnospirales > Lachnospiraceae > COE1. The sequence continues at coordinate 11,870 of CANOMQ010000051.1, read as the reverse complement.
GTTGACCGCTTACATACACCCATGCGAAACGAATTTCCGATAAAGAAACTCGGACTGCTTTTGGTCGGCGCCGCGACGCTGCCGGAGCTGTTCGACGCAATTGTGGTGCAGTATCAGCTTGTACTTGACTTTTTCCAGTTGGAAAACATCGGCATGGTGCTCGTGCGCGGCGTGAAAGAGAAAGGCGATATTGTCGGAAACGCGGCGTTAAAAGAGGCATTCGACTTGGGAATGTCTGTTGAATAGGAGGTAGGGGTTATGATCTTTCCATTTGAAGACGCGCCAAACACGGCGACGATTACCTGCTGTCATGTCCTTAATGGGGAAAAGCCCATTTTGTACGTTTCCCATGACGCTGACGACGGAATGTGGCAGTTCCTTTGCGGGGAAGTACACGAGATGGAGGACGCGAAAATCGTGTCGCTGCAATATATTTTTGACATGGACAACACCGTCGGGGCATTGTATCAAATGCCTTGCGGATATTGTGCGGAGCGGGCTTCGGCAACGGAGGGCTGGACGGTAAAAAAGCATGAAGGCTGATGCATATTAGAACAGCATTGCAGCCTGCAGGCAAGGAAGCGGGAAGCCCGTTGTCCGGCAGAAGCATTGCAATCGCGGAAACAAGGCGGATTTTTACGGAAAAGAGGCAGATTATGAAAGCACATATCAAACAAAAAAAGCTTATGTTACTTCTTGCAGTACCGACTATTTTGACGGTGCTGTGTTACGGTTGTATATTTTTTTGTTTTGCGAAGCTTGGAGGATTGCCGTTGGATTTTTCTCAGGACTATCGAACGGTTCAAGGGATAGAGAATATCGTATTCTTGAACAAAAGAGGTTGCTATAAAAGATGCTTTTGGGGGCTGAAAAAAACGGATGATACGGTTCCTGCGGACATGCCTCATGTTTCCGACGAATCGGAAGATAGATTACAGGATTTGATCGAAATCGAACATACGCTCATCCAATCCGTTTATTCGCCAAATCAGGATTATATTCTATACTGTGAAATTGATTATAATCATTACAATTCGGGGTTGACGGACGACGAATACAGTTATTACAAGGTATACGAAATGGAAACGGGTAAGGTTATTACGGTTTTTCAAGGGTATAAGAACTGGTACAATTTGGTTTGGACAGAGTAAGGAGGTCAGTGTGAAAAATAAATTTTTCACACAACAAATTTGTCCTTACGCCCAAATTTGCAGGCTTTAGTAAAAAGGGGAGATTTGTATGGAAATTAAAGTAAATATCAAACAGTTAGGAAAGCGCAAGGCATCGGTTGCGCCTGTGATTTATGATTTGCCATTGGCGCAGGACGGCTGTTTCACGGTGCGGGAGCTGGTTACGGAGCTGGTAAAGTTTGGCGTTGCGCAGTACCACGAAAAACTGGAGCAGCCGGAGCTTTTAAAGTGCCTTACAAGGGAAGAAATCGACGACAAGGCGCAAAGCGGAAAAATTGCATTCGGCGCTGTTTACAGTGAAAAACGGGCAGACACCGCGCATGCCGTCGAAAACGCCATACAGTGCTTTGAGGACGGTATTTACCGGATTTTTTTGAATGACAGGGCATTGGAGGATTTGGAAGAACGGCTTAGCGTTACGCAAAGCGATACATTTACATTCGTCCGCCTGACCATGCTTGCGGGAAGGCTTTGGTAGATGTGAAATTAGCGCTTGCGCATTGTGAACGGGGTTTATATTAAATTTGCAGGCATTGGAAAGAATGGAGGATTTTTATGGCAGAATACAACAACAGCACCCGCGCGGCGCTTGCGCAAAACCGGGTGGAGGAACGCAATATTAGGATACGGCATTTGCCCGAGCAGGAGCAGGCGTTGGTGAAGGAGCTGACGACGCGGTATTCTTTCGGCAGTGCGGTAAACGACGCAGTCAATGAGTTTATGAAAGGGAAGGGTGAAAAGCCTTCGGAGTGGTTCAAGGAAAAGGCGTTTGTTGCGGCGCTCCTTCCCGAGGAGTACCACGCGTCTTTCTTTTATATAATAGATAAGCTCAACCAGTTTCCGTTTACGTCGGGGTGGCAGCGAAGGACAGTGCGGTCGGCGGATTACAGGTTATGCATTCGTCAGGCGTTTTCGGTCCTGAAAGCGTTTGATAATTTTGCGTGGAGCAACGCGTCCGTTGAGGATTTCCTCTATAATCGGTTAAGTGAGGAAACGGCGGATTATATCCGGCACACATGGAGTTACAGCTCCGACTTTAACTACCTCTACGCAGCAGAGATTGACAGGGGCAACCAAAAGGTCATCGACGCGCTCAAGGATTTGATTTTGAGTGAAAATAATACCGCTTATTTAGACCGCGAAATGATTTTAGGCATTATCCGCTCCGACAATGCCGAACTGCATACATTGCTTGGCGATTTTCTCTTGGCGGCGCGGCTGCAGGAGGGCGTGCGCCAAAGTGTCTGTGAGGCAATGGACGAGGGGACTACGCAGGCATTTTTTGTCCTGTTTGACGTGATTGAGAAAAACAACTTAATCCGCTATTCTGCCGTGGAGCGGGCGGTTGCCACATGGATTGGGATTTTTGACGAAAACAGCACGGAGCGCATTTCAAACAAGCTGCTTGCGCTGATGGGAAAATGCCTGCGCGACAGGGCGTTTTGCGAGGAACAGCTACAGGGCAGTGACGCGGTTGCCATTAGCGTCGCGCTTTGGGCGCTTGGATTTACGGAGGTCGACGACGCAATTAAGGCAATGACAACGCTTGCGGTGCATGGCACAAAACAGCAGAAGCTGACGGCTTCCTATTATAATCAGTCGTTAGGCTTTGAGAATTTGCAGTATAAGGTGGCGCGGAAGGTGATTTTGGAGAATGCGGACGATTTGGAGCTTGTGGCGGCATTCTTTCCGGCACTGTCATCAAATGTGACTTCACGGATTAATGACCTTTTGAAGCGCAACGGCGCGGGAATGTTTGCAGGAGAGCCGCCGAAAAAGGCGGTGCTGACGGATTATTATGAATGTCGTGCGGAGGCGGAAAACCTCTATGACACGCTTTATGATGTTTACCAGCGTATGCCCAAAAAAGGGCTGACCTATTTCCCATGCATTTTCCCGTGGCATCAGGTGGAGCTTTCGCGTTCGGATATTATCCGCCAGTTGGCGTTTTTGGCGTATGTACTGGAGGACGAAGAAAAAATGACACAAGTGTCAGATTTTCTTGAGGATATGACAGGCACTTATGGACGGCATGATTTGATTAACCTTCTTTTATGCCCGCCGAAAAACAAAACGCAGCGGGAAATTGTAATCAAAATGATGGGCGTTACGGAGGAATATTCATCAAAGACAGCGATTGCCATTGTCAAAAATATGACGCTGGCGCACGAGGATTACCGGCTGATGGAGGACATGCTGCGCTTTAAACGCGGCGGACTGCGCAAGGAGCTTTTGGAGCTGCTTGACAAACAGCCGGAAAATGATATGGAGAACTGTCTGAAACGGCTTCTGACCGACAAGAAGGAGGAAAAGCGTAGCGGCGGCTTGGACTTGCTGTTGCGGCTCTCAAAGCGGGAAGAAAAGGCGGCGTTTTTTGCGCGCGTGAAACCGCTTGCGGATTTGGTGGAAAACCCTACCGATAAGGAAAAAGTGCTGCTTGCGGAAATCTTGGGGGAACAGCAGACTGCGACGGCGGAGAATGGATTTGGATTTTACAATCCGAATGCAAAAGAAGAAGTGAAGCTGCCTGTACTTGGAACGAAGACCTTGCAGCAGTGCGTAGTGCTGCCCGTGGAAACCATTATTGAAAAGCTGAAAAAGCTTGACGCACTGATTGATATACATAAAAATGACGAGTACCGCACCATCGGGGGCGAGACAGAGCTAATCGGAAACGAGTTTCGGAAAATGAAACAGGGCGCGGAACGATTGGAAAATTATCCGCTTGCGGAAGAACTGCGCGATTTTTATAAAATACAAATCGGTGATTATAGCGTGCTTTTGCAGCTCGATGCGGTCATGGCTTGGGACGACTGCGATTTGCTGGAAAACAGTCGCCCGCTTTATGAGGCGGTTTTTGGCAAAATGTCGTTTGCGTTAAAGCCGTTTTCTCTGAAATACGCGCCGCAGGTACGCGCAGTCCGAAGGCTTTATTTTGCGGAATTTGCAGACGAAAAGCGCTTGTTTTGCATGGGATTGGAGGCTGTGTCTGCACTGCTTTCCATTCTGACAAAGGAGAACAGCCGGATAAAATACAAGACGCGCAACTGGCAGGGAGAGCTGCGCACGGACATTATTTCCGTAACGAAAATTCCATATTTTCAGAAATTTTTTGAAGGGCTTTCCTACTGGGAAACGGACGCGGAATTTGAGCAGGCGTTTTTTGTCCTATGGGCGTTTGAACTGCGGTGTAAGCAGGAGCGGGAGCGCAGCCAGTTCCTTGACGGAAGGACGGAAACAAACGGCAGCTTCCAAACGCCGCTAAGACCGTACTGGTTCCTAAAGGCATACCACATGGGGCTGATTTCAAAGGACATTTTATGGAAGGCGCTGCTGCATTATTATGTGCGCACGACTTGCATAAAAGCCATGACACAGCTTGTCAAGGGGGATTTTACCAGTCGGCAGAATTATGGTCTTTGGCAGGAGTTTTTCGGGTATGAGCGAATGGAACAGGTGGCAGAAAACGGCGCGGCGTTCGTCGGTTCCGATACGTGGCGCGGGAAGCTGATACGGGAGCTGTACGACGAAATGGTGCCTGTGTTTATGGATATTGAGCTGCGGCGCGGCGAGGCGGAGACGGAAGTGACGCGGGATATGCGCGGGATTACCTATGTAGAGGGCGCGGATTATCTTATCCGCATTTTGAAGGCTTTGGGGAAGGACACGCTGAGCCGTGACACATATTATATGTGGTATGACTGGTACAATAGCCAGTCAATGGGCACAAAACAGAACAGCCTGTGCTTTCTGCTAAAGGCGTGCCACCCGAAGGCGGACGATACCGCGGCGCAGTTGCAGGCGGCTTTAAAGGGAACGGGCATTACGCAGCAGCGGCTTGTCGAGGTGGCGATGTATGCGCCGCAGTGGATTGATTTGCTTGAGGAGGTTCTTGGGTGGAACGGCTTAAAGAGCGGCTGCTATTATTTCATGGCGCACATGAACGAGCGGTTTGACGATAAAAAGACGGCGATGATTGCGAAATACACGCCTCTGTCGACAGAGGAATTACAGAGCGGCGCGTTTGACATTGACTGGTTTCGGGAGTGCTATGCGCTTTTGGGGGAAAAGAATTTCGGGCTTTTGTACCAAGCCGCGAAATATATTTCCGACGGTCAAAAGCATTCGCGCGCAAGGAAATATGCGGACGCTGCCACGGGCAAGGTGACCTTGGAGCAACTGCGCGGGGAGATTTGTGCTAAGCGGAATAAGGATTTATTGATGAGCTATGGGTTGGTGCCATTTGCGAAAGACCGACAGAAGGATTTGCTCGCGCGGTATCAGTTTATCCAGCAGTTTGCGAAGGAGGCAAAGCAGTTCGGGGCGCAGCGGCGTGCAAGCGAAACGGCGGCGGCACAGACTGCTTTGGTCAATATGAGCGTCCATGCGGGTTTTGCAGACGTGACAAGGCTGACGCTGAGCATGGAAACGGAGCTGATGCAGGAGTTTGCTGCGTATATGGATTGGACGGCTGTGGAGGACGTGGAGATTTGTCTTTCAGTTGATGCGGAGGGGAAAAGTGCGGTTTTGTGCCGCAAGGGTGAAAAAATGCTGAAATCACTACCCTCAAGGCTGCGGAAACAGGCGTATGTACTGGAAGTGAAGGAGGCGCATAATAAGCTCAAAGACCAGTATGTGCGCACAAAGAAGATGATGGAGGAGGCGATGGAGCATGGTGATTTGTTTACGGCTGCGGAAACGCGAGGGCTGTTTGGAAATCCTGTCGTGAAGGCAATCCTTGCGTCGCTGGTGTTTGCGTGCGGGGAGAAAATGGGCTTTGTGCAGACGGATTTGGACGGCAGCGGGCAGTGTTGTTTGGTTGACTGCAAAGGTCAAAAACAGCTCCTGCAGGACAAGGACTTGCTGCGCATTGCGCACCCGTTGGATTTTTATCGGGCGGGTGTTTGGCACGATTATCAGAAGGTGTTGTTTGACCGTCAAATCCGTCAGCCGTTTAAACAGGTATTCCGCGAATTGTATGTGAAGATGGACGAGGAGCTTGGGCAGACGTACTCAAAGATGTTTGCGGGCAATCAAATCCAGCCGATGAAAACGGTCGGGTGTCTGAAGGGACGGCGTTGGGTTGCGGATTTGGAAGAGGGCTTGCAGAAGGTCTTTTATAAGGAAAATATCATTGCGCAGATTTATGCGCTGGCGGACTGGTTTTCACCGAGCGATATTGAGGCGCCGACCTTGGAATGGGTGATATTTTCTGACCGCAAGACGTTTGAGCCGATTAAGATTTGCGATGTGCCGGATTTGATTTACAGTGAGGTCATGCGGGACGTTGACTTGGCGGTGAGCGTCGCGCACGCGGGCGGCGTTGACCCTGAGACGAGCCATTCGACGATTGAAATGCGGCGTGCGATTGTGGCGTTTAACCTGCCGCTGTTTGGGCTGGAGAATGTGACGCTTACGGATAATCACGCACTGATTGCGGGCAAGCGGGGGAAGTATTCCGTTCACTTGGGCAGCGGTGTTGTTCATTTGGAGGGTGGCGCGATGTTGAACATTCTTCCGGTACATAGTCAGAAGCGAGGACGGCTGTTCTTGCCGTTTGTCGACGAAGACCCGAAGACGGCGGAAATTATGTCGAAGATTGTGTTGCTGGCGGAGGACGGGAAGATTAAGGATCCTTCGATTTTGGGGCAGTTGTAAGAAGGGTTTTGGTAGGCTCACAACAGATTGCAGCTTAAGGATATGATGAAACAGATTTATCAGGGAACATGTTTAGCTGCGCAGTTTCAGAAGCTTGGCTTGGAGGTGGCATTGTGATAACGATTTTCAAGAATACGACAAAGCGGAATGGATAATCAATCAAATAGATGAGGCTGTGTTGGTTGGCAAATACAAAATCCGTTCAAGATTTGATGATATGATATTGGACACAGACAAGCTATCGGTTGGGTGCAAGACGGTGCTGAATGTCGTTTACAATCCAAACAAGGTGTTTTGCTTAAAAGAATGTGGAAACAATGCATTAATCCCTTTTGAGATGGGAGCGGTAATTGTGCAGACGTCTTTTGAAAAAAAGGAAATCAGGGATTATGAAGCGTTAAAGGAGTGGTGGAGTAATGAAGAGTAAGCCAGTTGTAAGGAACGATTTGACCGGAAATTCCGGAACTGGAAAAACGGCTTCGTTTTCCTTTATAAAAGAATGCATGGCACTAAATCCCGATATTTATGCCTGAATTATTTGGATTATCAAAAGGATATTGCTGGTATTATTCAATCGGTCAGCGGAAAACTTATTGTGATTGATAATGCAGATGTGCTTTTAGATGATGAGATTAGAAAGCATATTGCAGTCGATGATAAAAACCAATATAGCTGGAGACTGGGAGAATGATAGAAATCGAAAAATTACTCATCAATCACGAGAGAAAACACAGCCTTTCTATGTCATTGTTTGGAAAACTGGAGTTTATCATTGGGAATTATTTTTTAAGTGAGGTTACATACGGGGTTTTTAATGGATTGTGGAACACTATATATTTTGACCCTCGCGGCAGTCGCCAAATGCCTGCAAGCAGTCACTTGGCTCGTTGCTCGCGGGAATAAATAGTGAAATGGAAAGTGTAGCATGTACTCCCCAAAATTTAATTGGATATGTGGACAAAAAAGAACGATGGGTTTTTATCCTTGATAAATATTTGAAAAAATTTAAAGAAGATACTGTGGAATATGAATTAATATATATAAGTGTCCCGTCAATGCAGGAAATGATATTGCAATGCAAACAGACAGATTGTTTGCCGATGGAATTTTCGCAGTTGTTATGGCTTGATGATGATTTTATGGATGATGAAAAAATACCATTTGATTTTGATGCATTTGCGCTAATTGATGAGGGCAGGGACTACCTAAATCCAAACCATTTTTCAGTCAATCAACTTATAAAATTCACGCAGAAGCTTTATGATGTGGAGTAATCCGAACGTCTATTTGCTTCTTGGCATATAGATAAAAATAGGGGGCAGTTGTAAGAAAGCGATGTATTATTTGGAAAACGTACGAGCTTATTACGTTCAATCAGAACATTATAATGCCACTGCGTTTTCCAATGTGTCGCGGATAACGGCTTCCAAATATTCTTTTTTAGACAAGTTACCTAAGTCATGAAATACTGCACAATATGCTACAAGTGCCGTGTGGACGTAGGTGCTATGCTTTTCAAAAATTGTGCGGTTGATGGGAATACCCTGTGCTTCCATAAATTGACAGCAGAAAGTAATAGCAAGCCGGGTATTCCCTTCACGGAAGCCATGTACTTTCCAAATAGCTGCGAAACCAGCCTCTGCATTATCCGGCATTTTCCGATCACGGATATTAGGAATATTCATTAGAATGTCAGTTCCCGAATATACATATGGGTCAGACATCTTCTTTCACCTTATATTTTTTGTCCAAATATTTTTTTAAGGTCTTCCATCGTAACCTGCCCGTTTTCTCTAATTCGATATATTTTTTATAGTCTTCGGTAGGCTCAAGCCCATCTACCTTAATCATACCAATAGCATAATTCCATGCTGCTTTGGCTGTCATAAAAATACCTCCAATCAGATTTCAGTTGTTATTAGTATAACATGATATTATCTCTGTAAGAACCATCAAATATTTGGAGCGGCTGGCTTGGTGCTGTAAACAATATTCATAGTGTAGCAGAAGTAATAATATGTAACGGATTTATATATCAATAATTTTTTTGTGGGCAGATTTGATCAGTCTGTCCATATTTTTATAAAAAAGATATGTTTTTATACTATTTTATTTGTTTATGTGATAGAATATCAATGATAATTTTCTTGGTAGTTTTGGGTTACAGAACAAAGAATAAGAGGTACATTATGACAGATACAGAACAAAGAAACGCTGCCACAAAATTTTATAATGACTGGCGTGGTATTGGTGATGAAAAAAGCGACTGCCAGCGTTTTTGGATAGATTTTTTTACGAATGTGTTGGGAATTGAAGATGTTTTACAAAAGATTAAATTTGAAAAACGTGTTGTGGTAGATGGGCAGACAAAGTACATAGATGTTTATATACCCGAGACAAGGGTTTTGATAGAACAGAAAAGCATTGATAAGGACTTGGACAGAAAAATGCCGCAGTCAGACGGTTCAATGCGCACACCATTTGAACAGGGGCGCAATTATGCACAATGGATGATACCGAATGAAACACCGCTATGGATTGTAACCTGTAATTTTAAATCATTTGAAATTCATGATATGAATAAGCCAAATGAGCCTGCGGTAATTATTCTTTTAGAGGAAGTACGAAATAAACTTCCTTTGTTTGATTTTATGTTTCAGAAAGAAGTAAAAGAGCTTTCACATGAAATGGAAATCTCTGTCAAGGCAGGAGAAATTGTCGGTATATTATATGATAAGCTGATAGCACAGTATAAAGAACCGAATGAGCATTCATTTAAAAGCCTGAATGCTTTATGCGTGCGTCTTGTATTTTGTCTGTATGCGGAAGATGCAGGTATTTTCGGTTCGCATATGATGTTTCATGATTATCTGAAAGATGTGCCTGTAAATGGCTTTCGGAAAGCTCTGATAGAACTTTTTAGAATACTTGATACGAAAATAGAAAACAGGGACAAATATTTGGCGGAGGAAAATCCGCGCCTTGCAGCTTTCCCGTATGTAAATGGAGGGTTGTTTGCTGATGAAACAATAGAGATACCAATATTTACAGAGGAAATCAAAAGTATTCTGTTAAATAAGGCAAGTGCGGATTTTGACTGGTCAGATATAAGTCCGACCATTTTTGGTGCAGTATTTGAAAGCACTTTGAATCCAGAAACACGAAGAAGCGGAGGTATGCACTATACTTCTATTGAAAATATCCACAAGGTTATTGATCCATTGTTTATGGATGAACTAAAAGAAGAGTTTAATGGAATTAAGCAAATTGCAGTGGAACGTACCAAGAAGGCAAAACTGAATGCTTTTCAGAAAAAAATTGCAGGACTAAAATTTCTTGATCCAGCATGCGGTTCTGGAAATTTTCTTACGGAAACTTATATTTCACTCCGCAGATTGGAGAACGAAATCCTTAATGAATTACAGGGAGGACAGATTGTATTAGGAGAAGCAATTAACCCCATACAGGTATCTATCGGTCAGTTTTATGGAATTGAAATTAATGACTTTGCGGTAACGGTCGCTAAAACTGCATTATGGATTGCAGAAAGTCAGATGATGAAGGAAACAGAAGATATTGTGCATATGAGCCTTGATTTTCTTCCATTGAAATCTTATGCGAATATTACGGAAGGAAATGCGCTTAGGATTGATTGGGAAAGCATAGAGCCTAAAAAGGAACTAAACTATATTATGGGGAATCCGCCATTTGTGGGCATGAAATATCAGACCACATCGCAAAAAGAAGATATGGCATTAGTATTTAAAAAAGTTAAAAATTATGGCAGCTTAGATTATGTGGCATCATGGTACTACAAAGCGAGCCTATATGCGAAAGACACGAATATTACAGCTGCCTTTGTGTCTACTAACTCAATCACGCAAGGGGAACAAGCAGCTATTCTTTGGATGCCATTACTTAAAAACGGCATAAAAATACAATTTGCGCATCTAACTTTTATTTGGGATAGTGAGGCGAACATGAAAGCTCATGTACACTGCGTAATTATAGGTTTTGGATATAGCCACAGAAAAGATAAAAGATTATATTCTTTATCAGGTGAAAAAATTGTTGAAAATATCAATCCGTATCTAATTGCGGCAGAAGATATTCTTATAACCAATCGTGTAAAACCACTGTGCAATGTTCCCAAAATCATTGCAGGAAATAAGCCGGTAGATGGAGATTTTCTTAAACTTGAAGAAGAAGATTACGCAGAATTTATTAAGAAAGAACCTGCAGCACAAAAGTATATAAAGCGATTAATCGGAGCTTATGAATTTATCAATAACAAAATGCGGTATGTGTTATGGCTCGTCAATGTAAGCCCGGCAGAATTAAAAGCAATGCCATTAGTTCTCGATAGAGTAAAAAAGGTGAGAGAAGCCAGACTTGCAATGAAAGATGCAGGAGCAAACAAATTGGCGGATACACCTGCCACGTTCAGAGACACCCTTAATCCAGAACACTATGTAGTAATTCCCATTGTATCGTCAGAACGTAGAAGATATGTTCCTATGGGATTTATGGATTCGACAACTATACCTACAAATCAAGTGCAGATTATTCCAGATGCTGATATTTATCATTTTGGTGTATTGGAATCAAATGTACATATGTCATGGATGAGAGCAGTCTGCGGACGATTAAAGAGTGATTATAGATATACAGGTAAGATTGTTTATAACAACTTTCCTTGGCCCAATCCTACCGACGCACAACGACAGAAGATAGAACAAACCGCACAGGGTATTCTTAACGCAAGGGCATTATATCCGGATAGCAGTCTTGCTGATTTGTATGATGAGCTGACAATGCCGCCAGAACTTCGGAAAGCACATACGCAAAATGATAAAGCTGTTATGCAGGCGTATGGGTTTTCGATTAAGGATACGACGGAGGAGAGCTGTGTCGCGGAGCTGATGAAAAGGTACCAGCGACTAACATCTTAGATAGTTTATTAAATGTACACCACTTTACAAGTTTTTTAATAAAAAAAGTATCGTACAGGACTTTCTGATG
>CANOMQ010000050.1 GCA_947567595.1 uncultured Lachnospiraceae bacterium | reverse complement strand
GCGCCGTTGAAAGACGGCGTTGTTTTAACTCTCAGCGTATAATTTGACGCTTACGTATAAAAGCTTCAAAAGAAGAGAACTAAAAAAGATACCTTGCTCCATTTCACAAATCAGCAAGGTATCTTTTACATTCCTTATATAAACTCTTACATCAACCTACACCAAAGCCGCCGTAATAATCGCCATCGAATAAACCTCAATTGCGTTACATCCACGGGAAAGGTCATTAATCGGTGCATTTAAGCCAAGAAGGATCGGTCCATACGCTTCAAAATTACCCATTCTCTGTGCAATCTTATAACCCATGTTACCGGAGTTGATATCTGGGAAGATGAATGTATTGGCATGTCCCGCAACCTTAGAGTCGGGACATTTTGTACGTGCCACACGCGGAGAAACGGCAGCGTCGAACTGGAGCTCGCCTTCGATTGGTGTGTCGGGAAATTCCGCTTTCGCCTTTGCCGCGGCATTCCGTACCTTTTCAACAGAATCGCCTTTTCCGGAGCCGAGTGTAGAGTAGCTTAAGAAAGCAACCTTCGGGTCAATGCCGAAAATCTTAGCGCATTCAATTGTCTCACCGCAGATTTCAACAAGCTCGTCCTCAGAAGGAGAGATGTTAATTGCGCAGTCGCTCATGGCAAGAACTTCGTTTTCACCGGTTGCACCGGGACGTACAAGGATAAAGCAGGAAGAAACAATACTGTTGTGGGGTTTTGTCTTAATAAGCTGTAATGCAGGACGAACCGTGTCGGCAGTAGAGTATGTAGCGCCGCCAAGAAGTGCATCCGCTACGCCCATTGCTACAAGCATTGTACCGAAATAATTTGGCTTTGTCAGAATTTCCCTTGCCTTCTCGGGTGTGCCTTCTTTTTTACCAGCCCTGAGCTCGCAGAATTTTTCGACCATTTCATCAAAACGGTCATAATGGTTGCTGTCAATAATCTGGGCGCCTCTGATATTGTAACCGGCATCTTCAGCGGCTTTTAAAACCTCTTCCTCATTTCCTACAAGAATGGGAGTAAGGAAGCTGCTGGCAAGAAGACGTGATGCAGCCTCAAGAATACGGGGGTCGCAGCCTTCCGTAAATACAATTGTTTTGGGGTTCTTCTTCAACTGGTCGATCATCGGACCAAATCCATACATAGCCATAGTTTTTATCCTTCCTTTTCGTTAATTTTTTGAAAGCGCTTACACCGTTATATTTTGCGGTTTGCACATCACTTTGTAACGCTCTAATTATTATTGTATACAAATTTCTTACATTTGCAACGGTTGCATTGAAAAAAATGCATAGAAAATTTTTATGTAAAACCAACAAAAACATATATTCGAAAAAATTCGCAAAAACAGTTGCAAAGTTGGGAAGTTGTGGTATAATATCGACAGATATTATACTCGCCCGAATGGGCATGAACTTACCATGATTGTGAAACAATCATGGTATACTACTATAAGGTAAAACGTTGCTTGCCAAGATAAAGGGATCATCAGGGCAGTAAACGTTCAAATTCTGATTTTAGAAAGGCTGGTTGCTTAGATGGCAAAGACAGACAATTCTCATACATATGATGCGTCAAGCATTACTGTTTTAGAAGGGCTTGAGGCAGTACGAAAAAGACCGGGAATGTACATCGGAAGCGTTTCCACAAAGGGCTTAAATCACTTAATATATGAAATCGTAGACAATTCCGTGGACGAACATCTTGCGGGGGAGTGCAGCGAAATCCGTGTGACGCTCGAGGCGGACGGCTCGGCAACCGTTTCGGATAACGGGCGCGGTATTCCGGTCGGTATGCACCAAAAGGGCGTGAGTGCAGAGCGCGTGGTCTTTACGACGCTGCACGCAGGCGGGAAATTTGACAACAGCGCATATAAGACAAGCGGCGGACTGCACGGTGTGGGCTCCTCGGTGGTCAATGCGCTCTCCACGCAGTTGACTGTTACGGTCAAGAGTGGCGGACTCATTCATCAGGACAAATACGAATACGGAAATCCGGTCGTGGAGCTTGTTGACGGACTTCTTCCCGTAATCGGAAAGACAAAGGAGACAGGGACAACCATAAACTTCACACCCGATCCGCAGATTTTTGAAAAGACGCGTTTCAAGGCGGAAGACGTTAAGAGCAGGCTGCATGAAACCGCTTACTTAAACCCGAAGCTTACAATTATTTTTGAGGACAGGCGAAGCAGTGCGCCGGAAAAAATTATTTATACGGAGCCGGAGGGTATTGTCGGATATATCAAGGATTTAAATAAAAATAAGGAAGCGCTTCACGAAATTATTTATTTTACGGGCGTAAGCGAGGACATTACGGTGGAGTGCGCGTTCCAGTATATCAACGAATTTCACGAAAATGTGCTCGGTTTTTGTAACAATATCTACAATGCGGAGGGCGGAACACATCTGACAGGCTTTAAGACCATGTTCACCACGGTTATCAACAATTACGCCCGCGAGCTGAATATCCTGAAGGAAAAGGACGTAAACTTCACGGGGGCGGACGTGCGAAACGGCATGACCGCGATTGTTTCGATTAAACATCCGGACCCGCGTTTTGAGGGGCAGACAAAGACGAAGCTTGACAATCAGGACGCGTCAAAGGCGGTCAGCAAGGTGACAGGAGACGAGGTTCAGCGCTATTTTGACCGCAATGTCGAGGTGCTAAAAAGTGTGATTTCCTGCGCGGAGAAGGCGGCGAAAATCAGGAAAACCGAGGAGCGCGCAAAGACAAACATGCTCACGAAGCAGAAGTTTTCGTTTGACTCCAACGGAAAGCTTGCAAACTGCGAGTCAAAGGACAGCAGTAAATGCGAGATTTTTATTGTGGAGGGAGACAGTGCGGGCGGAAGCGCAAAGACAGCGCGAAACCGCATGTATCAGGCGATTTTGCCGATTCGCGGAAAGATTTTGAACGTGGAAAAGGCAAGTATTGACAAGGTGCTTGCCAATGCGGAAATCAAGGCGATGATTAACGCGTTTGGCTGCGGCTTTTCGGAAGGATACGGGAACGACTTTGACATTGCAAAGCTGCGGTATGATAAAATCGTGATTATGGCGGACGCCGACGTGGACGGCGAGCATATCAGCAACCTGCTTTTAACGCTGTTTTACCGCTTCATGCCAGAGCTTATCTACGAAGGGCATATTTACATCGCAATGCCGCCACTCTATAAGGCAATGCCCGCAAAGGGAAAAGAGGAATATCTCTACGACAACGAGGCGTTGGAAAAATACCGCAAAAAGCACAAGGGACCATTTACCCTGCAACGCTACAAGGGGCTTGGGGAAATGGACGCCGAACAGCTCTGGGAGACGACGCTCAACCCTGAGACGCGGATTTTAAAGCAGATTGAAATTGAGGACGCGCGCATGGCGTCGGAGGTGACGGAAATGTTGATGGGAACTGATGTTCCTCCAAGAAGGAAGTTCATCTATGAGTATGCGCCTGACGCGGAGCTTGATATTTAGGAGAAAGGCAGTTGTTGTTTGAATGGAAGAAAAAATCATAAAAACAGAATATTCCGAGACCATGCAGAAATCGTTTATCAACTACGCGATGAGCGTCATCATCGCGAGGGCGCTGCCGGACGTGCGCGACGGCTTAAAGCCCGTGCAGCGGCGTACGCTCTATGACATGCATGAGCTTGGAATCCGTTATGACAGACCTTACAGAAAGAGTGCGCGTATTGTCGGGGATACGATGGGTAAGTACCACCCGCACGGGGACAGCTCCATTTACGAGGCGCTTGTCGTGCTGACGCAGGATTTTAAGAAGGGCATTCCGCTGATTGACGGGCACGGGAATTTTGGGAATATCGAGGGCGACGGCGCAGCCGCAATGCGTTATACGGAGGCGCGGCTGCAAAAAATATCGCAGGAGGCAATCCTTGCCGATTTGGATAAAGATGTGGTTGATTTTGTGCCGAATTTTGACGAGACGGAGAAAGAGCCGTCTGTTTTGCCATGCCGTTTTCCCAATCTTTTGGTAAACGGCTCGGAGGGAATTGCCGTGGGTATGGCGACCAGCATTCCGCCGCATAACCTAGGCGAGGTCATTGACGCGACAAAGGCGTATATGATGAATGAAAGCATTACTACACGCGAGCTGATGAAATATGTCAAGGGACCGGATTTTCCGACGGGCGGCATTGTCTGCAACAAGGACGAATTACGACAGATTTATGAGACCGGAACGGGCAAAATCAAGCTTCGGGGCACGGTGGAGGTGGAAAAGACAAAGGGCGGGAAGTTAAATCTTGTCATCACGGAAATCCCCTATACCATGATTGGCGCCAATATCGGGAAATTTTTACAAGATGTGGCGGCAATCTATGAGCAGAAAAAGGCGCCGGAAATCCTTGATATTTCCAACCAGTCCTCCAAGGAGGGCATTCGCATTGTCATTGAGCTTAAAAAGGATACCGATGTTGAAAATTTCAAAAACCTGTTATACAAAAAGACACGTCTCGAGGATACCTTTGGTGTCAACATGATTGCGATTGCGGACGGCAGACCGGAGACAATGGGGCTTAAGGACATTATTGCAAGGAACGTGGCGTTTCAGTATGAGATTGCCACGCGCAAATACACGACGCTTTTAAACAAGGAGCTGGAAAAGCGGGAAATTCAGGAGGGGTTAATCCGCGCGTGCAACATTATTGATTTGATTATCGAAATCCTGCGCGGCTCCAAGGACAGGGCGATGGTGAAAAACTGCCTGACAAGTGGTATCACGGACGGTATTAAGTTCCGTTCCAAAAGCTCCTCCGTCATGGCGCAGCAGTTGAATTTTACGGAGCGTCAGGCAAATGCCATTTTGGATATGCGTCTGTACAAGCTGATTGGATTGGAAATCGAGGCGCTGATGAAGGAGAATGCCGAGACCAATGCCAATATCTATCAGTATGAGGATATTTTGGAGCGAAAAGACGCGATGGCGCAGGTGATTATTCAGGATTTGGATACGATTAAAAAGGAGTATGCCACAAAGCGCAGGACACATATCGAGAATGCACAGGAAGCGGTCTATGAGGAAAAGAAAATGGAGGAGATGGACATTGTATTCCTGATGGACAAGTTCGGGTACTGCAAAACGATTGATGTTGCGGCTTATGAGCGCAACAAGGAAGCGGTACATACGGAATTTAAGTATATTGTAAGGTGCAAGAATACCGGAAGGATTTGTGTTTTTACAAATACCGGACAGCTTCATACCATCAAGGCGGCGGATATTCCGTTTGGAAAGTTCCGCGACAAGGGGCTTCCGATTGACAATATCAGTAATTATGACTCGGCAAACGAAACGGCGGTGCTTGTCGCAAGCCAGTCAGATTTGAATTTGTACCGTCTTTTGTTTGTGACAAAGCAGGCAATGTGTAAGCTTGTAAGCGGCGGTGAATTTGATGTCACAAAGCGGACGGTGGCGTCAACGAAGCTTAATGATGGCGATGAGGTGGTCTGCGTTTCGATTGTCAACGAACACCAGCACATTGTTTTCCAAAGTGCGGAGGGGTATTTCCTTCGGATTGACGCGGACGAAATTTCGGAGTTAAAAAAGACGGCGGTCGGCGTGCGCGGCATGAAGCTTGGCGCAAAGGACTTTATCGAGCAGGTTTTTTGCTGTCCGTTATCGGGTGAAACGCCGGAAATAATGTACCATGATAAAAAAATAGAAATAAATAAGATAAAACTTGGCAAAAGAGATGGAAAAGGGACAAAGATTAGGGTATAATCATATCGTGTGAGAATGGAGGAGCATTATGAGAGTGATTGCAGGAAGCGCAAGACGTCTTTTGCTGAAAACACCGGAAGGCATGGATACGCGTCCGACCACTGACCGGATTAAGGAGACGCTTTTTAATATGTTAATGCCCTATTTGCCGGGGGCTGTTTTTGTCGACCTTTTTTCGGGGAGCGGCGGAATCGGAATTGAGGCATTGAGCCGTGGGGCCACAAAGGCTTATTTTGTGGAAAACAATCAGAAGGCGGTTTCGTGTATCACGGACAATGTGGAGCATACGCACTTTACGGACAAGGCGGTTATCCTAAAGCAGGACGTGTTTGCTGCGATACGTGGCAGTATCAAGGATACGGCAGATGTGATTTTTTTGGACCCGCCGTACAATCAGGAATATGAAAAAAGGACGCTTGAGCTGTTGCGGGAGGCGGCTTTTGTCAGTGAGGATACACTGATTGTCGTGGAAGCGGCGCTGAAAACGGATTTTGATTATGTGCAGGAGCTCGGGTTTGTCATTGAAAAAGAAAAATGCTATAAGACAAACAAACATGTGTTTGTTAAAAGATGTGCCTGAATACAGGAGGTATTGATATGAATGCTGCAATTTATCCCGGAAGCTTTGATCCGATGACGCTTGGTCATTTTGACGTGATAAAGCGCGCGTCCATGATGTTTGACAGGCTGATTGTCAGCGTATTGGATAATAAGGCGAAGAATGCGTTGTTTTCTGTGGAAGAACGTGTTAGTATATTAAAGGAGGCAGTAAAGGATTTGCCGAATGTGGAGGTGGATTCGTTCAGCGGGCTTTTGGTTGACTATGCGAAAAAGAAGGACATTCATATTTCGGTCAGGGGGCTTCGTGCCATCACCGATTTTGAATATGAACTGCAGATTGCGCAGACAAACAGGCTTCTTTCCAAAGGAACGCTCGATACGGTTTTTCTGACGACAAGCCTCGAATACGCGTATTTAAGCTCGTCCGGCGTAAAGGAGATTGCGGCATTTGGCGGCGACATATCGCCATGCGTGCCGGATTTTGTCACAAGGCTTGTGTATCAGAAATTTAGGAAATAGGAATACCCAAATAGTAGTGTGGAGGATTATGACATGACCAGCAGAATTGAGCAGATTATTGATGACCTTGAATTGTACATAGAGAATTGCAAGTTTAAGCCGTTTTCTACGGATATGATTATCGTGAACAAGTCGGAGATTGATGAGATGATACGGGATCTTCGCATGACCACGCCGGAGGAGATTAAGCGTTATCAGAAGATTATCTCAAATAAAGAGGCAATTTTAAATGATGCAAAGCAGAAGGCGCAGGCATTGCTTGATAATGCGGCGGTGCAGACAACGGAGCTGATTAACGAGCATCAGATTATGCAGCAGGCATACGCGCAGGCAAATGAAATCGTGGAGCTTGCCACACAGCAGGCACAGGATATTTTGGACAGGGCGACGATGGAAGCGAACGGCATGCGGACCTCCATCATGCAGTATTCTGACGGAATGCTTGCAAACCTTGAAAATATCATTAAGCAGTCTATCGAATTTGCCACGAAGGATTACAATAAGCTTGTGAGTGACCTTCAGGAGATTGACAGTGTGGTAACGGCGAACCGCGCGTCGCTTGTTCCGCCGGAGGTCATGGAGGACGAAGCGGAGGCAGCGCAGGAGGTGCAGAGTCCTGACGTGCTATGATGGCGATTTGTTTTTGAATGACAACCCACAAGGAGCTTGTGGGTTCGTTTTTCTTATGAAAAGGGTTTGAAAGAAAGATAAGAGGAGGAGAATTGTTATGTATGGAGGGTTAAAACGATTGACCGCATTGGTTCTTGGTGCGGTGCTTTTAGTGGTATCTGCTTTGCAGTATGGGGAAGGAAGCACTGCTTATGCCGCCGAGCCGGTGGTGGTTGTGATTGATCCGGGACATGGCGGGGAAAATCTTGGTACGGATTATCTGCCGATACCGGAAAAGGTTTATACCATGCAGGTGGCGCTGTATATGAAGCAGGAGCTTGAGCAGTATCAGAATGTGGCGGTCTATCTGACGCATGAGCAGGACGTTGATATGAAACTGGAGGAACGGGCGGAATTTGCAAAGAGCGTGAATGCCGATTTCCTGTTTTCGCTTCATTTTAATATGTCCATTTCCCATGCGCTTTATGGCAGCGAGGTCTGGATACCGTCTACAGGGACATTATACAGTCAGGGCTATAGTGCCGGAAATGAGTTTTTGACACAGTTTGAGCAGATGGGGCTGTTTAACAGAGGAATTAAGACGCGGATTGGTTCAAAGGGCACGGATTATTACGGCATTATCAAGCATTGCTCGCTGCGGGGCATTCCCGGGATTATCGTGGAGCACTGCCATGTTGACCATATCAATGATGTTGCCAATATCCAGTCGCAGGAGAAGCTAAAGGAGTTTGGCGTGCGTGACGCGACGGCGGTTGCAAGATATTTCGGGCTTGTGAAGAAAGACGGCAGTGCGGATTACAGTTCCTATGCACCGCTTGCCGTTCCGGTTCCTGAAGGGCGCGTTTATGATGACACGACCGCTCCCTTATATCTTGAGGCAAAGCTTTTGGATTACAACAGCACCAGCCGTTATGCGACTGTGGAGCTTGAGTCGCTTGACAAGGAGTCGCCGCTGCAATATTATGCGTTTTCTACAGATAATGGACTGACTTGGTCAATGCTACAGCCGTGGGATAAGGGGCAAAACAAAATGACTGTTACGGTCAATATCGGGTATGGCAAAAAAGATTCCCTTTTATTCAAGGTGATGAATTTATATGATATTGCCACAAATTCAAACCTGTTAGAGCTTGATTAGCTTAAAGGATTTAGAGAAGATACAAAAGCAGTCCATAATATCCAAAGGAAATGAGTGTAAGGAAGCCTTTACTTCTGATGTATGCCACAAGCGGAAGGTGTGCTTTTTCCAAGAAGCTGCTGGTCTGTATCAGGCAGGAAATTCCGCTAAAGCATAGTGCCGTCATAATCCATAGGACTTTTTGCGGCGGCAGAAGGGAAGATGTATAGACGGTCTGCACGCCGCCCATGATTTCCAAAAAGCTGGAAAGGACGCGCTTGACGTTGTCCGAAAGCCGGAAAAAATCAAGAAAAATGCGAAAGGCGTTTGTAAAGGTGATGTATCCGCCAAGCAAAATCAGGGACTGCGTGTTCTCCGCACATGCCTTTTTGAGACAGCCTGTCAGGGAAAGCGTTTGGCGCGCATTGTCTGATTGCGCCTGTTCCTGCAAGTTTTCCACTTTGCCGGACTGGGCTTGGGCTTTGGCAAAGCGGCGGCTTAAAAAGATACCGTATATTGCCGGGATACCATACATGCCAAATAGGAAGTGCAGCGTGTTCTGATACCCGCAGGCGTGTAAAATCGGTATGATAATCCCTAGAAAATACGCGGGACCGATGTTGTTGCAAAAGCCAAGCAGGGAGACCGCTTCTTCCTTGGAAAGCTTCTTGTGCTCGCAAAGCTCGCTGACGACCTTTGCCCCCATCGGAAACCCGCAGAAAAATCCCATAAAGATGGCATACAGCCCATAGGTACTGTATCGGTAGACGCGTTTTAACGGAATGGAGAGCATACGCCCAAGCTCCAAATCCGCGCCGCTGTATACCATGATTGAGCTAATCATCATAAAGGGAAAGAGTGTCGGAACCATTTTCACCGCCCACTGGTACAGCCCTTCGTAGGCATATTGGAAGGTGGCGTCGGGGTGGCTTAGGACGGCTATGATTAATATCAGCCAAACGAATGTTTTAATTCGCATATGTACACCAAAAGCGTAATCTTAGTTATAGCTTATTCTTTTTTGCAGCGATTTATACGCACGACAGATGAAATCTGCTGCGGGTATCGCGCCAACCACAGCTACAAAGCGGCAAAAATGTTGTCCATTCATATGAAAAACAAAATGGAGGAGTTATGCGTCTTGATAAATTGATTGCGCAAATGCAGCTTGGCACGAGAAGTCAGGTGAAGGAATATATCAGAAACGGAAGCATTACCGTAAACGGACAGGTGGTAAAAAAGCCGGAATATAAGGTGGCGGAACAAAGCGATACGGTCTGCTTTATGGGACGCGCGCTTTGTTATCAGGAGTTTGCATATTATATGCTGCATAAGCCGTCGGGTGTCGTGACTGCGACGAAGGACAGGCAGGATAAGACCGTTATGGATTTGCTGCAGGGCGCGGCAGGAAAGGATTTGTTTCCCGTTGGCAGGCTTGACAAGGACACGGAGGGGCTGTTACTGATTACAAATGACGGGGCACTTTCCCACAGTCTGCTTTCGCCCAAAAAGCATGTTGAAAAAACGTATTATGCGGAGTGTGAGGGGACGCTTTCGGCGGAGGGCATTACCATGCTCGAACAGGGTGTTGACATCGGGGACGAAAAGCCGACGCTGCCTGCAAGGGTGTGCAGGGTAAAACAGTCGGGGAACACATATTCGCTTGAGCTGTCCATCACGGAGGGGCGTTTTCATCAGGTGAAACGCATGATTGGTGCAGTCGGCGGTAAGGTTACTTATTTAAAGCGGATTTCCTTTGGCGGGCTTGTCCTTGATGAGACGCTTGAAAAGGGGGCGTGGCGCGCCTTACGGCAGGAGGAAGTGGAACAGCTCGCGGGGCGGAATTAAAAATCACAGGAAAAACGAGGGGGATTGGAAGTGTCACTAGCGAATGGGTTTCTTCCCGTCAATATGGACGAGGTACGGGAGCTTGGGTTGGAGCAGCTTGATTTTGTGTATGTTTCGGGGGACGCGTATGTGGATCACCCTTCTTTTGGTCATGCGATTATCACAAGGCTTTTGCAGGCGCACGGCTACAGCGTGGGAATGATTGCGCAGCCGGACTGGAAGGACGTGGAAAGCATTGCGGTGCTTGGCAGACCAAGACTTGGCTTTCTTGTCTCGTCGGGAAATATGGATTCGATGGTAAACCATTATTATGTGTCCAAAAAACATCGGGAAAGCGACGCGTACACGCCGGGCGGGAAGGCGTATCAGCGTCCCGACCATGCGACGGTGGTGTATGGCAACTTAATCCGGAAAAAATATAAGGATATTCCGGTTATTATTGGCGGTATTGAGGCGAGCCTGCGCAGAATGGCGCATTATGATTACTGGTCGGATTCGTTTAAGCGCTCCATTCTGCTTGACAGTCAGGCGGATTTGATTTCGTATGGAATGGGGGAGAAATCCATTGTTGAGATTGCGGACGCGCTAAACAGTGGGATTGCGGTCAGGGACATCACATTTGTTGCGGGGACGGTTTATAAGACAAAGGATATTTCGGGATTGTATGATTATGAGCTTTTGCCCTCCTATGACGCAATGCGCGCGGATAAGACCTTGTATGCAAAGAGCTTTAAGGTGCAGTATGACAATACGGACGCGTTTAACGGGAAGGCTTTGGCGGAGCCTTATCCGAATGGGCTGTATGTGGTGCAGAATGTGCCGCAGCCGTCTTTGACCATGCAGGAGATGGACGATGTGTACGGGCTGCCGTATCAGAGGACGTATCACCCGTCGTATGAGGCGGCGGGCGGGGTGCCTGCGATTTCGGAAATACAGTTTTCGCTGATTAGCAACCGCGGGTGCTTTGGCGGCTGTAATTTTTGTGCGCTGACGTTCCATCAGGGGCGCACGGTTCAGGTGCGAAGCCACACGTCGATTGTCAATGAGGCGAAGCAGATCACACAGCATAAGGATTTTAAGGGATATATCCATGATGTGGGCGGCCCGACGGCAAATTTCCGCAAGCCGTCGTGTCAGAAGCAGATGACTGCGGGGGTATGCAAACACCGTCAATGCCTGTTCCCAAAGCCTTGCCCGAATCTGGAGGTTGACCATTCGGATTATTTGTCTTTATTGCGGAAGCTTCGGGCGCTGCCAAAGGTGAAGAAGGTGTTTGTGCGCTCGGGGATACGGTTTGACTATCTTTTGTTAGATAAGGATAACACGTTTTTCCGGGAGCTTGTGGAGCACCATATCAGCGGGCAGTTGAAGGTCGCGCCGGAGCATATCTGTGACGCGGTGCTGTCCAAGATGGGCAAGCCCGAAAATGCCGTGTATGAGGCGTTTACAAGGCAGTATCACAGGCTCAATCAGAAGCTGGGCAAAAATCAGTTTTTGGTGCCTTATCTGATGTCGTCACATCCGGGTTCCACCTTAAAGGAGGCGGTGGAGCTTGCGGAGTATCTGCGCGATATTGGGTATATGCCAGAGCAGGTTCAGGATTTTTACCCGACGCCGTCCACGATGTCAACCGTGATGTATTATACGGGGATTAATCCGATTGATATGAAGCAGGTGTATGTCTGCAAAAATCCGCATGAGAAGGCAATGCAGCGGGCGCTGATACAGTACCGCAATCCGAAGAATTATGACCTTGTTTTGGAGGCATTAAAGGCGGCGGGGCGGGAGGATTTGATTGGGTTTGATAAGAAGTGCCTGATACGACCTAGAAAGCTTGCAGGGGAAAAGGCGGTGTATGGAAAGAAGGGTATTAGTGGGAAAAATTCCCAAAATAGTAGTGTGAAAAAGCCGGTGAAGAAGAAAACGATACGCAATACGCATAAGAAAGTTCATAAAAAGTAAGGCGGTGACTGGTAAAGCTTTCGTTCAATTTGCCGCCGCTCAATCGCTATTTGCTTGAGAACCTTTTCGTCGTCCGTGATAGCCTCAATCCGTTCCAAAATGGATAGCTGGTCAAATAAATTACCATTATATTCTTTTTCATTAATTGGCATTGTAGCACCTCCTGTCTTATTGGAAAATAAAAATGGTTTTCTATATTATACCATGATTGCTCACAATCACGGTAAGTTCATGCCCATTCGGGCGTGTATAATGTCTAACAACATTATACCATGATAAATAAAAAATTTCTATGTTCTTAAAGGAATTGTAACATAAATGTGCATACTTTTTACCAAAAATAGCCAAAACTAAACATTATAAGCGAAGCAGAAAGGAAAAGCAGTACATGAATATTATTATAATTACAGGCGCGTCCTCGGGAATGGGGCTGGAATTTGCCTTGCAGCTTGACGCGATTTTTGATACGATAGATGAGATATGGCTGATTGCCCGCAGGAAAAAGGAAATGCTTGAGGTGGCGCAGTATATGGAGCATACGACAAGGGTGCTTGATATGGATTTGACAGACAGCGCGCACATGCAGCGGCTTGAGCAGCTCTTAAAAAAAGAAAAACCCGTTATCCGAATGCTTGTCAACTGTGCAGGCTACGGAATTATGGGCGATTTTTCGGAGGGAGAAAAAAACAAGCTATTGGGAATGATTGATTTAAACTGCCGTGCCCTCACGGAAATGACGTATCTGTGCATTCCCTATATGCGGAAAAACAGCCGCATTATCCAGATTGCCTCAAGCGCGGCATTCCTTCCGCAGCCTGATTTTGCAGTATATGCTGCATCAAAATCTTATGTCTACAGCTTTTCGCGCGCGCTTGCAAGAGAACTTGCACCGCGCAGGATTTATGTTACCGCGGTCTGCCCCGGACCGGTGGACACGCCGTTTTTTGACATTGCCGAGCAGAGCGGCAGCACGCTTGCTATTAAAAAGCTTGTGATTGCAAAGGCGGACAAAGTAGTACGCAAAGCGATTGCGGATTCTTATAAGAAGAAGGAGCGTTCCGTTTATGGCAGGATAATCAAGGGCTTCGAGCTGCTTGCAAAAGCGGTTCCGCATGAAATTATCTTAAAAGCAATGAGCCATATGCGGTAAAAAAACGCAAGCTTGTTGCAAATTTCGCTATTAACTTACAAATGGAGGCTGAACATGAAAAAACAAAAGCCAAATAAGGGAGACTATTCCTATCCGGTGTATGCGCGAAAACGCGTTATTCTTTTTACGATTTTATATTTTGCCATATCCATTGCCGTGTTTGTGACTGGCTGGATTTCTACCGGAACAAAGGAAAACCTTCTGACCATAGTGGCAGTGCTTGGGCTTTTACCTTCCAGTAAAAGCCTTGTTTCCGTGATTATGTATCTGCGCATTCCGGCGTTTTCGCAGACACTTTATGAAGCCTTTTCACACCATATAAAAACCGTGAAAGCAATTTACAGTATGTACCTGACTTCTTACAAAAAGAATTTTGCAATCAACTGTTTTGCGGTGCGCGGCGCAAACCTGATTGGATTTACGGAGTTTGACACCTGTGATACGGACGCTTGTGAAAAACATATCAAAGAAATGTTAAACCAAAACGCCCTCAAGGGGATTACCGTAAAAATCTTCCGGGAACGGCAGAAATTTATGGACCGGACGGCGCAGCTTGAAGCGCTTGAGCCAAACGGCAAAGAGGGCGAAATCCTTGCACTTTTGTGTGATATTTCGCTTTGATTTTTTGTGTATTTTCGATACAATGAAAAAGGCAAAAAATTTTATCGTCCAATTGATTGACCGAAATAGGAAAAGGGGCGCGTTTTATGAAATTTATTGATTACGCTTATCATGATGGCTGGTTTGACAGCCTGCACAAAGGCTGGCGTTGATACCATTCATGCCGCAGGAACGGATAATCCGGAAAAAATGCATGAGGATATTGTCGGAGAGGAAGCAGCAGGATGATTGTGCTTAAGGTGGAACAAGACGACGCGGGACAGCGCTTGGACAAGTTTCTCAAACGCCGTCTCAAGGAAGCGCAGGGCAGTTTTTTATATAAAATGCTGCGCAAAAAAAATATTGTTTTAAACGGAAAAAAGGCGTCGGGAAGCGAGCTGTTAGCGGAAAACGACGAGGTGACGCTATATTTGGCGGACGAGACGTATGCGAAGTTTGGCGGCGTTTTGGAAACGGAAACGGCAGAACAGACAAGCGCAGAAACTGCGCAGTATCAAAAAGCATATAAAACGATAAACGGCATTGATATTATTTTTGAAAATGCAGATGTGCTCGTTTTAAATAAGCCCTCCGGTGTGCTTTCGCAAAAGGCGCAGGCGGACGATTTGAGCGCGAACGAGTGGATGATTGGGTATCTTTTGGAAACAGGGTTTTTGTCAGCCAAAACACTTCGGACGTTTAAGCCCTCGGTGTGCAACCGCTTAGACCGGAATACGTCGGGACTTTTGGTGTGCGGAAAGACGTTGGCGGGCAGCCGGTATTTAAGCGGCATTGTCAAGGATAAGTCGTTGGAAAAATATTATTATACGCTTGTCGCGGGGCAGGTTTGGCTGGATACAAGATTAAGCGGCTGGCTTTGCAAAAACGAAAAGACAAACAAGGTGAGCGTTTATCAAAAGGAAGCGGACATTCCAAAGCCTTTGCGAAAAAATGCCGCATATATTGACACGGCGTTTCGCACGGTGGAAACAATACACACTAAAAACGGTGAAGTGACGCTGTTAGAGGTACAGCTTTTTACAGGGAAAACCCATCAAATCAGGGCGCAGCTTTGCACAATGGGGGCTCCGATTATCGGCGACAGGAAGTATGGCAGTGTGCGTGTAAATGAGGCATTTTATGACATGGGTGTCAGAAATCAACTGCTCCATGCTTACAAGCTTGTTTTCCAAAAAAATGACGACGCGCGGTTTGCAGACCTTTCGGAACGAACGCTGACCTGCAAGTTGCCAAAACAATTTGAACAACTGATGACACCCCGCCCAAGTGGCAGAAATGAGGTTTGTAAGTAACAATGGCGACATGGAATTCGAGGGGGCTTCGCGGCTCGCTTCTCGAGGAAATGATTAACATGACAAATGAACGATACCGTGAGAGCGGGCTGGCACTGATACAAAAGGTTCCTACGCCGATTACGCCGATTACGATTGACAAGGAAACGCGCCACATTACGCTTGCATATTTTGACCAAAAAAGTACCGTTGATTACATCGGCGCAGTGCAGGGGATTCCCGTGTGCTTTGATGCGAAGGAATGCGCGGTTGACACGTTTGCACTGCAAAACATTCACCCACATCAGGTTGCGTTTATGCGGGATTTTGACAAACAGGACGGGATTGCCTTTTTTCTGATCTATTATACATCAAAGGATATTATGTACTATCTGAGCATTCGGGAGCTGAACCGGTTTTGGGACAGAATGGAGCAGGGCGGCAGAAAAAGCTTTCGGTTTGACGAGCTCCGGGAAGCGTACTTTTTTTCGGCAAAGGGCGGTCAGATGGTTCCGTATCTCGATATGATTCAGCTTGAATTGAATGAACGGGGATAAGCATTTGTAAGTTGGAGGATTGACATAAACGAAAGAAACGTGTATACTTCGGTTATATGTCGCGCTAACCAATTAGCATGATAGCGCATTAAAGTGATAAAGCGGAAAAGTAATGAATAAATAATATAAAAAAATAATCAGACAATCAAGAAAACAATTTGGAGGAACCTATGGATTTTAAAGGAAAACGACTGGTACATACGCCCGAAGGCGTGCGCGATATTTACGGAAAGGAATATGCCAACAAGCAGAATATCCAACGTCTTTTTGGCGAAAAGCTCCACCGTTTCGGTTATCAGGACATTCAGACGCCAACGTTTGAGTTTTTTGACGTGTTCGGCCGTGAAATCGGGACAACGCCGTCAAAGGAGCTGTACAAATTTTTTGATAAAGAGGGGAATACGCTTGTGCTTAGACCGGATTTTACGCCCTCGATTGCGCGGTGCGCCGCAAAATATTTTATGGACGAAACCATTCCCTTGCGGTTTTGTTACGCGGGAAACAATTTTATCAACAATGACAATTTGCAGGGAAAATTAAAGGAAACGACGCAGATGGGCGCGGAGCTGATCGGGGACGCGTCGCCTGCGGCGGACGCTGAAATGATTGCCATGCTAGTGGAGGCGCTTCTGAACGCGGGATTGACCGAATTTCAGGTGTCCGTAGGGCAGGTGGACTTTTTCAAGGGGCTTTGCGAGCAGGCAGGACTTGATATGGAAACGGAGCTGGAACTGCGCAGCTTTATTTCAAGCAGGAACGAGTTTGGCGCGCAGGAGCTTTTGGAGCACCAGCCGATTGACGCACAGGTACGCGAGGCACTCCTTCGGGTGAGCAGTCTTTTTGGCTCTTATGAAATACTGGACAGCGCGCTTGCGTGCGCAGGAAACGGACGTTCGAAAAATGCGATTGAGCGGTTGAAGGAAATCTACGGGCTGTTACAGGCTTACGGCGTTGAGAAATATGTTTCCTTTGACCTTGCAATGGTCAGCAAATATCATTATTATACAGGTGTCATTTTCAGTGCCTATACGTATCAGACGGGCAGCGCCATCGCAAAGGGCGGACGTTATGACAGGCTCTTGGAAAAATTCGGGAAGCCGTCTGCGGCGACGGGCTTTGTCGTTATCATAGATGATTTGGTTGCGGCGCTGACAAGGCAGAAGCGGTGCCCTGATTTGGAGAATAAAAATATTTTGCTGGTCTATGACGGGGAGCTTTCCTTGGCAATTGCCGCGGCAAAAAAATACCGCGAACAGGGATATGACGCCGTTTTGTTAAAGCAGGAGCAGGAGAAACAGCGCTACCATGAATTTGCGCAGGAAAACAATTTCTCGCAGGTCATATTCCTGTAAATGATTTGACAGGATTTTACGGATTTTATTATAAAAATAAGAAAGGCATGGGCAAGGAAATGAACAGTACGGCAAATGAGGCAAGATACCTGACGTTTGCGCTCGGAAAGGGACGTCTTGCGAATAAAACACTGGAGCTGCTTGAAAAAATCGGCATTACCTGTGAGGAGATGAAGGACAAGGAGTCTAGGAAGCTGATTTTTGTAAACGAGGAATTAAAGCTCAAATTCTTTTTGGCAAAGGCTTCGGACGTGCCAACCTATGTGGAGTACGGCGCCGCTGATATTGGCGTTGTGGGCAGCGATACGATTATGGAGGAAAACAGGAAGGTATACGAGGTGCTTGATTTGGGATTCGGAAAGTGCCGGATGTGTGTGTGCGGGCCTGCCTCGGCAAGGGAGCTGTTACAGCACCATGAAATGATTCGGGTAGCAAGCAAGTATCCAAAGATTGCAAAGGATTATTTTTACAATAAGAAGCATCAGACGGTGGACATCATTAAGCTTAATGGTTCTGTGGAGCTTGGGCCGATTGTCGATTTAAGTGACGTGATTGTGGATATTGTAGAGACAGGGTCAACGCTTCGGGAGAATGGGCTTGAGGTTTTGGAAGAAATCTGTCCGCTTTCGGCGCGCATGATTGTCAATCAGGTAAGCCTGAAAATGGAAGCAGACAGAATTAAGAAATTATTGCAGGCACTGAAAGAAAACCTTTAACATGTATGGCATAAATTCGCCAGAATAGAGATTAGGGAGGCATATCATGAGAATTGTAAATCTGACAAATGAAACAAAACAAAATCTTTTAGAAAACTTGTTAAAACGCAGCACAAACGACTATGGCGATTATGAAAAAACGGTAGCGGACATTATTGAGAACGTCAAAGCCCGCAAGGAAGAGGCGATTTTTGAATATTCCCTCAAATTTGATAAATGTTTAACGACAAAAGAGAATTTTATGGTTACAAGAGCGGAGATTGATGAGGCATACACACAAGTGGACGAACAGTTTATAAATGTAATGAAAACGTCTGCGGCAAATATCCGTACATACCATGAAAAACAGAAGCGCAATAGCTGGTTCGACGCAAAAGAGGACGGAACCATTCTCGGGCAGAAAATCACGCCCATGCAGACGGTCGGCGTATATGTGCCCGGCGGAAAGGCGGCATATCCGTCAACAACGCTGATGAACGTTATTCCGGCAAAGGTGGCGGGCGTGCCAAACATTATCATGACAACGCCTGCGGGAGCGAATGGCAAGGTCAACCCTGCAACGCTTGTCGCGGCGGATATTGCGGGCGTTGATACGATTTTTAAGGTTGGCGGCGCGCAGGCGATTGCAGCACTTGCTTACGGTACGGAGTGTATCCCGAAGGTGGACAAGATTGTCGGTCCCGGAAACATTTTTGTCGCGCTTGCAAAACGGGCGGTTTATGGTCATGTCAGCATTGACTCCATTGCAGGGCCTTCCGAAATCCTTGTTCTTGCGGACGAGAGTGCGACACCGCGCTATGTGGCGGCGGACTTGCTTTCGCAGGCAGAGCACGACGAGCTTGCGTCGGCAATCTTAATCACGACAAGCGACGAGCTTGCAAAAAAAGTTTCCGATGAGGTAGACCAGTTTGTCGCGGTGCTTGAGCGCAGGGCCATTATCCAAAAATCCCTTGACAATTACGGCTATATCCTTGTGGCGCAGGATATGGAAATGGCGATTGACGTCGCAAACGAGATTGCCTCGGAGCACCTTGAGATTTTGACCAAAAATCCGTTCGATACCATGACGCGTATCCGAAACGCAGGCGCGATTTTCCTTGGCGAATACTCGTCAGAGCCGCTTGGGGATTATTACGCGGGACCAAACCATGTGCTTCCGACAAACGGGACAGCAAAGTTTTTCTCACCGCTTAATGTCGATGATTACGTGAAAAAATCGAGCATTATTTCCTATTCAAGAGAGGCTTTGGAAAAGGTTCATCAGGATATTGAGCTGTTTGCGACAAAAGAGGGACTTACGGCACATGCAAATTCCATTCGTGTGCGGTTTGAGTAGATGTGAAAATATTAACAATCAAGTAGGACGCGGGCAGCTTTTGCGGCATATTTCCTTTCCGCGTCCGTGTGTATCATAAGGAAAGGACAAGGGTGCTATGGGCAGGACAGCAGAACTCAAAAGAACGACAAGGGAAACGGATATTTCCATAAAAATAGCGCTTGACGGAGAGGGCAAATCGCAAATTGACACGGGTATCGGCTTTTTCAACCATATGCTGGAAGGGTTTGCAAAGCACGGCTTTTTTGACCTTGCCGTGTCGGTGAAAGGCGATTTGGACGTGGACGGGCATCATACGGTGGAGGATACGGGCATTGTGCTTGGTGCGGCAATCAAGGAGGCGGTCGGCGACAAAAAGGGCATTCGGCGTTACGGATATTTTATCCTTCCGATGGACGACGCGCTCGCACTGTGTGCCGTTGATTTGTGTGGAAGACCGTATTTGCAGTTTGACTGCCAGTTTCCAAGTGAGATGACAGGCGGCTTTGATACCGCGCTTGTGAAGGAATTTTTTTACGCCGTTTCCTACAGTGCGGCGATGAATATCCATATCAGAATGCTTAGCGGGGAGAACAGCCATCATATGATTGAGGCGATTTTTAAGGCGTTTGCAAAGGCGCTTGACATGGCGGTTTCCTATGATGAACGAATTGGCGATGTGCTTTCCACAAAGGGAAGCTTATAAAGTTAGCATCCCCATTTCAAATGGAGGGGTATTATTAACCCCTCTGGGGGCTAATACTGGTTCCATCAAAGATACGCTCATCTTTGGCGGAATTGCCATACATATGGATATGATTCACACATACTTTTCCTTCTATCAGTTTTGGTTCTAAAACAGATCTCAGGAATACTTTGTCTATTAATATTCTACAGTAAATTTATACGACCAATTTTGGGATGAAGATTGCAATTTTTTTGATAATATTGTATAATTTTGATAAAATGAAACTTTAAAAAGCGAAGACAAGTTGTGGCTATTTTATTTTGATGTTTCAAACGGTTTTGGGACTATTTTCTGAAGCAGAGATTACAGAACTATATTATCATGTTCAGCCGATGAATTGTAAAGTGAGGTTCTTTGTGTGGTCAAAATCGATAGACTGGGTGTTTTTTGTAGTGTCGGTGTACCAAAAATCCGATGGAGATTATGATTATGATGAAATATTATGAATTAAAGTTAGATGATACTAATTTTATAGAGGCCCCTAATCTTATTAATTGGTATGGAATACAAGATGTACGATTGATAAAGTGGGAAACATATCATAAACTGAAAAATCGTTTGGTCTATAGAATTAATTCGGAAGGAAATATTATTTTTACGGATATAATTTCTTTCCCATTTTTGCTGGTCTCACCAATGGTTAGGGCTGTTATAGAAATGTATGGGGATAAAGTGGTGTTTAAAGAGGTTATTCTGATTAGTGCAGAAAAAGGTTTTGAGGAAGTATATTATCTTCCAATTATGGAAGAAAGTGTTCAAATTAATATGCTCTATGTGCAAAAGAATCAAAATTACATACAACGAACAAAAATACCTGAATGGATTGGAGAAAGAAATATATTTTGGATAAAGAAAAATGAAAAAAGGCATACCATTGTAAACCTTGATTTAGCAGAAAGCTTACTGCGTAGAAATGCGGTGGGGTTGGCATTAAAAGAGGTTTTTTTGTCACAAATATAAGTTGATTGGAATTATCAAGAATAAAATAATAGTATATTAAAAGAGGTTTTTAATATGGAGCGCTTAACTGAGATGAAAGAATACATACTTCCAAAGTGGAATGAACGTTTTAACAAGGACATTAGTAAAGTCCAAACAGACTATAATAGAAATCGGAGAGAAATTCTCCTGAAATTTTGCAACTATTTAGATAATAATCTTATTTCAATGGCAAAAGACCATATCTCATTTGAAAAGCAAGGGGAACAATTATTTTTGGTTATTAGTTATTTACAGAGCAGTATAGTAACTCGAAGTTATGAGTATGAATTTTGTCTTTGCAATGAATTGCTATATGCCGACAGAAATATGATAACCACGTATTGGTATCCTGAATTTCTATATCTGTATGTAAGTGATCAAGAAGAGTTTTTACAAAAGGAATTGCAAAGAAAGTTTGTAAGGGTCAAGAAATATGAAACAGAGACATTAAGACGAGAGCTGTTTTCATCCTATTGGAATATTGCAAAAGAATATTTTAAAGAACTAACTGTCAGTATAGGGAAAAAAGAAAACTTACAGATATATTATGGTGAACATATGGGTGAACTGGCAGCATTATGATAAACTCCGTTCTTTTGATGACTGGCAGGTTATTTTAAGCACCTGGATTGAAAAATGTAGGACGTTAAAGTCATAGAGGGAGCAAGTTTTGAATAGGAAAAAGTATATATTAGCGGGATATTTTTTTATAATCGGTATCATTATTGTTTTAATCGTGGTCAAAAAAATAAACATTTTTCAGCCTAAAGAGGTAGTATTGCCAGCAATTTCTAAGGATATTGCAAATGGAATGGTAAAAGAAAATGAGTGTTATATTGTCAGGATTACAGATTCCTATGAGGAGGAATTTAAATTTTCCAGATGGTACTATATGGACGGAACAGAAAAAAAATCAATATTTTTAATAGGGCATGGTCCAGATGAGGAATTATCATATATATTTATGGAACCGGAGCGCAATAGTTTTTTGGTTAAAGGATATATTCATGATGAATTGACAAACTATTTTAAGGATTATAATAAACCAGTATTTTGCGTAGAAGAATGGTATTTGATAGAACCAATAAAGCGTGATTATGGACAGGAAGATTACCGGCAGGAACAACGTTTTTTTTACCCGGGAAATTATTTAGATACATACGATGTGGAACAGGGCGATTACTATCCGACGGAAACTTACGATTTGACTTGGGACAGAACATGTGAATACTACTTAAAACAAGACGGATTTTATAAAATTCGCTCCAGGTGGAATGGAAGCGAACTGGAATGGTTTTTGGTATATGATGATATGGAATCCGTAAAAGACAGTAGCAGCAGGATGCGTTATTTCGAGGATGGTCATATAGAAAAGAAAATATATATTGAAGGTAATTCACCGGAGTATCTCCTAGATGTGGATGTTTTGAATAACGGATATGATGATCTGAACTGCAGGGATTTTTTTATGGTCAAAGGCGAGTTAAAGGACAAAGGAGATGGTATTGAGCGGCTGGAGATCTATAAATGGTGGATAGGCTTACCTTTTTACTCTAGAAATGAACTGGGATATTGGACTAACGAAAGATACGGATTTAGCCGGTCCGATATAGAAGCCGGTATATATAATAGTTACCGATGAGATGTTGATTAAAAATTGCTCATTCCATATTATGAGCAGGAAGGAAGCCGGTCATGGGAAAAACTTATTTTAGCTTGTCAGATAATCTCAATTTTAGTGGGAAAGCGATAAAAATTAAGGCAAATTCCACAGATCCACCAATAAAAGAAGAAAAAAAAGGAAGGGCATATTTTAACAATGATTTTCAAAGCCAAATATATCAGTCGATATTGGCATCTCAACCACAATTAGCTTTCGCAAAAAACGATAGTATCATTCAGGTAGAAACAGATATTCGATTTCTGAATAGTTCTGCGCAAGTTGGCAGGATATCGATTGAAATGACAGAAAATGATGGATTTTTGGTTAAATCAAATGTGGCGCTAAATAAAGTAACTACCGGTGCAGTTGACATGGGGGCAGCACAGGTGGAAGAAAAAGAATGGATTGTCGTATCCGGTATGCAGGTTGAAGGTTTTAAATATCAGTTTATAGAGACAGCATTGCATGATATTGACAATTTAATTCTTGAGGGAGTTGATCCTGCGAACATTACATGGATTGTATTTGTGCATGATTATGTATATCCCCCTAGAAATTATGACAGAGAGCGCTTTTCTAAAACTGCCGAGAACTTAGGTATAAATATAGAATTTGTTGAAAATAGAATGGAATTTATTCATTATATCAACACGAAAGATCAGAATGGTTGTGGAACACTTAGAGAAAAAACAAAAATCAAATATTTATCAGTGTTTGCTCATGGTCAAACACCTAAATTTACAGGGGGAGAGGAAACGCAGTTATCTTTTGCATATAAATTAAATAGTATTAAAAAAGGTGAAGATGAAAATGAATGTGAAGATGAAAATGAAGACGTAGAAGATATGATCAATTTTCGTACACCGGAGATTGAAGAATTGGATGAAAAAGCTTTTTGCAGTGATGTTGTAACTAGGTTTTTTACATGCAATACAGGAACCGCAGATAAAAAAGGAGTTCGCTTTGCGCAAAAATGGGTTAATAAAGTAGGTGGGGTGGTGTTTGCCTATCAAAATGCACGATCCAATTATATTTTTATGAACGCAACAATGGGTGAGATAAATATAGCATTTAATAATCCAGGGCGTCGTTTTGATATATCTGTTGCGGATATAGTCAATGGGACGCTAGCAAAATGCCATGATATTCTAGATGAGCGCTCTACAGAACTGATTACGTCAATAATGGGAGAGAATAAACGGGAAACTGCGAAATATATCGCAGAGAATATTATTGTATATCCGGTCTCGGAGGAATGGAAAATTAAACAGGAAAGAAAAAAGGACAGAGATAGAGAGGATGAACACGGAATTCAGTATGGTTATTCAGATAAGGGCTGTCTGCAATATCCGATGCTAAATAACCTTGGTGGTGACTGGCAGATTATTTTAGGAACATGGCCTGAAAAAAGAGGGTTTCTGAAGTACGAAAGAACATATGACGAATGAGGGAGAACATTTTGAACAGGAAAAAATATATGTTAGCGGGATGTTTTTTAATAATCGTTATAGGATTATTCCTTGCAAAAAAAGCAAACATTTTTCAGCCTCAAGAGGTAGTATTGCCAGCAATTTCTAGGGATATTGCAAATGGGATGGTAAAAGAAAATGAATGTTATATTGTCAGGATCACGGATTCCTATGAGGAGGAATTTAAATTTTCCAGATGGTACTATATGGACGGAACAG